>BMJD01000025.1 GCA_014642895.1 Lentibacillus populi
GCGGACAAAAGAAGAAGATAAACTGGAGAAAATAACGTAATTTTAAGGAAAAGCTAGTTTAAGAGTGTTATTGTCCAAAATTCGGGGGTTAATCCGGAAATATCAAGAGGATGATGTTGATGCTCTTATTTCATATAAAAATAAATTGCCCTTAGTAGCAACTAAATACTTGGATAATTACCTTTATTGGTTCCGTTGGCTTGATTTAGGTAAAGATTTAGCATTTGACAAACGTGTAGAACAAATGCTTATTTCAGCGTGTCAAAAATCTAACTACGCAACAGTTGAAATCTATAGAACTGCAAAAAAAAGACCCTAATTAGAGGTCATTTTATTTCTGTTAGGCAACATTAAGTAATACTTTGTGTAATTTTTTTTCACATCTAATGTTATAGGAATTCTTGGTTTTAAATTTCCCAATAGTTTGACGTACGTTTTTATTGTAAATGATTAGTTCCCTATACTTCTCATCATTAAGATAGTTTTGAAACCATTGATGTTTTTTTAAATGCGTTAGGTTCCTACCTATATCTTCTTCATTAACCTTTAGAAAAGGTACATAAACAGCAAGATTGAGCAAATCAAATATTAACCCCAAGGTTATTCACCTCCTTACAAATTGTCTTAAAAGAAATACGATTATAATCGCAAAAGGTTTCATACTTTTAGAATTCTTCATATCTATTATATCAGAAAATTCACTTGTTATGAAATTTGTTATGAAGTCGCTAAAAGCAACAATCATTGAGAAAACAGCCAATGTTTAAATGAATACCCCTTATTTCTCTTCCTCTTCCACATCCTCCGTCACATACCGCAAAATACCCTCATATATACTGCCAGCCATTTTCAGCTGGTATTCATCCTGTTTTAGCAACTCCCGTTCATGCTCGTTCGATAAAAAGCCAATCTCTACTAAAGCCCCGGGAACTTCAGCGTGTTTTAGAAGATAAATCCCATTAATGGCTAAAGGGGTTCGTTTCGTGTTTTCAAGATTACGTATGATTTCCGACTGAATCATTTTTGCCAAATGTTTGCTTTCTTCAAACTTTGGATAATAAAATGTTTGTGCACCACTCCATCTGGCTGAAGGGATAGCATTTAAATGAACCGTTACATAAAAATCAGCTTTCTTTTCATGGATAAATGCAAGGCGTTTGCGGATATCCTCCGATTTTCTCCGTGACAATCCCTTCGTCCCACTTTCCGCTAAATCCGTATCCTTTTCCCTTGTTAAATATACAAGTGCACCTGATTGCTGCAAATAGTCTTGCAGTTTTTTAGAAACGGCAAGCGCAACGTCTTTTTCCTGTGTGTCATCTCTTCCTTCTGCTCCACCATCCGGTCCGCCATGTCCCGGGTCAATTACGATTGTTTTGCCTGCAAGCGGGAGTGACCATGTTTCCCATGTTTGTTCCGACATTTGAATTGGAACATTAATTAAAAATGCTAAAAGTACTAAACCTGCCCCCCAGCTCACAACTTTGCCAGCACGTCCCATATCTCATTCGCTCCTTATTCACTCTGCTTGAACTATTTTATGGGACAAGGCTCGCGTTTATGACTGGAATTGGATAACTGGATTATCGTTTATGGAGCCGTGGCTATGAATACGTCAGATCATATAAACCTCCCTATTTACTCTTTACGATATTCCCATTCCATTGAATAAAAAACGAAACAAAATAAACCCTTACAATTTTAAAAGGCTTATCTTGTTTCATTTTCGAAAATATTCCCCTTTACCTCGTCAACAACCCAGTCACAACATCCTTCTTCCAATTCCCTTGCTTGAAAAATTGCTTCCAGTGAATATGGTTGATTTTCAATGGTGTAATAAACGTAACGTTGGAGCGAAATTGACGCTTTTGATCTTTGGCCACCCACTCTCCAGGTTTGGCGCCCTTAGTAATCTCGATTTGTTCATTCATATGAATACCGGTTGTTATCTTTTGCTTGACTAGATTACCTTCACTTGTCATCTTCCATAGCGTTTTGCCGAAAACGGCGTCCTCCCGTGCAACCGTAGCATTTGCCGATTCATTTGTTGTAATTGCCATGTCGGCATGATAGCCAGGTAATAATTGTTCCGTATCCTTTTCATCTTTAGCTTCATCCGTAAATGACACATAAAATGGGTACAAACTTGTTCCTTGTAAGGCAACTGTTTTAGGGGAATCACTTACCTCCTGAACAGTCCCCTGTAAAACCGTATTATTTTCTGAAAGGCTTATTTCTGCAGGCATCCCCTGCTCCAGCACCATTCGCTCTTTTTCTGTCAATTCACCCGTTACATGTAATTGGGTCGATTCAATTGTTATGATTGGATCATCCAGCGAATCTGAAACATTCGTTACATTCCCCTGAAACGGACTTTCTACCGTAATTGTATCCCCACTCATTTCCAATTCGGTTAACTGTGCTTGCACACTTTTCAACTGAGCATTTTTTTGCGCCAGTTCATTTTCCTTTTCGGTTACATATTGCTCCTTCATATATTCTGCATCGGCAGACGGAATGGTTGTTTTTCTACCTTCCCTATTTTCCTTTTCGTTGCCATCCCCAAATACCATCTCAATCTTGGGAATCTGGTAATTTGAAATGGACGACATTGCCTGCTCGATTGCCGCAATTTCCCCGTTAATCGTATCCACTTCACTTTCTAGCTGTGCTTTCGTTGCATAATAGTCTGGAACCTGATAGGTGTACAATGCATCGCCCACGTTTACCTTTGCCCCTTCTTCCAGTAAAAATTCCCCGAAGGTCCCCATCTTTTCATTGAAGTAGACATTGTTTTCTTCCACTGGAGTCAAGACACCTGGTTTATGCATTTTTTCATACATATCCGCAGTTATTATTCTCGACCATTCCCTCACATACGATTTTCTTTCTACTTTTTTATCATCCATGACTAGTAATATACTATTGATTCCAACGAATAGAGTTACACATAAAAGGATCACTTTTCTCCGGTTCAACCAAACCACCCCCTTACCAAATGATTATCAATCAAGGCCAAGGAAGCAGCTGCAGCCCAATAGAATATATGTAAAAGAATGACAGTAAGCCAAATCCACCGTCGTTTGATTGGAGACAGGTAACGTAAAAATTTGACCTGAAAGCCGATAATCCATAATTGAAATAATGATATTGCACCAAAAAAATAGATGATCCACTGATATTCGGTAAAATAAGAGGCGATAATGCCAAATGACAATGGGGAAACATACCAATCCAGGCCCCAGTAAAGCATCAGCGGTATCCATAAAACCCGTTCGACAAGCATCATTAACAGCACAACCTGCTGCATAATGATCAGTTTACGAAAAGGTATACCGGTTATGGAATAAAAGATAAGTGCCGAAAGAAATAAGATAATAGCAGTTAGCAAAATAGCGTACAAACCCCGGCCAATAACAAAGCCTAATTTGCTTAACTCATATTCCGTTGCGTTTAATGCAGTTGCATGACTTGATATAAAATCGGAACCAATCCCAAGTAACGCCATCCAGCCATATATAATGATACTGAATAGGCAAAGAAGTGAACACCATTTCCATAAAGCTTGGATTTTTTCTGCCTTATTAATTCGATATAAATGGTCATCCATAGAAAAAAGGAGTTTTATTAGGTTGATGTGGTAGGTCATAAGCTACATTCCTTTTTTGAGTGACTTTTCTAAACGTTATATTACTTCAATTTTAACGCAAGCTATAACAAAATTCTACAACTTTTACGCGTTTTGAAAATATTAGGGAAAAATGACTATGTTTTAGCTATAAAGAAGAAAACTACCCTCACTTAACGGTAGAAATCGTCTTTGGTTAAGTCGAATTTTGGATGGGTGTGTTTGTGTGGTAACCATTCGTTGCCCTAGTCTAAAATGGCATTTGATTTAGGGAGAATGTTTGTTTTTATTATTCCAAGCTCGCCTGTCCCATTTTCATGTATAATAGTATTCAAAATATGTCATTAAAGTAATGACTGATTCTGGATCGAGGTGATTGTCGTGCATATCTTACGTTTTATAAGAAAAACCTATCAGTATTTTGTTGACAAACCACTCCAAACAGGGACAGTTTTACAGGATAGTTATCAGGTTCTGGATCTTATCGGAACTGGAAGCTATGGTATTGTTTATCTTTGCAAAGATTTGAAAACCATGGAGAATAAAGGGCTTAAACAGCTTCGGCCAAGCAAGCAGCGTAAACGTAATGAGGTTGACATCTTTAACAAGGAAATTGCTGTATTACGTATGCTGGAACATAAAAATATGCCAACGTTGTATGAATCCTTTTCGCATAACGGTAATTTCTTTTATGTTATGAGCTACATGGAAGGGGATAATCTGGACAAGCAGATTTTTTTTAAGAAAAAAACGTTTAATGAGAAAGAATCACTGCTCTTCCTTGCTCATTTACTCGAGTTAATTGATTATCTGCATAAAAAAGATATTTATCATCTGGATTTACGGATTCCAAATATTATGCTGAAAAATGACGAGCCTTTTTTAATCGATTTTGGGTTGGCAAAACATGTTGCTTCAGATGGTCCGGTCTATTCTCGTAAAGCTATTATGGAGATGAAACTGCAGGATTATTATGATTTAGGTGATATTCTTTTATATTTGCTTTACACGACGTATTCTTCCAAAAGTAAAAAAGCTCTCCCTTGGACAGAAGAACTTTCTTTGGCGGATGAAACGGTTCATTTACTGAAAAGGTTACTCCGGCTGCTTCGTCCTTATTCGAATTCTAGTGAAATTCAGACAGATCTGCATGCTGCAATTAAAGCAAAAGGAGGACACTAGCTGCTGCTTCCCCAGCTTCTCCGCTTGTAACGTTTACTGCCGCTCATTGGATGGTGTCTATGCTGCCCGCTGCTGCCACTGTGATAATAGTGGTGTCGTCGCTTACTGCTGCTGCCACTGTGATAATAATGGCGTCCTCGCTTACTGCTGCTGCCGCCATGATAGCGGCGATGTCTGCGCTCGCTGCTGCCGCGATTAAGCTGTTTTAGTATTTTTCTAAACATCTTTTTCCTCCTTTCTGTTTAATTATTATACAGTTTAACATGGATAAAGGTTTCAACTAAATAATTTAATGCTGGTAAAAAATACTGCACTATACATATGTCTAAATGTCAAGTATGATGGAGCTAAGACAGGTCGGTGATAGGAAAAAGGGTATGTAACAGAAAGGGGTATTCTTAAAATGAGGCGGAGTCTTGTGCATTGTTTGATGATCGTTATATTTCTAAGTATATCCCTACCCGGGTGCGGATCGGATGCAATAAAGGACAATTCAAACACTGAGGAGGAGATACCAATGAAAAGGGACGTTACGGAAATTCCATTTAAGACAATCAATGTTGAGGATGCACCAGACAAGGTTCAAAAATGGATTGCGAAACATCGGGCAGAAAAAGCGAATAAAGTTTTCCATGTAAACGGCAAGACATATGTAATTGTTATGCTTGGACAAAAGTCATCAGGCGGATTTGATGTGAAGGTTGAGCAAATACAGCAAGTAACCTCACCAGAATCGAAAGCAGGTAATCATAAAATTACTGTCAGCTATGAAGAGACCAAACCAAAAAAGGGCAGCATGAACATCCAAGTGCTCACCTATCCACTTGTGATTGCGGAGATAGATGATGAACTGGATGATGATTCATTTCAATTTAAGTCGTCAATTGACGAAGGAAAATTGACAGAGACGGAGTCAGGGAAAGTGAAGAAGCCAAGGGTATCTGATGATAAAGCGGAGAAGTAAGTAAAACAAAAAACCCTTCCTCGGAACCAATGGAGAAAGGGTTTTTTGATATAGTTTTTTCTAATTTGCTTAACGTTTTGAGAACTGTGGTGCACGACGGGCTTTTTTAAGACCGTATTTCTTACGTTCTTTCATGCGTGCGTCGCGAGTCAAGTATCCTTCGCTCTTCAATGAAGCACGGTATTCTGGATCGGCTTCAAGGAGTGCGCGAGCGATTCCGTGGCGGATAGCACCAGCTTGGCCAGTGAATCCTCCACCATGAACTTTTACCAAGACATCATATGTGCCTTGTGTTTCTGTTGCCGCAAGTGGTTGGTTTAATATTAATAATTGTGTTTCATATGGAAAATAGTCTTTTGCATCACGGTCATTAATCACTACACGGCCTGTTCCTGGAACTAAGCGTACACGTGCAGTTGACTTTTTACGACGGCCTGTGCCGTAGTATTGTACTTGTGCCAATTGAGTAACCTCCTTTTAATTATCCACGAAGCGTATATTCTTCTGGTTTTTGTGCTTGATGATTGTGTTCAGAACCTCTGTATACGTGCAATTTTTTACCCATTTTACGGCCTAGTGGACCTTTTGGAAGCATACCTTTGATGGCAAGCTCAAGCATTTGCTCAGGGTATTTCGTACGCATTTCGTATGCATTACGTTCCTTTAATCCGCCAACATGGCCTGAATGACGGTAATATTTTTTGTCATTTATTTTGTTGCCTGTAAGTTCGATTTTTTCAGCGTTGATAATGATGACATTATCACCTGTGTCAGCATGTGGTGTGTAAGTTGGTTTATGCTTTCCGCGAAGGATCGCAGCAACCTCACTTGCTAAACGACCAAGACGTTGGCCCTCAGCATCCACAACAAGCCATTTGCGTTCGATATTATTTTCATTCGCCATGAAAGTTGTGCGCATGATGGTTTCCCTCCATATTTCATTCGTTTCCGTTGTTATTCCTATATTTAACATAATTAGTTTCCGGGGCTAATCATGGTTTAGAAATAAAATGCCATAAATCATAGTATACCAACTAGGGGCCAAATGTCAAGTCTTAGCGGGACTTTTTCCGCTTCTTTATTCTCATCTTGTTTTCTGACCATATTATACTATCACACTCAGTCAATACCTGACCCTCCACAAATACAACCCTTGAGGTGGTATCGTTTCCCCAACAAGCCGGCGATCCTTTTGTTCGATAAGATAGGGAATTTCTCCTGCTCTACGTCTGCCTTGGCCAATATCAAGCAATACGCCAACGGTTATCCGTACCATGTTGTATAAAAAGCCGCTTCCCCGGAAAATGAATTCAATTTCACTTCCGCGTTTCTCGCATGATGCCTGGTAGAGTGTCCTTACCTTGCTCCCTCTTGTCGTAGCTTTTGCCGAGGAAAATGTAGTGAAATCATGCTCCCCCTCCAAATAGCTGCAAGCGTCCTGTATCGCTTTTATATCCAATGCATAAGGGAATTGATATGCATAGTTACGCTTGAAAACATCCGTCTCTTTTTCATTCCAGACATAATAGCGGTATTCCTTCTCTATTACATCATATCGCGCGTGAAATGATGACGGAACCTTTTCTACCTCATTTATATAAAGATCACCCGGCAAAAGCGTGTTAAGCGCCCGCTTCCAATTCGCCTCCGGTATGGTAAACGGTGTTTCAAAATGGATCGTCTGTCCCTTGGCATGCACGCCCGTATCCGTACGTCCAGAGGCCTGAATTCGGACATGCGCCCCCTTGTGTATTGTCATAAGGGCCTTCTCTAACTCCCCTTGAACAGTTCGCTTCTTGGGCTGGATTTGAAATCCGGCAAAACCGGAACCATCATAGCTGATCACACACTTTATCTTTTCCATTTCGCCCCAGCCCCTTACTAGTAATTTCTCGTTAAAAATAACCCTGCAATTACAAATAAAAATAATACGTAAATCGCTATATCCCGTTTTTCTATCCTTAATTCCCGGAGTTTTGTTCGGCCTTCCCCGCCATGATAGCCACGTGCCTCCATCGCCATCGCCAGCTCCTCGGCCCGTTTAAATGCACTGACGAACAATGGTACCAATAAGGGTACAACGGCTTTGGCGCGTTCTTTAATTGGTCCTGTCTTAAAGTCAACTCCGCGCGATGCTTGTGCCCGTGAGATTTTTTCCGTTTCCTGCATCAGCGTCGGGATAAACCGTAATGATATTGACATCATTAGTGCCAGCTCATGCACTGGAAATTTGATTTTTTTCAGTGGATGAAGCATATCCTCAATCGCATCGGTAATTTCGATCGGTGTTGTTGTTAAGGTTAATAACGATGTAATTAAGATCAGCAGGAAAAACCGCATCGAAATAGCAATTCCCTGGATAAGTGCCCCAGAATATATTTTAAAGGAGAATACTTCAGCTACAACCGTTCCTTCCTTGGTTACAAATAAATGCAGTAAAAATGTGAAAACAATTAAAAACCAGACAGGCGTTAACCCTTTCACGATAAACTTAATGGGAATTCGAGTTGTTGCCACACTAGCCAGGGCAAAAGCTGTTAAAATAGCATAGCTAAGCAATGAATTTGCAAAAAACACGACAAAAACAAAGAAAAAAATGATCGTAATTTTTGTGCGGGGATCTAACCGGTGGATAATCGAATTCCCCGGAACATATTGGCCAATAATAAGGGAGTTACTCATTCTCGCCGCCCCCTTGTAAATACCGATGTACATCCCGTGCAATCTCTTCGGTTGTTTGACGTTGGAAAGGAATTTTTATGCCGAACCTTTTTTCAAAATTTAAAAGGAACTGAACCGCTTCTGGAACATCAAGCTGGACCTTATTTAATGCTTCTTGCTGTGTTAATACATCCTCAGGCCTTCCCTCCATGTATTTCGTCCCTTTATTTAAAATAATCACATGGTCGGCATATTGAACGGCATCTTCCATACTGTGTGTCACAAGTACGGTGGTTAACCCTTCCTTTTTGTGCAATTCCTTAAACATGTTCATGATTTCCTTTTGCCCGCGTGGATCTAATCCGGCTGTTGGCTCATCAAGTACAAGCACATCCGGTTTAATCGCTAATACACCTGCAATGGCCACCCGGCGCATCTGGCCGCCACTTAAATCAAACGGTGAGCGTTTCAGCATCTCTCCGGATAAACCAACCGCCGGAATAATCTCCTGAATCCGTTTAGCAATTTCCTCTTTGGAAACACCAAAGTTTTCCGGACCAAATGCGATGTCCTTTTCTACTGTTTCTTCAAATAGTTGATGCTCTGGATATTGGAACACGACCCCAACTTTGCTGCGTAATTCTTTCATGTTTTTTGGCTTTTCATCATTAGTAAGACGGTAATTTCCGATTGTGACGGTTCCCGCACTCGGGTGTACTAAACCGTTTAAGTGTTGAATTAACGTTGATTTACCTGAACCAGTATGACCAATTATAGCTACAAATGATCCCGATGGTATATGAAAAGATAAGTCCTTAATTGCTTTATGGGCAAATGGGGTACCCTGTTGGTAAATGTAGTTTACGTTCTCAAATGTAATGTCCATAGATCCTCCAGCAATTCCTCTTGATTTAGTGGCTCATTTGTTATCGTCATTCCAGTCTTCTTCAGTTCATCCGTTAAAATAGCGACAAATGGCACATCAAGTCCAATTTCCCTTAATGCATCCTTTTTCGAAAAAATCTCCCGTGGTATTGCCTCATCCCAGATTTCACCACTGTTCATCACGATTACCCTTTCTGCTTGTACAACTTCACGCAAATCATGGGTGATCGTTATTAACGAAAGTGCATGCTCCGCTCTAACATTGGAAACAGTACGCATAATTTCCTGGCGCCCTTTTGGATCAAGCATCGCGGTAGCCTCGTCCAAAATAAGTACCTTAGGCGAAACTGCCAAAACGCTAGCAATTGCCACGCGCTGCTTTTGCCCACCGGAAAGCCTGTGCGGTTCTGTCAATCGGTAATCCTGCATCCCGACAGCTGTTAAATTCTGTTCAATCCGCTTTATCATTTCTTCACGCGGGAATCCGCGGTTTTCCATACCGAACGCAACGTCATCCTGTACCGTTGTCCCGACAAATTGATTATCCGGATTCTGGAAAACCATTCCGACATCTTTTCGGACATCCCAGATCGTTTCCTCCGTTACCTGTTGCCCATTGATGATAATCTCACCCTCTTGCGGAAACAGAAGGCCATTCATTAACTTGGCAATAGTCGATTTTCCGGAACCATTATGGCCAATAATGGCAAGCCACTCATTTTCATAGACTTCAAACGAACAATTCTTTAACACCCAAGGCTCCTCATCTCCATATCGAAACGATACATTTCTAAACTCAATCAATTTTTTTCTCAAAATGTGAATTCCTCCTCTAGCTCATGGCCTGGGTGTGAATTAATTGATAATCCAGCTCTCCAGTCTATGTCTACGTCCTCGGGATGAGTTATCGTGCTTTGGTTGATGCTCTTGCTCTACGGTCGATGTTCCTGCGCTCCGGCTGATGTTTCCTCGCTCCGGCCGATGTTTCCGCTCTCCGGCTGATGTTTCTGCGCTCCGGTCGATGTTTCCGCTCTCCGGCTGATGTTTCCTCGCTCCGGTCGATGTTTCCGCTCTCCGGCTGATGTTCCTGCTCTCCGGCCGATGTTTCTGCGCTCCGGCTGATGTTCCTGCGCTCCGGTCGATGTTTCCGCTCTCCGGCTGATGTTCCTGCGCTCCGGTCGATGTTTCCGCTCTCCGGCTGATGTTCCTGCGCTCCGGCTGATGTTTCCTCGCTCCGGTCGATGTTTCCGCTCTCCGGCTGATGTTCCTGCGCTCCGGCCGATGTTTCCTCGCTCCGGCTGATGTTTCCGTTCTCCAGCTGATGTTCCGCGCTCCGGCCGATGTTTCCGCTCTCCGGCTGATGTTTCTGCGCTCCGGTCGATGTTTCCTCGCTCCAGTCGATGTTTTTGCGCTCCGGCCGATGTTTCTGCGCTCCTGCGGTTGATATACTCATCCTTGGTTCGATGCCCTGTATCATCCGAGTCGTCTCAACCTTTCACCTTTCCTTGACTCAGTTGCGCGTGGGGCCAGCGACTACTGCCATAAGCAATGGACACTCCGAGCGCCAAAGTGCGGGCGCTCTGCGGTCCCTTGCTTATGCCATACGTCGCTAAACGGCCCCGCTGCACTTTTCTATCACCATTATACACAAAAAAAGGGCTTGGATTCACCTCGTGGAAGAGATTCAGTCCTGCCCTTAACGCGCTCATGTTTCATTAAACTAGTTCGATAATTGCCATTTTTGCTCCGTCACCTTGACGTTCACCTAGCTTAAGAACACGTGTGTATCCACCTTGTCGATCTTCGTAGCGCTCGGCAACGTCACCGAAAAGTTTTTGAATAACACTTTCATCTTCGTTTGCTTCCTGGTTGTATAAAAATGCTGCAGCTTGACGGCGTGCATGAAGATCACCGCGTTTTCCAAGCGTAATCATTTTATCAACTACCGATTTCAATTCCTTCGCTTTTGCTTCTGTTGTTTCAATCCGCTCATGAATAATCAAATCAGATGCAAGGTTGCGAAGTAATGCCATACGATGGTCTGTTGTACGACCTAGTTTTCTAGCCATGGACTATCCCTCCCTTTTCCTGTTGCTGGGAACTAATAATAGATAATTGAACATCTGCGTAGTGCTTGTGATAAGCTCCAGCGTATTGCTCCAATTCTAAAGGTGTCTATAAAAGATCAGTCATCATTACGTAAGCCTAGGCCAAGATCATCCAGTTTTACCTTGACTTCTTCCAGTGATTTACGGCCTAAATTACGTACTTTCATCATATCTTCTTCCGATTTATTTGAAAGCTCCTGAACTGTATTAATTCCAGCACGTTTTAAACAATTATATGATCGGACAGACAGATCAAGTTCTTCGATTGTCATTTCCATTACTTTTTCTTTCTGATCTTCTTCTTTTTCGACCATGATTTCCGCATTCTGCGCTTCGTCTGTTAAACCCACAAAAATATTAAGATGCTCGGTAAAGATTTTGGCACCTAAAGAAACTGCTTCTTCTGGACGAGTGCTTCCATCTGTCCATACATCCATCGTTAATTTATCGTAGTTTGCAACTTGACCTACACGGGTATTTTCAACTTGATAGGTGACACGTGATACGGGTGTAAAGATTGAATCAATTGGAACAACACCAATTGGCTGTTCATCACGTTTGTTTGCTTCTGCTGGACGATAGCCGCGACCGCGTTCTGCGGTAATTTTCATATGCAGGCTTCCTTTACTGCTAACCGTAGCAATAGGCAGTTCCGGATTCAATACTTCTACATCACTATCATATGTTAGATCTGCAGCCGTTACTTTTCCTTCTCCCTGCACATCAATCTCTAATGTTTTCTCATCGTCAGAGTAAATTTTTAGAGCAAGCTTCTTCAAATTCAAAATGATAGTCGTTACATCTTCAACAACGCCATCAATTGTTGAGAATTCGTGCAACGCACCATCAATTTGAACGGACGTTACAGCAGCGCCTGGAAGTGAGGATAATAGGATACGACGCAAGGAGTTTCCTAGAGTAGTACCATATCCACGTTCAAGCGGTTCGACGACGAATTTTCCAAATTTGGCATCATCGCTGATCTCTACCGTTTCTATTCTTGGTTTTTCAATTTCGATCATTCAATAAAACCCTCCTTCAAAACGTCGAAACCCCGGTTAGACTTAAGGGGTCTAACCGAAATTCCTCAAATAGGCAGTTGGCGTTTCTGCACTATTGGTTTCTTTTGTACTCTCTGTCAACTCAGATGCTGTTGGTTAAGGTATTTTTAGAAAAACTCAGGTTTTTACCCGTCCATCATAGCGGGTGCCGAAATTTTTCTTATACTTTAATCGTATAAAAACTTATACTTCCTTAAAGTACAAAAAAGAGTCTTCCACTTTTGCCTTACACTTTTAGCCATCATAACCCATTATAGACAGGGTGACAAATTCTATACGGTATAATTTATACACGACGACGTTTTGGTGGGCGACAACCATTGTGAGGAACTGGAGTTACGTCACGAATGGCTGTAACTTCTAAGCCAGCTGCCTGAAGCGAACGGATAGCAGCTTCACGACCGGCACCAGGGCCTTTTACCGTTACTTCCAATGTTTTCATGCCGTTTTCCACAGCCGATTTGGCTGCTGTTTCAGCTGCCATTTGTGCAGCAAATGGTGTTGACTTACGAGAACCTTTAAAGCCTAATGCACCTGCAGAGCTCCAGCCAATCGCATTACCTTGAACATCGGTAATCGTTACAATCGTATTGTTAAACGTAGAACGAATATGTGCTACACCTGTATCAATATTCTTTTTTACACGACGCTTACGTGTATTGGTTTTACGAGCCATTGATTTTACCCTCCTTCACATTACTTTTTCTTGTTTGCAATCGTACGACGTGGACCTTTACGAGTACGGGAATTATTTTTTGTTTTTTGTCCGCGTACGGGAAGTCCCCGGCGATGACGAATTCCTCTGTATGAGCCAATCTCAATCAATCGTTTAATGTTAAGCGATACTTCACGGCGAAGGTCACCTTCGATTGTGTATCCGTCAACTGCTTTACGAATCTTACCCAATTCATCCTCTGTAAGATCACGTACACGAGTGTCTTCTGAAACGCCTGCTTCTTTAAGGATTTCTTGTGCAGTGTTTTTCCCAATACCATAAATATAGGTTAATGAGATTACCACACGTTTATCACGTGGAATATCAATACCTGCAATACGTGCCATAAAATTTTAGCACCTCCTGATTTTTAAATATATCCACAAATCGGCTCACTCGCCGATTTGTTCCAATCCGGCCTCTGGACTTCTGACCTCTGATTAGCCCTGTTTTTGCTTGTGTTTCGGATTTTCACAAATCACCATTACTTTACCCTTGCGTTTAATGACTTTGCATTTTTCGCAAATTGGTTTTACAGATGCTCTTACTTTCATCATCTTTACCTCCTTTTAGATCGGAGCTCACTATTACTTGTAACGGTACGTAATTCGTCCCCTTGTTAAATCGTATGGGGAGAGTTCTACCGTTACCTTATCACCTGGTAAGATACGAATGAAATGCATACGAATTTTACCAGACACATGGGCCAAAACTGTATGGCCATTTTCAAGCTCGACATTAAACATCGCATTTGGCAATGTTTCTGTTACGGTACCTTCCACTTCAATTACATCGTCTTTCGCCATCGTGTTGATCTCCCTTCTTCAAATCAGTCACAACCTCATTGACAAATTTAGCTATGGCAAACCGTAATTTCCCATTTGTGACACGACCAGTTTCTAGAAGGCTGTTTTGGACTTCTGGAGATATATAATCCATAACTTCAATATGATGTAAATTCTTTTTCTTTGGTCGATCATATTTACGTTTTTCCCCATCCGCTAGTAAGACATACCGTTCGTCAACCATTTTTATGACTACCGCATATTGGCCAGCCTCACGTCCTTGCGCAATTCGAACAACTTGACCCATCTGCGGAACCGAGTCAGCTTCCTCCACAACGATCACCTTCACTTAGGCTTATATTTAATGAATACCTTTTGGTTAAAGGTTTTAAAGTTCTCATGAATCAACTTCCTGTGTCACTTCTATATCACGTAATCAGTGTGCTACCCAAAATACACACTGTTATATTATACATTTTAACAGACAGAATTGCATCCATATAAGGCAGAATCCTTAATTTTCTATTGCCACTTGAATATCCTGGAAAACTTTATCAATTTCTTGATCCCCGTTTACCGTTACAAGGTTTCCTTTATCCTGATAATAATCTAAAAGTGGCATTGTTTGGTTGATACTAACATCTAAACGATTTTTCACCGTTTCGGCTTTATCATCATCCCGCTGGATTAAGGTAGAGCCATCCTTATCACATACTCCCGCTTGTTTCGGAGGATTAAAAAGCACATGATAAGTTGCACCACATGTCGGACATATTCTGCGACCAGTTAAACGTTCCATTAATTTTTCTTCTGGTACATCAACATGGACGACATGATCAATCGCCTTATTCATGTTCGTTAGCAGCGATTGCAGTGCCTCGGCTTGTGCAATTGTTCGTGGAAACCCATCTAATAGAAAACCATTTTCACAATCGTTTTTGCGCAAGCGCTCATCAACAATACCAATTGTAACATCATCCGGAACAAGTGCACCTTGATCCATAAATTCCTTTGCTTTTTTGCCAAGCTCTGTTCCTTCATTTATTGCTAAACGGAACATATCTCCTGTTGAGATATGAGGGATGTTGTATTTTTCAACAATTTTTTCTGCCTGTGTACCCTTACCAGCACCAGGAAGACCCATTAAAAGTAAATTCAACTGTTTTCCCCTCGCTCTCGGGCTGTGCAACAAGTTTTTACTTGATAAAACCTTTGTAGTGTCGTTTGACCAGCTGACTCTCCAGCTGCTTCATTGTTTGCAGTGCGACACCAACAACAATCAGTAAACTCGTACCGCCGATTTGTACTGCTGTAGGCAGGTTCCCAATTTTCCCTAGAATCATAGGTAAAACAGCAACAGCTGCCAGGAAGATCGATCCTACAAACGTAAGACGATACAACACACGGGTAAGATACGTTTCTGTCTTCTTTCCAGGTCTGATTCCTGGAATGTATCCCCCCTGCTTCTGCAAGTTCTCCGCCATTTGTTCCGGATTGACCTGCACAAACGAATAAAAATATGTGAACGCAATAATTAATACAACATAAATGATCATCCCAATTGGCTGGGTGTAATCAAAAATGTTTTCAACTGTTGTCGCGAACTTATTCTCGAATAATCCGGCAACGGTTCGGGGTGCCATAATAAATGCAATAGCAAATATTACCGGAATAACTCCCGCAGCATTTACTTTAAGTGGTAAATGTGTGGAATGTCCGCCTACTGGTGAACGATTGACAAGTTTTTTTGCATATTGAATTGGGATTTTGCGCAATGCTTGCTGGATAAAAATAACTCCAACCGTTACTGCAACGATAACCAATGCAATTAACACAACGATGACGATATTAATAAACAATTCATCACCAGGGTTATCGAAATACTGGATATACAGTTGTTTTACGCCATTCGGAACCGCGGCCACGATACCAGCAAAGATCAGGATGGAGATACCATTTCCTACACCGTTTGCCGTAATCTGTTCACCAAGCCACATTAAAAATGTCGTTCCGCTTGTAAGCACAACTGCAATGACAAGGAATGTCAGGATTCCGGGGTTGGAAATTAACTGCCCGCCGGCCATCGCATTAAATCCAATTGACATTGCAATCGCCTGAATGAATGCCAAGATAACTGTTCCATAACGGGTTATCTGGGCAAGCTTTTTGCGTCCCATTTCCCCTTGCTTTTTCCATTCAGCAAATTTAGGTACAACATCCATTTGAAGTAATTGCATAATAATGGAGGCGGTAATGTAAGGCATAATTCCCATTGCAAAGATGGAGAAATTTTGCAGTGCTCCGCCGCCAAATGTATTTAGAAACCCAAAAACATTTTGCTGGTTCATAAAATCAATTGCTTCTTTATTCGTATATGGCACAGGGATAAATGTACCGAGACGGAAGACGATTAACATCAATAATGTAAAAACGATTTTCCGTCTGATATCACCCACGCGCATAAAATTGGAGATTGTACGGAACATTAAATCACCTCGGTTTGACCGCCCGCTGCTTCAATAGCTTCTTTCGCTGAAGCAGAGAACTTATGAGCTTTTACTGTCAGTTTCTTTTCGATAGCACCTTTACCCAGCACCTTAATGCCAGCTTTCAGTTTGCTTACGACACCTTCTTCAAGTAATAGCTCAGGTGTAACTTCTGTGCCGTCTTCAAAACGATTTAATGCATCCAGATTTACAATAGCAAATTCTTTACGATTAATATTCGTAAAGCCGCGTTTCGGCAAGCTTTGGAATAATGGCATTTGGCCACCTTCAAAACCCGGACGTGTACCGCCGCCTGAACGTGCTTTTTGACCTTTTTGCCCTCTGCCGGAAGTTTTTCCGTTACCAGAAGACGTTCCGCGTCCTACACGATTCCTGCTTTTGCGAGTTCCTTCTGATGCTTTCAATTCATGAAGTTTCATGCGAGCACCTCCCTTTACGCTAATGTTTTATTAAACCTCTTTAACCGTTACAAGATGGGATACCTTATTAATCATTCCACGAACGGATGGGGTATCCTCCCGAACAACGGTTGACTGAATTTTTTTAAGTCCTAATGCTTGAACAGTTTGTTTTTGCCCTTCTGTTCGACCAATAACACTGCGCTTGAGGGTGATTTCTAATTTTTTAGACATAGTGTTTCCCTCCTTATCCTAACAGTTCTTCTACAGACTTTCCACGCAGTTTAGCAACTTCTTCCGCGCGTTTTAAGTTTGTTAGTCCATTTAAAGTAGCACGAATCATATTAATTGGTGTATTTGCTCCTAGTGATTTTGTTAAGATGTCACCAACACCCGCAAGCTCTAAGACAGCACGAACTGGTCCGCCGGAAATAACTCCAGTACCTTCAGTGGCTGGTTTCATTAGCACATTGCCAGAACCAAAACGTCCATTGATTTCGTGTGGGATTGTTGTGCCTACAATAGGTACTTCAATCAAGTTTTTCTTCGCATCGTCAACGGCTTTTTTAATCGCTTCTGGTACTTCCTGTGCTTTACCAGTACCAAAACCTACATGACCGTTTTTATCGCCAACCACTACTAATGCAGCAAAACGGAAACGGCGTCCACCTTTCACTACTTTTGCAACACGGTTGATTGTAACAACACGTTCTTCAAGATCTAATTTGTTCGGATCAATACTATTATGCATGTATGTCCCTCCTTTATCGATTAAAATTCAAGACCTGCATCTCTTGCAGCATCTGCCAAAGCTTTTACACGACCATGATAAAGGTAGCCTCCGCGATCAAACACAACTGATTTGAAACCTTTATCCTGAGCACGTTTTGCGATCAATTCACCAATTTGTTTAGCAGCTTCTACATTGCCGGAAGCTTCTAGTGTTAATTCCTTGTCTTTCGTAGAAGCACTTGCTAATGTAAGACCTTTTGTATCATCAATTAATTGTGCGTAAATGTGTTTATTTGAACGGTACACGTTTAGACGCGGGCGCTGTTCAGTTCCAAACAGTTTTTTACGAACTCGCATATGTCTTTTTTTGCGTACCACATTTTTGTCAGGCTTTGTGATCATTTAGGTCACTCCTTTCTCTACCCTAACTAACCTTACTTAGCAGTTTTACCTTCTTTACGACGTACATATTCACCTTCATAGCGAATACCTTTCCCTTTATACGGTTCAGGTGGTCTAATGGCTCTGATGTTTGAAGCAACAGCACCAACCAATTCCTTATCAATCCCTTTAACAGTCAATTGAGTGTTTTTAGGAACGTCAATTTCAATACCATCTTCGGGTTCGATTTCTACTGGATGGGAGTACCCTGCGCTAATCACAACTTTATTCCCTTGTTTTTGTGCACGATATCCAACCCCAATAATTTCGAGTTTCTTTTCAAATCCTTTCGAAACTCCTTCAACCATGTTGGCGATCAGGCTGCGGGTTGTTCCGTGTAATGCACGGTGATCCTTATGATCACTTGGTCGTTCAATTGTTATAACGTTATCCTCCATAACAATTTTCATATCACTATCGAAACTTCTGGCTAGTTCACCTTTTGGACCTTTTACTGTAACGGTATTTCCATCAAATTTAACTTCCACACCATCTGGAACTTGTATTGGCTTCAGTCCTATACGAGACATTCCATGCACCTCCTTAATTCAAAAATGTTCATTACCAGACATAGGCAATAACTTCGCCACCAACAGCTTGCGTGCGTGCTTCTTTGTCAGATAGCACACCTTTGGATGTTGATACGATTGCGATGCCTAAACCGTTTAGTACACGTGGCACTTCGTCTGCTTTTGCATAAACACGCAGCCCTGGTTTACTGATACGTTTGATACCTGTAATTACTCGTTCGCTATTTGCACCGTATTTAAGGAAAATACGCAATAGACCTTGTTTGTTATCTTCAATGAATTCATAATCACGCACGAATCCTTCACGTTTCAGGATATCAGCGATCTCTTTTTTTATTTTGGATGCTGGAAGCTCCAACTTTTCATGTTTTACCATGTTAGCATTACGAATACGAGTTAGCATATCTGCGATTGGATCTGTCATAACCATTACTCATTACCTCCTTCCCGAAACGGGGTTTACCAGCTTGCTTTTTTGACACCAGGAATTTGACCTTTATAGGCAAGTTCACGGAAACAAATACGGCATAATTTAAATTTACGAATTACAGAATGTGGACGGCCACAGCGCTCACAACGTGTGTATTCACGTACTTGATATTTTTGTGGACGTTTTTGTTTCGCAATCATTGATTTTTTAGCCACCATTTTCCCTCCTTTTATTAGCTCTTAAAGACTATTTTTGGAAAGGCATGCCTAGCTGAGCCAACAGTTCACGCGCTTCTTCATCGGTATTGGATGTTGTTACGATAACAATATCCATACCACGCACTTTGTTTACTTTGTCATAATTAATTTCTGGGAAAATCAGCTGTTCTTTTACACCTAATGTGTAGTTACCGCGGCCATCAAAAGCTTTTTTTGAGATTCCTCGGAAGTCACGTACACGTGGTAATGAAACCGCAATAAGCTTTTGCAGGAATTCATACATCCGTTCACCACGAAGCGTAACTTTTGTACCGATTGGCATTCCTTCACGGAGACGGAAGCCAGCGATTGATTTCTTGGCACGGGTTACCACCGGCTTTTGCCCAGAAATTAAAGCTAGTTCTTCAACTGCACTATCCAATGCTTTTGAGTTTGCAACTGCATCACCAACACCCATATTAATAACGATTTTTTCGATTGCTGGTACTTGCATGACGGATTCATAATTGAATTTATTCATCAAGGATGGTAATACTTCATCCTGATATTTTTGTTTAAGTTGATTCATCACGAGCGCCCTCCTTTCGCCTGCAAATTACTTATCTAACGCTTCACCGGATTTTTTAGCGATGCGGATCTTTTTGCCGTCACGTTCTTCATAGCCAACTCGAGTTGGTTCACCGGATTTAGGGTCGATTGGCATTACATTAGAAACATGAATTGGTGCTTCCTGATTGAGGATCCCACCTTGTGGATTATCTTGAGAAGGCTTGGCGTGTTTTTTAATCATGTTAATTCCTTCAACAAGTACACGTTCTTTTTTCGGATATGCTTCTAATATAGTACCTTGTTTTCCGCGGTCTTTACCGGAAATGACTTTTACTTTATCACCTTTTTTTACATGCATGCTTGACGCACCTCCTTGACAAGGCTTAACATTTTCGCTTTATAAAACTTCTGGAGCTAGAGATACGATTTTCATGAATTTTGCATCACGTAATTCACGAGCAACTGGTCCGAAGATACGTGTACCTCTTGGACTTTTGTCATCACGGATGATTACGGCAGCATTTTCATCAAAACGAATATACGATCCATCTTTGCGGCGCATACCTGATTTACTGCGAACAATAACAGCTTTAACCACTTCGCCTTTTTTAACAACGCCTCCTGGTGTTGCTTGTTTGACCGAGCAAACAATAACATCACCAATATTAGCCGTTTTACGTCCTGAACCGCCTAATACTTTAATTGCTAAAACTTCACGTGCACCAGAGTTATCTGCAACTTTTAAGCGAGTTTCTTGTTGAATCATACGCTTTTAGACCTCCCTTCGGAATACCTTCCGAGCGAACTTTAATTAGATAATAACCGCTTCTTCTACGACTTCAACTAAACGAAAACGTTTCGTAGCTGAAAGCGGACGAGTTTCCATGATGCGAACAATGTCACCCGTTTTTGCCTGGTTATTTTCATCATGTGTTTTGAATTTCTTCGAGTATTTAACACGCTTACCGTATAATTTGTGAAATTTATACGTTTCAACTAAAACAGTTATTGTTTTATCCATCTTATCTGATACAACACGGCCTGTGTATACTTTACGATTATTACGTTCTGTCATGCTTTAGGCTGCCTCCTCTCTTGTTTCAGTTAGTTATTTACGCTGATTTCACGTTGGCGTACAACTGTTTTCATACGCGCAATAGACTTTTTAACTTCACGGATTCGTGCAGTGTTTTCCAATTGTCCGGTTGCTAGTTGAAAGCGTAAATTAAATAATTCCTCTTTTAAAGCTTTCACTTTTTGTTCAATTTCGGCAGTGGTTAGTTCTCTGATTTCGTTAGCCTTCATTGATTTCACCACCAATTTCTTCACGTTTTACGAATTTTGTTCTAACCGGCAGTTTATGAGAAGCAAGACGCAATGCTTCACGTGCCACTTCTTCAGGTACACCAGCGATTTCAAACATGATCTTTCCTGGCTTCACTACAGCTACCCAGCCTTCAGGAGCACCTTTACCGGAACCCATTCTAACTTCAAGTGGCTTTTTCGTGTATGGTTTGTCTGGGAAAATTTTGATCCAAACTTTACCACCACGTTTCATGTAACGTGTCATAGCAATACGGGCTGCCTCGATTTGACGGCTTGTAATCCAAGAAGCATCAAGTGCTTGCAAACCATATTCACCGAATGTTACTGATGTTCCACCTTTTGCACGGCCTTTCATACGACCGGTATGTTGTCTGCGATATTTTACACGTTTAGGCATTAACATAATGCATCTGCCCCCTTCCTTATTTATTCGTTTTTGTTGGAAGGACCTCTCCACGATAAATCCACACTTTGACACCTAGTTTTCCATAAGTAGTGTCTGCTTCCGCTGTACCATAATCGATATCAGCACGCAATGTGTGCAGTGGTACGGTTCCTTCACTGTAATGTTCCGCACGAGCGATATCTGCACCGCCTAGACGTCCAGAAACTTGAGTTTTGATTCCTTTTGCTCCTCCACGTATCGCACGTTGAATTGCTTGTTTTTGCGCACGGCGGAAAGAGATACGGTTTTCTAATTGACGAGCAATATTTTCAGCAACCAATGTTGCATTCAAATCGACTTTTTTAATTTCAACAATGTTAATATGAACACGTTTGCCAGTCAAGCTGTTTAATGATTTGCGCAGAGCTTCTACTTCTGAACCGCCTTTTCCAATTACCATACCAGGTTTACCAGTATGAATTGTAATATTTACACGGTTTGCTGCACGTTCAATTTCGATAGAAGAAACAGCAGCTGTACGCAATCGATTTTCAAGATATTCTCTGATTTTAATATCTTCATGTAGTAAGTCTGCATAGTCTTTGCCAGCATACCATTTTGACTCCCAGTCACGAATGATACCGACACGAAGACCGGTTGGATTTACTTTTTGACCCACTGACTATCCCTCCTTCTTTTCTGTTAGAACCACTGTAATGTGGCTTGTGCGTTTGTTAATTTTGCTTGCGCGTCCTTGTGCACGTGGACGGAAACGTTTCAATGTAGCACCTTCGTTTACAAATGCTTCCGATACCACTAAATTATCAGTGTCCATCTCGTAGTTGTGTTCTGCGTTTGCAATTGCAGAGTTAAGAACCTTTTCTACGACTGGAGAAGCACCGCGCCTGGTGTGACGCAAAATTGCAATTGCCTCACCAACATTTTTTCCTCGAATTAAATCTATGACTAAACGTACTTTACGAGGAGCAATACGAACGGATTTCGCAACGGCTTTAGCTTGCATGTAGAGTGCCTCCTCTCATTAGCGTTTTGTTTTCTTATCATCGCCAGCGTGCCCTTTATACGTACGGGTTGGCGCGAATTCACCTAATTTATGTCCGACCATATCTTCTGTTATATAAACTGGAACATGTTTACGTCCGTCATAAACAGCAACTGTATGCCCAACAAAAGTAGGGAATATTGTGGAACGACGAGACCAAGTTTTTATTACTTGTTTTTTGTCATCCTCATTTAACTTCTCAATCTTTTTCATTAGATGGTCATCTGCAAAAGGTCCTTTTTTTAAGCTGCGACCCATGGATAAACCTCCTTTCGCAATTAAGAGACGGGGCTGTAGTTCCCGTCCATTATTCCGTTATTTTTTACGCTTACGAACGATAAATTTATCTGTCGGCTTATTGCGTTTACGCGTTTTATATCCAAGTGTAGGTTTACCCCAAGGTGACATTGGTGATTTACGGCCGATTGGCGCGCGTCCTTCACCACCACCATGCGGGTGATCGTTTGGATTCATAACAGATCCGCGTACAGTTGGGCGCTTGCCTAACCAGCGCGCACGACCTGCTTTACCAACACGGATAAGCTCATGTTCCAAGTTGCCGACTTGACCAATTGTTGCACGGCAAGTTGAAAGGACTAAACGAACTTCTCCGGAAGCTAAACGAACCAGGCTATACTTACCCTCACGACCAAGAATTTGTGCCTCAGCACCAGCAGATCTAGCTAATTGCCCACCGTTTCCTGGCTTTAATTCAATATTGTGAATTACGGTACCAACGGGAATATCTTGTAATGCGAGTGCATTTCCAAGTTTAATATCAGCATTTTTACCTGATTCCACTTGTTGTCCTACTTTAAGTCCTTTCGGAGCTAAAATATAACGTTTTTCCCCATCAGCATAATGAATTAATGCAATATTTGCAGTGCGGTTTGGATCATACTCAACAGTAGCAACGCGTCCTGGTATTCCATCTTTATCACGTTTGAAGTCAATAATCCGGTACTGACGCTTGTGACCACCGCCTTGATGACGAACAGTCAATTTCCCTTGGTTATTACGGCCACCACGTTTGTACAACGGGCTTAACAGGGATTTCTCTGGTTTGTCTGTCGTGATCTCGGCAAAATCCGATACTGACATATTACGTCGACCATTTGAAGTTGGTCTGAATTTTTTAATCGCCATCTTGTTTTCCCTCCTTCACTTAACTTTCTTAGCCTTCAAAGAAGTCTAGTTCTTTACTATCCTCTGAAAGCTGTACGATAGCTTTTTTGCGATTCGGACGGTATCCGCCATATCTGCCCATTCGCTTGAATTTACCTTTTTGATTCATTGTATTTACCTTTTCGACCTTCACTCCAAAAACAAGTTCAACAGCATCTTTGATCTCTGTTTTGTTTGCTTTGGGGCTTACCTCGAATGTATATTTTTTCTCAGCCATTAAGTCGGCAGAATTCTCCGTAATGACAGGGCGCTTAATAATATCACGTGGATCTTTCATTATGCAAGCACCTCCCCTGCTTTTTCAGCCGCATCCTTCGTCAGAATCAGCTTGTCATGCATAAGCAAGTCTAATACATTCACTTCTTCTACAGTAATTACTTTTACTGACTGAAGATTATTAGCTGAACGGATTACTGTTTCATCTTTTTCAGCAGTAACAATTAATGCTTTTGTGCCAACATTTAGTGCATCTAACATTTTAACTACTTCTTTTGTTTTAGGTGCATTGATTGCAATGCTGTCCAGAACTACCAGATTTTCTTCTTTAACTTTAGAAGACAATGCAGACTTAAGTGCCAAGCGACGAACCTTTTTCGGTAATTTATAACTGTAGCTGCGTGGTGTCGGGCCAAAGACTGTTCCGCCGCCTACCCATTGTGGTGAACGAATCGAACCTTGACGGGCACGGCCAGTTCCTTTTTGACGCCACGGTTTGCGACCACCGCCGCGTACTTCAGACCGATTTTTCACATCGTGCGTACCTTGTCTTATTGATGCACGCTGCATGACGACGGCTTCGTGTAATACGTGAGTGTTTGGTTCAATACCAAAAACAGAATCATTTAATTCCATATCTCCCGCTTGAGTACCGTCTTGTTTAAATAGTGCTACTTTAGGCATGACATATCCTCCCTTCGTATCTATGATTAGTTAGCCTTTATTGCACTCGTGACTTTTACGAATGATTTTTTTGCACCAGGAACATTTCCTTTAATTAATAATAGATTGCGTTCTGCATCTACTTTAACTACTTCAAGGTTTTGGATCGTTACTTGTTCGCCACCCATTTGGCCTGGCAGTTTTTTCCCTTTAAAAACTCGCATTGGATCAATATCACCCATTGCACCCGGGGCTCTATGGAAATGAGATCCGTGGCTCATTGGTCCGCGTTGTTGGTTGTGGCGTTTAATTACGCCTTGGAACCCTTTCCCTTTTGAAGTTCCAGTTACATCAATTTTATCGCCGGACTGAAATACTTCTACGCTAATTTCCTGACCTACTTCATATTCATCAGGATCCGCGTTACGGATTTCACGAACGTAGCGCTTAGGGGTTGTGTTTGCTTTTTCAGCATGACCTTTTTCCGCTTTATTTGTACGTGATTCCTTTTCATCAGCAAAACCGATCTGCAGTGCTTTATATCCATCATTTTCTAATGTTTTCTTTTGTAAGACTACGTTTGGCTCAGCCTGAATTACTGTTACAGGGATCAATTCTCCGTCCTCAGAAAAAAGCTGAGTCATGCCGATTTTACGACCTAAGATTCCTTTCGCCATCCGTTACACCTCCTATTTGTACATCCTTTATTATAGTTTAATTTCAATATCCACACCGGATGGTAAGTCAAGTCGCATTAACGAATCAACCGTTTGTGGTGTTGGATTAACAATGTCGATTAACCGTTTATGTGTGCGCATTTCAAATTGCTCACGTGAATCTTTGTATTTATGCACCGCACGCAACACCGTATAAACAGATTTTTCTGTAGGTAAAGGAACTGGACCGGAAACAGCTGCTCCAGAACGTTTCGCAGTATCTACAATTTTTTCTGCGGACTGATCCAAAATACGGTGATCATACGCCTTTAAACGGATTCTTATCTTCTCTTTTGCCATTATTTTCCCTCCTTTACGCCCATTTTATAATAGACATTCTCCGTGAAAATTTCTTAACCCACTCGCCATGGCAAAGGGGCCGGGTGTGTCAACAACCTTTCACATCATCGCCTTTTGTGACCAACGTTCTTATTATATAGAAAAAACGCGGCCAATGCAACCTTTTTTGGTAATATACTATCAGATTGCACATTTATGTATTATACAAACTTTTTCTAGTGATTGCAAGGGATCAGAGGATTTTTTTGTTGGGAAATTTGACGATTGGAAATTAGGACTCATTTGGTGCAGTTTGTTGTTATTGATATATTGCGACGTAAGGGAGGGTGATTTCCGATTAGGTATGTGCTGTTGCCGCCGTCCGGGATCACTCCGGGCGGATGCTTTCCGCGGGCACGGCCTCAGCCTCCTAGAGAAAACCACTCTGCGGGGTCTTCGGACTCGTGCTGTTTCCGCAGGAGTCACCGCCCTCCGCTCACCCGGACTGTTTTAGCTGTTCACACAAGAATTTCATTTATTACAATCGCTAATTATTGATGAACAAATACTATCCCAGCGGAGGAAAAACACGGAGACTCCTGTGGGAGCAGAGGCCTAGATGAGACCCCGCAGTGCGTCAGCACGAGGAGGCTCAAGGCTCATCAGCCCCCACGGAAAGCGCAGTGTTTTTCCGGAGCGGCCGTATGAGGCACTCGAAAATTTCATTACGTCGCAGTTTATATCAACTACAAATTAATATTCATTTCTTGAGAAAAGCAATAATCTTTTAGAGGACAACCAAAGATCAAATATTGTATGTTTAGGATAATTCCAGCAAAAAATAATGCAGGCAGCGTCGTCACGCTACCTGCATTTTACTAACACGATTATTTTTCAATTGTTGTTACTACGCCTGATCCAACAGTACGTCCGCCTTCACGGATAGAGAAACGAGTACCGTCTTCAATAGCGATTGGTGAAATAAGCTCAACAGTCATTTCGATGTTGTCACCAGGCATTACCATTTCTACTCCTTCTGGAAGTTGGATTACTCCAGTTACATCTGTTGTACGGAAGTAGAATTGTGGACGATAGTTTGCGAAGAATGGTGTATGACGTCCACCTTCTTCTTTTGATAATACATAAACTTCTGCTTTAAAGTTAGTATGCGGTGTAATCGAACCTGGTTTAGCTAACACTTGGCCACGATTGATGTCTTCACGGGATACACCACGTAAAAGTGCACCAATGTTGTCACCAGCTTCAGCATAGTCAAGCAGCTTACGGAACATTTCTACACCAGTTACCGTTGTTTTTCCTGGTGCTTCGTTAAGTCCGATAATTTCAACTTCGTCACCGACTTTAACTTGACCGCGTTCTACACGACCAGTTGCAACCGTACCACGTCCAGTGATTGAGAATACGTCCTCAACAGGCATCATGAATGGTTTGTCATTGTCACGTTCTGGTGTTGGGATGTATTCATCAACAGCATCCATTAATTCAAAAATTTTAGCTTCATAGTCTGCATCGCCTTCAAGCGCTTTTAGTGCAGAACCTTTAATTACCGGTACATCATCACCAGGGAAGTCATATTCAGTTAATAGATCACGAACTTCCATTTCAACCAATTCTAATAGTTCTTCATCGTCAACCATGTCACATTTGTTAAGGAATACTACGATTGCAGGTACCCCAACATTACGTGACAAGAGGATATGTTCACGAGTTTGTGGCATTGGGCCATCAGCAGCAGATACTACTAGAATAGCACCGTCCATTTGTGCAGCACCAGTGATCATGTTTTTAACATAGTCAGCGTGTCCTGGGCAGTCAACGTGCGCATAGTGACGAGTATCTGTTTCATATTCAACGTGAGATGTTGCGATTGTAATTCCACGTTCTTTTTCTTCTGGCGCACCGTCGATTTGATCATAAGCCATTGCAGTACCTTTACCAGATTTTTTGTGCAATGTAGTAGTGATTGCAGCAGTTAACGTCGTTTTACCATGGTCAACGTGACCGATTGTTCCAATGTTTACATGACTTTTCGAGCGATCGAATTTTTCTTTAGCCATTTATATTTCCTCCTTTAATTAAGTGAACGTTTTTAAGTATTTTTACAGCCGGGAAATAACATTGTATCGTTATTTCCTAGCCTTCACTAAAGTTATACTTTAGATTTATCAAAAAATCAATTATTCACCAGCATTTTTTTTGATAATTTCTTCCGAGATGCTTTTTGGTACCTCTTCATAATGATCAAAATGCATGGTGTATTGTCCACGGCCTTGTGTGTTTGAACGTAATGCTGTTGCATAACCAAACATTTCGGAAAGTGGTACAAATGCTTTAATCATTTGGACAGGTCCACGCGCTTCCATACCTTCCACGCGTCCACGGCGGGATGTGACGTCACCCATGATGTCACCCATGTATTCTTCAGGAATCGTAATTTCAACCTTCTCAATCGGCTCAAGAAGAACTGGCTGACATTTGTTTTTTGCTGCTTTCAGTGCCATTGAGGCAGCAATTTTAAATGCCATTTCGTTAGAGTCAACATCATGATAGCTTCCGTCAAACAATGATGCTTTTACATCAATTAACGGATAGCCAGCCAGCACACCGTTCTCCATCGCTTCTTTAACTCCCGCCTCAACGGCTGGAATGTATTCTCGCGGAACGACCCCACCAACAATTTTATTCTCAAATTCAAAGCCTGCTCCCTCTTCGTTTGGCTCAAATTTGATCCAAACATGTCCGTATTGTCCACGACCACCTGATTGCCGGATGAACTTACCTTCAACATCAGCGCCAGCACGGAAAGTTTCACGGTACGCAACTTGCGGAGCACCAACATTTGCTTCAACCTTGAATTCCCGTTTCAAACGGTCAACGATGATATCAAGGTGAAGTTCACCCATACCGGAAATAATTGTTTGACCGGTTTCAGCGTTTGTTTCCGTTTTAAATGTTGGATCTTCCTCAGCTAGTTTTCCAAGTGCAATTCCCATTTTATCCTGGTCAGCCTTTGTTTTAGGTTCGATGGCGACGGAGATAACCGGTTCCGGGAATTCCATTGATTCTAGGATTACCAAATCTTTTTCGTCACAAAGCGTATCCCCTGTTCCAGTATCTTTCAAACCAACTGCTGCAGCAATTTCACCGGAATAGACCGTTGAGATCTCTTGACGTGAATTGGCGTGCATTTGTAGAATACGTCCCACGCGTTCACGTTTGTCTTTTACAGAGTTTTTCACATATGAGCCCGAATCCAATGTACCCGAGTATACGCGGAAGAATGTTAACTTACCAACGTATGGATCTGTCATGACTTTAAATGCCAATGCTGAGAATGGCGCATTATCGTCTGATGGACGAGTTACTTTTTCCTCTGAATCTGGAAGGATCCCTTCAATCGGCGGTACATCTGTTGGTGCTGGCAGGTAATCAAGCACACCATCAAGCATTAATTGAACACCTTTATTCTTAAATGCTGAACCACAGAATACCGGGTAAAATTCAACAGCTAATGTTGCTTTACGAATTGCGGTTTTTAATTCATCATTAGAGATTTCTTCGCCTTCAAGATATTTCATCATTAAGTCTTCATCAATTTCTGATACAGCCTCAACTAATGAATCGCGAAGCTCTTCCGCCTTATCCTTATACTCCGCAGGAATCTCACGCGACTCAGCACGTGTACCTAAATCATCTTCATAATAATAGGCTTCCATTGCAATAAGGTCGATAATCCCTTCAAAATCGTCCTCTGCACCAATTGGCAGCTGAACCGGATGGGCATTTGCACCCAATCTGTCCTTTAGTGTGCCTGTAGAGTACAAGAAATCTGCACCGATTTTATCCATTTTATTAATAAACACAATACGTGGTACACCGTATGTTGTAGCTTGGCGCCACACTGTTTCTGTTTGTGGCTCAACACCTGATTGTGCATCAAGAACTGTTACTGCACCATCAAGTACACGCAATGAACGCTCAACTTCAACTGTAAAGTCTACGTGCCCCGGTGTATCGATAATGTTGATACGATGGTTTTTCCATTGGGCAGTTGTTGCCGCGGAAGTAATGGTAATTCCGCGTTCCTGCTCCTGTTCCATCCAGTCCATTTGGGAAGCACCTTCATGTGTTTCACCAATTTTATGAATACGTCCTGTGTAGAAAAGAATACGCTCTGTCGTTGTGGTTTTTCCTGCATCGATATGAGCCATAATACCAATATTGCGTGTCTTTTCCAAGGAGAACTCTCTTGCCATGTATTCTTCTCCTTCCTGTCTAAAACTTTTAGTAAGGTTTTACCAGCGATAGTGAGCAAATGCTCTGTTTGCTTCTGCCATCTTATGCATTTCTTCACGTTTTTTAACAGATGCACCAGTATTGTTTGATGCATCCAAAATTTCATTTGCAAGACGTTCTTCCATTGTTTTCTCTCCGCGCAGGCGTGAGTAGTTAACGATATAACGCAGCCCCAATGCTTGACGGCGTTCCGGACGTACTTCCATTGGTACCTGGTAGTTTGAGCCACCAACACGGCGTGCACGTACTTCAAGTACCGGCATAACGTTTTTCATCGCTTGTTCAAATACTTCCATTGCATTTTGCCCGCTTCGTTCACCAACAAGTTCAAATGCATTATAAAGAATCTTTTGTGCTTTCCCCCGTTTTCCGTCAACCATAATTTGATTGATTAAACGAGTTACTAATTTTGATTTGTATAGTGGATCCGGCAAGACATCGCGTTTAGGTACTGGTCCTTTACGTGGCATATGTCCCCCTCCTTTCCTGAATCTGCATCTCTCTATCATGCTGTTTATTTTTTCGGTTTTTTCGTGCCGTATTTAGAACGTCCTTGTGCACGTCCTTCAACACCTGCAGTATCAAGTGCACCACGAACAATATGGTAACGAACACCTGGCAAGTCTTTTACACGACCACCACGAATTAGTACAACACTATGCTCTTGCAGGTTGTGCCCAATTCCTGGAATGTATGCAGTTACTTCAATGTTGTTTGATAAACGAACACGTGCATATTTACGAAGCGCCGAGTTCGGTTTCTTTGGTGTTAATGTACCAACACGAGTGCATACACCACGTTTTTGTGGAGATGATTGATCTGTCAAAGATTTTTTAAAGCTATTATATCCTTTGTTAAGTGCTGGTGAGTCAGATTGTTTTGTCTTGCTCACACGGCCTTTGCGTACAAGCTGATTAATTGTTGGCATATTTTTTCCTCCTTTCCAAGTACGATCTGAGTAAAAATAGATCATGAAAACCACCAATGTTCGTGTATTCCGTAATACCACATATCCAGGTGGTTCATTTTTTAGCAAAAAACAAAGCTTTCGTGAGGGGCCCCTCACCAAAACTAATCTCGTTTAATTGCTACGGTCGATGCACCGACATCTATTCCGCAAGCTGTCCCAAGTTTTTTCATCGAATCTACACGCTCGACGGGAATACCAAGTTCCTCAGCAACATTCACCACATTTTGTGTCATGTGCTGATCTGCATCATTTGCAATAAGCACTTCACTTATGGTGCCATTTCTCATGGCTTTAAGCGTCTGCTTTACACCGATTATTAAGCGTGATCGAACCTGAGTTACTTTTTCATAAGACATCCATATATCCTCCAAAGCAAACAAGTATAATCGGAAGCACCTTGAATATATTATCATTGTCTTTTTTTAATGTCAACAACATTAACAAACTTTTGTGCTTCCGATTACTCCATCACTTGTTCTTCATCCATTAATATTTACTGTACTGCTTCCTCTTCTTGTACTTCCTCTTGTGGTTCATCCAGAGCCGCTTCAATTTTGCGGTACCGGTCAATTCCTGTCCCAGCTGGAACAAGTTTGCCAATAATGACGTTCTCCTTCAGTCCCAGAAGTTCATCACGTTTTCCTTTTATTGCAGCATCTGTCAGGACACGAGTTGTTTCCTGGAAGGACGCGGCAGATAGGAACGAGTCAGTTTCTAATGAAGCTTTCGTAATTCCGAGTAAAACAGGTTTGCCTACAGCAGGTTGCTTGCCCTCTTTTAAGACCTGATAGTTCGCATCTTTAAACTGATGGAATTCAAGTAATGAACCAGGCAATACGTCGGTATCTCCATTATCCATAATACGAATTTTACGAAGCATTTGCCGTACCATTACCTCTACATGCTTATCACCAATTTCTACCCCTTGCATGCGGTATACGCGTTGAACTTCACGTAATAGATAATCCTGTACACCTTCAACTCCTTGAACACGAAGAAGCTCTTTCGGATCAACAGAACCTTCTGTCAGCTCCTGTCCGGCAATAACTTCATCATCGAGAGACACTTTAAGTCGCGCATTGTACGGTACTGCATAAGACTTTTCTTCTACTTCACCTTGAATAACAATTTCCTGTTTGTCTTTCACTTCTTTAATTTCTTTAACCGTTCCAAAAATTTCTGTAATGACTGCCTGCCCTTTTGGATTACGGGCTTCAAAAAGTTCCTGGATACGCGGAAGACCTTGGGTGATATCGTCTCCGGCAACCCCACCAGTATGGAATGTACGCATCGTTAGCTGGGTACCAGGCTCACCAATGGATTGTGCAGCGATAATTCCTACCGCTTCCCCAACCTCAACTTCAGCCCCGGTTGCCAGGTTACGACCGTAGCATTTTTTACATACACCATGCTTTGTATTACATGTAAATGCTGTTCGTATCGTTACTTGCTCGATACCCGCTTCCACAATTTGTTTGGCCTGATCCTCTGACATCACTGTATCATACTCAACAATGACCTCATTTGTTTCCGGATGGCGAACTGTTTCGAATGCGGTTCGGCCAATTAGGCGGTCAATAAGTGGCTCGATCATTTCGGTACCATCCATTAATGCTGTTACCGTTAAGCCACGATCGGTTCCACAGTCATTTTCACGGACAATGACATCTTGCGCTACATCGACAAGACGGCGTGTCAGGTATCCGGAGTCGGCTGTTTTCAATGCTGTATCAGCCAAGCCTTTTCTTGCTCCGTGCGTCGAAATAAAGTATTCCAGCACCGTTAGTCCTTCACGGAAGCTTGATTTGATCGGCAATTCGATAATACGGCCGGCCGGGTTAGCCATCAGACCGCGCATACCTGCAAGCTGTGTGAAGTTGGAAGCATTACCCCGAGCCCCGGAATCACTCATCATGAAGATAGGGTTTCGATTATCCAATGACTCCATTAATCTATCCTGAATGTTATCCTTCGCTTGTGACCAAATGGCGATAACACGATCATACCGCTCCTCTTCCGTAATTAACCCTCTGCGGAACTGTTTTAACACGTTATCTACCTTATTCTGTGCTTCTTCAAGAATTTCTTCTTTTTCTTTTAACACCACAATATCCGATACACCAACGGTCATTCCTGCCTTTGTGGAGTAACTGAAACCAAGATCCTTCATGCGGTCAAGCATTTTCGATGTTTCACTGATTTTAAATTTCTTAAATACTTCCGCAATAATATCACCAAGGAATCCTTTTTTAAATGGTTTGATAAGATCACGTTTTTTAATCTCTTCCTTGATATCCGTTCCGCTTTCCACGAAATATTTCTCCGGAGTACGAATTTCCAAATTCGTTTTGGTTGGTTCGTTTATATACGGAAACGAATCGGATAAAATTTCATTAAAAATCAATTTGCCTACTGTTGTTAGGAGCAACTGATTTTGTTGTTTTTCTGTAAAGGTTTTATTGTTTACACTTGATGCATGCACAGCAATCCTCGTATGCAAATGCACAAAACCATTTTGGTAGGATAGCAGTGCTTCATTAATGTCTCGGAATACAGTACCCTCACCAATCGCATTTTCGCGTTCAAGCGTTAGATAATAGTTACCTAAAACCATATCCTGTGATGGTGTAACGACTGGTTTCCCATCTTTTGGATTTAAAATATTCTGTGCAGCGAGCATTAAAATACGTGCCTCTGCTTGTGCTTCAGCAGATAATGGTACGTGTACCGCCATCTGGTCACCGTCAAAGTCGGCATTGTATGCTGTACATACAAGCGGATGTAAACGAATAGCCCGCCCTTCGACCAATGTCGGTTCAAATGCTTGAATACCCAGACGGTGCAGTGTTGGTGCACGGTTAAGCAATACTGGATGTTCTTTAATCACATCTTCCAGTACATCCCACACTTCTGGATGGACACGTTCAATTTTTCGCTTCGCTGATTTAATGTTATGTGCTAATCCTTTTTCAACAAGCTCTTTCATGATGAAAGGCTTAAATAATTCCACTGCCATCTCCTTAGGGAGACCACATTGATACATTTTTAGATGCGGACCAACAACGATAACGGAACGGCCGGAATAATCAACCCTTTTTCCTAACAGGTTTTGACGGAAACGTCCTTGTTTTCCTTTTAACATATGGGATAGCGATTTTAATGGTCTGTTACCTGGGCCTGTAACCGGACGACCACGGCGCCCGTTATCGATTAATGCATCAACTGCCTCCTGAAGCATTCTTTTTTCATTCTGTACAATAATGCTTGGAGCACCCAGATCCAATAACCGTTTCAGCCGGTTGTTACGATTAATGACACGACGATACAAATCATTTAGATCAGAGGTGGCGAAACGACCTCCGTCAAGTTGAACCATTGGTCTGATTTCCGGTGGTATTACAGGTAATACATCCATTACCATCCATGAAGGTTCATTACCTGAATTACGGAATGCCTCAATCACTTCTAAACGCTTGATTGCACGCGTCCGTCGCTGTCCGTGTGCAGTTTTAAGCTCTTCTTTTAACATATCTGCTTCCTTCTCAAGATCGATATCTTCAAGAAGCTTGCGAATTGCTTCAGCACCCATTTGCGCCTTGAAAGATTTGCCATATTTATCGTAATAAGTACGGTATTCTTTCTCCGACAATAGTTGTTTCTTTTCCAACGGTGTACTGCCTGGTTCGGTTACAATATACGCAGCAAAATAGATAACTTCTTCCAGCGCACGAGGTGACATATCCAGCACAAGTCCCATTCTGCTTGGAATTCCTTTGAAATACCAAATATGTGATACCGGCGCAGCAAGTTCTATGTGCCCCATCCGTTCACGACGTACCTTGGCTTTTGTAACTTCAACACCACAACGGTCACAGACCACACCTTTATAGCGTACTCGCTTATATTTTCCACAATGACATTCCCAGTCTTTTGTTGGCCCGAAGATCCGCTCACAAAAAAGCCCATCCTTTTCTGGCTTTAATGTACGGTAGTTAATTGTCTCCGGCTTTTTGACCTCACCGTATGACCAAGAACGTATTTTCTCCGATGAAGCTAAACCGATTTTCATATACTCAAAGTTATTTACATCTAGCAAGGGGTCTACCTCCCTTTTCGTGTCCGAATTTGCCATTTATAGAGGATGTTCAAAAAGTCCGGTAAAAATGACACACCAGGATAGGGGATCTTCGACTAAGTACCGACATGTCCTGTGTCAGCGCTGAGCTGAAGTCACCACATCCTATGGAAGCTCGTCGGCTTGTTTCACCACAATCGAAACCCCACCGCCTCGAACTTTAACGTGACAGGACGAGCTACTGTTGGCTATGGCTGTTGACATTACGACAGTTGCCAGTCCCGGCCATTTTTTCTCCTTTTGAACACATTCTATAGTAAAACAGGAGATGCCGGCTCGAGTTAGGAGCCAACACTCCGTTCTTAATTTTGTTCGACTTCCAGGTTAAGCTTGCTTGCTGCTTGTGTGTCTTCTTCCTCAATTTCACGCATTTCAATTTCCTTTTCGTCACTGGAGAGAATCTTGACATCCAACCCGAGACTTTGAAGTTCTTTAATTAGTACTTTGAATGACTCAGGCACACCGGGCTCAGGCACATTGTCACCTTTGACAATCGCTTCGTATGTTTTCACACGCCCGACAACATCATCAGATTTAACCGTTAAAATTTCCTGAAGGGTATATGCGGCACCATACGCTTCAAGTGCCCAGACCTCCATCTCACCGAAACGCTGTCCACCGAATTGCGCCTTTCCACCAAGCGGCTGCTGCGTAACAAGCGAGTATGGACCTGTTGAACGGGCATGCAGTTTGTCGTCAACCATATGTGCCAGTTTAATCATATACATGACTCCGACGGAAACCCGATTATCAAACGGTTCGCCTGTTCTTCCGTCATACAAAACTGTTTTGGCATCCTTGGGCATCCCTGCTTCTTCCAGTGTTTCCCAGACATCCTCTTCTGTCGCGCCATCAAATACCGGTGTTGCTACATGAATCCCTAATCTTCTGGCAGCAATACCCAGATGCAATTCAAACACCTGTCCAATATTCATTCGCGATGGGACACCTAATGGGTTAAGCATGATGTCAACCGGAGTTCCGTCAGGTAAAAATGGCATATCTTCTTCTGGTAATATTTTGGAAATAACCCCTTTATTACCGTGACGTCCAGCCATTTTGTCGCCTTCGTGAATTTTACGTTTTTGGACAATATAGGCACGAACAAGCTGATTAACGCCCGGTGGTAATTCATCACCGTCTTCACGGTTGAAAATCTTCACATCCAGCACAATTCCGCCGGCTCCATGTGGTACTCTTAATGATGTGTCACGGACTTCTCGAGCTTTTTCTCCGAAAATTGCGTGAAGCAAACGTTCCTCAGCGGATAATTCAGTCACGCCCTTTGGTGTTACTTTCCCAACCAAAATATCACCGTCAGTGACTTCTGCACCGATTCGGATAATGCCTTGTTCGTTAAGGTTCTTTAATGCTTCTTCCCCAACATTGGGGATATCCCGGGTGATCTCCTCCGGTCCCAGCTTCGTATCACGAGCCTCCGATTCATATTCTTCAATATGGATGGATGTATATACATCATCTTTAACAAGGCGTTCACTCATAATGATCGCATCTTCATAGTTGTAGCCTTCCCACGTCATAAAGGCAACCAACGGATTACGACCAAGAGCCAGTTCCCCGTCTTCCATTGACGGACCGTCTGCCAGGATCTCGCCTTTTGTCACGCGGTCTCCGGCACGAACAATCGGACGCTGGTTATAGCATGTTCCCTGGTTGGAACGGATGTACTTCTGTAGTTTATACCGGTCTAAATCACCTTTAACTTCCTTCCCGTCTACGTCTGATACGCGGCGGACATGTACCTCTTTCGCCTCCACATGTTCGACAATTCCGGAATGGCGGCAGATGATCGCAGCGCCAGAGTCCTTCCCTGAAACATATTCCATTCCAGTTCCGACAATCGGTGCTTCCGGATTCATCAATGGTACTGCTTGTCGCTGCATGTTAGCACCCATTAGCGCACGGTTTGAATCATCATTTTCCAAAAACGGAATGCACGCTGTTGCGGCTGAGACTACTTGTTTTGGCGATACGTCCATATAATCGATACGGTCCCTTGGTACGGCAGTGTTTTCCCCGCGGAAACGAGCAATAACTTCCTCATCCGCAAAGCTTCCGTTATCGGTTAACTGGGCGTTTGCCTGTGCAACAACATAGTTATCCTCTTCATCTGCAGTCAAATAATCAATTTGCGACGTTACTCTCCCTGTATCAGGATCAACACGGCGATATGGTGTCTCAATAAATCCAAATGTATTTACTCTTGCATAACTTGACAACGAGTTAATTAACCCGATATTCGGTCCTTCTGGCGTTTCAATCGGGCACATACGGCCGTAGTGGGAATAATGCACGTCACGCACTTCCATGCCTGCACGTTCACGGGTTAAACCACCAGGACCAAGTGCTGACAAACGACGCTTATGTGTCAGCTCAGCTAACGGATTGGTTTGATCCATAAATTGTGATAGCTGCGAGCTGCCAAAAAACTCCTTGATCGATGCAATAACCGGGCGTATATTAATTAATTGCTGTGGTGTAATACTTGATGTGTCCTGAATGGACATCCGCTCCCGGACAACACGTTCCATCCGTGACAAACCAATGCGGAATTGGTTTTGCAGCAATTCACCAACAGAACGTAATCTGCGGTTGCCCAAGTGATCAATATCGTCTGTATCGCCTACCTGATGCAATAAATTAAAGAAATAGCTGATAGCTGATAAAATATCAGCTGGCATGATATTTTTTACCGCTTTTTCAATTCCTGCATTCCCAATAACATGTAATTCCCGTTCACCACTCGGGTCTGTCGGATCCACAATTTTTACTGATTGAACACGGATTGGATCCTCCAGCACACCATCATGCGGCTCCAGCGTCTGTTCACCAAGCATTCCCTCTTCTTTTTCCAGATGGGGAATTAGCTTGTTTAGTAATTTGCGTTCTAATCTATCACCTTTTTGTGCCAAAACTTCACCAGTTTCTTGATCAACAACTGTCTCGGCAAGTACTTGGTTAAATAGACGATTTTTGATGTGCAGCTTTTTGTTCATCTTATACCGGCCAACATTTGCCAAGTCGTAACGCTTAGGGTCAAAGAAACGGGAGACCAATAGACTTTTCGCATTATCAACGGTAGGTGGTTCACCTGGACGCAACCGCTCGTAGATTTCCAGTAACGCTTTTTCCGTTGTTTCCGTATTGTCTTTATCCAAGGTGTTTTTAAGATATTCGTTTTCACCTATCAGATCCACGATTTCCTGATCTGTACCAAATCCAAGCGCACGTAATAACACGGTAATTGGCAATTTGCGTGTTCGGTCAATTCGGACATAAGCGACATCTTTGGCATCTGTTTCAAATTCAAGCCATGCGCCACGGTTCGGAATCACTGTTGCTGTGATGCCTCTTTTTCCGTTCTTATCAATTTTTTCGTTATAATAGACACTAGGAGAACGAACAAGCTGTGATACAATAACACGCTCTGCCCCGTTGATAATAAATGTACCTGTGTCCGTCATCAACGGAAAGTCTCCCATAAATACTTCCTGCTCTTTTACTTCACCGGTTTCATTATTAATTAAACGAACCTTCACACGAAGCGGAGCATTATACGTCACATCTCTTTCTTTCGATTCATCAACAGGGTATTTAGGCTCACCTAAACTGTAGTCAACAAATTCCAATGATAGGTTTCCTGTGAAATCTTCAATCGGTGAAATGTCCTGAAACATTTCACGCAACCCCTCTTCTAAAAACCATTGATAAGAAGCGGTTTGGATTTCAATCAGATTTGGTAATTCCAATACTTCACTGATGCGCGCATAGCTCCTGCGTTGGCGGTGCCGTCCATATTGAACTAGTTGACCTGTCAACTGCTTCACCTCTCAAATCAAGCATTTTTCATGAGTGTTCCTGAAAAATAACTATTTATATTAGAAAAACACAAACTGAAACAAATACTATTCTTCAGTCCCGTTTTTCGGATCATAAATTGTGAATAAATCCTGCCAAATTATCCAACTACTAAACATGCCGGACAAACCGCACAAGGGTAATCATAAAGAATAAACACACACCTTCCTTCGTATAGATGGAATGATATTGTATCTCTTTCATCGGCGGGAAAGCAATTATTTATAGTTATAAAATAGAAAAAAGGCTTTTCATAAAAAAACCTTATACAGGATGTTCATTTAACAGAAAGTCTGTTATGGAGCAGATTTTCCAAACATTTTACCATTGTCTCCGATTACCGATGAAATATACGTTTCATTTTTCATGAAAATTTCCCTTGACAAAGGAAGTCCCATGTTAGCATTTTATTATAATAACATAAGGGAATTATAAGGTCAACCCAAAAGCGGAAGTGCCCGTTTAGCGACGTATGGACTGGACTGAACCGTAGGAGATAAAGGAAACACGACGACCAGAGGGAGTCGATGTTGACTTATCGTACGGAGGTGAAGGAAGTCCACTAGTCGCTGGGTACTGGAGCTGGACGTGGCATACCTTGCCAACCAGTCCTGTTCCGCTTTGATTTTATAACTTCTCAGCTCGCAAAATAAAATACCCTTTGGATCGAGCTACTACCTCGACATTGCCAAATAACGTTTGCAATTTCGCTTTAGCTGATGGTGCACCTTGTTTCTTTTGAATGACAACCCATAATTCACCATGATCTACTAGTTGACGTTTACTTTCTTCAAACATAGCATGAACTATTTTCTTACCAGCCCTGATTGGTGGATTGGTTATGATTGCTGCAAACTTGTACGTTGTCAAATTGGCAAACCGGTCACTTGCTATAAACGAGACATTCTCAACGTGATTCATTGCTGCATTTTGTTGCGCCAGCTTCAGTGCCCGTTCATTGACGTCAGCTAGCTTAACATTTCGTTTAAAATGATCTGCCAAGACAATTCCGATCGGGCCATATCCACAACCAAGGTCCAGAAAATCGCCACTAACAGCCGGTTCAATGAATTCCTCGATCAGTAAACGCGAACCAAAGTCGACTTCATTTCTTGAAAATACACCATGATCGCTCGTGAATGTATATAATCTTCCTTTTAGTTGATAACTCCATGTCTCGGGTGAACTTTTAGATTGAGGTTTTTGTGTAAAGTAATGCTCAGCCATCCGGGCACCTACTTTGTTATAATGTATAGATCAGAGAAGATATATGGAAAGCCCGTCGCTAATTCGACGAGCTTTCTTTCAGTACGTGTTCAAAAGTCGCCGCTATCATTTGGAGATTTTTTGAACATCCTTTTCCAGTATTACTTGACTTCAACAGTTGCTCCAGCTTCTTCAAGTTTACCTTTAACTTCTTCGGCTTCCTCTTTTGATACGCCTTCTTTAATAGCTTTTGGAGCGTTATCAACCAAGTCTTTTGCATCTTTAAGACCAAGCCCGGTAATTTCACGAACTGCTTTAACAACTTTAATTTTTGCTGCTCCAGCACCTTCAAGTACTACATCAAATTCAGTTTGTTCTTCAGCAGCTTCTCCGCCACCTGCTCCACCTGCTACTGCAACTGGTGCTGCAGCTGTAACGCCAAATTCTTCTTCGATCGCTTTAACAAGATCGTTTAAATCTAAAACTGACATTTCTTTAATAGCATCAATAATTTGCTCTTTAGTCATAATTTATTTCCTCCTGATTTCATTTTAATTGATTTGTATTTTCCTATCGATAGACACAAAATTACGCGCCTTGTTCTTCTTTTTGTTCTGCAACCTGTTTCGCAGCATACGCAAGATTACGTATAGGTGCTTGAAGCACACTAAGCAGCATCGAAACCATACCTTCGTAATTTGGCAGATCAGCAAGCTCTTTAATTTGGTCAAGTGTTGCGATTTTCCCTTCAATTACGCCGCCTTTAATTTCTAATGCATCATGATCTTTGGCGAATTTGTTCAGAATTTTAGCCGGTGCTATAACATCCTCATTACTGAACGCAATTGCTGTTGGGCCAACCAATTTTTCACCTAATTCCCCTAGTTCAACTGAATCGACAGCACGTCGAGCCATGGAGTTCTTATAAACTTTGAATTCAACATTTGCTTCACGAAGCTGTTTACGCAATTCCGTAACTTCAGCAACATCGAGACCACGGTAATCCACTAATAGTGTAGATTGACTTGCATTAAATTTGTCAGCGATATCTTGTACAACCTGTTGTTTTTGCGCAACAATATTGCTATTTGCCATTGTTCCACCTCCTGTTATTATTCATCATACCGGACATAGAAAAGCCTTCATGCAGACATGAAGGCTTTGTATAACAAATCTTTATCAATTATGATCGTATTTGTTCTTAAAGACCTCGGCGGGAAATTAAGCGAATGTCTCGCACCTGCTGTCTACGGTACAACGTATTCAATTTTATAACGGTATTCAGTATAGCTGATCACAATTTAAAAGTCAATAATTATCATTTTATAATTAACGATAATTAGAAACATCTACTTTAATTCCAGGACCCATTGTTGAAGTTACCGATACATTGCGCATATAAACGCCTTTTGCTGCTTGAGGCTTTACTTTTACAAGCTGTTCAATTACTGCTACAAAGTTTTCAGCCAGTTTTTCATTATCAAATGAAATTTTTCCAATAGGGACATGAATGTTAGCAGATTTATCGACACGATATTCCACTTTCCCGGCCTTAATTTCGTTAACAGCTTTTTCCACTTCAAATGTAACTGTTCCCGTTTTAGGATTTGGCATCAACCCTTTAGGTCCTAGTACTCGACCGAGTTTACCAACTTCAGCCATCATGTCTGGTGTTGCCACGATGACATCAAATTCAAACCAGCCTTGGTTAATTTTATTAATCAAGTCCTGGTCACCTACATAATCTGCTCCGGCCGCTTCTGCCTCTTTAACTTTGTCGCCTTTAGCAAAAACCAGAACGCGTTGTGTTTTACCCGTACCATGTGGTAACACCATAGCACCGCGGATTTGCTGGTCCGCTTTTTTCGGATCCACGCCCAAACGAAATGCAGCTTCAACTGTTTCATCAAATTTCGCTTTAGCGGTTTGTTTTACTAATGCAATAGCTTCATCAACTTCATACGCTTTTGAGCGATCAACAAGCTTTGCTGCTTCTTGATATCTTTTACCTTTTTTAGCCATTTTATTTCCTCCTATGGTTTGTGGTTTATAGCGGTTAGACCTCCCACTTGGAAAAACAGCTGAATGTGTCTTTCCAGATGCCAGAGGTTAGAGGTCAGATTGCTCATAAAATACCAATCTGACTCTGCCTCACTTTTATTCTAACGCAAGCACCCATTCACGAAAAAGGCTGCGAAGGGTGGAAGCCCATTATCGCAACCTGTACCGTAAAAACGGATGAGCATTAGTCTAGCTCCAGCGGCCAGCGACTAGTGGACTTCCCTCACCTCCGTACGATAAGTCAACATCGGCTCGCTTCCAGCTCACCGTGTTTCCTTTATCTCCTACGGCTCAGTCCAGTCCATACGTCGCTAAACAGCCGCTTCCGCTTTTCAGATTAGTCTGGCTAAAGCGGCTGCTAAACGGCCACTTCTGCCTTTAAGATTAGTCCTCTATTGCAATACCCATGCTTTTCGCTGTTCCTTCAACCATGCGCATCGCTGCTTCTACATCAGCGGCATTTAAATCAGGCATTTTTGTTTCCGCAATTTCTTTTACTTTGTCGCGTTTTACTGTTGCAACTTTATTACGGTTCGGCTCACCTGATGCAGTATCAATACCAGCTGCTTTTTTCAACAGAACGGCTGCAGGTGGAGTTTTTGTAATAAATGTAAATGAACGGTCTTCAAAAACCGAGATTTCAACCGGAATAATCATACCAGCTTGATCTTGCGTACGCGCATTAAATTCTTTACAAAATCCCATAATGTTAATTTGCGCTTGACCTAATGCCGGTCCTACTGGCGGTGCTGGGGTTGCCTTTCCAGCCGGGATTTGCAATTTTACTAACTTGATTACTTTTTTAGCCACGAGACACACCTCCTTAAAGTCCGTGATGTGGTAATAGGGGTTGCCCCTCCCACTCATAATTAGCCATTTTCCTCTAGTAACTGAGGACATAAATAACAAAAGAATTTTAGCATGAATCAACAAATAATGCAAGGTCTCGTCTCATATTTTTTGTTGGAGTACACTGGAATCCAATACGTTAAGCCGACCAGAAATTGAAAGCACCAGCTTAGGTCCCGAAGCCGCTGTTATAGTTTTTCAATTTGCGAGAAGTCTAATTCGACTGGTGTTTCCCGGCCAAACATATTAACATGCACTTTCACTTTTTGTTTATCGACGTCAATGTGTTCAATGGTTCCTGTGAAATTTGCGAAAGGCCCTTCTTTAACCGTTACATTTTCTTTTAATGCAAAGTCAATCTGGGTAACCGGATCAGCCATACCCATCCGTTTCAAAACAGTGTCCACCTCATCAGCCAGTAGAGGGGTTGGCTTTGATCCATGGCCGCTCGAGCCCACAAAACCAGTTACGCCAGGGGTATTCCTTACCACATACCATGAATCATCGGTCATAATCATTTCTGTTAATACATAGCCAGGGAAGAATTTCTTCTTGGAAACTTTTTTCTTCCCATTTTTAATTTCTGTTTCTTCATCTTCCGGGACGATTACACGAAAAATCTTGTCTTCCATGCCCATTGATTCAACACGTTTCTCCAAATTTGTTTTCACCTTGTTTTCATACCCTGAATACGTATGAACAACATACCAATTTTTCTCCATTAGAACAGGACAAAGCCGCTTGCCCTTCCCTCCCTTTTCAAATGCCAGAGGTTAGAGGCAGGAGCTCGGATAGATTCCTTACCCTAAACCAGGCTGGATTTTTTGCAACCTATATTAAAACAATATTAAAAAACCCGTTAACCCGGGTTTTCAAAAAAAGTTTTATTTATTTTTCATTATAGCATAAATATAGCATTATTATTCAGTTAAAACAATTCTAATATCTGTGTAATCCCAAGATCAACCAAAGTGAAAAAAATTGCAACAAATACGACCGTTGTTATTACCGTTATCGTATAACTTGTTAACTCTTTACCTTTTGGCCAGCTAACCTTTTTCATTTCCCGAGACACATTTTTAAAAAACTTAATAACTTTCATGCTTGTACCCCCAAACTCCCTGCCGTTCTATCTTATTTCGTTTCACGGTGCGGTGTATGTTTTCCGCATGTTTTGCAATATTTCCGTACTTCCAAGCGTGTCGGTTGAGTGGATACATTTTTAGTAGTAGTATAATTTCGACTTGAACATATTGTACACGCTAATGTTACCTTTTTATTCATTTCACCACCCCATTGGCGGGTTTTTTTCGTTAGGTAAGAAAGTATAAGAATCCTGACTCTTTCTGCTCATGTCAGAGTAGGCAACGTCCGGCTCCAGCGCCTTTCTCCTTAGGCATTTATAAAATTTAAAAGCAGTGAAGCATAACGTTAAAGCATTACTATCAGGGAAGCATGCTTTTGTTACTAACTTAATGTAGCACTGTTGCCAGTCAATGTCAACGCCTTCTACAAGCTGACTTCGCTCGAATTAATCAGCTGTTCGAGTTTCCGTTTCACACGCTGCAGCGCATTGTCTATGGACTTGACGTGACGTTTCAATTCCACCGAAATTTCCTGGTACGTTTGTCCATCCAAATATAAATTCAATACCTGCTTCTCCAATTCGCTCAATAATTCAGATAGCTTATCTTCCATATCACCAAACCGTTCCCTGTTTACTAACAGTTCCTGTGGGTCGATTGCTTTCGACCCCGCGATGACATCCAGCAATGTACGATCTGATTCCTCGTCATAGATTGGCTTGTCCAAAGAAACATAGGAGTTGAGCGGGATATGCTTTTGCCTGGTAGCTGTTTTAATCGCTGTGATAATTTGACGAGTTATGCAAAGCTCAGCAAATACTTTGAATGATGATAGCTTGTCCTCATCAAAATCCCGTATTGCTTTGTATAGACCAATCATTCCTTCTTGAACAATATCCTCTTTATCCGCACCGATTAAAAAATACGTACGTGCCTTTGCTTGGACAAAACTTCGGTATTTGTTAATCAAAAAATCAAGCGCATGACTATTACCGTTCTGGATCAATTGGATGATCGCATCATCATCAAGCATTTGCAAGCTTTTATGATCTGTCTCTATCTGCTTGACACTCACCAAGTATGACCCCCCGACTCTGAACAGTCCATATATAGAACCAGTATACCGCAACCGTTTGCAAACATCAACAGGGAATTTTCAGGAGTCGGAAGCGGCTGGACTGGACAGGCTACGGGTAACCGATACGCAAATTCCTATTATTTATCCCCTCGCCGCCATTTTTCAAATGTTTCCAGGACATTCTTTTTGAGTGGTATTTTTAGTTGTGGTTTGTCGTTTGCATATTGGTCAATACTCTCTTCAATCTCTACCTCGATATTTTTTAATTCAATAGCTAACTCCCTGGCTGATTTACGTAAGGCACCACGCCCGAAAATGGTTTGCTGCTCCGCATAATCAGAGGTTGCAACATATACCTGGTTGTCTACATTTTTTAAATCTTTAACAAGTTTTTCAATACATTCGTCAGCGGTTTCCTTTTCCTTTGTATAGATGATCTCTACCTGATATTCATTTAGCTTGCTGGCGATGCCTTTCACAAAATAAGCATCAAACACAATAATAACCCGGTTTCCTGTGAATGCTTTATATTCAGCCATCCGTTCGATTAAACGGTCTCTCGCTTGCGCCATATCCCTTTCTTTTAGACGCTGAAGTTCTTCCCATGCACCAATAATGTTATACCCATCAACAACGATTACATCCATCTGTCATTCTCCAAGCGGATGCCTTTTCCGAAATACCTCGTATAGAAGCAAACTGCAGGCAACGGAGGCGTTTAGTGAAGAGACATACCCTTTCATTGGCAGGCTGACAGTCCAGTCACATTTATCTTTTACCAGCCGGCTCATCCCTTTCCCCTCGTTGCCGATGACCACCGCGATTGGCAACGTACCGTCAAGCGAACGATAGTCCTCTGTTCCTTCTGCTTCTGTACCAACGACCCAGATATTTTTTGCTTTTAACCCATCCATTGCCTGTGCAATATTGGTTACACGGGCGACTGGAATATGTTCCAAAGCTCCTGCAGCCGTTTTGGCAACGGTAGCAGTTAGACCAACCGAGCGCCGCTTTGGAATAATGACACCATGTGCACCGGCAGCATCCGCCGTTCGTAAAATCGACCCTAAGTTATGCGGGTCCTCCAACTCGTCCAAAATAATGAAAAAAGGGGCTTCCCCCCGCGTACTGGCTACCGTAAACAAATCGTCAATTGTCGCATATTGATAGGAAGCAACGTAGGCTATAACACCTTGATGGTTTCCGTTTACAAGCTTGTCCAGTTTTGTTTTGGGGACCTTTTGCACAATGGTATCTGCATGTTTGGCAAGCTGCCGTAACTTCCCCTGTGTATTTGGGTTTAATTGCTCGGAAATCAATAGTTTGTTCACGGATCGGCCAGACTTTAATGCCTCGATAACAGGGTTTTTCCCAATAATCATTTCCTGATCCATCCTAAGTGCCCCTTTCTTCTACAAACAAAACGGCTTTTGTAAGTAATTCAGTTAATCGTTCGTTGTTTCCCAATAAATAATGATACCCAATTAACGCCTCAAATGCAGTACTGTATCGATACGTTTGTACACTTGTGTTTTTCGGGACTGATGCTGATTTGGCATTTCGCCCCCGGGATACTACTTGTTTTTCTGTTTCCGTTAAAAATGTATTGTCCAGCCAATGTAAAATGACATCAGCCTGTGACTTTGCCGCTACAAACGTGACCGCCAGCTGATGCAGCTGATTGGGCCGCACCTGACCTGAACGAATCAGGTGCTCCCTGACATGCAACTCATAAACGGCGTCCCCCATATAGGCAAGGGCTAAACTCTTAAGCTGCTTTACATCAATTTCCATTGCTACCCCTTTTCCAGCGCGTCCCTTGCGGCGTATCTTCCAGGATAATCTTCTTTTCCTTCAATGTATCGCGTATTTCATCTGCTCGTTCGAAATCGCGGTTCCTTCTTGCTTCAATCCGTTCTTGAATTAAGGCCTCGACAGCTTCGTCCAATAGTTCCTCTTCTTGCTCAACTCTCAACCCAAGGATACCGAGTAAATCGGAAATCGACGTTTGGAATGCTTCGATGACATTCGTTGCCGTGTGGTTCGATTCCAAATAGAGATTTGCCTCTTTCGTTAAGTCAAATAATACGGAAATTGCATTTGCTGTATTAAAATCATCATCCATTTCCGCTTCAAAGCTTTTTCTTAGCTCACTGATTTTTGCCAGCCACTGATCATTATTTTTTTCCAGGTTCATACTTGTTTGTTTTCGGTGTCCTAAATTAAGATAGGCAGTTCTAATACGATCCAAACTATTTTCCGCACCTTTTAAAAGCTCTTCACTAAAATTAATCGGATTGCGGTAATGGACACTAAGCATAAAGAACCGGACAACCTGTGGATCATGCGCCTCGATTAATTCCCTTGCTAAAACAAAATTCCCAAGAGATTTGGACATTTTTTCGTTATTAATATTAATATACCCATTATGCATCCAATAGTTGGCAAATGTTTCGCCTGTCATCGCCTCTGATTGGGCAATTTCATTTTCGTGATGCGGAAACGCCAGATCTTGCCCACCCGCATGAATATCGATCGTATCCCCAAGGTATTTTCTTACCATTGCTGAGCATTCAATATGCCAGCCCGGGCGCCCTTCTCCCCATGGTGCGTCCCAGGCGATTTCACCAGGCTTTGCTTTTTTCCAAAGGGCAAAATCAAGTGGATCCGTCTTTTTCTCGCCAATCTGAATACGAGCACCAGACCTGAGCTCATCGATCGATTGATGAGACAATTTCCCGTATCCGTCAAATGCCCGGGGTTTAAAATACACATCCCCGTCAACACTATAGGCGTATCCTTTATCTATTAGAGTTGCGATAAAATCGATGATATCATCCATTGTTTCCGTTACCCGCGGATTTAATGTTGCTTGCTTCACACCTAGTGCACCAACATCCTCCAAATAGGCAGCAATAAAACGATTCGCCAGTTCAGGAACATCTTCACCAGCTTCTTTTGCTGCTTTAATAATTTTGTCATCAACATCCGTGAAATTTAAAACATAGTCAACATCGAATCCGCGATATTCAAAATACCTTCTGACCGTGTCAAACACAATGGCTGGTCTTGCATTTCCAATATGAATATAGTTATAAACCGTTGGGCCACAAACATACATACTTACTTTTCCTGCTTGAAGCGGTTTAAAGACTTCCTTTTTTCGCGTCAGCGTATTATAAAGAGTTATCGGCATTTTGCTTCCCTTCCTTCAACCTGGCTATTTCTTCTCTCAATGAATCGATCTCCGCCTGCAAATGCTCACATTGTCCCAAGACAGGGTCAGGCAGCTTATGGTGGTCCAAATCACGACGGACCCTCTCTCCATTTTGCACAACAACCCTTCCCGGAATACCAACAACCGTCGAATGGTCTGGGACATCATGCAGCACAACAGATCCACCACCTACTTTAGCACTTTCACCGATTGTAATGGATCCTAACACTTTTGCGCCTGTTGATATTAATGCATTATCCTTAACCGTCGGATGCCGTTTCCCTTTCTCTTTTCCAGTTCCACCTAACGTTACACCTTGAAAGACGGTAACATTATCTCCTATTTCACAGGTCTCTCCAATAACGACCCCCATCCCATGGTCAATGAAGAACCGCCGGCCAATTTTGGCTCCCGGGTGAATTTCGATCCCCGTAAAAAAACGGCTGACCTGCGAAATAACCCGGGCAATAAAAAACATCCTCCGTTTATAAAAAACATGCGCAATTCGGTGTGACCATATTGCATGCAAACCTGAATAAGTTAAAAATACTTCAAAATAAGTCCGTGCAGCAGGATCCTGTTCAAAAACGACATCCATATCCTCTTTCATGCGTTTGAATATCCCCATTCAAACACCTCCTTGATTGACATATCAATTTACTTCCAACTGGTTAAATACCGCCTACACCTTGCCAAATTAAAAAAAGCGTCTCTGTGTATGAATTACACAGAGACGCATCACCTTGCGCGGTTCCACCCTGTTTGAAGATATATTCTCCCAACTTCAGCTTCTGATAACGGCAGGGTACCGCCGTTATGTACATTTAATTCCATAACGGACTCCAAGGTGCATTTCAAAAACACTTTTTAAAATCACTCGCAGCCGGTGGTGATTCTCTCTGGGTAAAAAGCACGTTTTTTACTTCTCCTTATCAACGTTCAATATTGTATTATTACTATATTATATTTTGGGCGGAATGTGAACATATTAAGCTCCAAGTTGTGTAAGAATTTTATCCAGACGAGCCAACACAACGTCTTTTCCTAACAGTTCAATTGCCATTGGCAGCTCCGGGCCATGCATTTGACCAGTTGTTGCCACGCGAATTGGCATAAACAGCTTTTTCCCGCGATGCTTTGTTTCTTTTTGCGTAGCCTTGATTTCAGCTTTAATCGTGTCTTTATTAAATTCATCCAAATGAATCAGCTTATCAGCAAACACCTGCAACACTTCCGGAACCTGTTCCTCACGTAAAACTTCCATTGATGCTTCGTCGTATTCAATATGCTCTTTGAAAAATAGCTCTGTCAATTCTACGATTTCCGCACCATACCGAAGCTGTTCTTTATATAGCGCAATTACTTTTTCTGCCCAGATACGCGTTTCCTGATCCATATTTTCAGGCAGCTTGCCAGCCTCAATCAGGTATGGCATCGTTAACGCAATAACCTGTTCCAGATCCAACGCTTTAATATACTCATTATTCATCCACTTAAGCTTCTGTGGATCAAAAATGGCTGCTGATGTCGACAATCGTTCTGGATCAAATATCTCAATCAGCTTATCCTTCGAAAAAATTTCTTCCTCACCAACTGGAGACCAGCCAAGCAACGTAATGAAATTGAACAATGTTTCTGGTAAATAACCTAAATTACGATACTGCTCAATAAATTGCAAAATGTGTTCATCACGCTTGCTTAGTTTTTTCCGCTCTTCATTTAAAATAAGCGTCATATGCCCGAACTTTGGGGCTTCCCAGCCAAATGCTTCATAAATCATCATTTGTTTCGGTGTGTTGGAAATATGCTCTTCGCCACGTAAAATATGGGTGATTTCCATCAGATGGTCATCGATTGCAACGGCAAAATTGTATGTCGGGATACCATTCTTCTTGACAATAACCCAATCGCCAAAATCGCTTGATTCAAAGGTAATGTTACCGCGAACCATGTCCGGGAAGGTATATGTTGTGTTATCCGGAACACGAAAACGAATGCTTGGCTTACGACCCGCTTGTTCAAAAGCTGCCATCTGTTCAGCTGTTAAATGACGATGTGCACCGGAATATTTCGGTGCCTGGCCTTTCGCGCGTTGTTCTTCGCGCTCTGCTTCCAGTTCTTCTTCCGTCATATAGCATTTATACGCCAATCCCCTTTCCAGCAAATCATCAATATATTTTTGATATATATCCAGCCGCTCCATTTGCCGGTATGGTCCGTATTCTCCGCCAATATCCGCACCTTCATCCCATTCGATCCCAAGCCATTTCAAATAATAAAACTGACTTTCCTCCCCGCCAGCTACATTCCGCTTCTGATCTGTATCCTCGGTACGAAGAATGAACTTCCCATCAAAATGTTTTGCATATAAATAATTAAATAATGCCGTTCTAGCATTCCCAATATGTAAATGGCCTGTTGGGCTCGGCGCATAACGAACACGAACTTGATTAGTCATAGTGTGACCCCTTCCTTGTTTTACGATTATTCTATTTTAATGAAACACTTTCGCTTTAAGAGGATGTTCAAAAAGTCACCAAACGATAAACACGATTTTTTGAACACGCGCTTTAATGCAAAAAGCGATAACATATACTGTTATCACTTTTCCATTCTTAATAAGTTATACCTCTTTTATAATGCTTTTTCAAGTAATTTTGGTTTTGCAAAAATCATTCGGCCTGCGGAAGTTTGTAAAACGCTTGTGATCAGTACCTCAATCGTTTTGCCGATATAATCACGGCCTTCCTCCACAACAATCATTGTTCCGTCATCCAGATAGGCAATCCCCTGATTCTGTTCCTTACCATCCTTGATCACTTGCACCATTAATTCTTCACCAGGAAGAACAACCGGCTTCACTGCATTTGCCAAATCGTTAATATTTAATACGTGAACACCTTGCAAATCACATACCTTATTTAAATTAAAATCATTCGTAACAACAATTCCGTTGATTACTTTTGCCAGTTTAATCAGTTTGCTGTCTACCTCTTGAATTTCTTCAAAATCACCTTCGTAAATTTCAACTTTTACCGGTAATTCCTTTTGAATACGATTTAATACGTCTAAACCACGGCGTCCCCGATTACGTTTCAAGGCATCAGATGAGTCCGCAATATGCTGCAGTTCACCTAAAACAAACTGTGGGATTACAATCGTTCCTTCTAAAAAGCTCGTTTGACAAATATCCGCAATCCGTCCATCGATAATCACACTTGTATCCAATATTTTAGCTTTTGGCTGGCTTTGCTCCGTTCCTTCGCCTTCTGCAACCCGTTTTTTGTCCCGTTCTTTGCGATTATAGTTAAATAAATTCTTTAATTCATCCCTGCGCCTAAAACCAACCTGAAACCCAAAGTAGCCTAACAGAATGGTTATAAAGAGCGGCAGCACCTGTGACACAATATCAATTTTAATATCAGTCAACGGAATATTAATTAAAAACGCAATTACCAGACCAACTATTAATCCCAGACTGCCAAAAAACAAATCATCAACCGGAATCTTCACCAGCGCTTCCTCAATCCACCTTAGAAAGTCAACAATGTAATCTGCAACCAAGAACGAAAATAGAAACAAAATAATTGCCCCAGTTATTAACCCCAGGTATGGTGATAGAACCCATTCCATTTGCGTAAAATCTAATAATTTAATGATATCTGGTATATATAAATACCCAATGGTACCACCTGTAATCAGAAAGAATAAATGTACAATTTTTTTCAGCACCACTGTCACCTCCCACCACTCAGTATTACCTACTTTTAAAAAAATTAGTCTAAAAAATGGAATTATAGCTACTAACAATAAATAAAGAATAGCATAGCTGTAAAATCTAGTCAATTAGGTAAACATAAAATTTTATCACAATAAAATGACAGTGTCAATTTAATTTTACTAAATTCTGCTTTAGTTTCAGAAAATTCTACCTCCCCATCCCCTCCTCTAATGCTTCCTGCACTGTTTTGACGCCAACAACTTGAATTGATTTAGGTACCGTCCAGCCATCCAAGTTATTTTCCGGACAGATGACACGTTTAAATCCCAGTTTAGCTGCCTCCTGTACACGTTGTTCGATGCGGGAAACACGTCTAACTTCACCAGTTAAACCGACCTCTCCAATAAAAATATCATCCGGTTTTGTGGGCTGATCACGGAAACTGGAAGCAATGGCAACAGCAATCGCCAAGTCGATAGCAGGTTCATCCAATTTAACACCACCCGCAACCTTAATATATGCATCTTGGTTCTGTAACATTAATCCAACACGCTTTTCTAATACAGCCATTAATAAAGGGACACGATTTGCATCAACCCCTGTGGCCATCCTGCGCGGGTTTCCAAAGCTCGAAGGAGAAATTAACGCCTGAATTTCCACTAGTACAGGTCTTGTCCCTTCCATGGACGCAACAACCGTAGAGCCAGCAGCACCATGTGACCGTTCCTCCAGAAATATTTCAGAAGGGTTTAATACCTCGCGAAGACCAGCTTCCTTCATTTCAAAAATTCCCATTTCATTTGTACTGCCGAAGCGGTTTTTTACTCCACGTAATATGCGATACGTATGATGCCTCTCCCCTTCAAAGTAAAGAACCGCGTCAACCATATGCTCAAGCATCCTTGGTCCGGCTATCGCTCCTTCTTTGGTCACATGACCAACAATAAATATCGGAACCCCGTTTGTTTTGGCAATTTTCATTAACTCACTTGTACACTCCCGAACCTGCGATACACTTCCAGGTGCACTCGTAACTTCTTCACGAAAAATGGTCTGGATAGAATCAATTACAACAAACGACGGGTTAATCTTCTCAATGTGATTGGCAATGTCGTACAAATTTGTTTCCGACAAAACATACAATGAATCAGCGGTTATTCCTAGACGATCTGCCCGAAGTTTCGTTTGTCTGCCGGATTCCTCTCCGGAAATATAAAGTACCTGCAGTTGTTTCTCAGCAAGCTGTGAGGAGATTTGCAGCAGTAATGTAGATTTGCCAATACCCGGATCACCGCCAATTAATACAAGCGAGCCTGGGACAATTCCGCCGCCAAGCACCCGGTTAAACTCCTTCATCGTGGTTGTAATACGTGGTTCCTTCTGTGACTCAATTGCTGTTATCTTTTCCGGTTTACTAGCTTGTCTTATATCCCTTGCTAGTCCATGACTACTTCTGTTACCCGTTGCTTCCACTTCTTCAACTAACGTGTTCCATCGATTGCAGCCTGGGCATTTTCCCATCCATTTTGCCGATTCATAGCCGCAATCCTGGCATACAAATTTCGTCTTGCGTTTTGCCACTGGGATCCATTCCTTTCAGCTTAACCTATATTATATACGAATTGCGTAACATCAAAGTTACAGCAATCTATCAATTTTATAAACTTTTTTTCATAACTATGCCACATAACAGAGGTCGGATGTCGGAAGCCGGATGTCAGAGGTTAAAGAATAAGCCAGCAAGGAGGGGTCCTGCTGGCTGTTTTACTAAGCTAAAACGATAAAATCACCTTTATTGTTTAATCCGATTTTTACTTTTTGGCCTTTCGCAATTGTTTCTTTTAGTAATTCTTCAGAAAGCAAATCCTCGACATTTTTTTGAATGGATCGGCGTAATGGACGTGCACCATATTCCGGATCAAACCCTTCATTTGCTATTTTCTCTAACGCCTTATCGGTAAGAGAAAAGTCAATTTCCTGGTCCTTTAACCGGCGCTGCAATTGCTGTACCATTAAAGTAACAATATTTTTCATATGTTTTTTCTCTAATGAGTGGAATACAATAGTCTCATCAATCCGGTTTAAAAACTCTGGGCGAAATGCCTTTTTCAATTCTTCCATTACTTTAGACTTCATGTCCTTATATTCCTGGCCTTCTTCACCGAGGTTAAAGCCAACGTATTTATTGCGTTTAAGTTCACTTGCACCAACGTTAGACGTCATAATTAATACGGTATTGCGAAAATCAACAACCCGGCCCTTTGAATCGGTCAACCGTCCATCCTCTAATACTTGCAATAAAATATTAAAGACTTCGGGGTGCGCTTTTTCTATTTCATCAAGCAAGACAACCGAATATGGCTTCCTGCGTACTTTCTCGGTCAGCTGCCCGCCCTCTTCATAGCCGACATAGCCAGGAGGAGAGCCAACAAGCCGGGAGGTAGCATGTTTTTCCATATACTCCGACATGTCAATCCGAATCATGGCATCTTCATCAGCAAACATTACTTCCGCTAAGGCACGAGCAAGTTCGGTTTTGCCAACTCCTGTAGGCCCAAGGAAAATAAATGAGCCGATTGGGCGTTTTGGATCTTTTAATCCTGCACGAGCCCTGCGAATTGCTTTTGCCACTGCTTTAACCGCCTCTTCCTGACCAATTACACGATTATGCAAAATCGCTTCCATGTTCAATAACCGTTCACTTTCATCCTTCGTTAATTTCGAAACAGGTACCCCAGTCCAGGTGGAGACGACTTTGGCAATATCCTCAACTGTCACTTCTGAACTTTCCTGACCTTGTTTTTCTTTCCACTGATTTTTGGTTGTCTCCAACTCTTCCCTTAGTCGTTGTTCCGAATCGCGTAACGATGCAGCTTTTTCAAATTCCTGGCTTTGTACAGCAGCGTCTTTTTCCTTGCGTATCTCTTCCAGATTTTGCTCTAATTCCTTTAAATTAGGCGGCACCGTATACGAACGCAAGCGAACCTTTGAACCAGCTTCATCAATTAGATCAATTGCCTTGTCGGGTAAAAAGCGATCCGTTATATAACGGTCGGATAAATTCGCTGCTGCATCGATCGCCTCATCGGTAATGGTTACTCGATGATGTGCCTCATAACGATCCCGGAGCCCTTTTAGAATCTGAATGGTTTCCTCGAGTGTCGGTTCATCAACCTGAATCGGCTGAAACCTGCGCTCAAGCGCTGCGTCTTTTTCAATGTATTTACGGTATTCATCCAGTGTCGTCGCACCAATACATTGTAATTCACCACGAGAGAGTGATGGTTTTAAAATATTGGAGGCATCAATTGCACCTTCAGCCCCACCTGCCCCAATTAATGTATGCAATTCATCGATGAACAAAATAATATTGCCTGCTTGCCGGATTTCTTCCATCACCTTTTTTAGACGATCTTCAAATTCACCACGGTATTTTGTGCCGGCAACAACGGTCCCCATATCAAGGGTCATGACCCGTTTATCGCGTAATGTTTCCGGAACCTCATTATTGATTATTTGCTGTGCCAGCCCTTCTGCCACAGCTGTTTTTCCGACACCGGGCTCCCCGATTAATACCGGGTTATTTTTGGTCCGGCGGCTTAATACTTGAATAACACGTTCGATTTCTTTCGTTCTGCCAATAACAGGGTCAATATTTCCTTCTTTAGCAGTCGCTGTCAGATCCCTTGCCAAGGAATCCAGTGTTGGTGTATTTGCACTTGCTGATTGACCTCTTCCCTGCCGCCCAGCTTGTGATTCGTTACTGCCAAGCAGCTGTAATACTTGCTGGCGCGCTTTATTCAAACTGACACCAAGGTTATTTAACACCCGGGCAGCAACACCCTCGCCTTCACGGATTAATCCTAGTAATATATGTTCTGTTCCAACATAGGAGTGCCCTAGTTTTCTAGCCTCATCTTGTGATAATTCCACTACTTTTTTAGCACGAGGGGTATAGTGAATCGTCTGCATGGCCTGTTTCCCTACCCCGATGAGCTGCTCTACCTCCTGCTGAATTTTTTCAACTTCAAGACCTAATGATTGCAATGCCTTTGCTGCAATTCCATCGCCTTCGCGAACGAGGCCTAATAAAATATGCTCTGTTCCAATATTGTTGTGGCCAAGTCTGACCGCTTCCTCCTGTGATAGCGCCAAAACCTTTTGCGCTCGTTCTGTAAAACGTCCAAACATCATAAGCAAGTTTCCTCCCACTATTATTTTTCCAATTTTAAGCGTTCTCGAATAAGTGATGCCCGCAATACATCCCGTTCGTCAGCAGTCAGATTCTTCTTTGCATATTGTTGAAGGAACCCTGGCTGTGTAAGGATTATTAGCTCGTTCAGGATATTTCTGGAAACATTTTTGATTAAGCCTAAATCAATTCCCAATCGGACATTTGATAAACAGCCTGCTGCTTCTTTTGATTCCATAATCCGGCTATATTTCAAAACACCATACGAACGATAAATCCGATCCTCGAGCCGTTTTCCTGATTGTTCCATTAATCGGGCTCTTGCATTTCGTTCCTGCTCAATCAATTGTTTAACAACACCTTGCAAATCTCCGACAATATCCTGCTCAGACTTACCAAGTGTTATCTGATTGGAAATTTGAAAAATGTTACCTAACGCTTCACTACCCTCACCGTAAATCCCCCGGACAACAAGCCCAAGCTGATTAATTGCCGGGATCATCCGGTTAATCTGCCTCGTAATGGTTAATGACGGCAAGTGCATCATGACCGAAGCTCGCATTCCTGTTCCTACGTTTGTTGGACAGCTTGTCAAATAGCCTCTTGCTTCATCAAACGCATAATTAATTTTTTCTTCCAGCCAATCATCAAATTCAAATCCTTTTTCCAAGGCCTTATCCAGTTGAAGTCCAGGAAAATATAGCTGGATACGAATATGATCCTCCTCATTGATCATGACGGAGACCTGCTCATTTTTTGAAATTACTGCCGCTGCTGTTTGTGCATGTTTTGCCAGATGCGGACTAATGAGATGTTTTTCAACTAAAACACGCTTTTCTGTCGGTGTCAGCTCTGGTATTGAGATGAATTCCAAATCCTGATACTCTTGAAATGTCTGATGAGCATATTCTGTCTTAAAAAATTGCAGAATTTCCTCAAGCTCTTCCTGTTCTGCTGCAAGCGGAAAAGAAACCTTTGCAAAATTACGTGCCAATCGAATTCGGCTGCTCAGCACAATATCATTGTCAGGCCCTTCATCATGCATCCAAGGACTTATTGCATTATTGACGAAGTGTTCTAAGGTCATGACTGGTCACCCCGCATTTCTTTTTCCAAATCTTTAATTTTATCCCGAACTTCCGCCGCTTCTTCAAACTCCTCTTTGTCGATCAATGCCTTTAGCTGTACTTTATAATCTTCCAGCTGTTTTTTAGCATGTAAATCGCCACCCTGACGTTTGGGGATTTTTCCAAAATGTTTGGTATTTCCACTATGAACCCGGCGCAGGATTGGATCCAGCCGCTCAGAAAATGTATGATAGCATGATGCACAGCCAAATTTTCCAACCCGTTTAAATTCAGCAAATGACATTCCGCATTGCGGACATTGCAATTCTTTTGGTTGAGTAAATGCAGAATTACTATGACTGCTCATTGGTGATGGTTCAAAATTAAATAAGCCGGTTAACAGATTATGAAATGAATAGCCTTCCTCAGGATACGTCATATATCCTTTTTCCTTGGCACAAACTTCACACACATGGACTTCTATTTTATTTCCGTTGACAACCTGAGTAAAGTGTAACGTGGCAGGCCGTTTTTGACATTCCTGACACTCCATCTTTTTCCCCTCCCAACGCACGAGACGTTTTATTTGTTTAAGTACTTTAATGTTGTCAGCATTGCTGTTAACACACGTGCACGAACTTCGTCACGAAGCGGTAATTGAAACGCTAACGTATTTCTTCCAATTGCACTTAACATGATTTTTGCTTCTCGTTCCGTAATTAACTTTTCCTCTAATAGCCGATCCAAAACATCAAGAGCAGCCTGTTGCGTTACAGTTGGATTAATCAGCTGAATTATTTCATCAATCAGTTCAGATTTTTCCTGATGTTTCACACGCATTATCCGAATATACCCGCCGCCCCCACGCTTACTCTCTACGATATACCCCTTTTCAATCGTAAATCTTGTGTTAATCACATAATTTATTTGTGATGGAACACATTGGAATTGATCGGCTATTTCACTGCGCTTAATTTCAATTGCATCCTGTTGAGCCTGCTTGAGTATTTGTTTTAAGTATTGCTCAATCACGTCCGAGATGTTGCTCATAAGCGAAGCCTCCTTCTCCTTCAATGCGAACCAATGTCTATTGCATTTGACTTTGACTATCTTTGACTTTATTTTTATTATACGACAAATTGGCAGAGATGCAAACACATTGTTCTTATTTATTTTAGACAATGTCAGCAGAATCAAAACACACTATCGCGGAAATTTTATCACGTATAACGGTCTGCAATACCTCCACCTTTAGCATGAGTACCAAAACGTAAAGGTGGAGGAGGAAGGGCAGGCGAAAACCGTCACGTCCTGTGCGTCGAAAACCACCACTGAATGAAATTTTGCTTTATTCGTTAGCTTCTCTCGCTAATGTTTTTTACAAACTCTACCCTGGACATTTCCTCAAACAAAGAAATTTTATCTAATTCCGTATCTTTATTCACTTTAATAAAAATACTTCTTAAATTATTTTCGACTTGGACAATTTCTACTTTTTTAATGGTTATATGATACGATTCCAAAATGGATACAATATTGCTTATTTGCAAATCGGGCAATGCTACAATTTCAATCAAAGAAGAGGAACGTCCTTTTCGAAATAGCCTTTCAAAGTTATTCAGGAAAATTAAACTAAGCAAAATTACGAGTGTTGTAAAAACAGCTGTTCCATACATACCTATCCCGATAACCAGCCCAAGACCTGCTACTGCCCAAATGGAAGCAGCTGTTGTTAGTCCGCGAACCGTTCCTCCATAAACAATAATTGTTCCAGCTCCAAGAAAACCAATACCGCTAATAACATAGGAAGGGATACGCGTCGGATCAAAACGGATATTATCGTAACGATCTATGTATGCTTCAAATCCATATAATGATAATAACATCATTAAACAGGAACCGATTCCAACCAATATATGAGTGCGAAAGCCCGCTGAGTGATTTTTAAGCTCCCGTTCAAAGCCAATGACCCCGGATAATACCAAGGCAACAAAAACACGCAGCATGATTAAAAGAAAATGGTCCCCAAATATCTGGTCAAAATAGTCTGTCATAAGCATGCACCTCCTTAAAATTTGTTGATGGACCTTTTATTTTACAGGAAAATTCGTAAAATAGACAGTTAACGCAGCAGTTCCAAACATACATTGCTTACAAATATATGATTGTTCCAGAAAAAATATAAGATTGGTAAAGGATTTTTATCAGTATTATCGAATTACAATATAGATGGAACGAACAAAGGCGCAAGCGCCCGTTTAGCGACGTATGGACTGGACTGAGCCGTAGGAGATAAAGGAAACACGGTGAGCTAAAAGCGAACCGATGTTGACTTATCGTACGGAGGTGAGGGAAGTCCACTAGTCGCTGGGCGCTGGGGCCGGACGTGGCTTACCCTGCCGAGAGCAGAATAGAGCCTAAATTTATATACTTATCTTTTTAAAAAGGAATTTGCGAAAAACGCTATTGGGAAGCAGGTGGGTAAAGTTGAGTTATAAATGGCTCAAATGGGCACAGCGGATACAAGCCCTTTCTCAGTCAGGATTAGCCTTTTCAAAAGATAAATTTGATGTGGAGCGATATCTGGAATTACATGAGATAAGTGCCGAAATTATGGCAGAATACACAGAACTCAACTTTCAAAAGGTAATGAACCTTTTCTCCAATGAAACAGGATATCAGACACCTAAAGTAGATGTGCGTGGAGTAGTATTTAAAGAGGACCGAATTTTGATGGTAAAAGAAAAAATTGATGATAAATGGTCACTACCCGGTGGATTTTGTGATATAGGTCTATCTGCATCAGAAAATGCTGTAAAGGAAATAAAAGAGGAAGCTGGTTTTGATGTGACTGCAACTAGGTTACTCGCGATTCTGGACATGAATCACCATGCCCATCCACCACAGCCATATCACTATTATAAGTTATTTATACGGTGTAAGATAGTCGGCGGTAATGCTAAAACTGGAATTGAAACAAAGGACATTAATTTTTTTCCGGAACACGATCTGCCGACATTATCCACCGGCAGAAATACCGAACATCAACTAAAAATGCTTTTTGAATTTTTACGTAATCCCGATAAGGCCGCTGTGTTTGATTGAATCATTTTATAGGGCAAACATCGTTTTTCTATATTCCATAACACTTTTACATGTTAAGTCGCAATAGAATGCGGCTTTCAACCTTAAAAAATGTTCCGAACGTATCCTTTACCTTTAATTCCTCGTAGGTGTACGGAGAATTGCTTTTATATTTATTCAGGTTTCACATTACTTTTTATTAGTGGGTAATCGGAAAAGGTGTGGAATTATGACCAAATTGTTCTACTTTTTAACAATCGTGCCATATAATTAAAAAATATCAATTTCAACATGGGTCCTATTCCACAAAACCTATCCGAATATGTAAATAGGTGCCTTTCTTTTACAGAAAAGCACCCGATTGCGGAAGTCGCTGGGCCTTGAAGGGAGAAACCAACAACAGAATCAGGTTGCTACAGTTCCTCAAGTGGTACGTCCTTTACATGTGTCGCAATCCACCAAATGTGTCCAAAAGGATCCATTATTCCTCCGCGTCGATCACCTTCAGAATGTTCTTCCACAGGCTCTAGTTCCTTTGCGCCTGCATCAATAGCTTGGGCAAAAATTGCATCCACGTCCTCAACATAAAGAAATATATGCATCGTAGCTCCTCCAAGAGACTGCGGGCTCTGCATAATAGGGTATTCCGGAAACTCGTCAACGATCATGATTGGTGAATCTCCAATCTTGATCTCTGCATGCCGAACCTTTCCACTGTCGTCAGTTAGACGCATTAATTCAGTGGCTCCGAACGCCTTTTTGTAAAACGTAATGGCATCGACTGCCCCCTTGGTAATCATGTATGGTGTCACAGCATGATGACCTTTAGGAATGGCCTTTGTGTCAGGTGTCATGAAACATTCCTCCAATATAGTTAATTTAGATGCGTTCATTCCAAAAGTATTACTGGAACTATTGCATCAAATATATTCTAAGTCAGGTTGGAAGGCGTTGTATTGTAAAAAAATGACCCTATTAACATTAACCAAGCGGAACATGATTTTGTTGTTTACCTTGATGCGAATGGTATGTTGTTGGACTAAGACCGGAAAAAGATTGGAAATCGCGGATAAAATGTGCCTGGTCATAATAACCGCAGTTAAAAGCAATATCTGTCCAATCGACTTGCTTTTCACCTTTGATGAGCCGAAGCACATTCTGAAAGCGTTGAATACGGGTGAATTGTTTAGGTGTCAATCCGACTTCTTCCTTGAATACCTGAATAAATCGCCGTGAACTCAAACTGATTTGTTCAGTCACATCAGCAATTTTCCGCTGATGAGGGAAAGCCTGAAATTTCTTTAGTGCGAATACAACTGCGGGATGGTGTACCGAGTCTTTAGTTATCATCTCCACTAAGCAGTGTTCAAGAATTCTAAATTTGGCAACCGGCGTTTCTGCCTCAAGTAATTGTTCTCGTATATCCGTCGCTTTTGCCCCCCAAAGTGTATCCAACGACACGTGCTCATTGCGCAATTCATTAACTGGCAATTTAAAAAATGGAAATGCACCACCAGGCTTAAAATGAACCCCAATTGTTGATGCTTGACATGCTGTGTCGATAACAGCAAAGTCTGAATGCGGGCCGGAGATCAGGCTCCCACGAAAACTTTTGAACCGGTCATGATTCTCTTGATCGTATACCTTAATCAAGTCATCTTCAAGATTAATAACCAATTCCATAGAGCCATCCGGTAGGACACGCTCCATTTCATGGGACGGGTGGTAGCCTTTGTATAACCAAAAAATATGTATAAAAGCTGACAAGGGTGGCTGAGGCTTGTATACACGAAAAAGGGCCACGGCGATCACTACCTTCAATTGATTCTAAAAAAACACATACCTTATTTACAGTTTACGTCAAAACATGAAATTTTTAAACTGTTCGTTGCAGAGCTATCCTTAGAAACACTAATGAAAGGGATTTTTACAGAAAAAATAAGTGCAAATATTAAATAGAATGATTAAATACTACTCCCGCTAGCTTAACATTCCTAGTCAGCAATTTGGCTTATTTGTTGAGAAAATCCTGTGTGATTTACTCTTAGTTAGCAAAAATCAATTAGCATAATCTTCATGATGAAGTGCTACTATATTCCAAATAGATAAAGAGCAATTGTAAATACCTTTGTCAAAACAAAATAGCTGTAATGCACTAATTGCATTACAGCTATTTTCTCTAGCCTGGCGGCGTCCTACTCTTGCAGGGGCAAAGCCCCAACTACCATCGGCGCTGGAGAGCTTAACTACTGTGTTCGGCATGGGAACAGGTGTGACCT
>BMJD01000026.1 GCA_014642895.1 Lentibacillus populi
TGGTTCTTCGATTGTTGAGTCAGCTGTGTCCTCAGCTTCATTAAAAAGGGAAAGTTGGTCTGGATTGGTTTTCTCGCTGGAAGAACCGAATCGTTGTTGCTGGCTTAGGCGAAATTGCTCCTCATACCATTTTAATTTAGCCTCCAACGCTTCCTTTTCCAATTGTAGCTTTTCAGTACGTTCCTTATAATATTCAATTGCCTTTGATGATTGCGCCGTGTTTTCCATACCTTCATTATAAGGGAAGGAATCCGACTTGCCTAGTCGAATTCCCATTTTCCCCATATTTCATTTATTATAGGATAGTACGCGCTTTAACTTCATGGTGTGCCTGCTTTTGTTCGAGTGGTAATCCGTCTAACAACCAGCGTAATTGCCGTGGACTAATGCGCACGGCACCGGATTCTTTTTCGGATAGCCATCGGAATGTTCCGCGTTCCAACCGACGATAATACAACCAAAATCCATTATGTTCCCATTGAAGAATTTTGAGCTTATCGCGTTTTCGATTACAGAAAACAAAGACGCTTGGTGAAAAAGGGTCGAGATCAAAGCATTCCTTTACAATAACGGCTAAACCATCTATAGACTTTCGGAGATCCGTACTTCCGCGGGCTAAGTAAACCCGTTCAATTGGAGCATTCGTTAACATTGATTCTGCAACACATGGACAATATCAGATAATAAGGCCATATTAGCTCCTTGACGTACTTCAACTGAAATGGCTCCGAAATGAATGAATACAGGTTCTCGGCCAGTAGTGACATTGATCGGCTCTTCATCAACTTTGACTGTCAGCCATTGGGTTTCAGATAATTCCTGTTCGGGTGCTTCATAATCGAATTTCTGTATCCAATAATACATTTGATGATCTTTAACACCTTGTTTACGACACCACTCGGCCACACTTAACCCACTTGCTTTCCAGGCATCAAACCGCATTTTCCATTCTATTCTTTTGTCTGCTTGGGTCATTGCAAAACCTCCCGAATTAATTTCTAAGGAGATTATCGCATGATAAGCTCATGAATCATAGGTGGGTAGTACTTGACGCTTACATCTTTAATTTCTATGTGGATGTACAAACGGGTACCACATCCAAACGAAAAAATCTCCAAAAGATGATTGAAGATGCTAAGGCTAAAAAATTCGATGTTATTCTTGCCAAGGAACTATCGCGATTAGCACGTAACGGTGAATTATCTTATCAAATTAAAAACTTGTGTGAAAACCAAGGAATTCACATCATCACGTTAGACAATGCCATAAATACCTTGACCGGTAATACACATATGTTTGGCCTTTATGCTTGGATGTATGAGCAGGAATCACAAAACACAAGTAATCGTGTAAAGGAATCGGTTAAATCCCGAGCCACAAAAGGGCTATTCAGGGGTTCCATTCCACCATATGGATATGAACTAAGGGATGGCAGGCTTTTTATAAGAAATGATGAAACACCTAGTATCGTTAAAAGGATTTACGATGAATACCTTGCTGGTTCCGGACGTGTAAGTATTGCAAAACGATTGTATAACGAAGGAATAAGAACACCTGCTCAGGTGTCAGGAAGGTCAAATGCTAGTGACAAATGGCATGATACCACACTGCGATTAATCCTAACTAATCCTCATTATGTAGGTGATCTTGTTCAAGCCAAAACAGCCACCGTCAGTGTAACAAACAAGAAACGTAAAATTCAGCCTAAAGAGGAACAAATTATAATTCCAAACACCCATGAGGCTATAATTCCGAGAGACGTTTTTGATGCGGTGCAACACCAAGTAAAGCTTAGAAAAAGATATATCACTGCACCAAAACTACATTTGTTCACTAATATTCTTTTCTGTTCCGATTGTGGCTCCGGTTTGTGGTATCGAGCCAATAGACAAGGATATATTTGCGGTAGTTATTCTAGGCACGGTAAAAAGGCCTGTAGCAAACATAATATTAAAGAAAGTTTGCTTATCGATACAATCATATCCGACATAAAGATGTTAATTGAAAAAATTAACAAAGAGAATTACATCAAAGAATTACAAAGCAAGACCGAAAAATCAAAAACGAAACTACAAAGGAAAGCTGAAAAATATACTAAACAAATTGATGTACTTAAAGCCCGAAAACGAAAGTACATTAAGCTGTTGGCGGATGATCAAATAACCCAAGATGATTATCTCGAAATAATTGAATCCGACAATGCTGAATTAGCTATGTTGGTGGAGAAAAAAAGTGAATTACTATTCTCATCAGAAAGTGAACAGGTTTTTGAAAGTATTAAAAAGCTAAAAAAAGAGCTTCTTCAATTTCTGAATTTCGACGAATTAACACCAGAAATGTTGCACCGATTAATTAGTCGTATCGAAGTAAAAGAAGATAGTACACCCGTAATTCACTATCGATTCAACCTACCAAGATTTGAATAGAAGCAAAGAACCTTAATCGGTTCCTGCTTCCTTTTTAACTATCTGCGAGACGCACTCAACGTGCCCAGTCATCGGAAACATATCAACAGGCTGCACCTCCTGCGTATCATACCCGCCATCCTCCAAAATCCGCAAATCCCTCGCCAGGGTACTTGGGTTACACGACACATACACAATCCGCTTCGGCTGCATATCCGTCATCGCCTTCAATAATGCCTCATCACAGCCTTTTCGTGGTGGATCAACGACAACAACATCCGGTTTTAGCCCTTGCGCCTTCCACCATGGCATTACCTTCTCTGCCTCTCCAACGAAAAATTCTGCATTGGTAATGCCGTTTAGCTTGGCATTCTTTTTCGCATCGCTAATCGCCTCAGGAACAACCTCTACACCATACACTTTCTTAGCCTGTTGCGCCAAAAATAACGCTATCGTTCCAATTCCACAGTATGCGTCAATTACAACATCATTGCCACCAATTTGTGCATATTCAAGGGCCTTATCATATAAAACTTTGGTTTGCACCGGATTCACCTGATAAAATGACTTAGCTGAAATAGCAAAAGTCAGGCCACCAATCCGATCGTAAATATATTCCTCGCCCCAAAGCAGTTTCGTTTTTCGGCCTAAAATAACGTTTGTCCGCTTATCATTGATGTTTTGCATGATGGATTTCATATTAGGAAATGCCTTCGTCAACTCTTCTACCAAAACATCTTTATTCGGCAGTTTTTCTGTCCGTGTAACAAGTACGACCATGATTTCATTTGTTGCTTGTCCCGTCCGCACCATGATATGCCTTAATACACCACGATGCTTTTCCTCGTTATATGCCCCAATTCCAAGCCGGTTCGCAATGTCTCTGACAGCCTTCACTACCTCATTGATTACATCGTTATGTGTGATACATGTATCTGTATTCTCAATAATGCGGTGGCTCCGTTTCTGATAAAACCCTGTGATAAGTTGGCCGTCCCTTTCCCCTACAGGAATCTGCACTTTGTTACGGTAGTTTAGTGGATTCTCCATGCCAATGATCGGATGTATCGGGATGTTTTCCAAATGGGCAATTTTCTTCATCGCGTTTTTTACATGATTTTGTTTCATCTCCAGCTGCAGCCGGTAACTCATATGCTGGAGGCCGCATCCATTACAATGAACATCACATGCTGGCTCTACTCGCTCGGGACTTTCCTTCGTTAGTTCCAGAAGCTTGCCAAACCCATAATTCTTATTTACTTTAACCACTTTTATCTTTGCTTCCTCACCGGGAAGTGCATTTGGGACAAATAATGGATAGCCATTGATTTTCCCTACACCATTTCCTTCATGGGTCAGATCTTCAAATGTCAGGGTAATAGTCTCGTTCTTTTTCACTGGTGCTGTCTGCTTCGGCATTGTTATCTTCCTTTACGCTCGTTTATGTTATGCTTATCATCTTATCATATCTTGTTTCGATTTTATAAAAATACCCTTTTTGTTCACAAACGAACGAAAAAGGGATTAATGCTACATGTTTATTTTTATATGGGTTTTAATGTATGTTCATCATAAAACACATTTCTTAAAGTAAATTCCTTTGGTGCAGAAAAAATCCGTCTAACTCTTGCAATACTCCCCTTCTCTACACTAGGAGTATAAGGATATTCCAGCTTTAATTTTCCGGAAAAAATCCAAGGGTACAGTTTAGCTTTTGGCTGTCTATTCCCTACATACTCAATAACTGCTGCCAACTTGGTTAATTTATCAAGTTGTTTACTATCCAGGTTATCGATTGCTTTTTCATCAAAATCCAATTCGTTAAAATACATTTCATACTTCGAGGAATATAGATCAATCAGCAGGTTTGTAAGGGAAAAATTAAAATCATCCGCGTTTATTATATCGAAAACTCTTTCCAATCCTTATTCAAGTCCCTTCCAACATAATTTAGAAACATTTTTTGCCTATCCCTTAAATGCCTTCTACCAACATATTTATCGTATAATTCAATGATTTCTTCTAATGTTTCTATTTCAAGATAGTTCACCAAATATTCCACATCCATAAAATCCCTGTATGGTTCAGGGCGGGCAAATAATATTTTCATTGCCAGCATTTGCTCAGCACTTGGTGCTAATACCTTAAGATTTTTAAACTGATATACTTCTTTTAAGTGTTCATCCTTCATATATTTTAATGGTTCTCTGATATCCTGATTAATCCAGTCTTCAGCTAAGCCGTACGTTTCTGCTATATCGATTAAGATAGTGTCAATAAGAGGAGATGTATCGAATAATGCATCAATATCTTTTGTCGCAGGTCTTGCATCAAAACAAGCCATCATAACCGTTCCACCATAGATATTTAACGTAAGTTCCAACCTGTTTTCCTCAAGCTTCTCATCTAAAACTTCCAATACTTCCAAAAAGAGCTCCTTTGTTATTTTTCCCATGTTACTATCTCACATCCTTTTAATTAAGAAAAGCGGAAGCGCCCGTTTAGCAACGTACAAACTGGAGCACTCCGCAATGAGATAAAGGAAACATGCCCCTGCAAAAGGGGTATGCCGACGTTGGGCGCAAAGCCCGTTCTTAGTCGGCCTTCCTTCCTACCCGAACCGATGTTGACTTATCGTAGTGAAGGAGTGTGAAGTTTGCTTGGCTTTAGCGCTGGAGCTGGACATGGCCAACTCTGACGTAAGCAGAATAGAGCCTAAATTTTTATACTTTCTTTACTTAGGACATAAAGCTTATCGCTCAAATACATTTCTCCATCTATTATAACAGAATAAGCCACCGATATGCTGTCAATTTACCATATAGGTAATGTCGCAAAACACTACAAAAAAATGACTGCCGATCCATCAGCAATCATTCTTCTTCACAAATTCATCTGGAACAAACAATTCCACATGCTGTTTTAAATTGATAAACTCACCAGGTAGAAGACCACCAAATTCACCATCAATATTCAACTGCATTTTTTCGTCTGTCTCGACTTTAATATGCCTTGCTTTCGTGTAGATCACATTTTTATGATCAAGGTGGGCCCCTCTTAATGCCAATGTTGCAACACGAATAAATTCTGCCAGATTGGTCTTTTTTAAAATAATCACATCAAAGTAGCCATCGTCCAGTTTGGCAGTTGGGGCTAGTTTTTCGAATCCACCAACCGAATTCGTATTGGATATGAGAAATAACATAATATCGTCTTCCAGCACTTCTCCATCATATTCGATTCGGACATTGGTTGGCTTAAGAGAAGGAAGCATTTCGATCCCTTTTATGTAATATGCCAACTGTCCCAGCATTGTTTTTAATTTACTTGGTACGTCATACGTTAACTCGGTAAGCTTGCCGCCGCCAGCGATATTAATAAAATAATGTTCGTTTACCTTGCCGATATCAAGTGGAATTGATTGATCGTTAAGAATGATATCAACAGCCTTTATGATGTTGCGAGGAATACTTAATGCTCGCGCAAAATCATTCGTTGTCCCTACAGGTATGATACCTAGTTTTGGGCGGTAATCCTGTTCTCCCAGCCCATTTACGACCTCATTAATCGTTCCATCTCCACCAGCGGCAACTACTACGTCATAGCGACGCTCGACAGCTATTTTGGCAGCTTTAATCGCATCGCCTTCACATGTTGTCGCATGTGTCGATGTTTCATATCCAGCTACTTCAAATCGTTCCAGCACATTTGCCAGTTCCTTTTTAAATGCTTCTCGTCCAGATGTAGGATTGTAGATGATCCGGGCTTTCTTCATTATATACCCCTCCATTGCATCGACCGTTTCTATATCGTTTGTCCAATAAACACGTCACACTTTTTTTCATACAACCATTATCATAGCCCTTTTTCCCCTTTTTGAAAAGGTTCTTATAAAATTTCCCGAAATAAAAAGACCATCCCAATAGCAAATAATGCTTGAGATGGCCGAGAATACGCTAGGAAACGTTAACGCTTATCCATTTCTTCTTTCAAAATTTTATTAACCATTGGCGGGTTTGCTTGTCCCTTTGTTTGTTTCATCACTTGTCCAACCAAAAAGCCTAATGCGCGATCCTTACCGTTTTTATAGTCAATAATCGATTGTTCATTCACATCCAAAATTCCGGTAATAATTTCCTTGAGCTGACCTTCATCGGAAATCTGCACAAGCCCTTTCTCTTTGACAATTTTCTCCGGGTCACCGCCCTTATCAACCAATTCGGCAAAGACTTTTTTGGCGATTTTCGATGAAATCGTACCATCCTCGATAAGTTTAATCATTTTGCCAAGTGATTCCGGTGTGAGTGCCAGATCATGCAATTCTTTCTGGTGCTTGTTCATATAGCCGGAAATTTCACCCATCAGCCAGTTCGATGCCTGTTTGACATCAGCCCCATACTCAACTGTTGCTTCAAAAAAGTCGGCCATTTCCTTTGCGCCCGTCAAGTTTGCTGCATCATACTCGGATAAGCCAAGTTCATCGATAAACCGTTTTTTACGTTTATCCGGCAACTCTGGGATTTCCCCGCGGATCCGCTCTTTCCATTCTTCATCAATATATAATGGTACAAGATCCGGTTCTGGGAAATAACGATAGTCATCGGAACCTTCCTTAACCCGCATCAAAATCGTTTCTTTGGTCTTCTCATCATAGCGGCGGGTTTCCTGTAAAATTTCTCCGCCTGACAGTAAAACCTTTTCTTGGCGTTTTTCTTCAAATTCAAGCCCTTTTTGTACAAAGGCAAACGAGTTTAAGTTTTTCAACTCTGTTTTAACCCCGAATTCCTCTTGTCCAATGGGCCTAATCGACAAGTTGGCGTCACATCTTAAGGATCCTTCCTCCATCTTACAGTCAGAGACACCAGTATATTGAATAATATTTTTCAATTTCTCAAGGTACGCATATGCTTCCTCCGGAGAACGCATATCAGGCTCTGATACGATTTCAATTAACGGTGTTCCCTGCCGGTTGAAATCGACCAGTGAATATCCGTCATCGCCATGAGTTAGTTTCCCTGCATCCTCCTCCAAATGGAGACGGGTAATACCAATCCGCTTCGTCTTTCCACCTACTTCAATTTCAATCCAGCCATGTTCCCCGATCGGCTGATCGAATTGCGAAATCTGATAGGCCTTCGGGTTATCCGGATAAAAATAGTTCTTCCGGTCAAATTTCGTATCTGTTGCAATTTGACAGTTTAGTGCCATTGCTGCTTTCATCGCAAAGTTTACCGCCTCTTCATTCAAAACCGGCAACACACCCGGATATCCCAGATCGATCGGGTTCACGTTCGTATTCGGGGCAGCTCCAAATGCATTCGGGCTGGGACTGAAAATTTTAGAAGCTGTTTTTAACTCGACATGTACTTCGAGTCCAATGATTGTTTCGAAATTCATTTGCTTGCACCCCCTAGCTGAGGTCGTTTTGTATGATGATCGGTTGCCTGTTCAAACGCATGAGCTGTCCGGTAAACCGTACCTTCGTCAAAATATTTACCGATAATTTGCAGACCATATGGCAATCCGCCTTTTGATAGCCCGCATGGTATCGAAATTGCCGGTACACCAGCCAAATTAACCGGGATTGTCAAAATATCATTTGTATACATCGTTAGTGGATCTTCCACTTTCTCGCCAATCTTAAATGCTGGTGTTGGTGTGGTTGGCCCGATAACAACATCATAGTTTTTAAAAATTTCATCAAAATCGTTTTTGATTAATGTACGTACCTTTTGTGCTTTTTTATAAAATGCATCATAATAGCCAGATGACAATGCATAGGTTCCAAGCATGATGCGGCGTTTCACTTCTTCGCCAAAGCCTTCGCTGCGGGAAAGCTTGAACATGTCCAGCATGTCTTTCGCATTTTCGGAACGCACGCCATAACGCACGCCGTCAAAACGGGCCAGGTTGGCAGATGCCTCTGATGATGCAAGTAAATAATAGGTTGCAACCGCGTATTTCGTATGTGGGAGCGAAACTTCTTCCCACTCAGCACCTAGTGATTCGTAAACTTTTAAGGCATCCATTACCGAATCCCTAACTTCCGGGGAAACACCTTCACCAAGATATTCCTTTGGCACGGCAATTTTTAATCCTTTTATATCACCTGTCAGGCTTTCCGTAAAAGCAGGCACATCGACATTCGCGCTTGTAGAATCCATTTTGTCCTGACCAGAAATAACTTCAAGTACGCGGGCATTGTCCGCAACATTGCGGGTAATCGGGCCAATCTGATCGAATGATGAAGCAAATGCAACTAGTCCAAAACGCGACACACGGCCATACGTCGGCTTTAAGCCGACAACACCACAAAATGCTGCAGGCTGGCGGATTGAGCCACCAGTGTCAGAGCCTAATGCATAAACGACTTCACCAGCAGCAACAGCAGCAGCTGATCCACCACTGGAGCCACCTGGAACATAATCGGTATGCCACGGGTTGCGTGTTGGTTCAAAACTTGAATTCTCATTCGATGATCCCATCGCAAACTCGTCCATATTTGTTTTACCAATCTTCACGGTTTTTGCCTCATCAAGTTTTTCAATCACTGTTGCACTGTACAATGGGTCATTAAAATTCCGTAAAAATTGACTTGCACACGTCGTTCGAAGTGCCTTTGTAACAATATTATCTTTAATCCCGCCTGGTATGCCAAATAACGGATGTACTGTGAAATCAGGAGTCTCCGTGTCTAAAGCTTTTGCCTGATTGCGGGCATTTTCTTCATCCAATGTTAAAAATGCTTTTACCTGATCATCGACTTCCGCTATCCGCTTGTAGGATGTATCGACTAAATCGCTCACTGCAATTTCTTTATTATGTAGCTTTTGTTCCAATTGCTTTATACTGTTATCAAACAATGACATGTACTTCCCTCCCTATTCCAAAATCGACGGTACGCGAAAATAGTCACCTTTTTTATCTGGTGCATTTTTCAGCGCTTCCTCTTGGGTAATCGTCTTTTTAGGCTCATCTTTACGCAGGACATTTTTCAAATCCAATACGTGGGTAGTCGGTTCTACACCAGTTGTATCCAGTTCATTTAATTGTTCTGCATATTCAAGAATCGAACTTAATTGCTTGGTAAATCGTTCTGCCTCTTCATCTGTTATCGCAAGTCGAGCCAAATTGGCAACATGTTTTACTTGATCGCTTGAAATATCCGCCATTTTCACACCTCCTGTAGTACTCTTACAATACTATTGATAATAGCAGAATTCGTTGACTATAGGCAACTGATCGGCCAATTTTACTACACAAAAAAACTTCACACCTCACTATTCTAACCAGCCTGACAAAGGAATAGCCTGGGAAAGGTGTGAAGTGTGTTTAAAAGAACTTGTTATTCGTTTAATTTCGCTAATGTCTCATCGAATTCCGCTTCAATTTCAGCCGATGGTTTTTCCAGCAAACTTACAATGATTGTAACAATTAGATTAAACAAGAAGCCGGGAAGTATTTCGTATAAATCGAAAATTCCACCTGACAAAAATCCTCCCCAAACAATAACGGTTGCAGCACCAACAATGATTCCTGCCAGTGCACCATTGCGAGTAATCCTTTTCCAAAATAAAGATAACAGGATAATTGGCCCAAAAGCAGCCCCAAACCCAGCCCAGGCATAACTTACCAGTTCCAACACCGAACTCTCCGGATTTAAGGCAAGCAAGGCAGCAATGATGGCGATGGCTAGCGTGGCAATTCTGCCAACCCAGACAAGCTCCTTATCTGATGCCTTTTTACGGAAAAGTGCCTTGTAAAAATCCTCAGCCACCGCAGAAGATGATACAAGCAGCTGGGAGTCAATGGTACTCATGATGGCGGACAAAATTGCCGCTAACAGGACACCTGCCACAATCGGGTGGAATAGAATCTGGGAAAATGCGATAAAGATTTTTTCCGGGTCAGCAAGTACTTGCAACCCGCCCTCTGTTGTGACATCAATACCAAACTTCCCTAAAACAGATACATCCTGCGTACTGATAAACGCAAGACCGACAAAACCGGTAAAGATTGCTCCATAAAGCCCCAAGATCATCCATGTTGTCCCGATTAAACGAGCTTTCGGAACGTCTTTCGCTGATCGTAATGCCATAAACCGGACAATAATATGCGGCTGTCCAAAATAGCCCAATCCCCAGGCAACAGAGGAAATAATTGCGAGCAGGCCAACCCCTTGTACCATGTTCAGGTGGGTGGGATCGATCTGGCCAACAGCTTGAACCGCTGCATCCCAGCCCCCCATTTGATTGAGGGCAACAATCGGAACAACGATCAATGCCAGGAACATTAACAGCCCCTGGAAAAAGTCTGTCCAGGCTACAGCCAGGAATCCTCCTAGAAGTGTATATGAAACAACGACAATCGTGCCAATCCAAAGGGCAGTATGATAGGATAAGCCAAATGATGCCTCAAACAGCTTTGCCCCGGCTACCATACCTGATGATGTATAAAATGTGAAGAACAGTAATATGACTAATGCGGAAATTATCCGCAGCATATGTGATTTATCTTTAAAACGGTTTTCCAGGAAGTCTGGAACTGTAACCGAGTCATTGGAAACTTCTGTATACACACGCAGACGTTTTGCAACAAATTGCCAGTTTAAATAAGCACCTATCGAGAGGCCTATTGCCATCCAAGCTTCTGATAGGCCTGAAGCATAAATCGCCCCTGGCAGACCTAAGAGCAACCAGCCACTCATGTCCGAGGCCCCTGCACTTAAGGCTGCAACACCCGCACCAAGCGAACGCCCGCCCAGAACATAATCCGCTAAATTATTTGTTCTAAAATACATGATAAGACCGATAACAAGCATGCCAATCAAATAAACAATAAAGGTAACCAATGTTTCTATTTCCATAATCGAATCACTTCCTCTCTGTAAATAACGTTACAATGGATAATAAAATTAACAGTGGCATTGGAACAAATATCCAAAACCATGTAATACCCGCAATCGCATACTCTGTCTCTTGCATCTTGACACTCCTTTCTGAATAATTCACAAATATAAAATTAACATAATAGTACTTTTATAATAGCATATACTACGATCCAATTCATCATGTTACTTTTTACGACCGGGTTAGCTTATTACCAGAAACAAAAAAAGGCCCGAAACAGCTTTCCACACCGTTTCAGGCAAATCATAGTAATAGGGTAAAAAAAGATCAAACTGGTTAAATCTTAAAAATAAGTGTTGCTGATTGAAAGAACGCTAGGTTCTCTGTCAAAATGAGCCAAGTCTGATGAATCTTTATCAAAGGTTAAGAAAAAGCCAGCTACTAACAGGGTTCCTAGGATTGCACTTGCAAAAAACTTTTTCATGTAATCCCCCCTTTATAGAATAGTTAATTGCTCATAAGCAGAATTAGCTAGCTTATAATACTTTGTCGCATTCTTATATTGATGCGAATTTTCGTAATGCTCCGCTAGCATTCTTGCATAGATCACTAAATTTATATAATCCTTGTGTTTCTTTAAATATGGGATAAACTCATTAATCACTATGTTTTCAAACTTTTCATGTTCACCATTAAGGGCAAAATAATACGTATACATAACATAATAATATAATTTGTATGGATCCATATTGCCGAATTGCTTCATCAACTCGAATCCCTGATTTACTAACTCTTTTGCCTTTTCAAAGTTTTGTACATTATAATATTCGTTAACTATTGATGCAACAGCGGCAAACCTTTCAACTATGTGGACTTCATCATCGTCAATTATTGCCCTAAAAAACTTTATTGCTTCTTCTTGTTGCCCTTTAGTTGAATATAATACTCCTAAGTTCTGATTTACTAATTGAATAATTTGCTTGTTCTTATTCAATTTCCCCAAATGCTTAGCCAGATTATGATTCTTAATCGCCTTATCATACATCTTAAGTCTGCGATAAGATATACCAAGCATAATATGGCATTGTGCACATCGTAAAAAGTTATAATTCCTTTGGAAAACATCTAATGCTTTATTCGCATACTCAATCGAATCCAGCGTATTTCGCAGTTTGCTGTGTGTTACCGAAATTGTGTACTGCAAGTCAGCAATTTCACTTTCAGCCAGTTCAAGATGATTTAACTTTTCTTCTGCTAGCTTATACATCCGCATCGCTTGGTTAAACTCACCAACCTGGGAGTTATAGTTCCCTTTAAACTTATACCAATAAAACTGATGTAAACTATCAAACGTGCTTGATAAATCAGCAAGGCTGTTAATTTGTGTCAATGCTGCTTCATATCGGCCTAATATTAAGAAGTATCTAATCTTATGTATCTCAAACATTACCATGCTTTCCGAATGCGTGTCTTCCATCAATGCCTCAAGCTCGTTGTAACCTCTTTCAATTTCATCCTTGTCATTGACCTCAAATAGCTGGCTGTACCACTCCTGGCACTTATTCTTAATGGTAATGTCCTTTTCATTATCAAGCTGAATACCAAGCCGTGTGCATAGTAAGCTGATAACTTCCGGGCTTGCTTCGGTTTTCCCATTTTCAATCTTGGATAAGTAGGCAAAAGATACAATTCCTTCAGCAAGTTCTGCTTGGGTCATTTCCTGTTTGATACGGTGTAATTTGATATAAGAACCAATTTCCATCTATTTACCCACCTCACTAACAGAATCCGAAAAGGCGTTACATGATATTTCTATACTTATATAATAGCATGAATTTCCAAAAATTCATATTGGGAAAGTTGAGGGGTATTTTGGGCGATTATCCATCTAAAAACTTGCCTACTTTCCTAAAATGAGGAAAGTTATGCAAAAAAGAGACCTTTTTCTGCATTATTTTACCAGAAAAAGGTCTTGTGTAATTTTTTTGTTAAATTGTGTCTATTTACTCACAACATTTCAGATGTGGTTTTTCCTTGCATATGTTGGATTAGGTAATCCGGACCACCGGCTTTGGAATCTGTACCGGACATATTAAAACCGCCAAATGGCTGATAACCAACAATAGCCGCTGTACAGCCACGGTTAAAGTATAAGTTACCGACATGGAAGTCCTCGCGAGCCTGTTCCAGGTGTACGCGATTATTCGTAATGACTGCACCAGTTAGCCCATAATCCGTATTGTTGGCAATTTCAATTGCATGGTCAAAATCCTTAGCCTTGGTTAATGCAACAACAGGGCCAAAGATTTCCTCTTGCATGATGCGTGCTTCCGGATCAACATCAGCAAATACGGTCGGGTTAATAAACCAGCCTTTACTATCCTCGCCTGTACCACCGACAAGCAGTTCGCCTTCTTTTTTACCGATTTCGATGTAGCTCATAATCTTATCATATGCACCTTGATCAATGACAGGGCCCATAAAGATATTGGAAGGATCTGAAGTGTTACCGACCGTTAATTTCTTTGTTAACGCTGCAACACGGTCTTTCACTTGATCATAAACATCTTCATGAATAACCGCACGTGAACATGCTGAACATTTTTGACCGGAAAAGCCAAATGCAGATTGCACAATCGATTCTGCAGCAAGCTCCAAGTCTGCTTCTTTATCCACAACGATAGTATCTTTCCCACCCATTTCAATGATCGTCCGTTTCAGCCATTTTTGACCATCCTGTACGACCGCGGCACGTTCGAAAATACGTGTTCCCACATCACGGGAACCGGTGAAGCTTACGAAACGTGTACGAGGATGATCAACTAAATAATCCCCAACTTCGCTTCCTGGTCCGGGAATATAGTTGATAACACCTTTTGGCATACCTGCTTCTTCTAATACTTCCATTAATTTATAAGCAATAACTGGTGTTGTACTTGCCGGCTTTAGGAGTACTGTGTTTCCGGTAACCATTGCGGCAACCGTTGTACCAGTCATAATCGCAAAAAGGAAGTTCCATGGGGAAATAACAACACCAACTCCCAACGGAATATAATGAAATTGATTATGTTCGATCGGGCGGCTGTTTACTTCGGCACCATCTTTTATTTTAAGCATTTGCCGGCCATAGTATTCCATGAAATCAATGCCTTCTGCAACGTCAGCATCCGCTTCTTTCCAAGGTTTTCCGCCTTCTTTAATCAAGTGAGCAGTGAATTCCAGTTTGCGGCGACGGACAATTGCGGCTGCTCGGAACAAAATATCTGCACGAAATTTTGGATCTGATTTTCTCCACGTTTCAAATGTTTCATCGGCAACCTTCATCGCTTTTTCGGCTAATTCCTTATTTGCTTTGGATACATAGCCGATTATTTCTTTTTTATTAGCAGGGTTTACCGAAACAATTTTATCCTCGGTAGTAATGCGTTCACCGCCGATAATTAACGGATATTCCCCGCCAAGATCAGCTTCAACCTGCTTAATAGCTTCCCGTATAGCTTGCTTATTTTCTTCTACCGAGAAATCCGTAAAAGGTTCATGTTTATATGGTACTACTGCCATTAAAAAAACCTCCTTAAATTATCCTGTGACTCCGTTTTCAGTAAAATATGGGATGGAGTATGTCCATCCCATATTTTACCCGAACTCTGTAAACAGTTCAATCATTAGAAATGATCTAATGAAAAATATGAACAGTAGGATCATCAACGCCAGCGCTACGATAAATCAAACTTTCTGTTTCATTATTTGCGGTGACTTTAACTTCCAGATCATAATATTTTGGGAACATTTCCTTTATCAGGCCATACGCGTATTGGGTGAACCCGATAACCTCCCCTTTTCCGTAAAATTCAATAGGGATTTCCAGTGTCAGCTTTTTTAAATCTTTATTAATATAAAACCCTTCTCCGATGACACCAACATAGTTAGGGAAAAATTGCTGAATTTCTTTTCCGAAGTCTTCCACAAGCTTGTTATCATCAAAGTATTTCTCCGCAGATTGTTCATTTGGAAATAAAACATAGTCTTCCTTGATGGCTTCCCAATCGTCAATTGCCGATTCGCCCCCATTTACAACGGTTTTGGCTACGTAGTTTCCAGGTACAGGTGAACCTTGGCCTTCTTCACGGTACAAGCCGATCATAACCGGAACGTTTTGTAATCCATCTATTTTCCGAATACGTTCCAGGACAGTTTTTGCCATCTCTTTCCCATGCTCAAGCATTCGTTTTTCTGAAATTTTTTCATAATAGTATGGACCGTCTTTTTTCTTTTGAAAACGATATTCTGACTTCAAGGCAAGTCCAATAGAAATTCCTACTAGTTCAGCACTATTATCTTCCTTTTTCTTCAAATAATCCTGCTCCAGAATATGGGATAGGTATGTCGGATTTTTCCTATTTGCTTCCTCACTATACTCATCGTCATCTGCAAGTTGAGGGTTCAAACCAAGCTGCAGATCCTGTTTAACCTCTTCTATTTCGTCTTTACTTGCTTTTCTGCCCTTTCCTAGTTCCAGCGATTTAACCTTGTCCTTGGCTGCTTCATTTAATTGTTCCTTTGTAAGTGATCTGCCCAGCCATTTATAAACCATGTCTTCTTTTAAATATTGGCCTTCCTGAAAATAATACTTTTTCGGGTCGTAAACGGATTTGGAATGGCGCCTTAGTCCTTCCTCCATTTCATCGATATCGAGGCGATTCCCCATTTGATTCGTTATAACTCCTCTGGCGGCACTGGTTTTGTATGGCATGATCATTTTATAGGTTTCCTCAGACAATTGATAGCTTGGGACAATGGATTTTTCCTGATTTGCCTGTTCATTCTTTTTTTGAACTACTTCATCCTCATTCATTTTCGGTGCACAGCTCGCAAGTAAAAGCAGCGTGCAGAGAAGACTTACACATAATTTCTTCACGATTTCAACTCCCTAATTCTAAAGCGTAAGCGCCCGGTTAGCGGCGTATGTGCTGGACTGAACCGTAGGAGATAAAGGAAACACGGTGAGCGTGAGCGAACCGATGTTGACTTATCGTACGGAGGTGAAGGAAGCACACTAGCCGCTGGGCGCTGGAGCTGGATGTGTTTATTTTCCATTTCCATTGATACGCTAACCAAAAATTATACATCTAAGGCTTCTTTTAGCTGTTGTTCATCCCAAATGGTTACACCAAGTTTTTGTGCTTTCTCATATTTCGATCCGGCATCTTCTCCGGCAATGACAATGTCCGTTTTTTTACTGACACTACCTGTAACGGTTCCACCCATATTCTCGATAATTTCCTTTGCTTCCGGGCGTGTATAATGCTCCATCTTCCCTGTCAGCACAATAGTTTTACCGGAGAAAATTGTATCGGCCGTTTGTTCCGATCGCTTTATCCCTTTGTATTCCATGTTTACACCAAGTCCGCTTAGCTCCTTGAGCAGATCCATCACTTCCTCTTCGGAAAAATACTGCACAATGGAATCAGCCATTTTTTCGCCGATTTCATCAACCGCAATCAAATCATCGAGTGTAGCATGCTGCAATTTTTCCATTGTCTCGAACTGCTCGGCAAGCGTTTTGGCTGCCTTGGCTCCAACAAAGCGAATTCCCAGACCAAATAAAAGTCGCTCCAGTGAGTTCGTTTTTGACGCTTCAATTGCTTGTAGTAAATTATCGACTGATTTTTCACCCATGCGCTCCAAGTTTAATAATTCGTCGCGCTTTAGCCGATAGATATCCGCAATGGTATGGATCAGTTTCTCCTGGAAAAGCTGGATAATCACTTTTTCCCCTAACCCATCAATATTCATCGCATTCCGTGACACGAAGTGAATAAGCCCTTCCTTCAACTGGGCGGGGCAATTCGGATTAATACAGCGAAGCGCCACTTCTCCTTCAAGTCTAACTAATTCGCTGCCACATGCCGGACATTCGGTCGGCATGTGAAACTCTTGCTCATTACCCGTCCTTTTTTCCTCAACAATCCGAACAACTTCCGGGATGATATCGCCAGCCTTTTTAATAACAACCTTATCCCCAATACGAATATCTTTGGCACGAATAAGATCTTCATTGTGCAATGATGCACGTTTGACCGTTGTTCCAGCAACTTTAACGGCATCTAATACCGCTGTAGGGGTAATGACTCCTGTGCGTCCGACACTTAGTTCAATGTCTTGTAACGTTGTGATCACTTCTTCAGCCGGAAATTTATAGGCAATTGCCCAGCGTGGACTTTTGGCTGTGTAGCCTAGCTCTTCCTGCTGATCCAAATTATCCACCTTCACAACAATGCCATCGATTTCATAATGTAAATTTGGACGTTCCGCTGTCCAATATTCCACGTATTCAATGACCGCTTCAATAGTTTGACATCTGCGCCATTCGGGATTTGTTTTGAATCCCAATTGTTGCAAATACTCCAGCCGTTCACTGTGGGATTCGATTGCTCCAGCTTCCCATTCCCCAACACCGTATAAAAAGATATCGAGATTGCGTTCTGCGGCAATTTTCGGATCAAGCTGCCGTAGTGAACCTGCCGCAGCATTTCGTGGATTGGCGAAGGGTTCTTCCCCGTTTTCCTCGCGCTTTTTATTTAGAGCAAGGAACGATTTATGCGGCATATATGCTTCCCCGCGAACTTCAATTGTTTCGGTATCTTTAATGGTTAACGGGATACTGCGGATCGTTCGTAAATTGCTCGTAATATCTTCACCGGTCGTTCCGTCTCCACGGGTTGCCCCACGGGTAAATTTGCCGTCTTCGTAGAGTAAAGAAATCGCCAATCCATCAATTTTTAATTCACAAACATAGGTTACCGGCTGATCGGTTCCTTCCCTTACCCGTCTGTCAAAGTCACGTAAATCACCCGCATTAAAGGCATTTCCGAGACTTAACATCGGTACATTATGCTGGACTTTTTGAAAAGCAGCAAGCGGTTCTGCGCCGATACGCTGGGTCGGGGAATCGGCGGTAATAAGCTCCGGGTATGCCTCTTCCAGTTTTCGCAGTTCCTGCAGCTTTTCATCATATTCAGAATCCGGAACACTAGGTTTATCGAGTACGTAATATTCATATCCATATTGATTCAACAGTTCTTTTAATGCATCTATTTTTTCTTGTGCTTGTTGTTTGTTCATCCATCAAACACCATCCTACTCCTTCGTGATCGGTGCAAACTTTGCCAATAGCCGCTTAATCCCGGTCGGGGCCGGAAACGCAATATCAAGCTCCATTGCCTCGCCTTCCCCCTGTACCTTGACGACCGTGCCAACACCCCATTTTTTATGGTTGGCCTTATCGCCCGGCATCCAGGTTTGACTTTCAGCACCAGTTGTCTTCTGTAATCTTTCCGCTCTTCTTTTGAGCTGTTTCGGCTGCTCGTTGTTTTTTTGGGCAAACATTCCACCGCCAAACATGGTTTCTCTTGCCTGCTCGATCCCATCAATCAGTTCTTCCGGGATTTCCTGAATAAAGCGGCTGATTGGGTTCATGTTTGTCCGTCCGTACAGCGTTCGCATTTTGGCATGGGTTAAATAAAGCTCTTGTTCCGCCCTGGTAATGCCGACATAGGCTAAGCGGCGTTCTTCTTCCATTTCATCGTTATCAAACATGGAACGGCTATGTGGAAAGACGTTTTCCTCCATCCCGATTAAAAAGACAACTGGAAATTCCAGTCCTTTCGCGGCATGCAGTGTCATCAGTGTAACCTTTTCATCCTGCTCGGAGTCATCATCAACCCGATCGATATCCGCGATCAAAGCCAAATCGGTTAAGAATGCAACAAGAGTTTTGTCTTCACTTCCCGCTTCAAAGTCCTTCGTAACCGTCATGAATTCCTCCAGGTTTTCCAGCCGGCTTTGTGATTCAATTGTATTTTCGTTTTTTAGCATTTTTTCATAGCCTGTTCGTTCCAGTACCGCTTCCACCATGTCTGTTGCCGTTAAAAATTCCTGCTGCTGTGCTAGTGATCGGATTAACGTTGTAAATTGCTCTAATTGATTAGCAGCCTTTTTAGAAACACCGGTTAAGTCAACATCCTTCACTGCCTCGTAAAAAGATAAACCATGTTCAGTCGCATAAGCACGCAGCCGGTCAATAGACGTTTTGCCAATACCGCGTTTTGGTACGTTTACGACTCGTTCAAAGCTGATATCGTCGTCAGGATTGGTAATTAACCGTAAATATGCGGTTAAATCTTTAATTTCTTTGCGTTCATAGAATTTTTGCCCGCCAACCATTTGGTAAGGAATGGTCGATTTCATCAAGGTTGCCTCGATGGCCCGGGATTGAGCGTTTGTCCGGTACAAGATGGCAATGTCTCTGGGCGAAAAACCTTGTTCGCGTGTCAATTCCTGAATTTTATCCGTTACATACAATGCTTCTTCCTGCTCCGTTGCTCCCTGGAAATAGCTGATTTGTTTTCCGTCTGCATTTTCGGTCCACAGATTTTTCGGTTTGCGTCCTGGATTGTTATGAATGACATTGTTGGCTGCCTCCAGGATCGCTTTGGTTGAACGATAATTTTGTTCGAGAAAGATAGTCCGTGCTGTTGGATAGTCCTTTTCAAACGAGAGGATATTCTGAATATCCGCACCGCGCCAACGGTAAATGGACTGGTCAGAGTCACCGACCACACAAAGATTCTGGAACCTGCTTGCTAGCTGTTTTACTAAATAGTATTGCGCATGGTTGGTATCCTGATACTCATCCACATGAATGTATTGGAACCGGCGCTGATAGAATTCAAGTACCTCCGGAACCCGCTTAAACAAATGGATCGTTTGCATGATCAGATCATCAAAATCGAGTGATTGGTTTTTTTGCAGCATTTTTTGATATGCCTGATAGATTTGCGCAACCTGTCGTTCATAAAAGTTGCCAACATTATTACTGTATTCTTCAGGCGTAACAAGTTCGTTTTTTGCCGAACTTATTTGCCCTAGCATGGCTCGAGGGTCGAATTTTTTCGGATCAATGTTTAGGTTTTTCAGTATCTGTTTGATAACGGACAGCTGATCACTGCTATCCAAAATGGTAAAATTCCGGTTGTACCCGATCCGGTCAATATCGCGTCTCAGAATTCGTACACACATCGAGTGGAAAGTAGATACCCAAATTTGTTCACTTCCCGCGCCAACCAGTCTATGGACACGAGCCCTCATCTCTCGTGCAGCCTTATTGGTAAACGTAATCGCTAAAATATTCCGGGGGGCAACATCTTTTTCCCTTAATAAATACGCAATTCGATGTGTCAGTACGCGGGTCTTTCCACTTCCTGCTCCCGCCATAATTAATAACGGTCCGTCTGTATGCTTGACAGCCTCCTGCTGTTCTTTATTTAATCCGTTTAGTAAGTCGTTCATCGTTTGACTCACGGGTGACACCACCTTATTTTATTTCTTGTCAGAGTCTGTTCAAGTAATCTGACACTGTACAACTGCCTGTCGGTAACTTCCGGAATGGGGTAGTACTATCCAGATTGCGGAATACTATCCAAAAATGAGTAAATACTATCCAAAGCCGGGCAAATACTATCCGAGATTGCGAAATACTATCCAAAACTGGACAAATACTATCCGAAATTGCAAAATACTATCCAAACTCCTTGATATTTTATCTGCACACATTACTTTACTGCTTTAACTGTCTTTAACGCGTTTTTGAAGTCTGTATAAATACTGTTTCCTACAATAATCACATCAGCATGTTCTTTCATCTCAACTGCTTGCTGGCTATTTTCAATTCCGCCCCCATAAAAAAGCAATGTGTTGTTCAGTTCATTTTTTACTTGCCGGACAAGCTGTGCATCACCATATGTGCCGCTGTATTCCAAATAAAAAATTGGTAAATGAAACATGTGCTCAACCATAAAAGCATAGGCAGTCACATCATCTGTATCTGGCAGTTCACAATTGGTTTTTCTGAAAGCTTTTGCTTCTTCATTTAAAATACAGTACCCTTCAACGAAAATTTCGTCCCAGTTCATGATATCTTTATAGTTTTTAATGGCTTGATGCTGTATATCCATCATCCATTTTTTCTCAGTTGAATTCATCACCATAGGGACAAAGTAAAAATCAAATCCCGGAGTAATGGCATCCATATCAGATATTTCCAATATACATGGGACCGTAAAACGGCGAATTCGCGATAGTAGATCCAGCACCCCGTCTAATGTAATATTATCCGTCCCTCCGACAATAATTGCATCGGTCCCGGATTCACAAAGTTTTTCCAGGTTTTCATCCGTTATTTCCTTCGCCGGATCCAGCTTGAATATATGCTTCCATTCATTCATCTCTTTATACAAAGGTTTTAACCTCCATTTTCGTAATCCCATTAGTCTATTATAGCAAAAATTTTGCCTCGAGATTAGGGTGAATATGAATGTTTTTGGCGGAAATTATTTTGGGAAATATTCATCTAGTATAATAAAATTCATTATACAGGAATATACGTTCCATATACAGTATCCTTACATAAATTCTCTATTCCGTCTACACAAAAACCCTGCCATACTAGACAGGGTTTAGCTTCATTATTCGTTTGGCAATTACAGTGCCAAACATCAACTTAATATAGCCCGATCACTTTCAAATTGTTTCCCGCGTATCCGCCTAAATTCATGCAGCAAGTCTTCCAGGCTCAGCTTTTGTTTCGCTTCTCCTCGTACATCAAAAATAATTTGTCCTTTATCCATCATAATGAGTCTGCTGCCTAAATCTAAGGCTTGCTGCATATTGTGTGTTACCATTATTGTTGTTAAACCCGATTGTTTCACCACTTTTTCAGTGAGATTCGTAATCAGTTCTGCCCGGGCAGGATCAAGAGCAGCAGTATGTTCATCCAGCATTATAATCGCCCTGTGACGCTGATGTTTGCTGGGAGTTAATCATTTTTTGCAGATCTTCTATCTCTTTTTCCTTTTGTGCCAATTCCTGATTAAATCGGAAACATCATATTCGGATACATCATCGCCACAAACGGCCACGCATCCCGATTGAGCTGGTTCTGCTTTTGCAATGCTGTGAATTCTGCTGGCTTATCTACCAACGTGTTACGATAGAATCCCATGCCCTCCGTAGCGGGGTATAAAATAGAAATTAGATAATGCCTTTTTGTCCCCAAATCCAGTTTTTCACCTTGTCAAGCCTAGCTTGAGGACAAATCCTTTCCCATTACCCCTTATCAAACAAAATGTGAGGTTCTACCTTATATATTGACCAACACAACACTAAAACACCTTGAATGGCATAAAGCCATTCAAGGTGTTAGATCTACATGGTTTTAAAAACTTCATCTACAGAACCGCCAAACATATCGGGATCCTCGTTTTTAATATCATTTAATAATTCAATAATTATTTTTCTTGTTTGAACGTCCAATTTAGAAAGAACCCTTCCATAAGCAACTCGTACCTTGGGATGATTTAATATCCTATAATGTAGAACTTCCATCCATTCCTCGGCTCTATCGATAACCTTTGGAACAGCCAATGCTAATAAATTAAGTCCTTCTTCTATTCTATATTTATATAGATGCTCTATTCCATGAATTAAACCGAACATAACCTCATAATTATCAGTGTCATCATCAAGACTGTAGCATAAATCACTAATTAACGATACATCATCTAAGCTAACAACATTTTCCAACGCCTGTTCAAATTCAGTAATTTCGTCACTAGTTTGTAAAAGTCGATTAGTATATATCTTATTTAATTCTAATTTAACATTCATAATTACACCTCATTTATTTTTTAAATAGGTCAGGATATAATTCATTATTTTTTCTAATTACTTCACTCAGCCCGTTTCTTATTTGTGGTGTGTACAAGCCCTCATTCATATATATTCTTCTAGCATCTAATATATCATGGGCAAGGGCATCGCGATAGGTTAGATTTAAATATTCTTCTAGTTTTTTTCCGTTAAGACCATACGTATAGGTCTCTCTATGCCTTCCTCCTACACCAGGGTGGGGTTGTTCCATATTCATTCCTACACCATTATTTCTTTTAATTCCGGCTTGCTTCATCTTTTTCGCGGAAGGCATATGGTGCGGTGTAATATTGTCAAACGCTGTACCTTGTTTAGTGAGTTGTTTAAACGTATCTACTTTTCCTTCTGAAGGCAACAATGAATTTGAGATGCTCTTATTAGCTTCCCCGACATCTTTAACCTTTTCCCCAGCCTTAAACGCCTCTGCACTTTTACCAACTAATTTAGCTGGCTTTACACCTAAAAACAAACCAGCCATCATCTTATCAGCAGCCGTTGCATCCGGATCAACTATCGTCTCAATATCATCGAAAGCAAAGTCAAATCCCGCACTAGCAATATGCCCCATCATATACGGATCCCCAGCCAAGTCCGAGTTACCACCCATTACCTTTCGTTTATCCTCAAAAGTAATCGGCTCTCTCGCATAATTTTCCCTCTCGCCTTGTGAAGCTGACGCTTGATAGGAGTTGATCATTTTTTGCAGATCTTCTATCTCTTTTTCCTTTTGTGCCAATTCCTGATTATAGGAACTATGAGGTGCAATTCCTACCCCAGTTGTCGTTACTTCTTCTCCACTTATTTTTTGCAGGTACTGTTGTATTTGTATTGCTTCCTCGTCTGTCATCCTGTTTTGTTCCGCTAGCTCCTGAATAAACCTCTGTTCACTTATATCCTTTGGCGTAACATTGTTTATATATTTGCCATGATTCCGATACGTAATCGGAAACATCATATTCGGATACATCATCGCCACAAACGGCCACGCACCCCGATTGAACTGGTTCTGCTTTTGCAATGCTGTGAATTCTGCTGGCTTATCTACCAACGTGTTACGATAGAATCCCATGCCCTCCGCAGTATATCCATCCATATTCTGCAATGAGATTTCACCGTTTGTAAATACGGCCTGTATATCTGTAATATAACCCTTCATTGTTTCCAACTGTTTTTCAACCGATTCCAATGCACTTGTCTGCGAATCATCCAAATCATAAAGTCCCTCAACTGTTTCCTTTGTTTTCTTTTTCCCGCGTTGGACGTTATGCAAAAATTCCTCATCATCCAATTTGGGCAAAGCCACAATATCTCGGATACTATCCATGATCGCATTTGCTTCATCTGTCAGGTTAACAGTCACATCTTCTACCTTTTCAAGCCCAGATGTCACATCATCTTCCAAAAATTCTTCTCTAATCATCGCTTTTTCATTCGGTTCAAAGGATAATACTGCTTCTTTAACTTGATCAAACAGCTCCTCATAATCCGTTAAAAAATGTTGCATATAAATTAAAAATGGCTGATGACACTGTTCATAAAAAGTGCGAATCGCCTCGCCGCCTTCTCCTTTTAGTGTATCATTTAATGAGACAATGCCATTAACAGCCTGTTGTACGCCCGAGATTTGATTTTGAAAATCGGGGATCTCATTCTTTATATTATCAATCCCCTTATGTAAATGCTCGGCATCTAAAATTTTCACCAATTCCCCTCCTCTCCGAAATTATGCACGTGCCAGGCACCAATACAATTTTGAAAACTATTTAATAAATTGAATGGCGTCCGCAATCACTTTTTCGTTTTCCACAAATGAATCGATTGCTACCCCGGTCTCGTCAGCATTATTCTTTAGCAGCGTTTTGTAGGAGGTTAAAATTGCTTCATAAGTTTGTTGCATCTCGTTGATTTTATCGACCATTTCAAGAACGTTCTCTCCATTTATTTCCTTGGCAAAGGCCGTCTCCAACGATTCACCAGCCGCCTGCAATTCCGCCAACGCCGACTTAATTGAGAACGGAACTACTTTAATCTCCTCACCCATTTACTTTGCCCCCTTTCCTTGTGCATACAAGCTGGCAAGCATGGCTCGCTGGGCTGCGATACTTGCCTCCAAGCTCTGAATCTCCTGTTTGACTTCCTGGATTTTTGCTTCCAACTTGGAAATCGCCTCGTCCAATTGTTCATCGGAGATCTCGACATAGCTCCCATACAATTCATCTTCTCTAAGGGTGTCAAAGTTATCAGCCAACTCCCCGTACCAGGTGGTTACTGTTAATTCTGGTTTTAGACAAAGCGGTTTTTTCGCATGAAAGTCACCTTGGCAATCTAACAATTCAGATGAAGCCTGATTAAGCCGTTCCATTTCTTCTCTTTTCGCCCCTAACTGTAGACTCAAGCTACTGATTGAACCTTGAACTGACGCTATACTACTAAGGGTCCCCGCATCCATTAGTTTCACCTCTACATACCGTGATATTTTCCGAACGGGAAAAATAAACCAATTATACTAAATTATATGATACATTCGGTACACATGCGAGGTGTCTTTTGGACTATTTGTTTTTTTGGAGTGTATTACATTTATACTGGTGACAGGGATATAATCAGGGATCGTTAAAATAGTACCCTGTCGTCAAAAACCATTCGATTGATTTTTCTTGTGCCCTAATCGACTTGCGGCATTTATCGGAGAATCACAAAAACATGTACATTATTAAGGAGGTGACCGGAAAACGCGCTATAGTCACAATAGATGGTACTTTTATACTGTCATAACCCGTTTCTTATACAGGGTATCCTCTTTCTGGACCCACCATAGTATTTTCGACCTGGTTGTATTGTTTGGCATAAATGAATGTGATTTACCTCATATCTAGGCTATATTCCTTTTCATGATAGATGGTAGCTACGCGGAGCGGAGCCATGTTGGTTTCTTATTTTAAAAAAAGCCGCACCATCAAAGGTACGACTTTTAATCATCACTTTCCATATCTTCCGCCAAAATACGGTCCAAAACCATCTTATACCCATCATTGCCAAAGTTAATACATCTGCGGACACGGGAAATGGTTGCGGTTGAAGCTTTTGTTTCCTTTTCAATGACACTATAGGTATGACCACCGATTAGCATTTTTGCTACTTGCAGACGCTGTGCGATGGAATGGATTTCTGACATTGTAGCAATATCATCAAAAAAACGATAACATTCCTCTCTTGTTTGTAGTGACAAAATCGCGTCAAACAATTGATCTAATTGCTCTCCTCGTAATTTATCAATTTGCACATCTTTTCCTCCTGCCCTTTTAAAAATAAGAACATAACTAACTTTTCAATTGGGACATTTTTTTAATTGGAAACCGTAACCGCAGTATCCAGTCCCGGACTTTCCGGGATGACATTAATCCATGTCTTACCTGGCACAAAACCAACTGATTGCCCGTCTTTAACTGGGATGATTCTGCCATCTCTGTTTTCCCATTGGACTTGTTGTACCTGTCCCTTTCGGATCAACAAGGCATCACCACCTGATTCAATATCCACAGAACGGCGGCCAGCATCGTCGATCACTCCATGCTTTGTCTCGATAATGAATACATTATCTACCTGGATCGGTTCTTCTGTATCCAATTCCACTGTTTTTTCGTGATCACTAAATCTTGTATATTTTTCATTTGCTGCATCATAGTCAAACTCCACGATGTTCATTATATCACGTAATGAGTAATCAATCTGTACATGTTGTGCCGGTTCACCAGAAAGCTGCTGCGTTTCATCATTTGTTAAAAACGGTAATGGTTTATATGATGCTGTTACATCATACCCTTTAGCTTCGGCTGCTTCATCAACGCCATCGAAAAGTAAATAGGAGTTGTGCGGTGCCTTCCGAAATGATTCCCGTTTAAACAATTTCCCATCATTATCATGCTCTGACCCGTTTAAATGTTCAATCCCACGATCAGCAATCATGTCATTGACGAAATTTGCTGCTCCATGATAAACATATAATGCATTATATCCGTTTGCCAATTCAAAATAATATTCTCTGGCACTGCGGACAGGACCGACTACATCAGATTTTTCACTTTGAAACAAAGCCAGAAATCGAGTAATTCGTCCTTCAGCCAAAATTTCAAAAACGACATCCGCTTTAGACAGACCTGTTTGCGGTCGTGCTTTCCGATGATTGTTTACCATCACCCCAACAATTCGGTCATCAGCTGGTTTATCTGTTTTCATTCCAGTCAGAGGGTAGACATATTTCATTTCTTCTGCCGCATTTTCTTCTTTACCATTGTTTTCCACATTCTCTTTATCCTTGGAACATCCGGCAAGGAGTACAAATAGTCCAAGTAATATAAAGAAGAAAGTTTTTTTCATACAAAAACACACCTTTTATTTATGTCTTTCTTCTATTATACGCTAACGCATTATTGCTGGAAAGAGTACCTCCCGTTTCTTTACATCAATGATGCCCTGCTGGGTAATACGGATATACGGTAAATGGGTTGCTGACAGGAACAACACGGAATAAACTGGATCGTCAAAACGATAGCCAAATTCTTTAAGTGTAGCCTTTAGCTGTTTTTCTTTTTCAATAAGCTGCTCCATCTTTCCATCAAACATAATTCCGCCAAGTGTAAGCGGTAATTCAAATAATATTTCGCCTTGATGAGCTAAAACAATTCCGCCGCCTAGTTCCTTTAACCGTTTCCACGCTAGTTGGATATCATATTTATTTTTTCCAATACAAACTATATCGCCGGTCGTAGAGTAAGAACTCACAAGCCCGCCCAGACGATTGGTAAATCCGCGTAATGTCGTATTCACCCGCCAATTGCCATCACGGTCAATCAGCAGAAGGAAGGCATCAGCAAATTGCTCAGGTATCACATCGAGGGTAACATCTGTTTCAATCGCATATGGCTTGATGATAACGTCATTCACCATATCAAGGCCGATTGGCACTGAAAACTGCAGATCACTCATTTGCAAATCCCAGTCAAGATTTAGCGGTCCTATTTGATAGTTCTCCCAATCGATATGGGTTGTCAATGTCTTACCATTGTTTTTCCTTTTTATCCATTGGCCTTTCGCTAGCACACTAACAGGATGTGGATCATCCTTTTGTTGCAAAATATTAATGTGGGCGATTCTCCCAGGTGCAATGCTTCCTAATTCTTCTGCCAGGTTATAATGATTTGCCACATTATATGTCACCATCCGGTACGCTTCTTCAAGCGGAACCCCCTTTTCAATGGCAATTTCCAGACAAATATTCATCATCCCGCGTTCGTAAAACGCCGGTGTAGCCCCGTCCGTTGTCATCGTCACGTTTTCGAATGAGGTTATATTTGCAGCAAGCATTTCATCCAAAAGCTTTGGCAGGTCAGGTCGGATAGATGAATGGCGCAGTCCTACCTGAAACCCGAGCTGCAAACGTTCAATTGCTTCAGCACCGGTCATCGCCTCATGATCTGCTGAAACACCAAGCAGCTTCATTTTCGTTAAGGTTCGTTCGGAAGCTCCAGGGAGATGCCCTTCGACAGGCTTACCCTTGGATTTCGCTTCCTGCATCCAATAGAGCAGCCGGTCATCACCAGCAAGCAGACTTGGCCACGCAGTCAGCTCTCCACCCTGAATAACGGAATGGTGGGACAGCCAATCTAATACCTCCTCACTGTTAAAAAAAGCTTCTTCGTCCTGCAGGGCAGTTTGCGAATCAAACCGTGCCCACCAGTACATGGAAACAGGTAGTTTATTAAACTCCGCCAGCAAAGAAAACGCTTTCTTTTTGTTAGCCAAAAAATGCCACATTAAGTTATCATTTATCAATGTTGTCGTACCGAATGCCGCTGCATGGTTTGCCAGCTCTTCGGGATTGTACAATTGAAATGGATGGGCATGTGGTTCAATATAGCCCGGAACAAGATAATAATTCTTACAATCTATGATCTCGGTTGTTAATTGTTTTTCCGGCATTTTGTCACCAACGTAGACAATCCGGTCATCCGAAATCCAAATATTTGCGGTTAGCCATTGCTTCGTGAATATATTTAAATAAGTACTATTTTTTAAAACAATAGTAGGTGCTACTTTTCCATCAATCACAGCAACATGTTTGCGCAGTTCGCGATTTCTCCAGTAATAACCATTTTCCAGCATAGAACAACTCTCCAAATTTATGATTTCCTTTATTTTACCATATAATCCGCTTTCATACTGTAAAGTTTTTGTTAAATGAAGTGAATTTTTTGTGACACTTCGTTACTTAAAGATTTTTTACCCCTATTAAAGAGCACATGCAAAAAGGCTGATCCCAAAAACCAGCCTTGCCACTCCTATTCCCTGATAAAATTGTAAAACATAGCTATCTCTTATTTGACCAGAGCGGTACCAAAATAGCGCATAGAAGAGCGGTGAAATATGGCAAATACTTTATGCCAATAGGTTTATCAAACACGATCATACCAAACACCCCAATGAAACTGGACAATGCAATCCCCAAGATGAAGCCGCCAATTAAGCCAACAATGATTGCCAAAAAGTTTCTCAATTTAATCCCCACCTTTCTTACTTGCTGAACTAACTATTAATTTCCAGGTTGTTAAAACGGTAACAAGTGAAATAATGAACAACAGCATAGCCACTACCGGATGCGCCGCTGCAATCCAAGGAAATTGTGCTGACATGTTTGCCGTAAAATACATCAAAAACACAGAAACAAACATTCCGAAAATGGACCAGTAACTCCATCGGGGCATACGTCCAATGTATGCAGACAAAAGCATAAACAAAGGAATATTAAATCCAAATAAATGGATAAACATCGTGTGCTTTATCCAATGAACAGGGTTTGCAAATATGGCTAAACCCGCTAAGAAAATTTGTATCATTATACATAGTAAAAAAAGCAGCGCCAAAACGAAATAAATCGTTTGACCAATCCGGTTTTTTACATTCAATTCCTCTTCCTCCTCCAAAATCGTTCATTCCTTTTAAACTACACTCCCAGCATACAAGGCACTTCTAAAATATTGCTTATGGAATTATTAACGATTTATTAAATATTTGGAAGGAGATGCGTTTATCGTGTTTCCAATTCCCGGGATGTTTTACCACCTGCGTGCCTTTAACAAAGGCGTAAGCGCCCGGTTAGCGGCGTATATGCTGGACTGAGCCGTAGGAGATAAAGGAAACACGACGACCAGAGGGAGTCGATGTTGACTTATCGTACGGAGGTGAAGGAAGCATACTAGCCGCTGGGCGCTGGAGCCGGACGTGGCCTACCCTGACATGAGCGGAATAGTGTAGGGATTCTTATACTTTCTTACCCTTTAAAAAAATGCTGAAGTTCAACTATTAACTTCAGCATTTTCCATATGATTTTTAATGATATTAAGTTATTGCCCAGAAATTCCATGTCCGGCTCCAGCGCTACTGTATTTCTTCTTCTTTAGTTAAAGCGATAGCCAACACCTTAAATGGTAGAACAGTGAGCTGGTATCCAACCTTTTATGAGTGCACCACCTTCTGAATGGTTATCTACGACAAGGTCACCCCCGTGTCGCCTAATGATCCTTCTTGATATAGTCAACCCTAACCCTATCCCCCCGGTTGAACGATTTCGCGACGCTTCACCACGATATAGTGGTTCAAAAACATGATGAATCTCATCTGAAGAGAAACCTTTCCCCGTATCGTGAATAGTAAAGGCCACTTTGTTACCGTCCTTATAGCATTGGATAAAAATTTTACCAGAGTGTGGTGTATGTCTGACAGCATTATCCAATAAGTTATTCATGGCACGCTCTAATAAATACGAATCGCCCATGATCATACAATCATCCCCAAAATTTTTTTCGATGATAGAGATGTTGTTTTGCTTAGCTAGTGGATTCAGGCTGTCAATCGACTTCTGTAATAAAAGCGGAAGATTAACCGTGTTTTTTTTGAGTTCCATCTCCAAATATTCCGTCTTTGTAAATGTAAAAAGCTCCTCTACAAGACGGGCCAATTGTGCTGACTTTTCCTTACAAACCGCCAGATACTTTGCTTGTTTATCCGGTGAATCAGCAATTCCTTTTTCCAAGCCATCCAAATAACCTCGTAAGGCGAATAATGGTGTCCGTAAATCGTGGGCGACTGCAGCAATGATAAATCGGCGTTCTTCCTCCAATTCCACTTGTTTTTGCATGGATTCTTGGAGACTATCTGTCATTATTTGAATTCCGCCATGAACTTCCGTAATTTCTTTGATCGGGGACTCAGGTAATTGGACGTCCAAATCCCCTTCTGCGACTTGTCGGACTGCCAGGCTCATTTTCTCAAGCGGTTTGAGAATGAACCTTCTCATGACATAACCGATGATAAAAAAAGCTAACAATAATCCCGTAAATGCCATAATCATCTGAACCACTCTTGAATTCGGCTGAAAAATTATTACTCTTCCAAATAGGCGACCATCTTGCATAATTGAAAACTGTTCCGATCGTATAAATGAGCGGTCCTCCTCAGGGAAGAATCGAAAAATCTCTTGATTTGATTCTGTTAAAATTTCTACACCCATGTCCAATGCTTGTAACTTTTCTATTAGATCATCTTGCCATTTGGGATCAGTCCAGTTTTCTGTATTTGTTTCAATGAATTGACTCATTTTTTTCAAATCTACTTGCTGAGCATCAGTCGTATCGAAACTGAGTGATTTCGTTGTTAGTAAGTGGGCCGTTACGTAAAATACCCATGGCAGCATCAAGATTAAAAGCAAGCTAAGTATAGAAAATGTACGAATGCGAATTGGTCTCATTTTATTCTCCTTTAAAACGGTAGCCTATACCCCAGACGTTAACTATATATTTTGGTTCGTTTGGATTGGACTCAACTTTCTCACGTAGCCGGCTAATATGGACGCGGACAGTATGCTTGTCGCCAATCCCATCCCAAAATTTTTCCAGTAATTGATCATATGTAAAAACAATTTGCGGATGCTCGGCAAACAGTCGCAACAATTCATATTCTTTCGGTGTAAGGGAGATGTAGCCTCCTTCCACAAACACTTCTCTTGTGGATAAATCCAACGTGAGGCTCCCATAATTCAAGACCCTCCTGCTAAACTCCTTCCGAGAACCAGAACGTCGTAATACAGCCTTCACTCGGGCAATTATCTCACCCGGAGTAGCGGTTTTGACTATATAATCATCCCCTCCAAGTGCCAGCCCGCGAATCTTATCTACATCATCACTGAGGGCGCTCAAGAAAAGGATAGGTATGTTACTTTCCTCTCGTACCTGCCGACAGAACTCGAAACCATTTTGTCCCGGCATCATGATGTCAAGAATGATGCAATCAATTGTAACCTGCTTAAGTGCGGACAGTGCTTGATCGGCGTCATAAGCAGTTTTTACATAGAAACCGTCATTCTCCAAGAAGTCTCTTAATAGTTCGACAATGCTTTTGTCATCATCCACCACCAAAATCGTCTGTAATTCCCTCACGAAAATCCCACCTTCCCTTTGACACTCACTAAAGAGACGAATCTCCCATCGAAATCTACTTTTAGTTTATCATTTTTTCACCAAGGAACAAGCTGACACTACATGTTTTGTGATGGATTGTGATTAGTTTGTGACCTTTATGTACCATCATTTGAGACACTTAAAGGTTATTCTTTAATTGCGAACCAATCAGACGAGTATCCACTATATAAATAAAAAAAGTTTCCTTGACACGTAAGTTCAAATTAAGCACCAGAAGGCTTGATATAAATTTAGAAAAATGGAGGTAATATGTATGAATGTTCAAATTGTATTATTTGATGGATTTGATTTATTAGACGCTATTGCTCCTTATGAAGTGTTTACTGCTGCTGCAATGTACTCAAACGAGGAAGTAACAGTTAAACTTGTATCTGCTGAAGGTCAGAGAAAGGTGACAAGTGGAGTAAATCAATTACAGGTTCAAGCAAGTGGTGAACTTGATTTAAGCAGTAAAGGAATTATTCTTGTTCCGGGAGCATCTGGTTCTGTTCATGACAATGGACCAGAATCAATACCAGTTAAATTACAACAAGTAACTGAAACAGAATTAAGTAATTTACTAAATGAAGCTATTAAAAAGCCAGATATTTTGCTATCTACAGTTTGCGGTGGTTCCCTCATTTTAGCAATGGGTGGTTTATTAGAAGATCGGCATGCAATTACACATCACATGGGTATAGGGCTTTTGCAAGCTACAAATGCGATTCCAGTTCATGCCCGGGTTGTAGACGACGGTGATCTTATCACTGGTGGTGGCGTTACTTCGGGACTTGATGTTGCGCTTTATTTAGTTGAGCGAGAGTTAGGTCCCCGTATAGCACATGCTGTGGAACAACTATTTGAGTACGAGCGCAGGGGCACAGTTTGGAAAGCTGAAGGAAATGCACCTAAAGAAAGCAAACATGAAAATCCAATGGAAGCGACAAGTTCCCGCTCCTCTAATCAAACTGATAAGAGCTTTAATTTCCAAGGAAAATGGGATACTACAATTTCCACTCCTATTGGCCATCTTTCCGTTTTATTAGATTTATCTTCTGAAGATGGTCGTATAGCGGGAATTGCAAAGCAAGGAGGAGATATTGTCACTTTGAACAATATTGTACAGGTAGGGAATCAATTAAAGTGGTCTATGAAAGTGAAGAAGCCTATAAGACTTTCTTTAAAATTTATCGTTTCTGTAGATGGAAACAGTATGTATGGTGAAGCAAAGGCTGGTATGCTTCCCTCATCAAAATTAATTGGACATCGTATTTCTTAAGAATGGAGTTGTAGTTATGTATTCATTTATTGTATTTGTTCATGTAATAGGTGCTTTATTGCTCGGTAGTTTTCTAGCTTTTCCAGTTGCGTTTAAATCTCTTTTGTCACGTTCAGGTAATGAATTAAAAATATCTGTTAAAACATTGGTAGGCTTTACCCGCTTTGGCCATTATGCATTAATTTTGTTAATCATTACTGGAGGATGGATGGTAATGGGATATGCCACTTATCCTTCCTTGTTATGGGTGGTGTTATCATTGATCCTGCTGATGCTTATTGGGGCCTTGATAGGTATGATACAAAAAGGCTTGAAAAGCGTTATTCCAGCAAAGAATCCCGACAAAGTGTTGCAACGAAATATGGCCAAACTAAATATACTGGGCTGGTTTACATTTCTCCTTATTGTTACCGTTGTATTTGTTATGACAAATCATGGTTTATTTGCCTAAATATAAGAGGAAAGGATAACGATAAATGAAAAAGAACATTTGGATCATTTTTTTAATCGTGTCGTTCATGTGGGTCATGCATACATTTTCAAAAAACTTCATGGTTGATCCCACTTTTCAGGATTTTCTTGCTAAAAAAGATAAAGTTCTAACTAACGAATCGTTGTGGGTACTGATGATCAGGTTACATATTATCTTTGCTATTATCTCCCTTATCACTGGACCCTTGGGCGTAATTAAGAAATTGCGTATGAAATATATCCAGTTTCATCGTTGGTATGGTCGAGTATATGTGCTGTCTATTTTGTTAAACTTTATCCCTGGTGTTTACGTTTCTTTTTTTGCAACAGGAGGATGGTTGAGCACCATTGGATTTCTCGTTTTAAATACACTATGGTTTGGTACAACAATTCTAGGCTATATCAATATTAGAAGAAAAAACGTGATAAAGCATAGTTCATGGATGTCAAGAAGCTTCTTTCTTGCCTTTGCCAATATGATTATCTACATCATTGTGGCCATTTCACACAATGCCTTGCAATTTTCATATGGTACCTCCTACACAATTGCTGTATGGTTATGCTGGATAATCAGTTTATGCATTGCAGAAACCATGATACGAAAAAAAGTATTTATATAATTGGATATTAATATTAATGTGGTGTTTGAAGAAATCTGTGATACTAACTTTTCCACACGATAATCCCAATGTCTAGAAAAAAATGCTGAAGTTCAACTATAACTTCAGCATTTTCCATATGATTTTTAATGATATTAAGTTATTGCCCAGATATTCCATGTCCGGCACCGGCACTAGTGTACTTCTTTATTTAAAGCGATAGCCAACACCCCAAATGGTTTCAATATAGTCTGGTTCAGCTGGGTTTTCTTCAATTTTTTCCCGTATTTTTCGGATATGAACGGTGACGGTTGAAATGTCTCCCATTGAATCATACCCCCATATCCGTTCAAAAAGATGATCTTTACTAAACACTTGATTGGGATGTGTTGCCAAAAAGGTTAACAAATCAAATTCCTTTGCAGTTAATATTTTTTCTTCCTCATTCACATAGACTTTCCGTGCCTTTTGATCAATGTGCAATCCCCTGACATGGATTTCATGTTTTAGCTGTTTTCGATTAACTAATCGGTCATACCTTGCTATGTGTGCCTTTACCCTTGCCACAAGTTCGGCTGGATTAAATGGCTTTACAATATAATCATCAGCACCCCGGTCAAATCCGCGTATTTTATCAATATCCTCTTTTCTTGCGGTAACCATTAAAATAGGAATATCCCTTATTTTTCTAATTTGTTGACATAGCTCAAATCCATCCATCCCCGGTAGCATTAAATCAAGCAATATTAAGTCATACGTATTTGCTTTAGCTTTCTGTAATCCTTCCTCACCAGTTCCGGCAATGTCACTGGAAAAGCCGCTTACTTCCAGGTAATCACGTTCTAACTCCGCAATAGCTGCCTCATCTTCAATAATTAATATATTCCGCACTATCACATCACCCCTTTCGGAAGGGTAAAGCAAATACTTGTTCCTTCCCCAAGTTCACTTTCCGCCCAAACGCTGCCGCCATGTGCCTCTATTATGCTCTTTACAATTGTTAATCCCAACCCGCTTCCACCAGTTGCTGAATTTCTTGATGCATCGGTACGATAAAACTGATCAAAAACAAAAGGAACAGCATCCTTCGATATCCCGCTTCCATTATCGCTTATTTGCACAACTGCCTGATCGGATTCCTGAGTAAGTCGGATACTAATCTTTTTTTCATGTTTATCCATGTATTTTAAACTGTTTTGGACTATATTCCATATGACCCGTCCCAATTTTTCCCGATCCGCTTTGACAATATAACGTTCTTCCGGATTGACCATAAATGAAACGGATCCATTATTTTGCTCCAGTTCGTAACTAAGCTCTTCAATAAAATCGGCTAAATAGGCTTGCAAATCTAATTCCTCTAAATCAAATGGAAGCTGCTGTAAATCTAGCTTGGAATACATAAATAACTCATCAATTAATTGATCCATTTCATTTGCCTTCGAATAAATCGTTTCGATATAACGGTCCATCTTTTCCGGAGTACTTGCTACCCCATCTCGTATCCCTTTTACATACCCTTTTATTGATGTGATTGGTGTTTTCAAATCATGTGAAATACTGGCAATCAATTCCTTACGGTTTTCATCGTAACGGACTTGGAGATCCCGTGCTTCCTTTAACCTTTGCCGCATCATCTCAAATGTTTCCGATAAATGTCCAAGTTCATCTTTTCCTGTTGGCTGTATATGATAATCGAGATTTCCCTCGCTTATCTCGTTTGCTGCTTTTACCAGCTCCTTAACCGGCAGAATAATACTTCTGGCAACGAAATATGTCAGCAGCCCATTGGTAACAATTAAAACAACCAGTAACCCAATAAACCTTAGTATCATAAAAAATCGTAATTGATTCCCATCTGCGTTGCCGTTAACTAAATGAAATACAACATACCCCAGCAGAATTTCAATTAACAAAAAGGCAGCAATTGGGATCAAAACCATACCGATATTTGATAAAATTAGCCGCTTTTTTATCGACACGCTTTCACCTGCTTTCATGATACATTGTACAGTACACTTATTAAAAATTTATTAAGTTGCAGAAACATGTTACCCGTTTTTACGAATAATATCTTCACAAAGCAAAAAGACACCCTTCTAGAGGATGCCCAATATATGTTTCCCAATATCCTTTCGATAAAAAAACCCATCCATTGGTTCCACATTGGCTAATGTCTGATATACGATATTGGCAGCACTTTCTGGTGAGTTACTCTGGCCGCCAACGAGCAATACCCTGCCGCCATCGGACTGATATGTTTCATTCACACGTGTTGTTCCTGCATGCACGATAAAGGAATTTTCACCAAGCGCAATTTCCGGTAATTCCACACCTTTTTGATAGGAACCTGGGTAACCTTTCGAAGCTACAACAACCCCGGTACAGAAACCATCGTTCCATTCCAGATTAGGGGCCCTTCCATCCATTACGTCCACCATTACTTCAAGCAGATCATTTTTCATTAATGGCAATACCACTTGTGTCTCCGGGTCACCAAAGCGGGTGTTAAATTCAATAACTTTCGGACCATCTGGTGTCATCATTAAACCTGCATATAATATCCCGGTAAACGGACGTCCTTCTACAATTAACCCATCTGCTGCTTTTTTCAGGATATCCTTGTAGGTGTAATCAAGTACATCTCCGGAAATATCGGGAACTGGTGCATATGCTCCCATTCCACCAGTGTTCGGCCCCTCATCTCCGTCAAATGCGCGTTTATGATCTCTTGCTGGAAGCAGCGGATAGACATCTCCTTTATCAACAAACGCCATTAGTGAAAATTCCCGGCCAGTTAGGCATTCTTCAATGACGATCATCGCACCTGCCTCGGCATACTTTTGCCCAACAAGCATATCATCAACCGCCTGCAAAGCCTGTACCTCTGTTTCCGCAACGATAACGCCTTTTCCCGCTGCAAGTCCATCTGCCTTAATCACAATTGGAGCACCTTTGTCCATAATATATTTCTTAGCATCAGCGGCATTGGTAAACGCAGCATAATCAGCTGTTGGAATATCGTATTTTTTCATAAATTCCTTTGCAAAACGTTTACTTCCTTCCAAAAGGGCTGCTTCCTTCGTCGGTGCAAAAATGGCTAAACCATTCTCCTGAAAGCGGTTTGCAATCCCGGCATTCAGTGGATTTTCCGGACCAACAACGGTTAGATCGATTGCCTTTTCCTTGGCAAACTTGACTAATTCGGCAATATCCATTTCATCAATCGCAACACAGGTGGCCTGCTCTTCCATCCCGCCATTTCCAGGTGCAGCATAAAGCTTTGTCACCCGTTCACTTTTAGCAAGTGCCATCACAATACTATGTTCGCGGCCGCCGCGACCGACTACTAATATATTCATCTGCAACCTCCTTGGTTTCAATAGAGTGTTAAAAAATCTGGTGAAAATGCATATCTTTTTAAGTTGGGTGCAAAAAGCCGCCAAATTAGAACCAAGCCCACGAAGCGATCAACGCTTATCGTTTGGCACTTTTTGAACTTCCTCGTCAATGCTTAAAATGCCTCATTCCAGTAAAGACCATGGCAATGCCGTACTCATTACAAACATCAATTGAATCCTGGTCCCGCTTCGATCCACCAGGCTGGATAATAGCTGTAATTCCTGCTTTTGCAGCTGCTTCTACCGTGTCTGGCATTGGGAAAAATGCATCAGATGCCATGACGGCTCCTTTTGTTTTTTCACCAGCCTGCTCAATGGCAATATTCGCGGCGCCAATCCGATTCATTTGTCCGGCACCAACACCAATCGTTTGCTTATCGTTTGCCAGCACAATCGCGTTTGACTTTACATGTTTGACCGCTTTCCAGGCAAATAACAGGTTTTCCAATTCCTGTGCAGTTGGCTTCCGTTTCGTCGTGAATTCCAGATCCGCTTCGGTCACCTTTCCTGTATCATAATCCTGAATGAGCATGCCGCCCATAACACTTGTGATTTTTTGCTTGCCGGTATTCCCGTTCGTCATATCCAATTCCAGCAGCCGGATATTTTTCTTTTTCGTTAACATGGCAAATGCATCGTCACTAAAATCTGGTGCAATAACAATTTCCAGGAATATGTTACTCAGTTTTTTCGCTATCTTTACGTCAATTTCACGATTGACAGCTACAATTCCACCAAAAATAGAAACCGGATCAGCGTCATATGCTCCGGCAAATGCGGTTTCAGCCGTATCACCAATGCCAATCCCACATGGATTCATATGTTTAACCGCTACAGCAGCTGGCTCGTCGAAATCGGCAATAATTTCAAGTGCTGCATTGGCATCCTGAATATTATTATAGGAAAGCTCTTTGCCGTGAAGCTGTTTCGCGCCAGCAAGTGTTCCTGCTGTATGACAAACATCCTGATAGAATGCTGCTGTCTGATGCGGATTTTCCCCATAACGCAATGTTTGCACCTTTTCATATGTTTTCGTAAGGACTTCAGGGTAAGGCTCTTCTGTGAAATAGTTTGCAATCATCGCATCATAGTTTGCCGTATGGCGAAACACCTTGGCGGCAAGTTCTTTTCGCTTTGCTTCGTCTAGCGTATTTGTTTGGATCGCCGCAAGTACGGCTTCATAATCATCAGGATCAACAACTACTGTTACGTCTGGGTAATTTTTTGCAGCCGAACGCAACATAGTAGGTCCGCCAATATCGATATTTTCCACAATTTCATCTTCCGTCACGCCCGCTTTTTCTAAAGTTGCTTTGAAGGGATATAAATTGACAGCGACTAAATCAATTGGGGTGACACTAATTTCTTGCAACTGTTCCTGGTGACGGTTGTTTTCTCTTTTTGCTAAAAGACTCGCATGAATAAATGGGTGAAGCGTCTTTACCCTGCCATCCAATATTTCCGGAAATCCGGTAATTTCTTCGACAGCCCTAGCTTTGATACCAGCATTTTGGATCGCTTTTAACGTGCCACCGGTTGAAACAATTTCGTAATCATTGTCAATAAGTCCTTTTGCCAAAACTTCGATGTTTGTTTTATCTGAAACGCTGATTAATGCTCGCTTTTTCATCAAAACACTCCCTGTTGTTTGCCTAAAATTTGATTGATTACTTGTGGGTACAATTGATGCTCAACCCGCTGAATTCGCATCTTTAGTGTTTCCTTTGTGTCACCGGGTAAAATCTCGACCTGACGCTGTGCAATGATCGGGCCGGTGTCAATTCCTTCGTCAACATAATGAATCGTTACACCTGTCGTTTTAGCCTTTGCCACATAAGCTTGATCAATTGCATCTTTCCCCGGAAATGCTGGTAATAATGATGGATGAATATTTATGATTTTTTTCCTGTAGTGTTTTAGTAAGGTTGGTCCGATTATCCGCATATATCCGGCCAAAAAGATCCACTCGGCTTCAGCAAACTGCAATTTTGCCAGTATTTCCTGCTCGTAATCAAGTTTAGTCGGATACTGTTTCGGGTCAAAGACAAAAACGGGTATACCGAATTTCTTAGCTTTATCAATTACGGTTGCACCGGGTTTATCACAAACTAGCAAAACAATGTCACAGACAAGCTTATTTTCCATCATCGCCTGAAAGTTGCTTCCCGCACCCGATGCGAATACTGCTGCCTTCTTGCGTTCCATCAAAATTGCACCCCTTCATCGGCTGTAACAAACCCAATTACGTTGGCTTTCTCACCATTTCCCTGTAATAGATCAACAGCTTGAAGTGCATCATGTTGATCGACAACAACAGCCATACCAATGCCCATATTAAAGACACCGAACATTTCATCATCGGACATATTCCCCAGACCCTGCAATAACGTGAAGATTTCTGGTTTATCCCAGCTTGCACGATCAATCGAAACACCGAGTCCTCGTGGTAACATGCGGGGAAGATTTTCATAAAATCCACCACCGGTAATGTGGGAAATCCCCTTTACCGCTACTTTCTCCATGAGGGCTTTAATCGGTTTAGCATATATTTTTGTCGGCTCAAGCAGTACATCCTGTAAAGGCTGCTTCATCCCGGCAGCATTTTGCGTTACATCAAGGTCAGCGATTAACTTTCTGACAAGGGAATACCCATTGGAATGGATTCCACTTGACGGCAACCCCATGATCGCATCACCTGCCTTGATTGATTTACCAGTTATCAGCTGTGCTTTTTCCGCAATACCGACCGTAAATCCGGCAAGATCGTATTCATCATCCTGATACATCCCAGGCATTTCTGCAGTCTCACCGCCGATTAATGCAGCTCCTGCCTGAACACAACCTGCAGCAACACCCGCTACGATTTGTTCAATCATCGCTGGGTCATTTTTTCCACAGGCGATGTAATCCAGGAAAAATAGCGGCTGTGCCCCTTGTGCGACAATATCGTTTACACACATGGCAACTAAATCAATACCGACCGAATCATGTTTCCCGAGCTGGTGGGCTAGTTTCAGCTTCGTGCCAACACCATCAGTTCCGGAGACAAGTACGGGTTCTTTAAAACGGAAGTCACTTAGATCAAATAATCCGGCAAATGCCCCGATCCCGCCAAGCACCTCTTTACGGTTCGTTTTGGCAATATGCTTTTTCATTAATTCTACAGCTTGGTAGCCTTTTTCCACATCGACCCCAGCTTCTTTATACCGATTGGACATGTTTCTCCTCCTTTTACCCCCTTAGTGTGTTACCATTACAGGTGTCTGCCCCTGTTCCTTAACAGGATAATTGCCAGTCATACAAGCTGTACAGATACCCTGATTAAGGCTTTTATCCTTGACGATTGCCTTTTCCAACCCTTTTTCCGATAAATAGGCAACACTATCCGCACCAATGATGTCGCAAATTTCATTAACGGTATAATTCGCTGCAATGAGCTCGTTTCTCGTCGACATATCAATTCCGTAATAGCATGGGTGCTGAATGGAAGGGGAGGCGATCCGCACATGTACCTCTTTAGCACCTGCACTTTTTAGCATTTGCACAATTCGCCTACTCGTTGTTCCCCTTACAATCGAATCATCGATCATCACAATCCGTTTTCCTTCGACAATTCCCCGAACTGGCGCGAGCTTCATTTTCACCCCTTGTTCCCGCAATTCCTGGGATGGTTGAATAAACGTTCGGCCAACATAACGATTCTTGATGATGCCCATTTCGTATGGCAAACCGCTTTCCTCTGCATATCCGATTGCAGCCGAAATACTGGAATCCGGGACACCAACCACAATATCCGCATTGGCTGGGGCTTCCTTGGCTAGTTCCATACCCATGCGCTTCCTTGACGCATGTACATTGACCCGATTCACATCACTATCGGGTCTTGACAAATAAACATATTCCATCGCACACATTTTTCGCTGTTCACGAATGGCAAACCGCTCGGATTCAATGCCGGCATCACTAATTGTCACAAGCTCTCCCGGTAAAACTTCACGAACAAATGTCGCACCAATCTGATCAAACGCACATGTTTCCGACGCGACGACATATGCATCCCCAAGCCTGCCAATGGATAACGGACGTATCCCACTAGGGTCAAGCGCTGCAAACATTTTATCCTCTTTTAAAATAAGGAACGCATAGGCACCAACAATTTTATTAAGTGCCCGGGCAATGGTTTCCGTCGTTGTGTCTTGCCCATCACGTTTAATCAAATGGGCAAGCACTTCAGTGTCTGATGTTGTTTGCAGAATACTACCCATGTTCTCCAGCTCTCCGCGCAGCTGATGAGCATTCATAATATTACCATTATGCGCCAAAGCAAGGCTCGCTGCCTGGGAACGAAATAATAACGGCTGTACATTCTCCAAGCTACTGCCACCTTGTGTCGTGTAACGGACATGACCAACAGCTACACGTCCGGAAAGTTCAGCAAAGTTGGCATCCTTAAATACTTCGTTTACTAATCCCAAGCCTTTATGTGCCTTTAGCACCTCACCGTCGCTCACAACAACGCCGGCACCTTCCTGGCCGCGATGCTGTAATGCATGCAATCCGTAATACGTAAGCTCGGCTGCTTTTTCATGACCCCATATTCCAAAAACGCCGCACTCTTCGTTTATACCCTTGATTTCAGCAAGCATGGAATAGCTCCTTTCCAACGTTGACAAAGTGCCTCAGCATCTTCTGCAATTACCTGTTTGCCATTGCCGAATATGGTATACTGACCATCGTCTGTGACAACTCCAATTTGCCGTGCATCATCAATAATTTCTTTAAAGCGTTCCACATCTTCCGGTTTTACCGAAACAAGAAACCGGGATTGTGTTTCACTAAACAGTTCAACGGTCATATCACCAGATAAAGCTGCACGTACACCTAAACCTTTATCCGTAAACACACTTTCAGCCAAAGCAACCGCTAGGCCACCCTCAGAAAGGTCATGTGCCGATTGAACGATACTTTGGCGGATAGCATCCAACAACTGGCTTTGCCGTTTTGCCTCCACTTCTAAATCAATGGCTGGCGCTTTGCCGGAATAGATTTCATCAGTATCCCCTTCTGCCAATATGTTCTGTAGTTCACTACCACCAAATTCCGGCTTTGTCTCGCCAATTAAGAAAATCACGTCTCCTGCTCGCTGAAAAAAGCTAGATGTTACATGGTCTAATGATTCAATCAGACCAACCATTCCGACAACCGGTGTCGGAAAAATTGCTTTTCCCTTTGATTCGTTATACAGGGACACATTTCCGCTGATGACCGGTGTTTTCAATAAGCGGCAAGCAGCACTCATACCAGCAACACTTTTTTCCATTTGCCAAAAAATCTCATGTCTTGTTGGATTACCAAAATTCAATCCGTCCGTAAGCCCAAGCGGCGTTGCACCGGAACAAACGATATTCCTTGCTGCCTCGGCAACCGCGACTTTCCCGCCGGTTTCCGGATCCAGATACATGTACCTGGAGTTGCAGTCTGTGGTCATGGCAAGTGCTTTATCCGTTCCTTTTATCCGGACGATTGCTGCATCCGATCCCGGGGTAATAACAGTATTAGTCTGGACCATGGAATCATATTGGTCATAAACCCATTCTTTACTGGCAATTGTCGGCTGTTCCAATAGCGCTTTTAGTGTTCCAGTAAAATTTTCTACATGGGGGATACTTTCCTCCATCTGCTGGAACCTCCTGAAATATTCCGGTTCTTCAGACAACATATGATAGACTGGTGCCTCTTCCGCCAAAGCATCCACTGGTATATCCGCTACAATATTCCCATGGTGAATCAGGCGAAATGTTTTTTCTTCGATCACTTCACCGACCGCAACTGCTTGTAGCCCATATTTCTCAAAAACATCAATGATTTCCTGTTCGCGGCCTTTTTTAACAACAAGCAGCATCCGTTCCTGGGATTCGGATAGCATTAATTCATAGGCGGTCATGTTTAATTCTCGCTGTGGCACAAGGTCAAGATTCATTTCCATACCTGTTCCTGCTGAGCTTGCCATCTCACTCGCTGATGAAGTCAATCCTGCCGCCCCCATATCCTGCATGCCCACTAATGCATCGGAATGAATCACTTCTAAACAAGCTTCAATTAACAGTTTTTCCATAAATGGATCACCGACCTGAACTGCCGGACGGTCCTTATTCGCATCTTCGGCAAGATCATCGGAAGCAAACGTTGCTCCATGGATACCGTCACGGCCTGTCGCCGCACCAGCATAGATAACCGTATTACCGACTCCTGCTGCAACCCCTTTTTGAATGTCTTCATGGTTAATTAGCCCAACGCACATCGCATTAACAAGTGGATTTCCCTCATAGTTATCATCAAACTGTACCTCACCACCAACCGTTGGCACACCGACACAGTTCCCATATCCGGCAATTCCGTGAACGACTTCCTGAAATAAATACTTCACCCGGTCCGACGTTAAATTGCCAAACCGGAGCGAGTTAAGCAGAGCGATAGGACGTGCCCCCATCGAAAAAACATCACGAATAATTCCACCAACACCTGTTGCTGCACCTTGATATGGCTCCACTGCCGATGGATGGTTATGGCTTTCCACCTTAAATACGACTGCCTGGTTATCACCAATATCAATGATTCCAGCCCCTTCACCAGGACCCTGTAGAACATTGGCTGCTTTCGTCGGGAACTTCTTCAGTAAAGGCTTTGACGTTTTATAACTGCAATGCTCTGACCACATGACAGAAAAAATCCCTATTTCCGTAAAATTGGGCCGGCGTTTTAGAATCGCCTTCACCATGTTATATTCCTGTTCGGAGAGGCCCATGCCTCGATAGATTTTATCCGTTTCAATTTGTTCCGGGCTGATCTCAGACACTTGCAACATAGGAATTCCTCCAATTCATTACGATTGACTGAAAGACTTTTAAGCCGTCAGCACTGCCAAGCAATGCCTCCACCGCACGCTCCGGATGTGGCATCATGCCTAGGACATTCCCTTCTCTGTTGATAATCCCGGCAATATCCTCCGTCGATCCATTCGGGTTCGCTTCATATGTGAAAACGATTTGTTTATTTTTCCGTAATTCTTTAATTGTCGCCTCATCACAAAAATAATTGCCTTCTCCGTGAGCAATTGGAAACTGAACGATCTCATTTTCCTCATATTCACTGGTAAACAATGTTGTATGGTTAGCAACTCTTAACTTTTCCTGATGACACATAAACGCGAGATTTTTGTTGCACAGCATTGCTCCTGGAAGCAGGCCCGCCTCCAGCAAAATCTGAAATCCGTTACAAACACCTAATACGGGCTTCCCTTTAGCCGCATGTGCTTTGATTTGTTTAAGACAATCAGATGTTGCAGCGATCGATCCGGAACGCAAATAGTCGCCATAGGAAAATCCACCTGGTAATAGAATCGCATCATAGTTTGCAAGGTTGCTATTTTCATACCAAACGAGATCCGCTTCCTCGCCCAGAATATCTTTCACCGCATGATACATATCCCGGTCACAATTTGATCCTGGAAAAACAATGACGGCAAATTTCACGAGTGAACAGCCTCCTCTATCTCAAAACGGTAGTCTTCTATAACTGGATTGGCCAGCAATTGTTCACACATTGCTTGCACACGTTCACTAACATTTTCCTGGTCTTCCACATACAGCTCAATATATTTGCCGATACGTGCTTCTTCCACCTCCTGAAATCCAAGCGAATGTAGTGACGTTTGCACTGCTTTCCCCTGAGGATCAAGCACTCCTTGCTTTAACGTAATAAACACGATTACCTTTTTCATGATCTGTCCTCCAGTCGCCTTAAAATCTCGTTATATACTCCCAGCAAATCACCAATATCTTCGCGGAATACGTCTTTATCCATTTTTTCTTCGGTATCCAGATCCCACAAGCGGCATGTGTCCGGGGAAATTTCATCAGCAAGCACGATACACCCACTAGCAAGCCTGCCAAACTCAAGCTTGAAATCTACCAGCTTGAGGTTAATAGATTGAAACAATTCGGATAATACTCGATTAACCTTTAGTGCTGTTTTTTTAATCTCCTCCAGTTCCGCCTCTGTCACATTACATAACACAAATGCATGCTGATCATTGATTAACGGATCGTTCAATGCATCATCTTTATAAAAAAGCTCTAAGACAGGCGGGTCAAAAGGTGTTTTCACTTCGATTGCCAGCCGTTTCGTAATGCTTCCAGCAGCAAGATTACGAACAACAACCTCTAGTGGAATAATTTCCGTTTGCCAAACGAGCTGCTCCGTCTCATTTATTTTTTCAATAAAATGGGTTTCCACTCCATTTTCCAGAAGATACGGGAAAATCTGTGCAGAAATTGCATTGTTCAATCGGCCTTTCCCGGAAAAACTCGCTTTCTTTTTCCCGTTAAATGCGGTCGCATCATTTTTGTAAGCCAAAACAAGCTGATCCATTGTTCCTTCTTTCCGATAGACCTTTTTTGCCTTTCCTTCATATAAAAGTTCCGCCTTCACGATATTCCCCCCGTTTTATAGGATGTGCAAAAAGATCATGGAAGCTTTTTCTAATAGTCTAACCAGAGTCACTGCACTTCCTCTTTTTGCAACTTACTAATTCAGTCCGATTCGCGCAAATATCCGGTCAACATTTTTCAAGTGGTACGTATAATCGAAGCAATCGTCTATTTCTTCCTGTGACAACTTGCTCGTAATTCGTTCACTTTGTTCCACCAGCTCTTTGAAATGGGTTTCCGTTTCCCATGCCTGCATTGCTTTCGGCTGCACGAGATCGTACGCCGCTTCACGCGTCATGCCTTTGTCAATAAGGGCTAGAAGCACACGCTGTGAAAAAATAACCCCATGTGTCTTATCAATGTTCTTTTTCATATTTTCAGGGAACACTGTAAGGTTTTTCACAATATTACCAAAGCGATTTAGCATATAGTTCAAGGCGATTGTTGTATCCGGCAAAATCACTCGTTCTGCAGAGGAATGGGAGATATCTCGTTCATGCCATAAGGAAACATTTTCGTACGCCGTAACGACATGTCCGCGTACAACCCGTGCCATCCCTGTCATATTTTCTGAACCAATCGGGTTGCGCTTATGCGGCATTGCCGATGACCCTTTTTGTCCTTTTGCGAAAAACTCTTCTACTTCCCGTGTTTCCGTTTTTTGCAAACCGCGGATCTCCGTTGCAAACTTCTCGATCGACGTTGCAACAAGTGCCAGTGCGGCAACGTAATTAGCATGGCGATCACGCTGCAGGGTCTGCGTTGATACCGGTGCAGGTGTCAGTCCTAATTTGTCACAAACATAGGCTTCAACAGCCGGGTCAATATTGGCGTACGTTCCAACTGCACCAGATAACTTGCCAAATTCAATCTGTTTCGCTGCCAACTCAAAACGCTCCAGATTCCGCTTCATTTCTTCATACCATAATGCAAGCTTTAGCCCAAATGTTGTCGGCTCCGCGTGAACACCGTGCGTCCTACCCATCATAACCGTATGCTTGTGTTCAATTGCTTTCGCTTTTAGTATTTCGACAAAATTGGTGATATCCTTCCGAATGATGTCATTTGCTTGCTTTAATAAATAAGAAAGAGCTGTATCAACAACATCCGTAGACGTTAATCCGTAGTGGATCCATTTCCGCTCTTCCCCGAGTGTTTCGGAAACGGCCCTGGTAAATGCGACAACATCATGTCGTGTTTCCTGCTCAATCTCATAAATGCGATTGATATCAAATGAAGCATGTTGTCGTATCTTGGCAACGTCTTCTTTTGGGATGACGCCAAGCTCACTCCAGGCCTCACATGCCAAAATCTCTACTTCCAGCCAAGCCTCAAATTTATTTTCATCCGTCCAAATATTTCCCATTTCCTCACGTGTATAACGATCAATCATTGTTTTTCCTCCTATATGCATTTACCAAATCACTAACTTCTTCATCCTTGCTTGCGGTAAACGTCACATGCCCCATTTTTCGTTTTGGCTTAACGCCAGCTTTTCCATACAAATGGAAGGATCCCTTTTCCAGGACCGGCATTTTCGTTAATGCATGCTCCATATCGTCACCAAGAATATTCACCATTGCCGCTTTTTGAAGCTGTCTTACTGGGGTTAACGGCAACCCGCAAATTGCGCGAATATGCTGCCCGAATTGTGATATATTACACGCTTCAATTGTGTAATGGCCAGAATTATGCGGCCTCGGTGCCATTTCATTTAAGTAGATTTCGTCCCCTTTTACGAACATTTCAATCGCAAATGTACCAACGATCTGCATTTTTTCAGCTAAGATCGTTGCTGCCTCAACCGCTTTAATCCTTACCTGTTCACTAATGGATGCCGGGGCTTCAGTCTGATACAGAATATGATCCTTGTGTGTATTCTCTGCAATCGGAAAAATTTCTAATCCGCCATTTTGCGTTCTCGTAAACACAACCGAGATTTCTTTATCAAACGGCACCCATTGTTCGATAATGCAATGCTGGTGCTTTTCAGTGAATTCGATTGCCTCTTGTTCTTCGCTTTTCCCGGTCAGTTTGAGTTGACCCTTGCCGTCGTAACCGCCACGGCATGTTTTGATTACAGCGGGAAATGTGGTGTTTTCTAAAGCAGTCTTGCATTCTTCCCCGTTTGTTACGATCGAAAAGTCTGGAACCGGTAATCCCGCTTCCTTCATTTGCTGTTTCTCTTTTTCCCGATTTTGCGTGACCTCCAAGACATGTGCACCTTGTGGCAGTTTTCCCTTTGCTTCGATATATTTAGCGGCTGTAAGGTCAACATTTTCAAATTCGTATGTGACCACATCACTGATTTCCGTCAGCTTCTTAATTGCTTCCATATCGTCGTATGCCGCAACAATATGTTCATCCGCTACTTGCGCTGTCGGACAATTTGGTGTTGGATCAAGAACCGCAATCGTATACCCCATATGCCGCGCCGCAATTGCCATCATTCTTCCAAGCTGTCCGCCGCCAATAATGCCGATCATCTTTGGTGGTAAAATCACATTATTTTTTTGCAAGATCTTCCCTCATTTCCGCAACCTTTGCCTGCATTTTGTCACGATACTGCGTTAGTCTCCCCACAACATCATCGTTAAAAGCCCCGATCATTTGTGCAGCCAGGATTCCAGCGTTTATCGCACCTGCCTTACCAATGGCTACCGTCGCTGTTGGAACACCACCAGGCATTTGCACAATGGATAACAAGGAATCAAGCCCATTCAATGCCTTGCTTTGAACGGGAACACCAATAACAGGCAATGTCGTTTGTGCTGCCACCATTCCCGGCAGATGTGCTGCGCCACCCGCACCAGCAACAATCACCTTCAAACCACGTTCCCGGGCTGATTTTGCATAGTTGAACATCTCATCTGGTGTCCGATGGGCGGAAATAATCTCTTTTTCATACGGGATCTGCAATTCATCCAGCACGTCACATGTATGCTTCATTGTTTCCCAATCCGATATACTGCCCATGATTACGCCAACAAGCGCCATTTTACCCCTCTTTTCATGTGAAATTTCCTAGCTTGATGAACGAGATGTGAACTTCAGCACTTTTATGCCGTTTTTCAGCATTTTCTTCTAGAACTTCAGCACTTTTATTCCAAAATCCAGCATTTTCATGTCGAGGTTCAGCCATTTCGTATCTATCTTCAGCATTTCTCCTTTTTCCATTAAAAAAGTCTATTCGTCTCCCCTCTATTATGAGAGAAGATGAATAGACTTTTTCAAACATCAACAAACAGATCATTGTTATCAACAACGATTCACCCTCCCTCATAGTCCAGCATTTACGGTGCTGGGTAGAAACTTCCAAGCCATATTCTCAGGAAATATATGAGGTACCGTATTTATTTGATTTGATGTCCTTAGCATAGCAAACGGCCTCCATACATGTCAACACAAAATCGAACAATAGATAATTAACACTGATTAACGTTCGGTTTTTAAACTTAAGAACCTAATCGGGCCCACCGTTCACATGAATGACTGCCCTGTAACAGATGAAAACAAACCGTTGATATCTCCACCTAAAGCTAACAATAAAAACCCTGTTAGCGAACATTATCGTTAACAGGGTCCTTTATATCTGCATTTCAATTCATAAGTAGTACTTCCCAAAGTGTCATAAGGATTATTCCTGCTATTCTAGATTTGAACCTGTAAATTGCGATTGTGCACCAGGTTTACTACCTACAGATCCCTTTTTGCCCAATCGTCCTCGCCGTACCTGTTTCACCCAAAAACCACCATGAATTTGCTTTGGTTCATATGAGATAATAAATGCTTTTGGATCAATGGTTTTAATTGTCTCATACAGTTTCAGCTCGTATTTTCTTGGAGTAAGAATTTGCATAGCCAAACGATCCCCGTCCATTCCATAAGCAAACCAGCTTGTCACACCATATCCTTTATCTCGTAACTTCCGAGTAAATTCAATGTCTGGATTGGATGAAATAACATTGACCGTTATGTAACCGAGCGCCAGTTTTTCCTCAATTTTTGTCCCGACAATCACACCAATCCCAAACCCAACCGCATATGCGATAATATTTTGGATCTGGTTTAAATTATCAAGCACCAGACCTAAACCTAAAACATAAACAACGATTTCAAACATACTAACAAATGCGGCTAAATACCTGCGCCCTTTCAATGTCAAAATCATTCGCATCGTCGAGAATGAGACATAAACAATATTAATGACAAGAATAATGGCAACCATTACATATGCATTACTCAGCACAACAAATTCCCCCGAACGTTTATTTTAATAGGTAAGAAAGTATAAGAATACGGGCTCTATTCCGCACATGTCAGAGTAGGCCACGTCCAGCACAAGCGCCCAGCTCTTGCGCCTTTGTTCAATATACACAAATCCCCCCAAAATTAAATACTATGACATTCACCCAGTTAAAATAACCTGCATAACCTATTGCATATCATCTAATTCAGGAACAAAGAGGGTGTAATAATGGATCCGTTTAAACAAATGGCTGATTGGAAAAAGAATATGGATACATTTTTTGGCGAAAATTTTTGGAACGAGTTTGAAGGTATTATAAAACCTACTATTCCACAAATCAACATGTATCAAACGGAAAATGAGGTTACATGCCTGATAAGTATTCCCGGATTAACCGATTTAAACAAAGTGGATATATATGTGGATTACACGGTGCTTGAAATAAATGGGGTAATAGATGTTAATCATAGTGGCGGAACAGTGCTAAACGAGGAAATTTTGCAAGGCGTATTTGAACGAAAAATAAATCTGCCATTTCCAGTAAGGTCGGACAAAATAAAAGCAAGTTACCGGGATGGGATTGTGTTTATTCAATTATACCGCTTGATTTCAAACACCAGCAGCAAACATCGTGTACCAGTCAAATTGCTTGCAGATTGATGAACATGTATTTCTCTAACGGGCTGGAATCAGCGGGATATTCAGCCCTTTATTATATAACTGAATAGGTCTGTTAAACATTGACCTATCCTTAAGTCTTTTTTGAAATTCTTCCAAGGTAAACAATATTCCTTCTCATGTAAAAATTTCCCTTTTAAAAACTTTCCAATAGTACGTAATATGAATTAGGAAGTTTATCGGTGAAAAAGGTTGTCCATGTGAGCAAATTCGTTTGATCCTTGATGGACAACCTTTCCATTATTTCATTCTTTCCGGCAATGCATGTATCGATTCGATTAGGGTGTTGAGTTTTCCTTCAATTCGATGCAACAAATAAAATGTCACGACAATCGGAAAGCCAACCTCTGTTACAAACGACATCCACGCCTCCATATATGCTCCCTCCGATCTTTTGAAAAAATGAAACCAAGGCCAAGCCACTGGTCATAGGAAGAAAATTATTGGGCAAATCCTTCCTGCTCTAATTAAACAGATTCGATCTCCTCTACGTTGTGCTCCACAAAACGGGCTCCTTTTATCGAAACAAGATCCCCACCTGAACCAGTAAAAGAATTTTGTACCAGGATTTCTTTCATTTCACTTTTTACAGCAGTCGGGGCAACTGGTTCAATCGGTGTTTCCAATGCATAAGTGACGATTTTGCCATGCTCATTCAAAAATTTAAGCTCAAGCTTTTTCAACATCTCCCCTCCTTTCACCACTACAATCGAATAATGTGTAGTGGAAAGTGGCAAGGTTATGTAAATAACTTAGTTTGAACCAGGCTGCCCCATTTGCGTGATAAAAAACGATTATAATTATAAGGAAGCTGGAAAGGGTCGATAAAAGGAGATGTTTCGTGCTTCGGTTCGTTACCTGTTGATATTGCACAGTACGGTTGATGTTTGGTGATTCTCTGTTGAAGTTACATGATTCACTGTTGATGTTTGGCCATTCTCTGTTGATGTTACATGATTCACTGTTGATGTTTGGCTATTCTCTGTTGAAGTTACATGATTTACTGTTGATGTTTGGCCATTCTCTGTTGATGTTGACGCGCTTCTGCAGATGTTATACGCATTACTGTAATTGCTGCAATCTCCACGCCGATTTTCTTACGCCAAGCAGGTGAGCCCTGCCATTATAAGTTTAATAAAGAGCCTTCTGCACCGACAGAAAACTCCTTAAACTAGTTTTTATTCGGTCCATACACTCGTTTTTCAATAGAAGATTCCCTCCCGGCCAACCGTTTATGTAACGTACGTTTCCAGTTCTCCGCTAAAAATTCACAGGATGCCAGTTCTTCAGCAAGCATTACATCACCTTTTTTAACGTACATGACCTCATTACAAGCTGCGATTGTCCAGTTCGGATATGGGCGTTCCACCAATTCCAGCTCCATACCAGCTTGCACAAACCCTTCTTGTAATACTCGGAAATACCAGCCTGTCCGTCCGCTATTTTGGATGCGGAGGGCAAAATCAATAATCCGAAAACGGCGGGCAGGTTTCCAGCAAGGGCGGCGGGGCTGTGAGACTTGAATAATGGTATCACCGAACTTATATGTATCACCAATACAAACGGATTTCTCATCCATATTCATGACAGAAAGGTTTTCTCCCATTGCACCTACGCCGATCGAAGCCAAATCAAGCTCCCGCCGCCAATCATCGTAATGGTTCATTGGGTAGGAAAATATCGCCTTTTCCGGTCCGCCATGATTTTTGGTGTCCGCCACTTCGTCTTCTGCTAATCCGCTTTTCCCCAGCCATACTTTTGCATCAACCGTATTTTTAAACATACCACTTTCCCATAGCCTGTCCATCCGCTCTTCCTCGTTAGGCCGACCCATTTTTTTCACTTTACCTGTCAGTAATTTATCTACATACGGTGCATTCATCATGTTTCCTCCTGTCAAATATGATATAGTAAACGAAGGCGTAAACGTCCGTTTCGCGACTGGACGCATGAAACATCCTGCTCTGCCATAAGCTGAATAAAGTCTAGATTTATATAATTTCTTATCTCTTAAAAAATACTATTTCTAGTTTACTGCAAATACTGTAAAAAAACTATCTACTGCGGGGGAATCGGCATGAATAACGTACTAAAAAAAGCTACATTTGCAGGGGGATGCTTCTGGTGTATGGTAAAACCATTTGATCAATGGGACGGAATTCACCGCGTTGTCTCGGGCTACACTGGCGGTCATACGGAAAACCCGACATATGAGGATGTCAAAACAGGTACAACCGGACACTACGAGGCTGTTGAAATAACATATGATCCAGCGCTTATTTCTTATCGCGAAATTGTAACGATCTATTGGCAGCAAATTGATCCAACCGATGACGGCGGGCAATTCCATGATCGCGGTGACTCTTACCGTACTGCTATTTTTTATCATGACACGGAGCAGAAAAGTATTGCTGAAGCATCCAAACAAGAGCTTGATGCAAGTGGGAAATTTGCTAAACCGATTGTTACAAGCATTCTTCCGGCATCAACATTTTATCCTGCCGAAACATACCATCAGGACTTTTATAAGAAGAACAAACAAGAATATCAAGAAGATCGCGCCAAATCTGGCAGGGATGAATTTATTGAGACTAATTGGAAGAGTTAACCGGGGTCTTTGGGGAGTACCCCCGAGGATTCCACTATTATCTCTCATTATTCTTTGTACAAACGTCCGGCAATGATTTCACGAATAGTTCGTTTCATCGACTCTGCTCCCCTGTCATTTCAATCACTTATCGAGGGTATCATCTTCGTCCCAAGCAATTTCCCAAACTTCATCCTGTTTTTAACCCGTAACCACCATCATAGCATCACACCTACTCCAAGGTTTTAATCATCATACGAATAAATCCAATAAAGTGAAACTTCATTTAGTGGGGGTTTTGGCGAACAGGAAGTGCTAATGCAGGCGAAGGCATGAGGATGTGAGCCACTTATGCCTTCATCCCCCACTGAATGTTAGTTAAGGGCATCACGATGTGGGTCACAAAGACGAAGTTTGAAAGATTGACGGACGATCAGAGGTGTAGCTTTACGAAAGCTGCTACGCAAAAAAGAAAGACAGATAAGGAGTATCTTAAGAAATTATCTGAAACAAAACTTGGAAATACAAACCCATCATCAAAACTAAATGATAAAAGTGTTCGTTATATACGGACTTTATATAAGGAGCTTTTGGAAGAGGGGTGCAAAAAAACACAATCGCAAAAAGAGTTGGCAATGAAATTTAATGTATCAAGATCAACCATATCTGACATTGTTTTGAGAAGAACATGGAAACATATTGACTGATTCTTGGGCTTTGTAAATTACGCATAACCATATCATTATGTACTAAACAACTAAAGCAGCATTAAGGATAAACGCATGTTCGTATATTTTATTGTTCTATTTTATAGTATGATAACTTTAAGATTAATAAATAGGAGAGGAATAAAGATGTATTTTAAAAATGATTTTCACCGGGAACTTGCAACAAAACTCATGAATAAATTTGGTTTTAAAACGTTAGAGGACGATAGAGAATGTGGATCCTTCTGTTATGTGTCTGCAGCTACATATAAAGAAGGATTATTAAGTCGTGTTGGTAGTGAAGGTGGTATTCAGACAGAGGTTTATTAGATGTGTGGGAAATTAATATGGGAATTTATTTCCTCAAAAGCGTTTAAAACCATAAATCATTGTTATAAAATAAAAGTACGATAAAAATTTTCCGAACAATGAGAAAGGACGATCACAAATAGGTAATACCAGGATTCAAATAGCGGCCCTGTCGGATAAGGCAACAAGATTGCAACAAGCGTCTGCAACACTTTCCAACCATATTGCGGAACTGGAAGCATTGAAAACCTATGCCGATAATTTAATGGTTAATGAAGGAATTTGGAAAGGGAAGGAAGAAAACAAATTTGTTGAACAGTATGCGGATTTAAAAAATGCAATAAAAGCCTATATTTCAAATGCAGAAGATACGAAAGAAACAATAGATGATGATATTAGGAGGACGGAATCATTAAAAGCCATTCTGTCGGATAATATGAGTAAAAGGTGAAGGTGATGGCCAACGAGATTAATATTAAATTTAATGAATTACGGAAGAACATTGAAAATGTGAGATCCGTTCTTTCTAATTTAAAACCCGGAACTGAAACAGAATTCGATCAAACCAACATAGAAGTATTTGTACAGGATTTAGAAATGACAAAGCAATCCATAACAATGATTCATCAATACCAAACATTACTTAATTCAGATTTGGATACGCTTGTACATGTAGGTGAGCGTATGCAAGCAACAGATAAACAATTGGCAAATGAAATGGGGGTGGAAACCAATGGCCCATAAGGTGGATATGGAAGAAGTAACCGAGTTTTCAAATTACCTCAAAGTGTCCGCAGAAGAAACAAAAACAACCCTGGAAAACATTAAGTCGGGTATCAGTAAGATTCAAACAATGGATTCTTTTTCCGGAAAAGCAGCAGATCAGGCAAAAAATTATTTTGCAGAAATTCATTTGACACTATTAGATGCCTTCATCAAATTATTCACAGACCTTCAGCAAAATTTAGAACAGCATATAGAGACTTTTTATACCAACGTAGATACAAGCAGCGCTGCACGTATCCAAAGCAATTATTTGCTCGACCTGGAACAAGATATTGAAGAAATGTATGGGAAAATGGAGAATGTAAAACAATCCATTAATGGAACCATTGATAATGTGGCCGATATTAGCAGTGCAATTAAACCTGATTTTAAGCCCGTTACAAGTATAAAAAATGATACGATTAAAACCATAACAGATTTAGAAGAAAGCTTGCTTCCTTTACTCAACAGAAGAATAGACACCAAACAGAGGACTTATTGCATCAAATCCAAGTGACAATGGACAGAGCTGGAACGAAAAAAGGAGAAGCACGTTTTACAGATTATATGAGTACGTTAGCGTTTGAAGGGCTTCCAGTGTTAAAAGGTTACATCCAAACGTACCGGAGAGAAAATATGTTTAATGCAATGGGATTGCCTTATACTGAATTTGGTCATACCGTATCAAAGGAAAATTTTTATAATACGGAAGGTGCAGACGGTTCCGGAATAGTAGAATGGAAAAAAAATAATATGGAGGTCAGTAGGGGTAAACGGGTTGATTATGACGGATTAGGCATTAATCCATCGACCATTGATCTAAAAGGTTATGACGTTAATTACACCATGAAAGACGGTAATTTTATCATTTTTAAGGATAACCCTGATTTAAAATACTTCACGCAAAACGCCGAGCAGGGTGTAATTAATTATTATGCAGCAAAAGGTACTTGGATAACGGCAAATTTTTTAGGAACATTGGCCGTTGGAAGAATCGGAAAGTATTCTGTTGATAAAATAAATACGATTAAAAACGTAGTAAATAAAATTAAAATAAATCCAAACGTAAAAGGGGTTGCAAAACACGGGGCATCTTATACGATTCAAGATAAAATACCAGTATGGAATAAGATTGTTGGTACTTCTGTCCCTAAAATAGGTAGCAAAGAAGTTATCCTATACATTAGCGATAATGACGGCAAAACGTGGGATGGAAAGGTACGTTTTGAAGTACATGCGGACGGTGGTATAACCTCAAAAGAATTTTAGTTAATATTTGATTGGTAAAGTGTTGAAAAGGTTTTACGATGAATTAGAATATAAATTTTAATCGGGGTGGATACATGCCTACCATTAGTTTAATAATATTAGCTTTCCTGCTAGTACTGGCAGATAAATATATTGAAAAAGAAAAGCTATCAAAGAAAGATGTATTTATTAGATTTGTTTTATTATCTATTGTGTTAATTGGTGTTGAAAAGTTTTTATTTTAAATTGGATCACGAAGAGAGCAGGGGAAAATAAAAATCTCCTGCCTTTTTTATGCCTAAACCAGGGTTCATTTATCAATAATAGGCAAACGCTCGTTCACCTAGATGCCTGAGTTTTAAGTAAATTACATATAACTTGTGTTATGCGTAATTTACATCTGGCTATCATTAATACCGAAAGGATGTGATTCTGTTCGAAAATTGACAAGTCCGTTGTACCTACGGTAAAATATAGATACTAATATCAAGTATTTACTTATCATTATTAAGACTATTGCATATACTAATACCATCTGTCCCAATTAAGGTGGTGATGTATATGACTGATAAGGAGGATGAAAAAATGCCAACGTCTACTCCATATAAGCAGTCTCCTAAAAGAGTGCGTGATGATGTTCAGAATCGCAAATTAAGAGCTATAGCTAACTCTATAGACTTTTCGAAGCTAGATAAAAAGGAATCTCTTTCTCTTGATGAATTTGGACGTGTAAAAATTGATCCTACCCACCCTGATTACAGATATTGGACGGAAGATGATTAATGGAACCAGGACATATATATAGACTTGATTTTCCTTATGAATTCGGACAGGGTTATAAAAATCGCCCTGTCCTTATTATTGTAGTAAACACGGATTATGGCAAAGCGGTGGGATTAAAAATAACGGGAAATGGAGATTATGAATTTCGTGAGGAAATAAAAAACAGTCCGGATTCAAACTTAACAAAACAATCATTTGTACAATATGATCGATACAGTTACTTTGATAATCAAGCGTTAACTCCTGTAGGAAAACTAAGCGAAGACGATTTTAAAAATATTGTGCACCTATTCCTTCAATATCATCAGTTATAAGAATTAAATCTCGGCGTTGAAAAATGTCTGATAAGACAATGTTTAAGTGTCAACGATAGGTTGCCCCCTGGTACGCCTAGAACTATCTTTACTATGGAAATCATTCTTTGACATACTTCTAGTCATTAGTTTATTTCTAGTAGCTGCAAAAATACTTTTAGCAATTGGAATCGAAACTTTATCAAAAAAATATAAATCAGAGTAAATCGAAAAGCCCCTGAGAGTTTCTTATAAGGGGGGCTTATTGGACAAACTCACTAATAAATCTAATCGTTGTAAATGCGCATTTTCCTGACTGGACCCCAATATAGCGAACTAACATCTCAGTTGTTGTATAATATGCTAAACGGTTTCATACAAGAGAAATCCAAAATAATTAAGATAGGTGGGGGTCTCCATTAAAAGATTTATTATATTTACTTTATGGGCTATAATATATTTAAAAACCCATTTCGGTGTACTTAGAAACCCCTATTTTATAATTCTAGTTGAAAACAATCAATTGCTTCTCAACATATTGTTTATAGTTATAATTTTGATAAGTTATTATCGTGATATTCTTGCATCCATTAAAAATATTAAGCTTAAAACAATATGTATTTATTCGTTAATTCCTGCAATTATACTATTATTTGGTAATTTACTTCTTTTATTTCTAATTTTTGATAGTTTGGTGCTAGAATCCTTCTCATTTAGCATTTTGTTTATTATTAATAGTTTGGTCATCGGTCCTATATATGAAGAATTTATCTATCGATTTATCTTCATCAATAATAACTGGCAAGTCAAAGTAAAATTAGCAGCCGTCATACTATCATCGTTAATCTTTACGTTTTCGCACGGAGTTTCTGTTGATGGAAATATTGCAATGCTGGTTCAATTTTTAATGTTGGGAATCGGTTTGGGGATAATCTATATAAGAACTAACAATATTTTTTATTGCATATGCACACACTTTTTTTACAATAGCTTTGTACTTCTGATGTCACTTGTTTGATAATAAAAAGATAAATATAACGAGGTTATTGACAGATCCAATTATAATCCATTTACTTTTCCCCTAGTCTCTGGTACTACCCCATACCTTGCTTTATATTTTATATAAATAAAATAAGATCCGGGATGTTTTATATCTGAATTTTCTTGGATCTTATTTTCTTTAAACTAAGCAAGATATTTTCTGCTTATTTACTATTTAACCCGTGAATAACTCTTATATTTTACTTTCTGATTAAAAGTTTCAGTACGCACATAATACCCTGAATACTTGTCATAAACTTTCCAAGTAGATTTAAATTGACTTGTTACACGATATTCACGATATTTCCGACTCGTTGACTTTGCAATACCAATTCTGATAAAACCTCCACCTGCATTAACTCCGAAACTCACTGTAGTACCTTTCGTTACTATCCCTAAATAAGTTTTCTTTTTGTTTTTTTCACTCCAACTAACATTTTTGTATAAATATCCTCCTGTTTGAGGAGAGATACCATTGTTGCCTGGTACATTAATTTTTGTACCAATAAGATTACTTTCTACAAATCTAGTTACTTCTGACTCACTATCAGAATATGTGTTAGGCGGTGTTGTTGGAGATATTTCTGAAGCGTGTGTAACTTCACCAGAAAACGAAAAAACAATTACACTCATCAAAACTGCTAAAACCCCTACTAAAACTTTTCTCATACTAACACTCCTTAAGAATATTGAAATAAGTAATCCTCAAATGGGTTCTTATTTCAAATTCAATTATATACTATTCTTTCAATTAATGAAAGCGTTTTCTAAATGGGTATAACCCTAAAAACCTGGGCGACAAATCTGGGGTACTATATAATCAACCAAGGGAACCCCGATGCAGGGTTCCCTTTATAATTAACGTAATAATTGTAGCACACCTTGGGGCTGCTGATTTGATTGGGCAAGCATTGCTTGAGCTGCTTGTGTAAGAATATTGTTCTTTGTGAATTCTATCATCTCTTTGGCCATATCGGTGTCCCTAATACGAGATTCAGCTGCTGTTAAGTTTTCTGATGATGCACCAAGGTTGTTAATCGTATGTTCTAAGCGGTTTTGTACAGCACCTAATGAAGAACGCTGTGTCGATACTGTATTAATAGCTTTATCAATTTTTACAATTTCATTGTCAAAATTGAATGGTATATTTGATATCCATTTTGTAGAAATAGGACTAATACTTTCTTTTTTATTACTAAGATACGAACACATGATCTTGAATATCGAATTGCGTTTTGCTATACTAATTTAAAACAATAAGATCGAGGGGGTTATTTAGGATCATGAACCAAATTGCTAAGATTGCTGTCTCATCCATTAATTATTTATTTATGCAGCATGTAATGAACGATCATTGTGTATGTAATTAATGATAAGGTGGAAGGAGAAATTTATACTTTTTTTAGTGTATTAGACGAATCGCAACATTCGTTGGAATTAGAGGAAATTTTATTATTCCTTTCCAGTTCTGTTTATGATGAGTTAAGGGATGGAACGTATTTAGATCATTATGATGTAAATGAATTAAAAGCGGAGATAAAAAATTCCATCTATATTATAATGGGTAGAGAAGTTGATTACATTGAGGATATTTATAATACTTGCATTGACAACATAGAACAGTCAGCGATGAACCATCTACATCCTATTGTGTTTTAAAGTTTGTTAATCTGATCGACTGCAAATCTATGAGCAAAGTACACCAACTAATTTAGCAGTGTACTTTGTTTGTTTGAGTAATAATAGCATGTAATTGTGAAACCGCATTCTCAAGGGTTGTTTTGTTTTCAATAATATAATCGCACTTATATTTTACCTGGAGATCCATATGCAACCGGTCCATTCGCTTCTTAATCTCAGTGTCTGACCTCTGTTGTTTTATCATCCGATTTTGAAGATCTTCTATATTTACATCAATAAAAATACTGATTGCTTCTGCATTTTTGTGAATGGGTTTCAATTTATTCTTCATATCACTAGCGTTGCATTAATTATAACTAATAATAAAAAATGTTGGTAATGTTCAATTTTTAACTGTCTAGACAACAAAAAATCCTTTATAATGAATA
>BMJD01000027.1 GCA_014642895.1 Lentibacillus populi
GCAATAAATGAATGTGATATACCTCCTATCCAGGCTAGAAATTCTTTTTCATCATAGATGGTGGCTGCGCGAATGCGGAGCCATGTTGGTTTCTTATGGTATAAGAAAAACTTCGCTTCAGCTATTATAGACGAAACGAATGCCCAGTTTTTCTAAAAACATTCATGTAAAAGGAGAAAGCAGATGAACAGAAAGAACGCAAAAATGTTATGGGGCGCACTAATCGTTTTTTTAATACTGTTATCCTATATCCTCCCCTACACAATTATGTCAGGGATTCAGGCCTGGTATGGCAGTTTTTTGCTGTGGGGTATTATCGGGATCCTGATTATCGTAGCGAATATCATGGTCACAAGGGATTGGAGGGAATAAAATGAGTTCAAATCTGGTAACTTTGGGAATTGTAATTTATGTTGTTTTAGCATTAGCCGTTGCATTGATGGCGCGACGTGGGAACCGGACGGATATGTCTGGTTACTTCCTTGGCGGCCGCAACATGAATGGGATTTTATCAGCATTAAGCTACAGTGCCACAACGTACAGTGCTTTTATGCTGGTCGGTTTGGCCGGTCTTACGTATCAAGGCGGGGTCGGTGCGCTTGGGTTTGAAATAGTTTACTTCACCGGTGTTTCGCTCGTTGCCTTATTCGGTCCGCGTTTTTGGCTGGCAGGGAAAAAATTTGGCTATGTTACACCTTCGGAAATGGTTGGGGATCGTTATGAAAGTAAAACGGCAGCTGCGGCTATTTCAATTGTAAATTGTTTGTTTCTTATTCCATACTGTGCAGTTCAGCTCGCAGGCATAGGCTATTTATTACAGGGAATCACCAATAATGCCATTCCCTTTACCGTGGGAGTTGTGATTGCCACTGGCCTAGCCATTCTTTTTTCTTATACAGCTGGCATTCGTTCCGTTGTTTGGACAGATTCCCTGCAAGCAGTGATCATGATTATTACATCTACACTCGTTGTGCTATTGGTAATCCATGGGTTAGGTGGTTTTGGCTCGTTTTTTGCTACATTGCAAACCGATCATCCTGATGCACTTTCCGTACCGGGCAATGGCTATTTTAATTTCTTAACATTTCTTGGCTTGACACTGCCATGGTTTTTCTTTAGCTTGTCCAATCCCCAGGTGAGTCAGCGAATGTTTATGCCTGCATCACTAAAGGGGTTACGGCAAATGCTGATTGGTTTTCTTGTATTTGGCTTTATTTACACCTTCGTATCGGTATTATGGGGATTTTCTGCACTTCAAATGTTTCCTGATCTAACTACAGCCGATTTGGCAACACCAAAATTATTATCGTCTGACCTGGTACCACCGGTTCTTGGTGTTATCGTCATGATTGGTATTCTCGCTGCTGCTGTTTCGACCATCGATTCGATTATGCTGACATTGTCATCGATGGTCGCACGTGATGTATATGGGAACTTGCAAAAAGATGCCTCTGATGCGAAACAATTACGGGTTGGAAAAATCGTGATTCCTATCATCGCAATTTTGGCGTTTGCCTTTGCCGAGCTGGAACTTAACCTGATAGCCATATTGTCTGTCGCAGCATCGTCCGGATTAATTGTTACAGTTCCAGCGTTTTTTGGTACCTTTTTTTGGAGACGTGGAACCGCTGCAGGTGTCATTTCCAGTGTATCAATTGGTGCAGTTATCGTCATGATGTTGGAATTCACCGGTTTAAAACCGTTTGGACTGGCTGCCGGGATTTGGGGGCTCATCATTTCCACAGTACTTTTTATTGGTGTAAGTTTGGCGACAAAGGCTCCTGTAAAAAAGGCGGAGCTATTTATCACTATATTGAAAACGAAGCCGGAGAAAAAGCAACAGCAGATATCACAAAAAGAACTGAAATAAGGAAGGAACAAGCCCCAGTGTACCTTCCTTATTTCTTTAAAAGATACTTAAATCCCATTGCTTGGCGATATGCCGCAATAAACGAATTCCTGCTATACTGTTCCCTTTGTTATCTAATGCTGGACCATACACACCGATGCCACAGCCCTCAATAAATGGTAATTCTTCCTCACGAACCCTTGGTGGTGCTACTGCCATTATCCCACCGGAAACACCACTTTTCGCCGGAATCCCGACGTATGTCGCAAATTTTCCGGAGGCATCATACATTCCACAAGTTAACATTAACGCCTTCACAATACGCGCAACCTGGCGGGGGATAATCTCTTTCTCTGCTTTCGGATCCTCCCCATCATTTGCCAAGATCATTCCGATTCTGGCGAGATCATCCACCGTCACTTCGATGGAGCACTGTTTGAAATAAGTTTCCAACGTTATGTTTAGATCTGATTCAAGGAATCCGGTTTCCAGCAAATAATAGCCAATTGCCCGGTTTCGCATCGAAGAATCTCGCTCTGATTCATAAACATCAACATTAATCGCTGGACGATACCCAAGCATCGCCTCCATTAAATTCAGGATTGGTTTCAGCTTTTGATCGGACGTTTTTCCTTGTAAAATTGATGTTACAGTAATTGCCCCTGCATTAATTAATGGATTGAACGGCTTTTTTACCTGTTTCATTTCCAAATGCATGATCGAATTAAAAGCCTCTCCAGTTGGCTCCACATCAACCCGGTCAAGCATATAGCCAACACCCCGTTCCATACAGGCAGTAATAAAACTTAACACCTTTGAAATACTCTGGATGGTAAATGGGATATCGACGTCACCTGACCGAATCGTCATCCCATCTTTCCCCATGATGGAAATACCTAAATGGTCTCGATTTGCTTCAGCCAAAATCGGGATATAGGAAGCCACTTTTCCTTCCGTTGTATGTTTTCGGTAAAAGGATACCCAATCATCAACATAATTCTCAAGCCATTCCTGCGTTTGCTCCGTATTCCAGTTTGCTGCTCCTTGCACCATTACGATCACCTCACGAAAAGTTATGTAAAAGCGATGCACAAAAATTATTTCAGAATTTTCCCTGTTATGTGTGTTCTTATGCTACCATAAGTATAAAGATACTATATCACCATCTATCTGCAACGATATGTTTACAAAGGAGTTTTTGTTATGCCGGACTATGATTACTACAAAGAGGCATTAAAAAATGTAACAAAACCATGTGCATTCCTGAATCTTGATGTGCTGGCTGAAAATATCCATGATATCACCGGGAAAAGCAATAACAAAAAGATACGGATTGCCAGTAAATCAATTCGCAGTGTTGCTGTCTTAAAAACGATTCTTAACGCCTCCCCTGTTTTTCAAGGGATTATGTGCTTTACAGCTGATGAAGCCGTGTATTTAAATGGGCATGGTTTTGACGATCTGCTAATCGCATATCCAGTTTGGGATACTTACCACTTAAAACAGATTGCTAAACTCAGGAGAGACAATCATATCATTACCGTGATGATTGATTCAATTGAGCACATTGATCGTCTGGAAAAAGCCGCCAAGGCGGAACATTGTACATTCTTAGTATGTATCGATATCGACCTGTCTAGTGATTTTTTTGGTCTTCATTTTGGTGTGCACCGTTCACCGATAAAAACGCTTGAACACGCAATGGCAATTATCAACCGCGCCACTGGCTCCAACTACCTGCAAATTGACGGGGTAATGGGGTATGAAGCGCAGATCGCCGGTGTTACCGACAATGACCCAAATCAGAAGGCAAAAAATAATGTAATCCGATTTTTGAAAAGAAAATCATCAGCAGAACTGATCAAAAAGCGAGACATGATCATCAAAGCAATAAAAAGGAAAGGTATTTCATTGCGATTTGTCAATGGTGGTGGTACAGGGAGCCTGCATCAAACATCACGTGAAACAGAAGTTACGGAGGTGACTGTTGGATCGGGCTTTTTTAATCCGGGTTTGTTCGACTATTATCAAGCATTTAAACGACAGCCAGCTGTTGGATTTGCCATTGAAATCACCCGTATTCCGACAAGTCATATTTATACTTGTTCAGGTGGCGGCTATATTGCTTCGGGAGCTACGGGTCATGATAAGCAGCCACATGTTTATTTGCCTGAAGGTGCCAAACTTATTGCGAATGAGGGTGCCGGCGAAGTGCAAACACCAATTTATTATGCCGGAAAAATCCAGCTTACCCACGGTGATCCAATTATCATGCGTCATAGTAAAGCTGGAGAATTATGTGAACGTTTCCATTACCTTCATCTTATCCAAAATGGAAGGATAATTGGTAAATACACGACCTACAGGGGGGACAATCAATGTTTTCTGTAAAAACAAATGAATGGAAAAACTGGTCAGAAACGGTAATGAGCCGATCGGAGGCATTTCGGCATCCGAAAACGGTAAATGAAATTGCGGCAATAGTTGCAGAATGTAATGCAACAGGGAAAAAAATACGGGTGGTCGGTGCGGGCCATTCCTTTACCCCATTGGCCGCAACAAGCGAGGTACTCGTTTCGCTTAAGCATTTAACTGGAATCGATACAATTGACCGGGAACAAGACCTTGTTACAGTATGGGCAGGGACTACTTTGAAAGACCTTGGCGAATTACTTTATAAAGAAGGATACGCAATGGAGAACCTCGGTGATATTAATGTCCAGTCCATCGCCGGTGCGATAAGTACTGGAACTCACGGTACCGGGATTAACTTTGGCAGCATCTCTACACAGGTTACCATGCTGACAGTCATTACGGCATCTGGTAAACAAATGGAAATAGCTGCGGATAAAAACGCGGAATTTTTCCAAGCCTCACGGATATCATTAGGAATGCTTGGCGTAATTGTCAAAGTACAGTTGCAGGTTATACCATCGCATCAATTAATTAGTGAAACCTACAAAACACCGCTTAATCACTGTTTAGCACGGTTAGACGAATTAAAACAGGCAAACCGCCATTTTGAATTTTTTTGGTTCCCGTACACGAAAACGGTGCAAATAAAGCTAATGAACAGCTCCGGAACTAACCCGCAGCCGAATAAAAAAGGAAGTACATTTAATAAAATCGTGATCGAAAACGGTGCGTTTTGGCTATTATCCCAAATGTGCCGTATGCAGCCTAGATTGAGTAAAACGGCAAGCAATATTTCGGCATTAGGTATTCCCTCAGCTAAAGAGGCCGGTAATAGCCATGCATTGTATGCAACCCCACGATTAGTAAAATTTTATGAAATGGAATACAGTGTGCCTGCAGAAAGGATGCGCGTTGTGCTTGAGGATATTCAATACGTACTGGAAAATCAAAAGTTCGCGGTGCATTTTCCAATTGAGTGCCGCTATGTAAAAGGGGATGATATTTGGCTTAGCCCGGCCTATCAGCGCGATTCCGCCTATATCGCCGTTCACATGTACAAAGGCATGGAATTCGAGCCCTATTTTAACGCCATGGAAGAAATATTTCAGTATCATGGAGGTCGCCCGCATTGGGGAAAAATGCACAACATGACGGCACAGAAGCTGGCGTTGGCATATCCAAAATTCCACGACTTTTTGCATGTACGTGCTAAGCTTGATCCGAATGGGATGTTTTTGAATGCGTATCTTCAGAAATTGTTTGCAGTTTCTTAGCAAACTTTAAGACAATTAATAATTGTATCTGAATATTTTTTGAGATAAGCTGTGAATCGTATAATAATCAAGCGCTTCTTTGGTTGAATGTATCACGACATCGAAAGGGAGAAATTCGCCGATCAAAAGTGAGAAATCGCTGATCGAAAACCTTTCTTCACCGCTGACACAGCAACATTCCTTTTGCATAATCTTCGGAGTTATTCAAACAAATAGGTTTACAAATACTACACAGAACGAACCCTGAAAGCCTCGCTAAAGGTCTTTCAGAGTTCGTTTTTCTGGCAATCATCTCTGTTTAACTTAAGCGCCAACTCACTTAACAATGTTTAGCTAGCTTGATTCACAATCAGCAGAATTTTTCCATGATCCAGCTTCTCTTCAAGCTCGTTCGCTTCATGTTGTGCAAAACCGAGTTCTTTAAATTTCTGACGGAGTTCATCACCTTTTTTACGAAAAATGTTTCCAACCGCTGTGCCTAGTCCTTCTTCACTCACACCAACCTTATTAGCATCAACTTTTTCAGCTACTCTATTGGTCCGATCGGCATCGTGAGACATTACATACAAGTTGTCCTTATGGATTCCTTTTGCTGACAGTTCTTTCACTTCAGTCATTAAAGCAGTATCATCCTGAAATTCCTTTACTATTGGTTTCATGAAATCTCCTCCTCAAATTGATAGATTGGTTCAGAGCATGATACCTGTCCTTCAGCTCTATAATTTTTATACCCGTATCCATTATGGTTAAACGTAAAAAAATGTGGGGAAATAACGATTACATGTAAATTCCAGGTAATAATACCGATCAATCAAGTTTCTTCATGAGATTGAAAACGTATCTTCCTATTATATTTCGATAAAAAAAGAGACTAACCTCGCAGCTAGTCCCTCATCATCCGTTTATTTTCCGATAAATTCTTGCGTCCAGTAATTGCCGTTTTCAACATATCCTACACCAATATGGGTGAATTTCGGATTTAAAATGTTGGCACGGTGACCTTCACTGTTCATCCAGCCATTTACGACTTCTTCCGGTGTACGTTGCCCTCTGGCAATGTTTTCTCCAGCTGAACGGTAGCTAATACCATATTGCTTCATCATATCGAATGGTGAGCCGTACGTTGGGCTGTTATGAGAAAAGTAACCATTTGCACTCATATCACGTGATTTTTCATGTGCTACTTTGCTTAATTCCGCATCTACTTTAAGTGGTGATAGGCCTTGCTTTTCACGCTCTTGATTGGTTAAGTCAACAACTTGTTGTTCATATTGGCTTAACCCTTGTGATTGTGACTCATTTTGCTGTTCATTTTTATCTGCAGCAGGCTGTTGTGTAGTTGTCTCTGTTTTGTCTGTTTGCTTCGGCTGTTCTTGTGTTTGCTTTTGTTGTTCTTGTGGTTGTTCTTGTGTTTGCTCTGGCTGTTTTCCTTCTTGTTTGTCTTTATCGGCTTGTGCTTGCTGATCACCTTGATGTTTCCAATTCAGTTGGCAATGCTTGAAATAATCATTTAGTAGATTACTATTGTTGCCTTGTGAAGATTTGTGCCAGTTTCCACCATTAACAGAATAATAAACTTTATATGTTTTATCTGATGAATGATCTGTGTTAGCCGATGCATCTACAGAAGATAACGCTCCGCCAAATAATAATGCTGTCGATAACGCCGTAACGACGCCGAGTTTTTTCAACATCTTTCATGCACTCTCCTTTGGTTTTTGTTTTTGCAAAACTAATCATAGCATGGTTTTTTTGTAATAAAGCTGGAAAGGCCTGCCAACGCAGAATAAACAAAAATAATTTACAGGGCATGTCAATAAAAATCTTTAATTTCCAAGAAAAATAGACTTGTATAATATCGGTCAAACAGGAAAATGTTCAATACACTGGTAAAAATTACAGTAAATCCGCTATTGACACCCCCGCAATTTCCGATGTTATATTACAAAATATCTGAATTTGTAATCAGATTGTTACTTGATTTTTCAACGATTTAATGATTGGAGTTGTCCTGATCGAGTTAAAGAATCATCCTCCCAACCTACTAAATAACAAAATATGTAAAGTGCTTATCTACCCCCAAAAATTATGTTATGGTATAGAAGATATTTAATTAGAAAACTGTCATCATTGGAGGAGCTTATATGTTATCTAATGCAGAAATTGGAATAGATTTAGGTACGGCAAATATACTTATATATTCAAAATCAAAAGGAATTGTTTTAAATGAGCCGTCCGTTGTGGCCATCGATGTTAATACAAAAAATGTTGTTGCGGTCGGTGCAGAAGCAAAAGAGATGGTAGGAAAAACACCGCAAAACATTGTTCCGATTCGACCTTTAAAAGACGGCGTTATTGCGGATTATGATGTGACCGCTCAGATGCTGAAGGAATTTTTGAAAAAGGTCAGCAAAAAAATGGGACTGTCGATGCGGAAACCTACTATTGTTGTTTGTACACCATCTGGAAGTACCACAGTTGAACGCCGCGCCATTCATAATGCAGTCACAAGCTACGGCGCAAAACAGGTCCACTTAATTGAAGAACCAGTTGCTGCTGCGATTGGCGCCGATTTACCAGTAGACGAGCCAATCGCTAATGTGGTTGTCGACATTGGCGGTGGTACTTCCGAAGTAGGAATTATCTCATTTGGCGGGGTTGTCTCCTGCAATTCTGTCCGGATTGGCGGCGACAAGATGGATGAAGAGATTATCCAGTACATCCGCAAAAAATACAACATTCTTATCGGGGAACGAACAGCAGAAAATATTAAAATCGAAATTGGCTACGCACATCCTGATCATAAGGAAGAAACAATGGATGTTCGCGGACGTGATATGGTCACCGGTTTACCAAAAACTGTTACCATTTCATCATTTGAAATTTATAATGCATTAAAAGAATCATTGCAGCAGATCCTGGAGGCAATCCGTGCGACACTTGAGAACTGCCCGCCGGAATTAAGCGGTGATATTGTTGATCGGGGTATCGTTTTAACAGGCGGTGGCTCCCTATTGAACGGAATGAAGGATTGGCTGGCGCAGGAAATTATTGTTCCTGTTCACATTGCACCAAATCCCCTTGAGTCGGTTGCAGTCGGGACAGGACGGGCTTTGAAAATGATATCAAAGCTGCAAAAAGCCGCGAAATAATAGACTATTTGTGGCCGTACGCCGATATAGTGTACGGCTATTTGCTATTTCTAAATTTATCCAATCTATGGAAGTACATCGGTTAAAAAGGAGCAAAAGGCTAAAGTTCATACTGATTATGCTGAAGTTCACGAAAGGAAACCTGAAATTCATTTTTAAGACTTTTAAAAAAAATAAATAATGCTGGTTTTAACAATAACCTTTGCAGACATTTACCATTAGATCCAAGGATTTCCCCACTAACCCCTCAATCTAACAACTTTCTCAAAAAAATAAAGGATTTTCCCGATACGTGTTGAATATATAGAGTAATGTAGCGAGGTGATTGCATGTATACAATTATTTACATTTATCGCATCAAAAAAGTACATGAACAGACGTTTTTAGATATTACTGAAAAGGCTAGCGAAATTTATTTGGCAAATGGTGCCTTGGAAGACACTATATATCTCGCTGATGCGTTACATGGTCAGCATGGCTGTACGGGATTAATGTCAATTATTGATGTAGCAGAAGATGAAGCCGTTTATTTAGGGCAGAGTGTATTTCGTAATAAGTCCCATTATGAGGATGTCATGAAACAGGTTAATCAGGATGAAGAAATTAGCCGGTTATATGATGAAATGACCAAGATCATTGATTTTACCAGGGTGATCTCTGCTACGTTTACAACTGGCGACAGGAAATAATACAGCATTTCAATATTTTTTAGAAAAAGGGATTTACAAATTATTCAGAACAAAATATAATAGGAATTAATGAATCATGTTGGAAACAATGCCATGTTCCGTTCACATGATTATAAGTTTACGAATCGAACTATGCGATAAGAAGCCAAACCATTACAAAACATACACTGCCTAATCTGTTTACAGTACTATCCCAGTTCTGTTCCAGCAGATATAAAGCCAGTTCACATTGACTTGCAGCAACACGACTGTGGTCAATTTGAATTGGCTTTTTTCACTTTAAGATTTCATAGGATAAAAGTATAAGAGAAACTTTAGACTCGTTAGTATGGACGAGGCGAATAACCGAGTTTTTCTAACATTTCAAGAAAGGAGTGGTGACATGACGGGAGCACTGGAAAATGTGAAAGTGCTTGATCTATCCCGTGTTTTAGCTGGCCCCTATTGTACGATGATCCTTGGCGATATGGGGGCCGAGGTTATTAAGGTCGAAGCACCAGGCGGAAGTGATGAAACGAGAGGCTGGGGTCCCCCGTTTCAAAATGGTGTAAGTGCCTATTATTTATGTGCCAACCGCAACAAAAAGAGTATCACCGTCGACCTGAAATCCACTGAAGGTATTGAGGCTATTAAAAAGCTGGTTTCTGAAAGCGATGTCATCATTAATAACTTTAAATCCGGTACAATGGAGCGATTTGGGCTTGACTATGATACGCTCACCACAATCAATCCGGGGATTGTATACTGCTCTATTACTGGCTTTGGTGAAACAGGTCCTTATCAGCACATGCCAGGATATGACTTTATCATTCAGGCGATGAGTGGGTTTATGAGTATTACTGGCAGTGAGGATTCAGGTCCGCAAAAGGTTGGTATTGCCATTACTGATATTTTGACAGGGTTATACGCCTGTATCGGCATCCAAGGTGCATTACTCGAACGCACCCAGTCTGGCAAAGGGCAGAAGCTTGATATTTCCCTTTATGATTCTGCAGTCAGCTCCCTTGTCAATATCGGCAGCAACTATTTGATGTCAGGTGAAATTCCGCAAGTACTTGGCAATCATCATGCTAACATTGTCCCCTATCAGACCTTCAAAACTGCAGATGGGGAAATGGTCATTGCGGTAGGGAACGACAATCAATTTAAGGCACTATGTGGTATTCTGGAAAAACCGGAAATCGCCAGTGAAGAACGTTTTCAGACGAATCCGAGCCGGGTTGAGCACCGGGATGAATTAGTACCTTTGCTGCAGAAAGTGTTTTCGACAAAATCCACTTTGTACTGGCAGGAGCAATGCCGGCAGCATAACATTCCGTGCGGGCCGATTCAAAACCTGGAAGAAGTCGCGAATGACCCACAATTAAAGGCACGGAAGATGTTTATTGAATATGAGCATCCAACAGCTGGGGAGATAAAAATGATCGGCAGTCCGTTGAAATTTTCCCGGACGCCTGTCACGGTGAAACATCATCCGCCTGATGCTGGTGAACATACAAATGAAATTTTAACAAAGCTTGGATTGACTAAGACAAATTAATTTAGGAGATGATCAGATGAACTTTGAACTTTCAGAAGAACAACAAATGCTACGGGATACAGTACGAAATTTTGTCGACAAAGAAATTATGCCGTACGCTTCAGACTGGGATCGGGAAGGAAAATTTGATACTAAGATTATGACCCGATTAGCCGACCTTGGCCTGATGGGTGTTTGTATCCCCGAAGAATACGGCGGCAGCGGGATGGACTATAATTCGCTGGCAATTGTTTGTGAGGAACTCGAACGCGGGGATACCGCATTCCGGACCGCAGTTTCTGTCCACACCGGATTGAATAGTATGACCCTGCTGCAATGGGGAACCGAAGAGCAGAAGCAAAAATATTTAGTCCCGCAAGCAAAAGGCGAAAAGGTTGGTGCATTTGGCCTGACTGAACCTGGTGCGGGATCGGACGTTGCCTCCATTCAGTCAACTGCGGTAAAGGATGGCGATCATTATGTTTTAAACGGACAAAAGACATGGATTTCACTATGTGACACCGCCGATCACTTTCTCGTTTTCGCCTATACCGATAAAGCGAAGAAACATCATGGCATTTCCGCCTTTATCGTTGAGCGGACGTGGGAAGGGTTTTCGTCAAAAGCAATCAAAGGAAAACACGGCATTCGTTCCGGTAATACCGGTGAATTATTCTTTGATAATGTTCGCGTTCCAGCAGAAAACCTGCTTGGCGAAGAAGGAGAAGGATTTAAAATTGCGATGGCCTCATTAGATAATGGACGGTTTACCGTTGCCGCCGGTGCATGCGGGCAAATCATGGCATGCCTTGAAGCAAGTGTAAACTATTGCCACGAACGGGAAACATTCGGCAAAGAAATCGGCCGCCACCAGCTCGTTCAGCAAATGATTGCCAAGATGGAAGCGGGCTTGCAAATGAGCCGTTTACTCGTGTTCCGTGCCGGCGAATTAAAAAATCAAGGGAAACGCAATACGAGAGAAACGTCACTAGCAAAATGGCAAGCCTGTGATTTTGCCAATCAAGCGGCTGATGATGCCGTTCAAATCCACGGTGCCTATGGCTACTCCGATGAGTATCCAGTAGAACGCTATTTACGTAACTCGAAGGCACCTGTTATATATGAAGGGACCCGTGAAATCCACACTATCATGCAAGCCGAATATGTACTCGGCTATCGCAAAGACAAACCGCTAAATAAAATGCTGCCAGCCTGGGAAAAGGAATTAGTTTCTAAATAATTTTGTCACGGTCGCATCTCACCTGTAGATGTTTCATATATTGTAGGTGGCCAGATGTGACCTATTCGCTAAAGGAGGAAATTTTTGATGATCGATACAATGATTAACAGTATTTTTATTGATGGCAAATGGCAGCGTGCAGAATCGGATAAAACGACGACCGTCTACAACCCTGCAACACTTGAACCAATTGCCGAAGTGGCTTACGGTGGTGAAGTGGAAACGAAAAAGGCGATCACGGCCGCAGCCAATGCATTTACCACGTGGAGTGAGATGACGGGGCGTGAACGTTCGCACATTTTATATAAAGCATATCAGCTTATGTTGGAAGAAACCGACCGTCTGGCAAAAATTTTAACAACCGAACAAGGAAAACCGTTGAAAGAAGCAACAGGCGAGGTCAAAGGTGCGGCCAATTTTCTGCTTTGGTATGCGGAAGAAGCAAGCCGCAGTTACGGTGAGTGGATTCCATCGTCCATTAAATCCAAGCGAATGCTCGTTATACCGCAACCAGTCGGGGTCGTCGGTGCCATTACACCATGGAATTTCCCATCCTCGATGATTACCCGGAAAATTGCACCAGCGCTCGCCGCCGGCTGTACCGTTGTGCTAAAACCAGCACCGGAAACACCATTATCCGCCATTGAAATCGTTAAAATTCTTGAACGTGCTGGAATGCCCAATGGCGTCGTTAATTTAGTTACCGGGGACGCGGAAGCAATTGGCAATACGCTGCTTACAAGTAAGGACGTCCGTTTAATTACATTTACCGGTTCAACGGCTGTTGGAAAATACTTAATGCGGGAAAGTGCCGAGCATGTAAAAAAACTAGCACTGGAGCTTGGTGGGCATGCACCGATTATCGTGTTTGACGATGCTGATTTAGAAAAAGCTGCTAGCATGTCACTAGCAAGCAAATTCCGAAATAATGGTCAAACATGTATCTGTGCCAACCGGTTATATGTACATGAATCGGTAAAAGAAAAATTCACGCAAGCTTTAACCGAAAAAGTAAAACAACTGAAAATCGGTAATGGACTGGAAGACGGAACCGATCTCGGTCCGCTTATCAATGAGCAAGCCTCTATTAAAGTTCAGACACATCTTGATGATGCAGTGAAAAAAGGTGCACAAATTGTCTGCGGCGGTACGAAATGGAATGGCAATATGGACGGCTATTTTTACGAGCCAACCATTCTCTCCAACATTACCGAAGACATGCAAGTAATGAATGAGGAAACATTTGGTCCAATTATCCCGATCCAGGCCTTTTCCGATGAACAAGCCGTCATCGAAAAGGCAAACGATACGGATTATGGCCTGGCCGCGTATATTTTCACGGAGAAAACGAGCCGCGCTATCCGCGTTTCCGAAAAACTGGACTACGGCATTGTTGGTGTAAACGATGTTTTCCCTGCAGTTGCCGAGGCACCATTTGGCGGTATAAAGCAGTCCGGAATTGGTAAAGAGGGCGGTCATTATGGAATGGATGAATTTTTGGAGAGGAAGTTTGTTTCGATGGGGATATAAGTGAAAAGTTTTTTAGTTCGCAGTCAACTATCCACCCCGGCAAGATTAATGTCGGGGAACGCTTTCTTATATCAGGAAACCAAATTTGTTGAAGCAAATATTTCCCGGATTAAGACACTCTAGTAACAGTAGCTTTAAAATATAGTTTGATCAAAATCACCTCCCAAGCCCATATTTTACGATAAATAAAAAGAATCCGTTTGGAAAGGATTCTTTTCTTGTGAATTAGTATACATTTTTTAATCAAATTACTATTAAAATATATACTCTGATACTAAATAGAAGCATATTCCGATATTCTGTTGTAAATGTCCTTAAAACAGGCGCATTTAACATTTATCTTTCTGAGGTATTGTGGCTTGTTTTTTCATTTCCATTACTTATCCTTCTTCCGCAGCCATTGCCTCTGCTTTAGTCCTATGAACAGTGCCAAATGGATGGTTTGGTGGGGCATATATCGAGTATAGTTTTAAAGGAACATTTCCGGTATTTGTGACATTGTGCCACATTCCCGCAGGTATTATGATGGCAGAGTCATCAAAAATTCTCCTTTGAAAACTTAAATTTTCTCTACCTTTGCCCATTTGGACAATTCCCTGACCTTGTTCAACCCTTAAGAATTGATCAACGTTAGGGTGCATCTCCAAACCAATATCATCGCCAACATGGAGACTCATTAATGTAACTTGCAAATGATTACCTGTCCATATTGCTGTACGATACGTATTGTTTTGCTTGGTGGCTTCATTGATATTTATAACAAATGGGTTTGCTCCATAATCTTTTAACATAATCCTATTATCCCCATAAGATGACCGATACGAACCAAATGTCTCATTAGGATCAGCCCAATAACCTGTAAGATTTCTGTAAGTATGCATTGGTACATTCATATAATAAGGATATTGATACGTATAGGGCACACAGTACATTTTCCCCAACCCCTTCACATAAATTGTTATTCACAAATTATCCTATGTATTGTAGGAGAGGTGTGTGTACTTCACCTAAGGTAACTTTAATGAAACAACTTCATCTTTATCGATTCTAACCCCCCTTTATAATACAGTGTGTTACCATTTTTTTAGTACATCGTATTATAATAATGAAAATAAAGGTGGATAGACAATAGCAAATGAAATTGCATATAGTCTCATTCCACAGAATTGTCTAATTATCAAAATGAACGCGATTCATATAGGAAATTGCGTCCTTATTTAGTACAGTATATAAAAGTCTTACTTCGTTAATGGAACGTTTAATATCATCACCAACTAAAATAATGGAGTTTTGGCGATCCTCAACTGGAGCAAAAATCATCACATATTCGTTATCCTTACCCTTGACTTCACCCTTACTAAAAATCAGATAACTTTTTCACCAGCTGATTCCAAAAACACACCGGATTTACCTTCATCAATAATATAGCCGTATTCTTTATCAATTTTCCGGGCGTTAAGGAATTGATGTTCCAGTTTGCTCATTACTCTATACTTGTTTCCATCGTTATCCGCCTGAAGTTTAATATCGGAGCCAAAGCAATTCTACTGCAGCTGGGGTACTAAGACGAAGACATAAAATGTGGCTTATATACTATAACAACAAAAGAGAACCATTGTATTTAAAGTTCCCTTTAACTGTTCCTCTCCATTTCAAGTTGCATTAAGTCTATTGTAAATCCTGCTTGCATTAACAAATCTAATCCAAGTAATCCGTTAATGTCCTCATATCCAAAGTCATTGAAATCTACCTCTACATTTTCAACTACAAAATCACTAATTTGAATTTGGTCTATTTGTTTTCTAAATGCATGTTCTTTTCCACCAACTCCAAAATAGGTGACAATTCGATCGTGCAAATCAACATGTAGTCCAATATCTTCCACAATATCTTGGGAAATAAGTGTTCTAGCTGCTCCTGTATCTACTACCATATTTTGTATCACTTTACTTTTGCCATTAAATATTAATGTAATATCAACCAAAAGTAATCCATATCTATGCTTGATTTTCATGATAGCGGAATCTCCTTAATCCTACATCTTGGCGGACTTCAAGCACAATGTTTTCATGAGCAGTATGATAAACCAACTCGTCACCTATTGAGTTTAATAATTCCGTTGTTGCACTTTTCTCGGACACGGGCTTAATAACCGCTATATCTTCAATGAATTCTTGACTATTTTCAATATGAGACGATAATACTTTTAATTTAACAAATTGATTAGGGTATAATTCTCTGACCTCTGACCATTTCATGATTTTCACCGTCCCTTCGTTTGGTACCATTATTATAACACCCTTCTATATATCTTTTCATTGTATATAATTGCCCTACGATATTACCCTGGCTCTTCTATATACCATATGTATTTATTATTTATAGCAGCTTCCTTTTAACCGTTCACAAAGTTGAGCCAAGTTGGGATTATAAAAATGGAAGTGTGATTCTGGAATAAGGGAGATAGTCAATTAGTTCACTAATCAGGGCCCCTCATATGGTGGATTTAAATAGTGCTCCGCAAAATCCTCTTTATAGGGGGAGTTTGACTTAAGAATTCTTTCAGCAGATGATACCGCTTACCATCTATTTCATATACTGACTCTCCATTATGAATAATTTCCTTCATAATTTTGGCTGCATACCCTCTAACCTTTTCAAGCAAATACCTCCGTTCGATTATTACTTTATTTAATTTTACAGCATTTGCAATAACAAAAAAGATTTTTTGTTTCTACAAAACAAGTATTCATTTACAAAAAATCTCTTTGTAATTCACCTGGCCCCTGCACCCCTCTGATACTGCTCATACTGCTTATACAAATCCTTCAGTGCCGATTCCAGTGCATTTCCTGCTTTCCCCAAATAATGATCCTTCACTTCCTGCACCGGTTTTTCAATCCCATCCTGCAAACTATAGCCCCGCAGCAGCTGCTGTACATACTCTCTGCCGTGCAAGGTGGCAAGTGTGCAACCGGCGGTAACGATAACCCCGTACTTTTTATCAATTTCAGCTGTAATCGTTAACGTATCGTAAATACTTTTCGCTGCCATCCCCGATGGAAGTCTGGCATGCCCTGCAATAAAAACCGTATTCATTCTCTGTCAATCCTCCCCGAATTAACGAACAAAACCCCGCCCACGGTAGCCTAGCTTTTCGGAGATATCCTGTGCTGTCCTCTCCGTACTTGCTTTAATATAGCTAAGATTGTCACCCTCAAAATGGCTTGACAACCCGCTTACAGTCAGTGCGGCAACGACATATCCGCGATGATCATAGATTGGATAGGATATTCCAGTCGTATCGGCGTCTTGTTCTCCTATACTATAAGAATATCCTGCTTCACGGATTTTTTCCAGTTCCTCTAGCAAACTTTTTCGATCAGTAGGCTCATGATCACCAAGAAAATGCAATTCCTCCCTATCCAGTATTTTTTCCTTCCGTTTTTCATCTAAAAAGGCAAGCAGCAACTTAGGACCGGAGCCCATATATAATGGCGTGCTCTTCCCGATTCTCGTATACAGACGCAGTGCTCTTGTACTTTCTACCTTTTCAATATAAGTCGCCTCATTTTGATTGACGATAACGAGGTGGATGACTTCATTGATCTCATGTGCCAGCTCTTCCATAAATGGCAGGGCAATTCCCCTAAGCTCCAGTTGGTCGGAGACAATTTGTCCTAATTCCAGCAGCTTTAAGCCTAACCGGTAGCGGCTGTCATGCTCCGTTTCCTTTGTTTTATGTAAAAAATTGCATGATTCCAACGCCGACAACAGCCTGTAAGCAGTCGGTTTCGGCATATTTGCTCTGTAGGAAATTTCCTTTAGTGTCAATTCCTGATCTTCTTCGGTAAATAAATCGAGTAATTTTAGTGCCTTGATTACACTTTGGTTCATGATTAATAGACTCCTTTAGAAAAACTCGGCATCCGCCTCGTCTTTCCAGAGGCCAGAAGTCGGAGGTCGGATTGGTAGAAATCGGCAGGTTAGTCGATTTCGTTATGAAGAACCGGCAGCCCTTTTTATCCCGTATCCCCGGAAAGGCAATATGGATATCCCTCTACCAGTTTAGTAGAGGGACTAAAATTAACTATTTACATGTATCGTTTTCTCGGTATTACTTGTTTCCTTAATGATAACACCGCGCTTTGCCATTTCTTTAATATAGGTATCTCCGGCAACAATTTGTTCCGGCGGATAGACACCCTTTTTCGTTATTGTACCATTTGCAATCATTTGTGCAACAACGGAGATCGTATTAGCAGTCGCGCGAGCCATCGCTGTAACATTTGTGTTCCGATCCTTGTACGTCGTCATTTCATATTGGAATGTTGCAGGTTTTCCATCCTTTTCTCCAGAAACAACCACGCGTAATAATACCGCATCATCTTTGTCTTTTAAATCGACGATTGGATCGAGCACTTTTAGCAATACTTCGCGTGGATTGATCTTTTGCCCATTTACATCTACTTCGTAATCCATTCTAGTTAAATTTAAATCTACTAACAGCTTGAATTTTTCGGCATGACCCGGATAACGAATCGTTTTGTATTCCAATGTTTGCAAATTCGGATAAGAAATGGATAATGTTGATGTTCCACCAGATGTATGGAAGGCTTCCAGCGGTCCAAATTTTTCAAAATAGACGCGCTCGATTTCCGATAATGACGGAATTTCCTGTTTTACGCCATCACGAATAATCAGGGACGGGTCGGTGTAATGGTCAAAAACCCCCTCCATCGAGAATACATGATTATATTCAAACGGTGGTTCCGGACGTACTGGTATACCGCCAACATACAATTTAATCGATTCCGTCTTATCCAATTTTGATACCCCATGTCCGGACAGGATATTGATCATCCCTGGTGCAACACCAAGATCAGGAATTAGTGTCACACCAGCCGCCTTTGCCTCATCTTTGAGGGCTAATACTTTATCCGTCATATGGCCAATGTGACCACCAAGATCAACTGAATTAACACCAACTTTGATAGCAGTTTTAGCAACAGATTCATTGAAGGAGTAGAATAAGGCGTTAATAATTACATCAAACTCCATCATATAATTTGCCAATTCGTCTTCATCACTGGCATTTACTTGATAGGCTGTCAGTTTAGGAGAATTTAATGAATCACAAACCTGTTGTGCTCTGGCAAAGTCGATATCGGCAAGGCCAACTGCTGCTACCCCTGAACTCATGACTAAGTCCCGTGCTGCTTCTTTTCCCATTAATCCAGATCCTAATACACCTATTTTCATCAAATCCACTCCTTGTGAAAAGTTATTAAGAGCTACTTGGCTGCAGTAATGCTCCTTAATCCCGTTTTAATGGGCAGGCGAAGCACCCATTTTTAATGCGGAACGAATACAAGCCTCAAAAGGCGGGGTTCAACTGCCCGCAAAGTTCCATTTAAACAAAAAATTCAATAAACTCCAGCCACCGTAGATAACCAGCGAAAAAACAGCAATCCAACACTAGCCTAGTGAGCCTAGAATCGCGCTAAAATCGTGGAAAGCGCCGATCGCCTTTTTTCCCCTTCGATTGGGGTTTCTATATGTTCGATCGGCTTTTTTCCTCTTCTGATCGGGGTTTCTGCATGTTCGATCGGCTTTTTCTCCTCTAGATCGGGGTTTCTGTATGCTTGATAAAAGTGATAAAACACCAGAAATTCGTCGGTAAAACCTCAAAAATCGCCGATAAAAGTAACGATAAGCTACAAAAAGGATCGATCAAGCAACTATCTAAATAGTAAACCACCCGACTACCGTTAAGACGCCTCGGCTAATGCCGTGTTAACCTACTCTACATCGATCTGCGCCCGCTGCAATTTTCCACTGTAATCCACATAGACCGCTTTCCATTCTGTAAATACGTCGAGTGCCGCAACACCAGAATCGCGGTGCCCGTTACCTGTTCCTTTTGTTCCACCGAATGGCAGGTGAATTTCCGCGCCAGTTGTGCCAGCGTTGACGTAGACGATTCCGGTATCAAGATCACGCTGGGCTTTAAATACACGATTAACATCTGCTGTAAAAATCGAACTTGATAAGCCGTACGTTACTCCGTTGTTTACCTCAATCGCCTCTTCAAAACTCTTAACTGGAATCAAAGAAACAACGGGACCAAAGATTTCTTCCTGGGCGATTCGCATATCCGCCGTTGCATCCGTGAACAGGGTCGGTGAAAAATAATTTCCCTTTTGATGGTCATCCTCATTCAGGACATAACCGCCGGCAAGCATTTTTGCCCCTTCCGCTTTACCAATTTCGATGTACTGTTTAATTTTCTCAAGACCTGCTTGATTAATAATTGGACCGACTTTAATCGATTCGTCCAAGCCGTTTCCAATGGTTAGTTTCTCCATTTCCACAAGCAGCCGTTCTTCTAATCGTTCCTTGACCGCTTCGTGAACAATCACACGGCTGCATGCGGTGCAGCGCTGGCCGCTTGTGCCAAAGGCGCTCCAGAGAATACCTTCCACAGCCAAATCCAGATCAGCATCATCCATCACAATTACCGCATTTTTTCCGCCCATCTCGAGGGATACTTTTTTCAGTTTCATCCCACATTTGCTGGCGATATTTCTTCCTGTATCATTCGACCCTGTAAAGGAAATAACCCGGATATCATCATGTTCAACCATCGCATCGCCGACTTCTGATCCAGAGCCAAACACAACGTTCATAACTCCTTTTGGCAGCCCTGCCTCTTCTAAAATCTTAGCAAGTTCAAAGGCCATAATTGGTGTCTCGGTTGCTGGCTTCCATACAACCGCATTTCCTGCAACAATTGCTGGGAATGACTTCCAAGTGGCAATTGCAATCGGGAAATTCCATGGCGTAATAATGCCAACAACACCAACTGGTGCCCGCATGCTCATCGCGAATTTATCCTTTAATTCCGACGGGGTCGTCTGCCCAAACAAACGGCGTCCTTCACCAGCCATGTAAAAGGCCATATCAATTCCTTCCTGCACTTCTCCGCGCGCTTCCTCAATAACCTTTCCGTTTTCCATTGTTAATAATTGGGCAAGCTTTTCTTTCCGTTCCTTCATCATGCTGCCAACGCGAAACAGTACCTCGGCTCGATGTGGTGCAGGCACCAGTGCCCATTCTTTTTGTGCTTTTTTGGCAGCTGCCACGGCATCATTCACACTTCCCCCGCTGGATAACGGTACCTCAACAACAGTTTCGCCAGTTGCAGGGTTAACAACCGCAGCCGTTTTCCCGTCTGATTCAATCCATTCCCCATTAATAAAGTTTTTTAGGCTTCTTACTTCTAATAATGCTTCTGCCATATTAAATACCTCCTAAAATTTTTTATGAACAAAGGTGCAGATTACTTGTTAGAACGATCCCGAATTTCCTGGATGGTTGATGATACGGAAATTTGCTCTTTATCGGTTATAATCTCAATAACTGTTGGTTTGTTTGATTTTAATGCCTCGTCAAATACACGCTCAAACGCCTCAATCGTATGAACCGTAAACCCTTTAGCGCCAACACTTTTTGCCAGGTCAGCAAATGACACATCCCCTAGATCTGTTGCCATCACTTTCTCCGGATAATGTATTTCCTGATGCATGCGAATCGTTCCATACATGTTATTATTAAACACGAGACTTATGACCGGAATATGATAGCGGACTGCGGTCTCCAGTTCCTGCACGGTCATCATAAAGCCGCCATCACCAGACAACGACACAACCGTCTTTTTCGGAAATGCAAGCTTTGCACCAAGTGCTGCCGGCATTCCGTACCCCATCGCCCCCGAAGTTGGTCCAACATACGTATGTTTTTCGGTAAATGGATAAAAGGCGTGCAGCCATCCGGCAAAATTTCCGGCATCGTTGGTTAATAACGCATTTCCCGGAAGTTTATCTGCCAGTATTGCAACAACATGCTTGTTTAGCACATCATCATCTTTCAAAACTAAACGACTGATCGATTCATATGCCTTCCGCCGCTCTTTCACCCAACCGCTCCAAACGGGATCAACGTCCAAACCTGTCAGGGATTGGAGCGCCTCCTGCAGATCGGCCACAATTCCGACGTCTGGCTGATACACTTTTCCAAGCGTTTCAAAGTCGATATCGATATGAATCAGCTTTTTGGCTGGGTTGATAAGCCTGTAATCCTGTGTCGTAACTTCGGAAAGCCGCGTTCCAAGCGCCAGGATCACATCCGCATCCGTTACCGTTTCAAGGATCTTTTTATTCGTTCCAAGTCCCAGATGCCCAACATATAAGGCATGATCATTCGGAAAAACGTCATGCCGGCGAAATGCTGCAGCTACGGGAAGCTGATATTTTTCCGCAAAATTAAGCAGTGCCCCTTCTGCTTGTGAACATTTCACTCCGCCACCCGCAATAATCAAAGGATGTGTTGCCCCAGCTACTATTTCCTCGACACGTTTTATTTCTTCTGTTGCTGGACTTGGCTTTGGCTTGATCGTTGCTGGTCCAAAGTGCATATCTGATACTACCGGTAAAACATCCTCCGGTAAAGAAACAATAACAGGTCCTGGTCTACCCGTCTGAGCGATTCGGAATGCCCGCTGTACCAGCTCTGGCATCCGTTCCGCGTCTTTTACCTCCACCGCCCATTTAGCGATATGCTGGAAATAGCTATCCAAATCAACTTCCTGGAACCCTTCCCTGCCCCGGAATTTGCTATGTACCTGGCCAAGAAACACAACCATTGGCGTTGAATCCTGGTAGGCTGTATGAACGCCTATGGAAAGATTTGCCGCGCCAACACCTCTTGTTGCCAGCACGACACCAGGTTGTAATGCCGATTTCGCATATCCTTCCGCCATAAATGCTGCTCCACTTTCATGTCTTGCAGAAATGACTTGAATCGCCTGCTCATCATATAAGGCATCCAACAAGGGCAAATAACTTTCTCCAGGCACACAAAAGACGTTTGTAACTCCCTCGACTTTCATACATTCTACAATTGCCTGGGCAGCCGATAATTTTTTCGTTGTTTGTGGAGCCAAGTCAGTCTTCACGATTCGTGCACCCCCTTTAAATCCATTGCTTTTATCCGGTTGATGACTTGATCCAGCCGCCCCGTTGTCACGGATAGGGAGATACGGATAAAGCCCTCACCAGTTGGCCCAAAAGCTGTACCAGGAGTAACAATAATGCCAGCTTCCTCCAGTAATTTATTGGCAAAACCGATGGAGGTATACTCATCCGGAACACGTGCCCAGAGAAAAATGGTTCCTTTTGGCTTTTCCGTATAAATACCTGCTCTGTTTAAAGCGGCATGCAATTTCTCCATGCGCATTTCGTATTTTTTGTTATTGGCTGCTACTGCTGACAGATCACTTTCGAGTGCAGCGGCAGCAGCCTTTTGAATCGGGAGAAACTGACTTGTATCAATGTTACTTTTTAACGTAGCCAATGCCCCTATAACCGTTTTATTTCCGACAATATAACCGATCCGCCAGCCGGTCATACTAAAACTTTTTGACAATGATCCGAATTCAACTGCCCAGTCCTTGGCATTTGGTGCCTGCATGACACTCGGTGCTTTGTATCCGTGAAACGTAACCAAATCGTAGGCGGCATCATGGGCCAGGAGCACGTTGTTTTCCCGGGCAAATGCAATCGCTTCCACAAATGTGCTTAAATGAACAGTTGCCGCAGTTGGATTGCTCGGGTAATTTAACAGCATTAATGTGGCCTTTTCCTTATCTTCATCCGTAATGTTATCAAAAAGCGGCACATAGCCATTTTCTGTATCAAGTGGTAACCGAACGCTTTTCCCGCCAGCTAGATGTACCGCAGTACGATAAGCTGGGTAGCCTGGATCGGGAACGAGCACGGTTTCGCCAGGATTAATAACGGCATGCATTAAATTGGCAATTCCTTCTTTTGACCCGATTAATGCCAGTACCTCTGTGTCTGGATCCAATGTAACGCCATAATGTTTTTGGTAATAGTGGGAAACAGCCTCCCTAAATTCAAGGCAACCGCTATAGGTTGAATAGCGATGGTTGGCAGAAACTCTGGCCTCTTCCGCCAGTTTGTCAATGATAAAATCCGGTGTCGGCAAATCCGGTGCACCGATTCCTAAATCGATTACATTGACCCCCTTCGCTTCCAGCTCTTTCTTTTTTTCCTGAAACGCAGCGAATAAATAAGGCGGCAAGCTTGTTACTTTGTCAGAAACAAAAGTCATTATCCATCCTCCCTATTTCACTATTTGAAACGATATTTCATATAACTATTATAAGTGTAAATCACATTTTATAAATTTGCAACTGTTTATAATTAACAGAATATAAACAGTGCAAAAATACTAGTTATTGGGCTAACGTCTCATCTGCACGTTCTATATTATCCGGTTTTTCTGAAAAAACATAAAACAAAACCAAACAGATGATAACCGTGGCCAAACCAGCCCACACATTGCCGACCAACCCCAAAACAATGTACCCTAATCCGGCAATTCCGGCTGCTACTAATGCGTATGGAATCTGGGTGGTCACATGGTCAATATGGTGACAGCTTGACCCTGCTGAGGAAAGAATGGTCGTATCGGAAATCGGTGAACAATGGTCACCAAAGACTGCTCCTGCTAGTACAGCTGCAAGTATTGGTAATATGAGGGAGATATCCGTTGCTGCTGCAATGTGTCCAGCAATCGGCAACAAAATCCCGAATGACCCCCACGATGTTCCCGTTGCAAAGGCGATGAATCCGGCAATAACAAACATAATAAATGGTAAAAATGCCAGGCTGATATTGGCATTATCAACTACTCCAGCCAAGTATTCCCCTGTTCCCAGTTCACCAATCAAAAAGACAATTGCCCAGGCAAAAATTAAAATAGTGAATCCGGGCATCATTGATTTTGCCCCTTCATAAAGCCCGATTCCAAAGTGCTTTCCCGTTAATTTCCCCTTAAATATATGGCGCAAAAATAAGATGAAGGTGATCGCAATACCAATCAGCCCACCATACAACAATGCCTCCGGCGCATCAGCACTGCCAAAAATATTAATTAACGTTTTTTCTCCTTCAACAGAGCCAAGACCGCTGAAGTACATGGAAATGACCGTCGCCACAAACAATCCGGCAATTGGGATAAAAAGGTCACTGACTTTACCAGAATCACTTGTTGGCAAATTAGACGCTGTGTCTATTTTATCTTTATTTTCTGGATTTAACACTTCACCTGTTTGCATCGCCCGTTGTTCGTGTACTTTCATAGGTCCAAAATCTGCCTGACGCAATGCCATGATAACGACAACACCAAGTGCAGCCCACACATAAAAATTCATCGGAATGATTTGGACAAAGGCGCCAAAAGCGGTATGCTCTGTAACTTGTTGTGCTGCCAAAACCGTCCCAAGTATTCCGATAATGGAAGCACCCCAGCTTGAAACAGGTGCAATAACACATACAGGTGCCGACGTCGAATCAACAATATAGGCAAGCTTTGCCCGTGATACCCGATGTTTATCGGTCACCGGTCTTGCAACCTGACCGACTGTTAAACTATTAAAATAATCATCAACAAAGACGATAACACCAAGCACAGCTGTCATGATTTGTGCACCAGCCCTTGTTTTCACCCGTTTGATCATCCAGTCGCCAAACGCCTTTGTCCCGCCCATCATACTGACAAAAGCCGTTAGAATCCCAAGCATCATGACAAACAATAGAATATAGATATTTCCTGTGTTTAATGCACCATCGGCAACAAATACACCTTTGAACGCTTCCCAGACCATACCAAGTGAGGCAAGAATATCAAAGCTTTTAATAAAAAATGCAGCAGCGACAATTCCGACACCAAGCGATAACAATACCCGTTTCGTTAAAAGTACCATCACAATTGCTAATATCGGCGGAAGTAACGACCAAGCTGAATTCACCATGGTAAAACCTCCTTTTTCCATTTGATTTCCAATATTGCAAGCAAGAAAATTTTTCACCCCCATTTGTAAGCGCTTGCATTATTTACCTACTCCATACTATTCTATACATACTTGCCAAATCCTCCTTTTATACGAAAAATTCGTGTACATAAGCTATTCCTTTATTTCGACTTTTGACACATTCCGGAAAGCGTTTTATCATTTAAGTAGAGTAAATTCGTTATAAAATGAGGTGTAATCAATGAATACAGGAAAAAGTTATGCACAGTACCTGGATCAGCAGGATGAACTAAAACACTTCCGCAATGAATTTTACGTTTCAGATGAGACGATTTATTTTGACGGCAATTCATTAGGACTTTTATCCAAACGCGCTGAACAAGCAGTTGCGGAATTGATGGATTCCTGGAAACGATACGCGATTGATGGATGGACCGAGGGGCATCATCCATGGTTTTATTTATCCGAAAAACTTGGCGACCAGTTAGCCCCACTTGTTGGTGCAAGGCCGGAAGAGGTCATTGTAACAGGATCAACCACAACGAACCTGCATCAGCTTGTTGCCAGCTTTTATCGTCCGAACGGCAGAAAAACAAAGATTCTTGCAGACGAACTAAACTTCCCATCTGATATTTATGCATTAAAAAGCCAGTTGAAATTAAAAGGCTATGATTCTAGTAAACACTTGATCCAAGTGCCGAGTAACGACGGAAACACACTCAAAACCTCGGACATTATTGCCAACATGACAGACGATGTTGCACTGATTGTCCTCCCTGGTGTCCTCTATCGCAGCGGCCAGATTTTAGATATGAAAACATTAACGAAAGAAGCACATAAACGCAATATATTGATTGGGTTTGATTTATGCCATTCGATTGGCTCCATTCCCCATCATTTATCAGATTGGGATGTTGATTTTGCTTTTTGGTGTACGTATAAACATTTAAATGGCGGCCCTGGAAGTGTTGCAGGTCTGTACGTAAACAAACGGCATTTCGGGCATGAACCGGGCCTTGCCGGCTGGTTTAGTTCGGCAAAGGAAAAGCAATTTGACATGGAGCATCATCTGACACCGGCTGCGGATGCTGGCGCCTATCAAATTGGTACTCCACATCTTTTAAGTATCACCCCGCTAATTGGTGCGTTGGAACTATTTCAGGAAGCGGGAATAACAAGGATTCGCGAAAAATCGCTTCGCCTCACCAATTATTTAATGGAATTAATCGAAGCAGAGCTTTCCAGTTACGGTTTTTTCATAGCTAATCCCCGGGAAGCTGCAATGCGCGGGGCTCATGTATTTATTGAACACCAGGAGGCTGCACGAATTTGTAAGGCACTGAAAGCAGCTGGTGTTATCCCTGACTTTCGTACACCAAACGGCATTCGGCTCGCCCCGGTTCCTTTGTACAACATGTTTGCAGAAGTATGGCAAACGGTGCAAATTTTGAAATCAATCATGGATAAAGGGGATTATAAACAATTTGAAAACAAACGAGGTGTTATTGCATAATGACAAACTGGATTGACATTACCCAGCCCCTGACCAATACAATTGCTCACTGGCCCGGGGATACACCCTTTTCTTATAACTTAACTTGCACCAAGGAAGAAACCGGATCTACCAACGTTGGGCAAATTACAACCAGCCTGCATATGGGTACCCATATAGACGCACCCTTTCACTTTGATAACGATGGGTTAACGGTTGATCAGCTTGATGTAAATATATATATCGGGAAGGCAGCCGTAATCGATGTCAGCCATACCGACACGATTACCCCAGATATTTTACAGGAACACGAATGGGATAAGGATGTAACACGTCTGTTATTGAAAACAAGTCTGCCAAATGATCCTGAACGTTTTCCGAAAAGAATACCGGAACTGGCTCCAGAAATTGCTGCGTTTTTACATGATAAAGGGATAAAATTGCTGGGCGTTGACATGCCATCCGTTGATCCCCCTGACAGTAAAGAACTGGCGACACATCATGCATTAGCTGATCATGGCATTTTCATTTTGGAGAATATTATGTTAGACCACATAGCTGACGGCAATTATCAACTAATCGCCTTGCCGCTTGCCATTCATGGTGCAGACGGCAGCCCGGTGCGAGCGGTATTGCGAAAAATCGATTAATTAAAAGGAGAGTTTCACATGACTGATGCAAATGTCACCTTCCAATCGGAGGAAGGTATCCATACTGACTTCAAAGAGAAAATGACCTACGGCGATTATCTTCAGCTTGATACACTGTTGTCCAGTCAAAAACGATTATCCGATCATCATGATGAAATGCTGTTTATCATTATTCATCATGTGTCAGAGCTTTGGCTGAAGCTGATTATCCATGAAACGAAAGCTGCTATCAAAGCAATTGAACGAGATGACCTGCAAGCGTCGTTCAAAATGCTTGCTCGCGTTTCTAAAATCCAAACACAAATTATTCAGGCATGGGACGTACTATCAACCTTGACCCCGGCAGAGTATATGGAATTTCGCGATACGTTAGGGAATGCATCCGGATTTCAATCGTATCAATACCGATTGGTTGAATTTGTATTAGGATATAAAACACCCTATATCTTGAAAATCTATCAAAAAGATCCAGAAGTTCATACCATTTTACAGGAAGCATATAACGCTCCCGGCTTGTATGACGTGGCCATTCAAGCCTTAGCCCGGCATGGATTTGCAATTAATAATGCAATACTACATCGCGATTTTTCCAAAACGTATCAAAGGGATAGTTCCGTCGAAAGTGCTTGGCTCGATGTCTATAAAGATGTGGAGGCACATTGGGATTTATACCAGTTAGCTGAGAAGCTTGTGGATGTGGAAGACGCTTTTCAGCAATGGCGGTTCCGTCACATGAAAACGGTGGAACGAATCATTGGACATAAAAAAGGAACTGGCGGATCATCAGGTGTCGGGTATTTGAAAAAGGTGCTGGATCATTATTTCTTTCCGGAATTGTGGGCGATTCGGACAGAATTGTAATGCTATCCTTTATACTGTTGTTGCCATATCTTTCCGTTCGCATGCGTTTTCTTCTTTTTCAGGCGGATACCTTTCCGTTCGACAAAAACCTTCCACCCGTCCGTAAAGCCGGCTTTTCAACGAATCCCGGGATCTTGTGAACAAAGGCGCAAGCGCCCGTTTAGCGACGTATGGACTGGACTGAGCCGTAGGAGATAAAGGAAACATGCCCCTGCAAAAGGGGTATGCCGACGTTGGCCGCAAAGGCCGTTTTTAGTCGGCCTTCCTTCCGCCCCGAACCGATGTTGACTTATCGTAGTGAAGGAGTGTGAAGTTTGCTTGGCTTTAGCGCTGGAGCTGGACATGGCCAACTCTGACGTAAGCAGAATAGAGCCTAAATTTTTTTAAACTTTCTTTACCTACGACGAAATACCATTACTTGCGCTTACCCAGAAGAAATGATATTTTTTAAAGATAAGCATTTTCAAAGGGAGGAATATCATGCAGAAAAAAACAGATCAATGGTCATCAAAACTCGGCTTTATTTTATCATCAGCCGGTGCCGCGATTGGCCTTGGTGCAATTTGGAAGTTTCCTTATATGACCGGGATGAACGGCGGTGGAGCGTTTTTTCTCTTGTTTATCGGGTTCACAATTATCATTGGCCTCCCCTTATTAATTGCGGAATTCATTATTGGCAGAGGTGCACAAAAGGAAGCAGTTAGTGCCTATAAGGTTCTCGCATCAAATAACGGATGGTCGATTATTGGCAAACTGGGAGTATTTGGAGCATTTATTTTAATGTCTTTTTACAGTGTTGTCGGCGGATGGGTACTCATCTATAGTGCCATGTCCATCCCGGGACTGATCATTACGGGAACGGCCGATTACCAGGGATTATTCACCACCATAACAGGCAATCCCGGCATTACTATTCTGGGTCACGCCTTATTTATGATCATTAATATTATTGTCATTTCATTTGGCATCAAAAATGGGATTGAAAAAGCTAGTAAAGTGTTAATGCCATTATTGTTTATCTTTTTTATCATCCTGGTTATTCGTGCAGTCACCTTTGAAGGTGCCATGGAAGGACTCGAGTTTTTTCTGCAGCCGGATTTCTCAAAATTAACCGGGGAGAATGTGTTATATGCACTTGGGCAATCCTTTTTTTCATTGGCGGTTGGGATTTCCGTTATGGTCACATATAGTTCCTACCTAAAAAAAGACGTTAGCCTGCCAATGTCAGCGGGCTCTGTTTCGATTATGAATATTTTTGTATCATTGCTCGCCGGGTTAGCCATTTTTCCGATTGTCTTTTCGTTCGGTCTTGAACCAACGGAAGGTCCTGGTTTATTATTTATTGTCTTACCGGAAGCATTCGCCCAAATGCCACTCGGTGAACTATTCTTATGTTTATTTCTTTTACTATTCTTATTTGCCGTGTTGACATCTTCTTTTAGCATGCTGGAGATTATTACTTCTGCTTTTACCGCTAACAAGCAACGTTCACGTACCAAAGTGGCCTGGATAGCGGGATTTATCGTTTTTCTTGCAGGAATTCCAGCAGCACTGTCATCCAATGTATTAGTAGATGTTAAAATTTTTGGATTGACGGCGTTTGATGCATCTGATTTTCTGGTAAGTAATATCATCCTTCCGCTCGGGTGTTTGCTAATTGCAATATTTATTACCTTTGTTATGGATAAAGCTTTAGTTAAACAGGAGTTTTATTATGGGAGAAATCTATCCCCTGGCCTATTTCGACTATGGTTTCCGATTATGCGCTGGCTTGTGCCGGTTACGATTATTATTGTTTTTGTCAGTTCACTTGGAATGCTGTAACAGGTGTCATTTTAGACATCTGTTTTTTTCTGCTTACTTTTGGCAGTACACGGGTACTATAATAATAATGACAAGCAAAGGAGTGAGCATACTTTGGCTAAAAAAATTGTAATTGTTGGCGGGGTTGGCGGTGGTTCAACAGTCGCTTCACAAATTCGCAGGCTTGATAATCAAGCGGAAATTACTTTATTTGAAAGAGGAGCAAACATTGCCTTTTCCAATTGCGGGATGCCATATTTCATAGGCGGAACAGTTCCAGTCCGGGATGATATCTTGCCAGATGTGGAGAAATTTGCAAAAAAATATAACGTTGACGTAAGGATCCATTCCGAGGTAACACAAATTGACCGTACGAAAAAGTCCGTTACATATCAAAATGACTCAGGTAAATACGAGGAACCATATGATGTTCTCATCCTTTCACCGGGGGCTCACGCATCCGTCCCTCCCATAAAAGGACTGACAGAGCAAAATACATTTACACTTAGAACCATACCTGATATGGACCGCATCAACGCCTTTATTAACGAAAATAATCCGCAAACATGTGCCATTGTTGGCGGCGGGTTTGTTGGGCTGGAAATGGCTGAAAATATACGTGACCGGAACATAGATTGTTGCATTATTGACCATTCCGAGCATGTGATGACGTTAGTTGACAGCGATATGGCAGCACATATTCATGATCACCTGGATGAGAAAGGTGTGCAGTTATTTTTAAATACTTCCCTTGATTCCTTTGCAAATCATGGAAGGACATTACATTTAAACAATGGAAAAAGTCTTGAGACAGATATGACCATACTAGCAGTTGGTATTAAGCCCAACACGGAACTCGCCAAGCAGGCTGATCTTTCTCTCGGTGAAACCGGAGCAATTCATGTCAATGAATTTATGCAAACGTCCGATCCAGCCATCTATGCACTAGGTGACGCCGCAGAAACACCGGACTTTCTGACAGGAGCACCAAGTAATGTTGCCTTGGCATCTCCCGCCCACCGGCAAGCATATATCATCGCCAATCACCTTCATCACACGCCAATTCGGTATCAGGGGGCACTCGGAACATCAATCGTTAAAGTATTTGATTTAACCGTAACAAGTACCGGGCACACGAGTGAATCATTAAAGCAGACGTCATTCCAGTTTCAAACGGTAACACATGAAGCGTTATCAAATGCTGGTTATTTCCCTGGTGCCGAGAAGCTTTCCATAAAAATTCTATTTGCCAGGGAAACCGGAACATTGCTAGGAGGACAGGTGATTGGGGGAAAGGGTACAGATAAACGACTTGCAGTACTGGCGACAGCCATTAAAGGCGGGCTGACCGTTGCAGATTTAACTGAACTGGAACTCGGGTATGCCCCACCATATTCATCACCAAAAGACCCGATTAATATTATTGGCTATAAAGCAGTAGATGCCTTGAACAAAAATTAAGCTCCCAAATCCAAGGGGTTCTTAATTAAGGTGTATACAATAAAATCACACAGAGTTTGGCAGTGAACTACTCACCACTTAGCTACGCTTGAAGTGGGAGCTTCTCACTTCCATGACGAAAGCAACCTTTCATCTCCATGAGCGTTACTTCGGGAAGTTCCTGCCCTAGATGTCCGACGATTCGGAGTTTCTTTCGTACCTTGGATATTTTACGCATGGAAGGATTTCGCTTGGTTTTCGCATTTTTTATTTCTCCATGCAACCTCATATATCCAGTTATCAAAGAACACTTCATAGATAAATACTAACATAAGTTCAGTCAATTAGCACATCTAAAGACGTATTTGCCCGAAAGCCAATTCATCTCCACCCTACTCCTTGTGCTAAATCCCTTCACAATCCTTGAGGATGAAGACTTCTTGGCTAAGTTCGTTAAAATTATCAAATAAAAATAGCAGGGTAATTTACAAATAAATCCTCCTGCTATTTTTTTCTATGTTTTTAGTAAGATAAGCAGGCAATGAAGAACAAATCTGATCGGATTACGGAAAAAGTCTTTCATCATGGATATCAGTGACCTTACTCGCTCGAATTACAAGGAAATAGGCCTTCATCATGGATATCAGTGACCTTACTCGCTCGAATTACAAGGAAATAGGCCTTCATCATGGATATCAGTGACCATATTCGCTCTAATTACAAGGAAATAGGCCTTCATCATGGATATCAGTGACCACATTCGCTCCGATTTATAATAGAAGTCGATTTTTTCAAGTTTGTTCTATCACGTGTCTGACAGTAATTAATATCTATTTTTATGCAGTAAATAGCGGAATAGGAATATACATTCCTGTCCCGCTTATACCTATACGTTTTCCAAATGCTATTTGGAGACACAATAAAACCTGATACACAAATAACATGTGAAAATCTATCCGATTTCACTTGCTATTTAGTGTATTTGCACCCTTAAAAGAACCTGTTATCCCAAATCCAAGGGGGTTTTTTATATTCGTGTTTATAAATCCTCTTCTATCCGATAGATCAACGTATAATTTTCTTCATCCAGCAGTTCACTAACATGAATTCGCACCCCGTGGCCAAAAATGACTTCATCTTCTGTCATTGCAACAATCATTGCTTTCATTTCATTTTTGGCATCATAATAAATATCACCAACAACCGGTTTCAGTTGTGTTTCGGACGCCTGTAGGTATTTCGGAGATTCATCCGCATGCAACTGCGTTTCCGGAACGAGACTTTTATCAAAATACGCGATATCCTGGCTACCCTCTGCCTTGCCTGGGACCATTACAACATATTCACTATGTTTTACCCCGTTGTCCTTTGTTGTTACAACATTCCCATCTTCTACGGTATCTACCTTTTCAATTTCATTAAGGGAATAATGGTCAAGGAAATCGGGAGCCGGTTTAATAATTAAAATATAATCGCCTTTTTCCGGCAATTTGTCCTTGTCAATGGTGTACCGTTTGCCGTAGAAAATAAACGAATCCAAATGTTTCGGCCGGTACAAATTAATTTCGCTCGCTTTCGTAAGTATTTGCTGCATATCCTTCAATCGGTATAAATGGACGGACTTCTTAAACATCGGCTTAACCGAATAAACCTTATGCAGTTCATTCTTATAGAAAACAAATTGTCCCTTTCTTACTTGGAAAAGCTTCATTTCGTTACCTCCTCATGAATCATTTTTCAAAAATAATAATGGCTTAAATTCTTTTCCTTCTTATTGTACATCCTAAACATAGTATATGTAATTTCCTTTAAAGTAAAAGCAATTGTACCATTTTTCCATAAGGATAACTAGTGTTAGAACAAAAGGCTCCCATTACAGGAACCTTTATGCTTTCGTGTTTTTATTCTGTACGTATCCTGACAACAATACGCCGATCGTCAGAATTACAATAATCGCATACTGGAATGGCCCATGTTCCAATTGAAGCGTATTTGTAACGAAATCGTCCTCCGTTATCATTTCTCCAGCGGTCCATGCTAATATCCCAGCACCGATATAGGCAATCCATGTATATTTTTCCATGATTCGAACAATCACTTTGGAGCCGAAAATCATGATTGGTATACTAACCGCAACACCAAGTGCAATCATACCGATATGCCCTTTTGCCGCACCGGCGACCGCTACAACATTGTCAAGGCTCATGACGGCATCCGCCATAATAATCGTCATAACGGCCTTCCCCAAACTGCTTGATGATTGAACATTCGCTTCCTCTTTGTCATCAATCAGTACGTTGTGGGCTATATAAAGCAAAAGAAGCCCGCCAATTAAATGAACCAATGGTATTTGCAATAAATATACAATAACAATAGCAAAGATGATCCGTAAAATTACCGCACCGCCAGTCCCCAAAATAATTGCTTTGTTTTGGCGTTTTTTTGGTAATCTTCTGGTGGCCAATGCAATAACGATCGCGTTATCTCCTGAGAGAACGATATCAATCGCAATGATCTTTAATAATGCAATAATCGATTCAGATGTAAATTCAATACCGAGCAAATTTGGTGCCACCCTTCTATATGAAACGACCTTTATTATACTATTTTCGGTCCAATTGTAAAGTATTGTGTCTGATTATGAAGAAGGGTGCAATAATAGAGAACTGAACGAATTATGTTTTTACCTCAACTTAGTTGCCGTTTCTTCCCAGGTTTATAATTAACAGAAATAATCCCAACTGCAACCAGTGCCAAAGCTCCGATAATAAAAATCGTTAACTGTTCCCCTTGGATAAAAATTGCCGAAAGAATTGTTCCCGTTACTGGTGTCACAAACTTATAAATGCTAATCTCTCCGGCCTTATTATATTTTAGAATAGAGTATTACAGCGCAAACGCGACCGTCGACAGAACTGCCGCATACCTGAGCAGTTGCCTGCCCATTAATGCAAACGGATTTTAAATAAACTTGGCTATTTTTTTTAAATTTTCGTTGTTATTTATTCATTTATATTGTAATATAATTGATATTGATAATCATTATCATCGTTATTTATAGCTATAGTATTTTATTGGAGGTGGGTTTTTGCGTAATAAGAATGGAAACAGAATAAGCCTGAGATACATCTATTATCCAACTATTTTTATTTTGATATGCGCAATTGTATTTTCTGCTATTTTTTCTGTTTCAATCGGGCAAGTTAATATTCCATTCAAGCAATCGATGGAGATGTTATTGCATGCACTGACAAATGGAAAAATTGGATCCTTAAGTAATAGCAATAGTGAAGCATACTTAAATATTATTTTACAAGTTAGGATGCCCCGAGTTATTTTCGCTCTCCTTATTGGCATGGGGCTTTCGTTGTGTGGAGTTGTCCTGCAAGCAGTGGTGCAAAATCCGCTGGCTGATCCGTATATTCTTGGTATTTCATCTGGAGCTTCTCTAGGAGCAACTTTTGCTATTCTTGTTGGATTTGGAAGTGGCGCGCTTTTATCTCAGTTTGGTGTAGCATTTGGAGCCTTTATCGGAGCGATGATTACTACCATTGCAGTCCTTATATTATCCAGCATAGGTGGTAAAGCCACATCGGTGAAACTCGTTTTATCAGGGGTTGTGATTGGTGCGTTATGTAGTTCCTTTTCTAGCCTTATTATATATTTTGCTAATGATGCTGAAGGAATTAAAACAGTTACCTTTTGGTCCATGGGAAGTTTGGCTTCATCAAGCTGGGTAAAAACCCCTATCATGGCGGTAGTAGTTTTAGGTGGGTGTCTTTTGTTTCTATTTCAACATCGGGTGTTGAATACAATGCTGTTAGGGGATGAATCCGCCATTACACTTGGAATTAACTTAAGTGCCTATCGGAAACTTTACATGGTTATCACCGCTCTTATCACTGGAACAATGGTTGCATATGCAGGAATGGTTGGTTTTGTCGGGCTTATCATCCCTCATATATGCAGAGGTATTTTTGGTGCTGATCATAAACGATTAATACCAGGAACGCTTCTGTTAGGGGGTCTATTTTTAATTTGGTGCGATATCTTGTCTAGAACGTTAATACATAATGTTGAATTGCCAATTGGAATCATTACATCCGTGATTGGCGCGCCATTATTCATCTATATATTAGTTAAAAAAGGCTATAATTTTGGAGGGTAGAAAATGGAATTGGTTGCAAAGGAAATGGAAGTAAGAATTGGTAAAAAAGAAATTGTAAAAAATATTTCAATTCAAGTTAGAAAACAACAATTTGTGGGAGTTATTGGACCAAATGGATGTGGAAAGTCAACGCTATTAAAGAGTATCTATAAAAGTCTAATTCCTCATAAAGGCACAGTGTTTTTAGATGATCTAGATGTATTAAATACTTCCCAAAAAAAGATTTCACAACGACTAGGTGTAGTGGGTCAATTTAATGAAATGAATTTTGATTTGACCGTACACCAAATGGTTATGTTAGGTAGAACTCCACATAAAAAATTGCTCGAGTCAGATAAACAGGGAGATTTTACGATTGTGGAGGAAGCTTTAACACGAACAAATTTACTTGATTACAAGGATCGTAGTTTTTTATCACTGTCCGGTGGTGAAAAACAAAGAGTTATTTTAGCAAGAACAATTGCTCAGCAACCAAAATTTATGATTTTGGATGAGCCCACAAATCACTTAGATATTCGATATCAAATTGAAATATTAACATGTGTTAAGGAATTAAATATTGGTGTGCTGGCAGCCCTTCATGATCTAGAAATGGCAGCACATTACTGTGATTATCTTTATGCCATAAAACATGGCGAAGTATATGCACATGGTACACCAGAAGAGGTATTAACACCTGAAACCATCGAAGCTTTATATCGAATAAAGTGCCAAACGTATATTAATCCTATTACAAATGGATTAGGTTTTGCATATCAAATATAAACTAGGAGGATACGAAAATGATAAAGAAATTATTACTTGGGGTTACTTTAATAGTCATATTAACAGCTTGTGGAACGCAAAGTGGTTCAGAAGAGGAAACGCAAACCAAAAAGCATTACCCACTTACGATTGAAAATTATACGAAAGCGGAAGGCGGAACCACTTGGGAAAAGAAAGATCAAGTATTTGATAAAGCACCGGAACGAATCATGGCAAATACTAGACCAGCAGCAGAATTGTTATTACATTTAGGATTAGGTGTCAAAATTGTTGGGGTAGGTGCAAGCTTTGGAGCACCGGATAAAGCTGTAGAAGAAGAATACTCAAAATTAAATATATTAAGTGATGCATATGTTGGAAAAGAGGTTACATTAGGAACAGACCCTGATTTAGTCTATGGACGAGGTGGTTTATTTGAAAATGCTGATTGGGGAGTAGGAACAGTTGATACTCTTAACGATATGGGAATTAATACGTATGTACTTGAATCTTCTATTAGTGGAGCAACATATGATTCAATCTATAAAGACATTGAAAACTTAGGTAAAATTTTTAATGTACAAGATAAAGCTGATAGTTTTATAAAAGAGTTAAAGGATAGAGAAGAATCTATTACTTCTAAATTAGATAGTATTAAAGAGGAAAAAACATTTGCTTATTTACATACAACCGACCCAAATGACATTACTATTTATTCGGCTAGTAGTAAAGATGAAACATTCTTTAATGACGTATTCAGTATGATTAAATTAGATAATGTGTTCAAAGATGAGAACGGGGAGATTAGTATCGAAATGCTTATTGAAGCTGATCCAGATGTATTAATCATTCCAATGTGGGTGGATAATGATCCGGCAAAAGCTGATAAGGTAAAAGAAGGCCTTTATGCCAATCCAAAACTATCAAGTATGAAAGCAATAAAAAACAAGCAAATATATGCAGTTGATTACAATTATATGTTTGGATATGGCTATAACTCAATTGATGGAATGGAAATTTTAGCTAAAGAAATGTATCCAGACTTATTTAAATAGAATGCTAATACGTTGAAGTGTTGTCGACACAATATTAATTGCTAATGTCGATCAAATACTTTTCAAGATTTCAGTCGATGATTCAGATGTAAATTCAATACCTAGCCCAAGTTTCGACTTGAACCTTTGACGGGATTTCCATTTTTTATTTGTATTTTCAAAAACACAAATGTTTATAATTCAACGTTTTGAAGTATGAAAAAGCAGTTTTTGATGGGTTTTTATCAAAAACTGCCGAAACTTTGGCTAGCAAATTTGGTGCCACCCTTCTATATGAAACGACCTTTATTATATTTCGGCCCAATTGTAAAGTATTGTGTCCGATTATGAAGATGGGTGCATTAATAGAGAACTTAAACGAATTACATTTTTACTTCAGCTTGCCGTTTCCTTCCAGGTTTATAATTAACAGAAATAATCCCAACTGCAACTAGTGCCAAAGCTCCGATAATAAAAATCGTTAACTGTTCCCCAGGGATAAAAATTGCCGAAAGAATCGTTCCCGATACTGGGGTCACAAATTTATAAATACTGACCTCCCCGGCTTTGTTATATTTTAGGATAGAGTACCATAACGCAAACGCTACCGCCGATAGAAGCGCCGCATACCCGAGCAGCCCCCATCCAAGTGGTGTAAAGCTAATAGCGCCAGGTTTCAATTGCGGAACACCAATCAACAGCATAAGGACAGAACCAATCGTAAGCTGCCAGCCTGTTAGTGCGAACGGATGAATTCCCAGTGCCAGTTCCTTCGCCATAATCGCACCGATGGCTCCGGTAAGTGCTGCTAAAATCATAAACCCTTCCCCAGTTAATGTGAAACTAAGCTGAAATTCCTGTCCCCAATTGGCAACAATAATTCCGCAGAAACCAGCAACAAGGCCGATTGCTTTTGGCCAGTTCAAGCGATCATTGGAATAGAAAAAATGTGCCAGCAATACGGTAAAAAATGTGCCGCTTGCTGATAGGAGCGCTCCTTTCATACCGGATGTATTTGCTAATCCATTATAAAAGAAAAAATATTGCAAAGCCGTTTGCACAACCCCGAAAATAACGAGAAACATCGCCTGCCTTTTTGTAACGAGCAGGGCCTTTGGTTTGGCAATCAGCATTCCGACTAACAACATAAGCCCAGCAAGTAAAAAACGCATTCCAGCAAACACGATTTTTGCTATCGTATCATCCGCAGCCATTTGTAATTCTTCATAACTTATCTTTAAAACCGGAAAAGCACTGCCCCACAAAATTGAGCAAAAAATAGCAATGCTTATCACGATCCATTTTTGTGTTAAATAATGCTTCAAATCATCCATCTCCCACATTCACGCTATCAACACCGTTAGCGAACATTCTCATCCATATGCACAAACGGCAAATCGGTATCAACCTCTCCTAAAACCCGCTTGATCGTAAACGCTTCCCCTTCAAGCCATTTGGCAAAATCGAATATAACCGGCTCCCGATCGCCGCCTAACGCAAACCATGCCTTTTTTTGCTTCGGAAAATACCCGGATGTATGAATTGTCCCGGACCAGTTTTTATATTGCTTGGAAAAAACACCGTTGTCCGTACCATTCAGCATACGAAACGCCTGGTATCCATCTATAATAGTGTGTTGTTGCATCTCCATTACCTCCATTCGTTTATACGAATCGGTAAGGTGGTGACGATTTTCATCTTTTAGCAATTCAAAATGGTTTGTACAAACGTTTGATTGACGTACCTCTACCTTTCTTGGTGTTGCCTCAACGATAAACGTTTCTCCCTTCTGATCAAGCAACGTATAACTAAACGAATGACGATGTGGAATCTTTTTCAGCATCGCAATTCCTTCATCAACCGTCGCACAGTTCTCCAGAATGATTCTGCCAATCATATTACAAATAAATCCGTCTCCAGGCTTTTTTCGATGCATAAAATTATAACCCATTACAAGACCTTTTTCATTCATACCGTCCATTCGTCCTGTTATGCGCTGTGACGGCCCAATGACTGCATACCCTTGATCAGAAGGTTGAAAAACAGTGTAGCGCCCTTCATATGTTTTCGGATGGTAATCATAATTACGGATCATATAATTAGAACCAGTAAAAATAGAACATCCACTCTTCACATACTCCAGCCGGTAGCCGCCAAATTCCTTCAGTACGTCCTCCATTGTCCATTCCAGTGCATCCTGCAAACCACGCAGTTCATCCCAAATACCAGGGGCAAATGCTTGTATGGCCTGCTTTGTCTCCTCTATATCAATCGTAAAACGTGGTCTTCTAATCTTCCACTGTTTTTCCCGATTTTTTACAGTTAATGAATCCTTTAACAGTACACCCTGTTTGTATCCAAACGCATAATGTGTACCACGAAATTGAATCATATCGCTAAAAATCTTCTTCAAAACGACAACCCCCTTTATTATTTTGGCTTCAATTAATTTAAAGAGGATGTTCAAAAAGTCCGGTAAAAATGACACTTCGGGATAGGGGATCTTCGACTCAGTTCCGACACGTCCTGTGTCGAACGTCGAAGTCACCACATCCTGTGGAAGCTCGTTGGCTTGTTTCTGCGCTGCTCATGTATCTATTTGCATACACTGCGCTGCTCGAAACTACACCGCCTCGAACTTCTTGGTCCTTTTTATCCTCCTTTTTGAACACGTACTTAAAACTCGGAAATTATAAATACCGAATATGCTTAAATGTGCCACGTCCAGCTCCTGCCGCTAAACGGGCACCTCCACTTTTGTTAATAGTACAAGTTTATAAGAAATCGGGGAAAAGTGAAACCAATCAAGCTTCGTTTTCGTATGAATCTGGCGTAAGAACACTATAGGAGCTGAGACTATGACAGGAATTTTAACAACAACTATCCTAGCTTTCATCATGTACATTGTATTAGCAGGTATTTTGATTGCGAAAAACAGTCATCGCAAAGGTACGTTCAAGGCCGCATTACTTATTTTTATCTTTCTTTTCATTATAGGAAGTGTTTCTAATTACATTATATTATTACCGATAACAGTACCAAATATGGTAATTGCCAATACCGGCATTGCACTTGTCGGGATTTTTCTATTATATGGAGTTACATCGGTAAAAACGAAGAAGAAAAAAATAGGTTCCTATGAAGCAGCATTGGGCCTGGTGATTCTTTTAGGAGTCATCGCTATACCAACCGTTTTTGTGCTTGGAATTTTTACAGTGGATGATACGTATCAATCTATCGACAAACAGGAAGTTGCAGAAGCGAAACCATTAAACAAAGACGATACGCCCATTACTGTATCTCCTGAATTCGCGCGAAACAAAGTACAAAAATCGATGAGTGTTGTACCTAATACACAATTTTACGACTTAGGTAAATTACAGGTGCAAAGAGTGGGTGAAGACATTGTTTTCGTTGCACCCGTTGAATTCACAGGATTATGGAAATATTTCCGTGGAAAAGAAACAGCGGGGTATTTTATGATATCGGCAACTGATATTAATGCCCAGCCGAAGTTTTATGACAGCAAAATGAAATATACCAATTCAAGCTATTTTAATCATAATATCGAACGCACGATTTATGCTGAATTTCCCAATTATATTCAAAGTGGTGAGCCGCAAATTGAGGTTGATGATGATGGAAAGCCCTGGTATGTGCAAACATTATATAAACCTATCGGCGTGACAAATAAACCGGATATGAAAGACATGAAAGTAGCTGTGGTTGATCCGGTTACGAGTAAAACAGTTGCATACGATATGAACAAAGCACCGGACTTCATTGACAGTCCATTAAGTTCAGAAATGGCAACAGACGAAAACAATTATTTTGGTAAATATGTTCATGGATGGCTAAACTCCTTATTTGGTAAAAAGGATGTAAAAATTCCAAATGACTCCGGAACAGAAAGCAGTGTAACGCCGGTATTCGACGAAAATGGGGATATGTATTACTTTACCGATATGGCATCACCAAAAGAAAACATTGATTCTGCACTTGGTTATACGTTAATTAATGCACGTACAGGTGAATTAACCTATTACAACAGTAAAAAGAATAGCGGCATTATGGATAGTAAAGGTGCTAAGGAAATTGTTAATAAGGAATTTCCGGAGAAAAAATGGGAAGGATCCATGCCGATTTTATACAACATTGACGGAAACCCTACATGGGTTGTGAATGTTCTGGATCCGAATGGTTTATTTAAAAAATATGCGTACATCAAGGCCGCTGACTCTGATTTTGTTGTATTCGGTGATACAGCAAGAGAAACGTTGGAATCCTACCGCCTTGCATTAGCACAGGACCCAAGTAACGTGGAAGCAACTGGAGAAAGCGCATTGGAGGAAATAACCGGCGAGGTTGATCGCGCCATCGTTACGACCCAAAAAGCAGGCCAGGTCATTCAGTTTCTGTTAAAAGGGGATAAAACCGTTTATACAATTAATGCCGGAAAAGCTCCATTGTCATTATTTCTGCAACAAGGAGATAAGGTGAAGCTGAAGGCTAACATCCGCGATAATGGCACAGGAATCGTTGATACAATTGAGATTGAAGGATTGACGGAGTAGGGTGCAGGATAGTACATGCCTGATTTTCATGAATTTTAGGGGAGTGCACTTCAGTCGATTAATTCCATTACACAATAGCTATAGAAAAGCCTAAGGATGTGCTCTTAGGCTTTTTCTATCAACTATTAACTTTTCAGTTTCTCAACTAACAAGGAAAGCTCAGTCCAGCGTTCCATCTTTTCCTCGAGTAATTCTTCCATCTCCCCGAGTTCCTGATAAAGTGCCTGCACTTTTTCTACGTCACTACCAGCTTCTGCGACACCTTCCTGCAGCTTCTCAATATGCATTTCCAATTCAGTAATTTCATCTTCTATGCTATCCCATTCCTTTTGCTCCATATAGGATAACTTCTTCTTTTTCAGAGCGGGCTTTTCACCTATTTCTTTAACCGGTGCCGTTAAAGCATCCTCATTTTTCTCACTTTCATTCTCCAAATACTCGCTGTAATTGCCGTAAAAACGCGTAACATTACCATTACCGGAAAATACAAGCAAGTGATCAATTACCCGATCTAAGAAGTAGCGGTCATGGGAAACGGTAATGACGACACCCGGGAATTGCTCCAAATATTCTTCCAGGACACTTAGTGTCTGGGTATCTAAATCATTTGTCGGTTCGTCTAATAACAAAACATTTGGTTCAGTCATCAGCACTTTCAGCAAATACAGCCGTCTTTTTTCACCGCCTGAAAGCCTGCGAATATATGTCCATTGTTCACTTCGGGAAAACAAAAATCGTTCCAGCATTTGTTCAGCAGTTATCACATCTCCGTCCTTCGTATGAATTATTTCCGCGACTTCCTTTATATAGTCGATAATCCGCGAGTTTCCATCAAGCTCTTCGTCACCCTGCGTATAATAACCAATTTTAACCGTTTCCCCAATGGCCATTGTCCCGTTATCAGGGGAAATGCGCCCCGCCATCATATTAAGCAATGTTGACTTCCCGGAACCATTCGGGCCAATGATGCCAAGACGGTCACCAGGAACAACCAAATAATTAAAATCATGAAGCAGCTTTTTGCCATCGTATGACTTGTCAATGTTTTCTAATTCGATAACCTTTTTTCCCAGCCTTGTGGATCCTGCCTGGAAAGACAGATCACCCTTCACTGTGTCGAATTCCTTTTCCTTCATTTCCTGTACACGGTCAATGCGCGCCTTTTGCTTGGTGGAACGTGCCTTGGCCCCGCGTTTCAACCAGGCAAGCTCACGTTTAAGTGTGTTTTTATGTTTTTGTTCAAGGCTATGTTCTAATGCTTCGCGTTCCGCTTTCTTCTCTAAAAATAACGTATAATTACCCGTATATGTATACAGGTTTCCTTTATCCAATTCAAATATACGATTCGTAACCCGATTCAGAAAATAGCGATCATGGGTAACGATGAGTAATGCGCCATTATACGATGCTAAATATTTTTCCAGCCATTCCACCGTTTCATTATCAAGATGGTTTGTCGGCTCGTCTAAAATGAGCAAATCGGCTGGCTGGATTAATGCCTTGGCGATCGCAACCCGTTTTTTCTGACCGCCGGAAAGCGTGGTAACATTTTTATCAAATTCCGTAATCCCGAGCTTCGTCAAAATGGTTTTCGCAAGCGTGTTTGCTTCCCATGCTTCATGGAGATCCATTTGCTGCTGCAGCGTTAGCACGTTTTCTTGCGCTTGTTCACTTTCCGGATTTTGGGCTAACTGGCTCAGGGCCTGCTCATATTCACGGATTGCCTTCATAACAACTGAATCCCCATAATAAATTTGCTCGATTACCGTCAAATGTGGATCTAATTCAGGCTCTTGGGCCAGATACTCGATTTTATAACCCTTTTTATAGTTTACCGTTCCCTCTTCGGCGGACTCAAGCCCGGCAATTACTTTTAAGAAACTGGACTTTCCTGTACCATTTACCCCGATTAAGCCAATACGATCATGCGGTGCAATCACACATGAAACATGGTTAAACAATATTTTTTCGCCAAATGATTTATATAAATTTTCCACTGTAAGCATTGATTTTCATCCTAACTTAACGTATCGTCTCTTCTCCCATTCTATCATAAAAATCAGGGTAACAGCTGTTCACACAGCTTTACCCTGATTCCCCTCATTCCGCTATACCTTTTGTGAGATTTGTCATTTCGATCGCTGCCACAGCTGCCTCTGCTCCCTTGTTTCCGGCTTTCGTACCAGCGCGCTCGATTGCTTGTTCAATCGTATCTGTCGTCAAAATACCAAATATAACAGGTTTGCCAGATTGTAATGAAGCTGCCTGAACCCCTTTAGCAGCTTCATTACATACGTAATCGAAATGGGCGGTCGCCCCTCTGATGACGGCACCCAATGTTATGACAGCATCGTAATCATGGTTTGTTGCCAGCTTTTGTGCCGCCAGCGGGATTTCAAAAGCTCCCGGCACCCATGCCACATCAATGTTTTCTTCCTTTACCCCATGTCTTTTTAGCGTATCCACTGCTCCGGTTAGTAGTTTACTCGTAATAAATTCATTGAAACGTGCAACAACAATTGCTATTTTTAGTTCGGTTCCTACTAAACTTCCCTTATATATTTTTCCCAATTTATTCATCCCCTTCCATTAATGATGCAATTCTAGCAAGTGACTTAATTTAGCAAATTTCGTATGCATATATTTCTCATTTTCTTTGCGAGGCGGTGTTTGGAGTGGAATGCGTCGTTCGACGGTGATTCCATGTGGCTCCAAACTGGTTATTTTTGCCGGATTATTCGTCAGCAGGTCGACTTTTTTTACACCTAAATCCAATAAAATCTGAGCACTGAGATCATATTCCCGTAAATCCGGAGCAAACCCGAGTTGTTCATTCGCCTCCACCGTATCTGCTCCAGAATCCTGCAGCTTGTATGCTCGCAGTTTATTCATCAACCCGATGCCACGTCCTTCTTGCCGCATATATATTAAAACGCCACGTCCGGCTTCATTAATTTTAGCAAGTGCTTCATGTAATTGTGATCCACAATCACAGCGGTAAGACCCAAATACATCACCCGTTAAACATTCGGAATGGATCCGGGTTAATGTTGGTATATCTGACTGAATATCACCTTTAACCAGGGCAATATGTTCTTTGTCATCAAGGTCGTTGGAATAGCCAATTACACTAAACGTGCCAAATTCAGTCGGCAATACCGTTTCAACCTCACGTTTAACATGTCTTTCGTGTTTTTTACGATAATCAATTAATGCTTTGATCGTAATTATTTTCAGCGAAAATTGTTTGGACATCTTCAGCAAGTCCGGAACGCGGGCCATTGTGCCATCTTCTTTAATAATCTCGCAAATGACCCCGGAAGGAAAAGCACCACTTAGGTTAGCCAAGTCAAGAGAAGCCTCGGTATGACCAGGACGCGTCAAAACACCGCCGTCTTTGGCCATTAGCGGAAAAACATGCCCAGGCTGTTTAAATTCTTCAGCACGTACATCCTGCCTGAGTAATGATTGAATGGTCTTCGAACGCTCCACAGCACTTATACCGGTTGTTGTATCTTTGTGATCAATGCTCACCGTAAAAGCAGTTCCGAACGGGTCTGTGCTTTGATCCGTCATCATCGAAAGGCCTAATCTCTTTGCTAAATCTGCTTTGATCGAGGTACAAACTAACCCCTTTCCGTGGGTAATCATAAAATTAATCACATCAGGGGTTGCCTTTTCGGCTAATGCAACAAGATCTCCTTCATTTTCTCTGGTTTCATCATCAACAACAATAATTGGCTTCCCCTTCCTTAAATCGACAATCGCCTCTTCAATGGAATGAAACATCCTACCCATCCTTTCTTTTTCATTAATCGTTAACTAAGCATATTTCCGACATACTTAGCGAGCATGTCACACTCGATATTGACCGCATCCCCCTTCTTCTTAGCACCTAAAATCGTTGCTGATGCGGTGTGGGGAATAAGGGAAATGGTTAGCTTATTTTCATCAACCCCAAATACAGTCAAGCTTACACCATCAAGTGCAATCGAGCCTTTCAGCACAACATATTTTGTCAGGCTCTCCGGAATTTCGATTTCATAGTAAATGGCATTTTCCCGCTTTTTCTTACTTACTATTTCTCCGATTCCATCGACATGTCCGGAAACAAAATGGCCACCGAACCTGCCATTAGCAGGCATCGATCCTTCTAGATTTACCTTGGAACCCGGTTTCAGCGATTTTAGTGAAGTTGATTTAATTGTTTCCGGCATAACCTCTACTTGAAAATTGCTTACCATAAAATTAGTAACCGTTAAACAGACTCCGTTTACGGCAATACTATCGCCTATCCGTACATCGTTTAACACCTTTTTTGCTGCAATTGTCATCTGGATTGCTTGTTCCGATACCTGTTGCAGCTGCTTAATCGTACCTTTCTCCTCAATGATTCCCGTAAACATCTAACTCCTCCTTCTTTGGTTCTGCGACAATTTTTATATCTTCACCAATCATCTCAACATCCTTTATGCGAAGTGACAGGGTCTCAGCAATGGACTGGAATCCCGGCCCAGCAATAGCGGTCGGAGCTGTTTTCCCCCCAATTAATTTAGGGGCAATATAAAAAATGATTTCATTCAGCAGATTCTCCTGCAAAAAAGCACCATTTATTGCAGCACCGCCTTCCACAAAGAGGGACATTATGCCCTTACTCCCTAGCACCTGCAAAACAGCTGATACATTAATCTGGTCACGATCCAATGAAATGATGGTTACACGATTCCGTTGCTGATAAGCTTTCTTTTTCTCATCAGGTACATTTTTGCCAGTAAAAATCCATGTGTCTGCCTGATTATCGGTAATAACAGCGGCATCTACTGGTGTTCTAAGACTTGTGTCCAAAACAATACGAACCGGATTCTTACCGCCACCCGCAAGCCTTGTCGTAAGTGATGGGTTATCAGCAATGATCGTATTCACCCCAACAAGAATGGCATCATGCTTATGTCGATATTCATGCACATCCAGCCGCGCCTTCTTCCCTGTAATCCATTTGCTGTCACCAGTAGCGGTAGCAGTTTTTCCATCCAGGCTAACTGCTGATTTCATCGTGACATATGGTGTTTTTGTTTTGATATAATGAAAAAATGCTGCATTGACCGCTTCAGCCTTCTCTTGAAGTAAGCCTAATTCCACATCAACGCCGGCATCGCGAAGCTTTGTAATTCCTCTCCCTGCAACCTTTTCGTTTGGATCCGAAACAGCTATGACACACCGTTTGATCCCCATTTCAATAATATAATCTGCACATGGCGGGGTTTTTCCGTGATGACTGCACGGCTCCAGTGTGACATAAATTGTTGCACCAATGGCCTTTTCCCCTGCCATTTGTAATGCATGAACTTCTGCATGGGATCCGCCTGCTTTCAGATGGGCGCCAAACCCAATTATTTGTCCTTCTTTAACAACAACCGCCCCAACCGGAGGATTTGGGCTTGTTTGACCGGCAACTTTACCAGCAAGCTTCAGAGCAAATCGCATATAATCTTCATCCTTCAATGACATCACTCCACTCCTTTTATTTTTCATTAAAAAAGCCCCCGAATAAGCTTCGGAGGCGTAAGAACAGAATTTTCATCAACAAGCAATAAACCTATGTATGAACAAAGGCGCAAGCGACCGTTTAGCGGCGTATGTGCTGGACTGAGCCGTAGGAGATAAAGGAAACACGGTGAGCTGGAAGCGAACCGATGTTGACTTATCGTACGGAGGTGAAGGAAGCACACTAGCCGCTGGGCGCTGGAGCCGGACGTGGCCTACCTTGATCCAAGCTGAATAGGGCTAAAATTTTATACTTTCCTATCCCTTGAAAAAAAGGTATACTAATAGATTGGACGTAAAAAAACATACATCTCTATAAGTATTTTCTATACACAGATAGCTTCTATCCGAAATTCCTTCTCCCATCCAGACTATAACTGTCGGCTCTGGAGTTTCACCAGATCCACCGTTTGGTATTCAAACCGCACGGGTCACGGACTTAGAACAAAAATGAGTTCCTTACCGTCGGTCGGGAATTGCACCCTGCCCCGAAGGAAATTGCGATATGAAGTTGTATGTTAGTTATAACGTAAATGGGATTTGATCGCAAGTTTTTTGAACTTTATATTTTTATTCCAGCGTGTTCATTTTTGCTGTTACCGTGCATTTTGGATCAAAGAATGGATTTATGACGTTCGAACCGCGCTAAAAATACTGTTTTTTGATAAGAAAATAATTCTGGTTTAGCCCTATGTAGACTTTTGCAGTTCGATTTAACTATTTTCGACTACTTTTAAAGAATCTCTAAACTCTATTAAGAATACATTAAAAATTCACAACTAATCGACTATGTTTAAAAAGAACATTTTATTCTACTATAAAAGTAGTTTCATAGTTTTATTATAACTTTACTAAGGAGGAGAATCATGAGAAAAAGAGTATGGCTGATTGTAGTTATTTGTATCCTTACTGTAGGCGGATTGCTTGGAGCAAACGGTGTAAGCTCTTATGCTGATAGCCCAAAGCACAAAGAAACACCTCACAACAAAGGCAAAGCAAAAAACGTAATCGTACTAATTGGTGATGGTATGGGCCCTGCTTATACCACAGCATATCGTTACATGAAAGATGATCCTTCCACCCCAGAGATGGAGAAAACTATTTTTGATACCTATTTTACAGGAATGGCAAAGACGTATTCTAACGACGAAGAAGAGAATATAACCGATTCAGCAGCTGCAGCAACATCGATGGCAGCGGGAATAAAAACATATAATGGTGCTATCTCTGTTGATACAGATAAACAGCCTGTTAAGACCGTACTAGAGGCCGCAAAAGAAAAAGGAAAGGCAACTGGGCTTGTTTCAACATCACAAATAACCCATGCTACACCAGCAGCTTTTGGTGCACATGATGTTTCCAGACAAAACTATGATGCAATTGCTGATGACTATTTTGACGAAATGATCAGTGGAAAACATAAGATAGATGTCATGCTTGGAGGCGGTACCAATTATTTTGATCGTGATGATCGAAATCTAATTCAAGAATTTAAAGAAGACGGCTATAGCTATGTGACATCTGCTGGCGAAATGGAAGAAAATAAAAATGGGAAGTTACTTGGCTTATTTGCTCCGGTAGGTCTGCCAAAGGCAATTGATCGTGATGAATCTACACCTTCACTAGAAGATATGACGAAAGCAGCGTTAGAAAAATTAAGTAAAGATAAGGATGGATTTTTCCTTATGATTGAGGGCAGCCAAATCGACTGGGCCGGACACGATAACGATTCCGTTAGTGTCATGAGTGAAATGGAGGATTTCGCAAAGGCATTCGAAGCAGCCATTGCATTTGCCAAAGAAAACAAGCATACTCAAGTTGTCTTAACTGCCGATCATGCAACAGGAGGATTCTCGATTGGGCGTGACGGGGGATATAATTTCAACCCAGATGCAATCAAAGCAGCTAAACGCACACCTGAATTTATGGCTCAGCAAATAATCAATGGAGCGTCAGTTGAGGACGTGTTAGATGAGTACGTTGAATTTGATTTCACAGAAAATGAGCTGCAGTCAATTAGGGAAGCTGCTGACAGCGACGATTTTGATACCCTCTATCATGGAATTTCGGAGGTATTTAATAAGCGGGCTGGTGTCGGATTTACTACTGGCGGACACACCGGGGTCGATGTACCAGTATATGCTTACGGTCCAAAGAGTGAACGATTTTCCGGATTGATCGAAAACACGGACATTGCGAATGAAGTTTTCAGGTTTTTAAAATAAACATTTCATAGGCTTGCTCCTTTAGAATGGTGCAAGTCTATTTTTATCCATTGAATATCGGTATAATAATGGTAAAAGCTTGAAAGGAGCAAACAAAATGACATCTCTACCAAAAGGCAGTTCGAATTGTATTACGGATGTTTCCGGTATCAAGGTTGGACATGTAACGCTATATGAAAAAATCGATCAACAGGATACCATTTGTACTGGCGTAACAGCTATCCTGCCGCATGGTGGAAATCTTTTTACGAAAAAAGTCCGTGCAGCAAGTTCTGTTATTAACGGGTACGGGAAAACGGTTGGACTTGTCCAAGTTGATGAGCTTGGGCTACTGGAGTCACCGATTATGTTAACCAACACATTCAGTGTAGGCACAGTCTTGCAAGGAACACTACAATACATGCTGAATGAAAACGAGGAAATTGGCGATTCGGCAAGTTCGATTAATATTGTTGTGGGTGAGTGTAATGATAGTTGTTTAAATTCGATGCGTCTGCAAGCGGTGAAACCGGAGCATGCAATAGAAGCGATCCGAAACGCAACAAGTAAACCCGTAATAGAAGGTGCTGTTGGTGCTGGGAAAGGGATGGTCTGCTTTGGGTATAAGGGCGGAATCGGCACTTCTTCCCGCCTCGTTGCGGTCGATGATGTGCAATATACGGTTGGATGTCTCGTACTAAGTAATTTCGGCAAGCGAGAAGACGCTCTTTTCACTAGCTGGGACACAGAAAAGCTTACTATGCCCGATGGCTCGATCATGATGATCATTGCGACCGATGCCCCGCTTTATGACAGGCAGTTGAAGCGATTAGCCAAACGTTGTACCGCAGGATTAGGCCGAACTGGAAGCCATATTGCGAATGGCAGTGGTGATATCGCAATCGCCTTTTCAACAGCCAATCCATACAGCCATGAAAGTAACGAGCATGTAGCATCCATGACGTTTGTACGTGATGATCATCCGGCTATGAATAAGCTTTTTCAAGCGGTAGTAGAAGTCACGGAAGAAGCAGTGATTCGTTCTCTCAAAAAAGCGGAAACGACAAAAGGCAGAAAGGGACGAGTGGTCGAGAAGGCCCCTTTTGTTTAAAAAACGGGCAGATGCTCGTTTTTTAGTCTGCTAATACTACCCCTCTAATGGCTTAACGGTCTGCTCATGCCGACCTGCTTCTAAAAATTTGTTTATCTTTACACCTACAAAAATGAAGCCAGCAAAAATGATCCCACTAAAAATAAAGCCGCTTATGTTCATGTAAATTAATAGCTGGCCATATGCATCCACTCCATAGGCTTGAATTAACCAGGCTTTCAGGGAGTTTTGAAAAACACAACGGAACACAAACACTAACGTGAGTAATTGATACCACACAAAAATTCCTTTAGTATTATATAAAGCCAGACTATCCTTTCGCCGGTAACCTTGCAAATAAGCCCAGTCCACAGCGAAATAGAGTGCTAATGGTTTCCTGATAGCCATGGACAATAGAAAGAATGCAGCATAGCCAAATCCTAAATATACCTGATTCCAAAGCATACTTTCAGCAGTTGCTGACAGGAGATTTACGGTTGTGCTTATCACCAATGATCCAATGATAGACAGGCCTGCTATATTAAATTGTCGTTCTTTTATAAACCGATACACTGTATAAATAAATCCGGGAACAGTTGATAATAGTAAAGCAAGATAATCTCCAAAAATATCTCTTCCATGCGCCCAAAGCAAATATGGAATAGCAGCATAACAAACTATATCCAGCACCATGATATTCTTTTTCATAGGCTCTCACCTTGTTCATAACCGCGGAACAAATGTTCACATGCTTCATTCATGAATTGCACAATTTCCTCATCAAATTGATAGAATCCTGGTACTTTATTTTCGAGGTTAACTTGCCAAGTTTTGTGCGCAAGATCCCGGTCTCCATCGTACATCTCATATGCTAGATCCAGCCATCGTCTTGCAGTTTCTGTGCTTCATTTGATGTGGGATCCTTATCAAGATTTTTGCGGATATCGTTTACAATGTCTACCCACTTACTTATTTCTTCATAATCTTTGCCGGCCTTTGGCAAGTTTTTTAATAAACGCTGTTCCTTTGCAGTGAAATGACGATTCCAGATTTCTCTCATTTGCTTTTTATCCTTTTGGGGAGGGAAAAACTTTGTAAATAGATTGTCCCAATCCTCTTTCCCCTCCAATTCCATCACTTGAATAAGCGAACGAATTGTTTCCTTCGACTTTTCAAGCTGTTGTTGCTCCAGTTCAATTACTTTCAGACGCATACAAAGCAAATCCTTTGGGGTCCTGATTTGTTGATCCAATATTCCATGTATTGTATCGAGGCTGAACCCAAGATCTTTCAACATGATAATAACTTGTAATTTCGCAGCCTTCTTAGAATCATACTCCCCACCTCAGCGGGAGACAATAAACCAATTTCATCATAGTACATTAACGTTCGTACAGTAACATCATTCATCCCAGCTAACTGTCCAATCGAACACATATATACTTCACCCTGTAACAACTATTAAGTTTTATTATATAGGTTTACGTTACGTAAGGTGCAAGTGTTTTTTTAATAATCCGATTGTTCATGTACAAGTACAAGAATATCGAGTTGGGATCAATCCGCTTTTTATTTCACCTTATCAAAAAAATTTTTTGGCACATCGGCTTCAAACCGCAATAACTCCCCTGTAGTCGGATGCTCAAAAGCTAGCACCTTCGCATGAAGTCCAAGTCTCCCAATAGGATTTCCAGTCGCCCCGTATTTTTTATCTCCGACAACCGGATGCCCAAGGTCTTGCATATGGACACGAATTTGGTTTTTCCGTCCAGTCTCAAGACGGACTTCTAATAAGGAAAAGTTTTTATTCGATTGGATGACGTGGTAATGTGTAATTGCATGCAGTCCGTCATTTTTTATCCCGCTGGAATACATTAGGTGTGTGCGGCTTTCTTTTAGCCGAGACGCTATCGTTCCCTTATCTTTTGTTAATTTTCCTTCCACAAGTGCAACATAGGTACGTTCCTTCACATTTTCCTTCCAAGCATGTTGCAAGGCCTGCTTCACCTGCTCATTTTTGGCAAACATCATAACACCAGATGTCTCTTTATCAAGTCGATGAACGACATAAATACGGCGTTGGGAATTTTCCCGACGTACATAGTCCATTAATTGGTGATAGACAGTTTTTTTCTTCTCCTTTTTGGTTGCGATTGATAATAGACCAGCATCCTTTTTAACCACGATGATGTCACCATCCTCATAAAGTATGGACATGCCGATAAATGTACTTTCTTTGACAGCCGCTTTATTTTTTAAAATGGTAACAGTTTGACCAGGTTGGAGACGATAATTATATTTTGTTTCGATGTGATTGTTAACCGTAACCTGCCCCCGTGAAAGAATGGATTTAACGGAATTTCTGCTGCGATTTGCCATGACCTTTAATAAAAATGGTAAAAGTTCTGTTGGATCTTCCACCTTGTACGTGAGGGATTTTTCCTGTCGCTTGCTGGGATACTTCTTGTTTTGCCGCAAATTGTAGGCTCCTTTATCATTAGTCCTCGTCTTTAACATCGATGTCCTCAGGAATTGGCTCGCTTAAATATTCCTGAATCTGTTTTCTATAGTTTTCTACCTGTTCGAAATGGGTTGTGAATTGCTCCTTGTTTATGAAGTATTGTTCCCCATCATGCACTGCGCGAATTCGATTTTGTAAGACGAATGCTCTAATTTCCACTTCATCAATGGACAAATATTCTGCTGTTTCCTTTATGGTGAGGTACATGTGAATATCCTTTCCGACTAATTGATATATGTAATTATACGGTAATTTACGATAAAAACTAATTCTGACAGGAACTTATATGATAAAATAGCCCTTCTACAAGAGGCAGTCGGGAGAGTGAACATCCGAAGAAGAGACAGGAGACGGAGGCGGTTATCTTCCCCTCCCCCCTATCAATTCGGGAATAGCCTAATTACTTCTTACTAAGCACATCATGATATTCCGGTGTTTTTTCGATTTTATTTTTTGCATATGAACACTCCGGAATAATCTTCTTCCCTTCTTCTCTCGCGTACTTTACCACTCGTTCTACTAGCTTTCCAGCAACACCTTCACCACGTAGTTCATCCTGCACAAACGTGTGGTCAACAATTAAATCGGTATCGCCAGACTGTGTAAATGTAATTTCTGCCAATGGCTCTTCTTCATTCTCACCTACAAAAAACTTGTTTTTACCTTGCTTAATAGTAACCATCATATTCTCTCCTTTTAATTTATACAAAATGATCACGTTAACATTTTAGAAGACGTAAAATCCTTAATACATATTTTTCATCCATATTCCTATTCTAATCAGGAAAGGGGTGATTAACATGCCTAGAGAGACTGCCAATACCGGATCTCAACCCTCTCCCCATTTTGATGGCAGACGTGATTCTATTGCCCATGATCCTTCGGGTGTACAAATGGGCGTACGAGATGACTTTAACAATACGAAAAATGCTCATTACGTAAACAAATTAAAAAACAAAGAGGAAAACAGGCTGGATAACAATTCAGCCGGTAAACATTAAACAAGATACCAGGGGATAAATTTGCTTCCCCTGGTTATTTTAGTTTAGATCCGGAACAACTTAACCAGCTGCAGGCAAGGTTACAACGATCATCATCAAGAATAGTATGGTCAAATAACTTAACGAATAAATAAAGTTTTTATGGGCCCACTGCCAATTATCTTTTGCAGAAAAACCGCGAATACCCAAAATAAGCCAGCCAACGTTTAGAGCGGTGGCGATTACTATAAATGTTGTTCCAAGCGGCGCTAACAGAAATGGCAATGGTAATAAGCAGGCAATATACACAACCATTTGCCGTTTGGTAAAGTTAAATCCATGCACAACCGGAAGCATGGCAACCCCTGCTGCCTTATACTCATCATATTTTTTGATAGCGATCGAAAAAGTATGTGGAATTTGCCAAATAAATAAAATAAAAAACAAGACAATTGGTACGACATGATATGCCGGCTCGATTGCTGCCCAGCCAATTAAAGGCGTAACAGCCCCGGAAATACTTCCAATAATGGTATTCAACGTATATTTTCGTTTGGACCACATGGTATACAAAAAGACATACGTAAACCAGCCGATGAAAGCATAAATTGTTGCTTCAAGTGTTGTTAACAGCAAGATAACTAACCCAATTGCAGAAAGAGCAATTCCGAGTATCAGCACAGTTTTTAGTGAAATATGACCTGTTACTGTAGGCCGTTTTTTTGTCCGATCCATTACCGCATCGATATCGACATCATACCAGTTATTCAGGATAAGCGCCCCTGCCATCACAAAGGTACTGCCGACTATCGTAATTACAAACAATTCCCAGTTCTCGGCAAAGGTTGAATTTGTAAAATGGAGAGCAAGCCAAAACCCCGTAAGAACAGGTAACACATTTGATATTAAAACAATCGCTTTAAATAGCTCTTTAAAATCAGCGATTAAGGAATTTGGTTTCGTTGCTACATGAGCATTTCCAATCTTCAATGAAGAAGGTGTATCCGCTTTGTTCATTTCGTTTCCTCCTAAAAGTGGAATCCACCCTAATAATAAGTGTTATTACTATTGTAACGGTTTTAGCAAAATTATTTAAGTCAAAAGAACTTGAAACAATAGTCATAATATATTTTACTTTACCAAAGGATGGAGTGACTCGCCCGGGTATGTTCGCTTTTCGTTTTTCCCTTCTTAGTTACAATCATCAAAACGCGAAGAAAGTCCTTTTACCGATTTGTGATTAGCGTTTCAATGCCGTAAAAATTATTAAAGAATAACACTTTTACGTGATCTTGGACGTCCATTGCTACATATGGTGGGGTATAAGGAGGTGAAAAGTGTTGAAGAAGGTTTTAACGGTACTATTTCCCTTTGTTATCTTATTGGCTGGATGCTTTAATGATGCGGTGCAGGATGATCTGCTAAATTATGTAAACAAAGAAATGAGCCCTGCATTCGAATTGGAAAATGTCGCTATATCTGCCTATGACAATGTGTCGGGTGCCAACTATTCAGATGATCAAACGATGTATGCTGCCCTAGTCGACGAAGTACTTCCAAATTACAATGAATTCATCAATGAGTTAAATTATGTAAATGTAGAAACGGATGAATTAAGAAAAATCCACGAACTATACATTAAGGGGGCAGACACGCAATACAATGCATTTGTCAAAATTACACATGCATTGGAAAAACAGGATCCGAGCATGATTGAGGAGGCAAACGGGATGCTCGATGAAGCGAAAAAGCATATACGTGATTATAAGCATGAACTTAACAAATTGGCAGATGAGCATGATGTAGAGTTGAAGGACAATTAAGAAGCTTTTATAAGTAGCCCTCAGTTAATCCCTCTAATTTTCTCTGTTTAAAATAATTTACCAGGCAGCGGCCTATGTCTTGGGATCACGTAGTCATTACACCTATTGCGCGTTTACAGTTCGGATTATAAGCTCACAACATTTTTACGAGGATTACTGCCCTAGTTCCCTCGTTTACACCAATCACTATATTGGATATGAATCCGGTTTTCCGGATTTTTATCCACTGTGTACAGCACAATGAGAAAAAACCATTCCAAAGGCTTCATCAAAAGATAGACAATGTCCGCGGACCATTGTGAATTGATATGTCTGCTGATTGGATAGCCATATGTTCGGTGCCAACGTATTTGAATATTTATATAACGTAGCACCTTTTTCATCCCAAGCTCGCAAACCATTTTTGCCAACTGGTACCTCCCAGCCATTGTTCCCGAAAACACCCTCATCAAAGTAACTGGTCCAGATGATGTTTTGTTGTGTAACATACAGATCCTGAATTCCGTCACCGAGCAGGAATTGTCTTATTAAATTTCCTTTAGCATCAAAGATCCTCGCATTTAAATCATACTTATTACTGTTGTAAAAATAGGAGCGCGCTGAGGCTAATAGTATGTTACCATCTTCTATTGGCTGAATAAAGTGATAATCCCATTTCTGGTTAGATAGAGATATTTCCTGTATTTCATTTTGTGATTGAATAATAATCTTATAATGACGTTCTTCTTCAGTTTGAATCTGTGGAAACATATCATCCACATAATCCGGTATTCTATCGACGGCAAGAACGCATACCTCTCCCTGTGAGCCAATCGAGATATTAACAATAACATATCCTTCCAACCTATCTTTAAAACCGTAATGGGAATTCAAAGTATATTCTTTTGTTACTTTCAACACGCTTCCCCACCTCTCTATTCAAAAATCTTACTTTCTTTTTTATACCTCATTTTTAATTAGAGAATTATAACATCCTTACATACATAAATAAAAATCATTAATGTTACTACTTTACCTGTGCATATCCTGAGCATTTAATGGCAATTTTTTAATACGTTTAAGATAAGCAGTAACATTTTTGTCATCATCATACGGATATATAAATCCAAAATGATCGGCAATAATGCTACTTTTCGAAATAGATCACTCATTATAAAAAGCGAGTCCCATATGCATTCATAATCTGCATTTGTGTATGTTTCGATAAATTCCCTCCATTCATCTTTTTCAAGAAAATCTTCAAAATACTTACCGTGTTTACCCGCGCTTCTTAAAAAATCTGTTTTAATACCTATATTCCATTCAATCATGCGGATTAGCACATTACGATTAATTTGTTCATGCAGTGTTCAAAATTAAATCCATCATTTCCTTTTCATTCCGCATAGATTCATTTCCTCCCTCCAATTCTCAAAACCTGCTTCCGTTAGTTACTAACCATCAAATTTATTGGCTTCTTCACCAGCAATTTTCCATTTTACGTTAATAAATGTTAACTATTTAAGGAAACGAAATAAACCCAAGACGGCACTCCATCTTGGAATTATTTCCAGTATTATAACGTTTCCCTCAGATTTTTTATCTCCTCTTTATTCAGGTGAGTTACTTTTGCAATAAATTCTATTGAAGCTCCTTCTTTTAGCATTTCAAGCGCAACTTCCTTAATCCCAAGTTCCTTTCCAATTTCTTTTCCAATCTTTTTCCCCTTCTCCTCATACGATATCGGAATCTCCAATATTTTATCTGCATCTTTCAACTGTTTAATCTCTTCCATTAATTCTTCCTCCTCTTCTTCATTCAATTTCAAATACGTTTCAAAAAATCCATAAATCAATCTTTGCTTAGCGGGGTTGATTTCCATTCTAGCTATCATTTTCAGAAATTCCATTTTTACATGAACTTTTTCTTCTTCCTTATACCCCATTTTGCTTAGTAATGCCGCAGCTACTGGATTATCCAATCTACTATAGTCGCGCCAATTCTTTTTGCGCAAATGCAGTGTCATGAAGTTAAAAGTTAGCACATGAAAGAAAGGAAATTCCATTGTATACGTATTCTCTTCCCATTTTCCATCATAGCTAAAAACGGCTATAGGGATAATTGGCTTTTTGTATTTGTTATACAAAAGACTAAAGTAATGAAACATCCGTTTATGAAAACCTGTCTCAACATAACTCTGTGGTTCGACATGAACAATAATGACTGTCTCCGCACCCTTCAGTTTAGTCTCCATAATAATGTCCAGTCTTCGAGTCTTTCCTTCGATTAAATCGGTATATACTTCTTCGGAGAGTGGCTTGATGGCTTGAAAATTTACGTAGTGGTGGACTTCCGGAAAAAAGGCCTCCAGAAATTCTTCAAAAAATGTGTTGATTAATTGCTTGAATAGTTGATCATGCTTGGTATAGCTAGGTGTGCTTTCTTTTACTAATGTAGCTACTGTCATTATAACACGTCCTTTATGGGGGTATGAAGTGGAAGTGACCGAGGTGTTTAACTACCTTCAGTATATCAAAAAGTATAATAAGAACAAGCGTTTCCGGATTTTTTGACCGTTTCCCAGTTATATTCAATTTCAATTTTGATTACGCAACAGGATTGGCCAACGGATAGACTCAATATGTGCTTTTTGCCTGACTTTTGAGCATACTCCGGTAAATATTACGCGTAGGAAACATCAAAGGAATCGGAACCTGGCTAATGAACACCTTGTTCCCGGTCCCAAGCCCCCATTTGTTTACGAATATGGACAATTTGCCCAATGTGATATGCATTGTGAAGCGTGAGATGGGCAATTTCCGAAGACCAATCATTCATTTTTTCATCGTTACAATTATTAATTGAACTTCTCCAATCGGTCATTATCTTGTCAATTAATTTTATAGTTGATTGCCAGCTTATTTCACCATTATTATAAAACGTGGAATCATTGGAATTTACTCCCTTAGCGTTAGGAATCCCATTGAAGCGATTTAAATATCGTTGATTGTAAAAGGCTAAATGATTAACGATTTCCCATATCGAATTTGTGGACTCATTGTCTTTCCATGATGCCTGTTCCTCGGATATGCCATCGATTGCATTCCTTAACGACACAAACCAAGTATTTTGATCGTGGCAAGCTGTT
>BMJD01000028.1 GCA_014642895.1 Lentibacillus populi
AAAAGCGACTTGTAATTCAATAAAATGAATTTCAAGTCGCTTTTTTTTGATACAGATATTAGTTCCATTGAAAAATCATAAGATTTTCAGTGGCCTCGTTAAAAGCTTTGGGGATTTTTAATCGGTTTTATGACGATGGTCCCGCTTTCCTAATTGTAAAATTATCAGCAAGCAACAACCAATTCTGCGGAAAACGTAACCCAAGCTTCCAGTAACTGATTCCACGCAGTCCTAATTCCTTAATGAGGTCAAATTTAGCTTGGATCGAACGAGCATCTTCAAACCAGACTTCATGACGATTCCCTTGATCATCCGTATAATGATAAAAAGGTGCTTGTGATTCCTGATCGTATTCAATTGCCACATTCTGCTCACGTGCAATTGTTATTGCTTGCTGCGGACTAATCGCCCTGGCTGGTTCACCGCCTTGTTCGAATGGCAATGTCCAATCATAGCCGTATAAATTCTGACCGAGCAAAATTTTATCAGCAGGCATAACACTTAAGGCGAAGTTGACTACGTTACGCACTTGATTGATCGGTGATACTGCCATTGGCGGTCCATAACTGTACCCCCACTCATACGTCATTAACACAACCATATCGGCAATTTCGCCATGTGCTGCGTAATCATGTGCCTCATACACTACTCCTTGCTGTGTTGCGCTTGTCTTTGGTGCTAAGGCCGTTGACAGCAACAACCCGTTAGCATGCAGGCGGTCCCTTGCTTTTCGTAAAAAAGTATTATAGTCTTCCCTGTTCTCCGGGGGCAAAAATTCCAGATCAAAATGGACATCACGGTAACCCCCAGCATTGGCAGTTGCAATAATATTGTCCAATAAATTATTTTGTACGGTTTGGTTGTTCAGGATCGTTCTGCCTAATTCCGTGCTGAACTCACCTCCTTGAAGATTGGATACGACAAGCATTAAGGATGCATTATTGTTTGCAGCTATTTGTCTGAAGTTGTCCAATGGTGGAGGGTTTAGTGTACCATCACTGTTAATCGTATAACTGAATGGCGCAAGATAGGTGAGATATGGGGCAGCGTTTTCTGCAGCATTAATTAATGATTGGGATACGGTTTCACCATAAGGTTCAATATAGGCATTGGATGTGATTTCTCTCTTTGGTTGTTCCGGAATATATAACCGGAACCCAGCTTGTAGTACATTTCCTGCCGGGATATTATTAATCTGTGCCAGTTCCTGATAGGACATCCCAAACCTTTGCGCGATTGCATATAAGGTGTCACCTGGCTGGACAAAATAAAATTGGCCAATAATTGGAATAACCAGTGCCTGCCCAACTACAAGCTCATTTGGTGCATCAAGCTCATTAGCATCAATAAGTGCTGTAGTAGTCGTGCCATATGTATCGGCAATTTGATAAAGCGTATCCCCTGACTTTATGACATAAATTTGCAAGGAAGCTTCCTCCTTTCCGTTTTAACTCTACTTACAAAATATGCGAAGGAAGCTTTCCATATGCTTGCTAAATTGGTTCAGTGTTTGCATCCATCACGGTGCGCATTAAATAGAGGGCATATTCATTGCCTTGTTTTTCATTGGATGCCATACAATTTTCCGGAACGTGCAGGGAGTATTCATACATGTAAGCATCCTTCGCCGAGAATAATATACAAATATCCCCTGCGATTCCTGACATAATCAGGTTTGTCTTTTTTAAATGGGTTAACAATGATTGCAATGGTGTTTGAAAAAAGGCGGAGTGCTTCGGTTTTATAAAAAAGTAATCGTCGGGAGCAGGCTTCATTGCATCAATTACTTCACGGCTAGCGTCATTTCTGCAATACTCTACTACTTTATGAAAATCCGCTTGCCACAAATTGTAATGATCATTAATATAAATAACAGGTAGATTATTTTCTTTGGCAAATGACTTCAGTCTTTTTAGATTTGGCAGAATTTCCTTTGTGTGGTGAAGTAATCGTTCCCCGCCTTCAAATTTAAAGTCATTGATAAGGTCGATAAACAAGACAGCACTGTTTTCCATTGAAATGTTCATAGCAATGCCCCTTTCGTTTCTTGTTTATTTTTTTCCTAATTAAACAGATTTAAAACTTTTTTCCTGCGTGGTGATTTATAATGGATGATGAAAAATACATGCGTGAAGCACTGAACCAGGCATTGCAAGCACAAGAAGCTGGTGAGGTTCCGATTGGTGCGGTGATTGTTTATCATGGGGAGGTTATTGCTACCGGATTTAACGTTCGGGAAACATCCCAATTAACGTTGTCACATGCCGAATTGCTTGCAATTGAACAGGCAAATCAGGAAATTGGCAGCTGGCGGTTGGAAGATTGTACCCTTTATGTAACACTCGAACCGTGTCCAATGTGTGCGGGTGCGATCGTTCAGTCACGGATTGCCCGTGTTGTCTTTGGAGCATCTGATCCAAAAGCGGGCTGTGCTGGGACATTAATGAATTTATTGGATGATAACCGGTTTAATCATCAGGCAGAAGTAACCGCGGGTGTATTGGAACGAGAATGTGGGCAGTTATTGACTGACTTTTTCCGGGGATTACGTAATAAGAAAAAACAAATGTAGAGATGGATAAAGTTTACTGTTCTTGTCCATAGATTTCCATTGCATTTGTCTTAAAAACGCTTTATAATAAAACATGCCGTGCTAAGTGGGGAGGTAGCGGTGCCCTGTACTCGCAATCCGCTATAGCGAGGCCGAATCCCCATCCAAGGTGAGGCGACTTTAAGGTCTGCCTTAAGGGATTGGTGTTGACGTCTCAGGTCCTGCGCAACAGAGACCCATGAACCCTGTCAGGTCCGGAAGGAAGCAGCAGTAAGTGGATTCCTCTGTGTGCCGTGGGGAAGCCTGGACTGAGCCATGAACTTAAGTAACGCTTAGGGACGTTTCATCGACGATGGGTGCACGGTTTACATAATCGAAAAGGCTGTATCAATGGCAGAAATGGCATTGATACAGCCTTTTTATTCATCGGTATCTAGCCTATTTGATGAGTAGTTTTTAGCTATTTTGATCGATGAATTTTATATTGCTTGATCGGGAATCTCACCATTTGATCACCAACTTTATGCATTTTACCGGGAACTTTCAGCAACTGAACGGTAACTATGAAAAAGTCGAGCGCATTTCGATGCAAAACGGATGTTATGGTTCACATCTGCCCCTTAAATCGGGTATAATTAGAATGAATTGACAAAGGGGAACGTTCGTTATGAGCTATCAAGCATTATATCGTGTTTGGCGTCCAAAAACGTTTGCAGATGTTGTTGGACAGGAACACATTACTAGAACCTTACAGAATGCTATTGTGCAGCAAAAATTTTCGCATGCGTATTTATTTTCCGGTCCACGTGGTACAGGGAAAACGAGTGCAGCGAAGATTTTTGCAAAAACGATCAATTGTGAGCATGCACCGATAAAAGAACCATGTAATGAATGTGCATCCTGCCGTGGTATTCAGGATGGTTCAATTTCTGATATTATCGAAATGGATGCTGCATCGAATACGAGCGTAGAAGATATTCGGGAGATACGTGACAAGGTGAAATATGCTTCCAGCTCTGTTCCATATAAAGTGTATATTATTGATGAAGTTCATATGATATCGGTAAATGCATTTAATGCTTTATTAAAAACACTGGAAGAGCCCCCAAAGCATGTTGTATTTATTTTAGCAACGACAGAACCACATAAAATACCATTAACCATCATTTCAAGGTGCCAGCGTTTCGATTTCAAACCGATTTCTAATCAAGCTATTGTGGATCGGATGAAAACAATTATAGAATCTGAAGGAATTTCGGTTTCACAAGAGGCATTAGAAGTGGTAGCACTAGCTGCTGAAGGTGGAATGCGTGATGCATTAAGTATTTTAGATCAGGCCATTTCTTACAGTGACGATCGTGTGGAATTAGCTGATGTGTTAGCGGTGACGGGTGGGGTTTCGCAAAAGCTTTTGACCAATATTGTAAAAGCAATGCATGAAAAAGATGCTCAGCAGTCATTAAAAATATTGGATGAATTAATCCAACGAGGGAAAGATCCGGGACGATTTGTTTTTGATTTGATTTATTTCATGCGTGATTTGCTGCTTTATCAAAGTGCACCTTCATTAGAAGGAATTTTGGAACGTGCGTTGATCGATGATGATTTCAAGCAATTGGCAGATCAAGTGGCTGCTAACTGGATCCAGGAAGCAATCATCCAGTTGAACCAATGTCAACAGGAGATGAAGTGGTCGAACAGCCCGAAAGTGTTTATTGAAATGGCGATATTGACGATTGTAAATAACGATCGTGGATCAAGTCAAGCAGTCATAACGAATGATTCAGAAACGGTTGCCAAGCTTACAAGTCGATTGGAACAATTGGAACAGGAATTGAAGACACTAAGGGAATCACCGGCCCAGGTAGTAAGTCAACCAGCACAATCAGTATCAAGGCGATCCCAGCCGAGACAAACGAAAAACAGCTATAAAATTCCGTATGAAAAAATTCGTTCCGTTTTACAGGAGGCGGAAAAGCCGGCATTGAAACAGGTAAGAACCGAGTGGGCCGCGTTTTTAAACGCTTTAAAGGCGACAAACGCACCGGCACATGCAACCATTCAGGATAGTAAGCCGGCAGCGGCGTCCAGCCAAGCGCTTGTCGTCGCATTCAAATATGAAATACACTGTTCTCTTTTTCTTGAACACCGGGAGACAAGTGAATCTATACTGGAAAAAGCTATCGGAAAACATTTGACAATTATCCCGATTCCGGATAATAATTGGCAAGAGTTACGCCGTGAATATATTCAACAGCAAGAACAGCAAACGAACGACCAGCAATTGGAAGAACAAGCTGATCCATTAATTGAAGAGGCAAGAAAACTGGTTGGCGATGATTTGCTGGAGATAAAAGATTAGCAACATAGGCAGCTGTCCAGGGTATTACTGCCTTATAACCCTGGGAGCTAAACGCTACAACTGTAAATTTAAAGGAGGAATTTTCCATGAAGGGTAATATGGGTAATATGATGAAGCAAATGCAAAAAATGCAAAAGAAAATGATGGCTGCACAGGATGAGCTTTATGAAATGAGCTTTGAGGCCTCAAGCGGTGGTGGAATGGTAACAGTTACAGCGAACGGAAAGAAAGAAATTACCGATGTGCAAATTAAAGAAGAAGTTGTTGACCCAGATGATGTAGAAATGCTGCAGGATCTGATTTTAGCAGCAACTAATGATTGTTTAAAACAAATTGACGAGAAAACCAACGAAACAATGGGGCAATTCACGAAAGGATTAAATATGCCCGGAATGTTCTAGTTCTAGGGGGCAACTAAATGTATTATCCAGAACCGATTTCCAAATTGATTGATAGTTTCACAAAACTGCCAGGGATCGGACCAAAAACAGCAGTCCGTCTGGCTTTTTTTGTGATTAATATGAATGATGATGATGTAATGGATTTTGCTAATTCATTAGTCAATGCAAAACGCGAACTGACACACTGTTCTATTTGCGGTCATATAACCGATCAGGACCCTTGTGCGATTTGTCAAGACGAGTCACGTGATCAGTCGATTATTTGTGTTGTTCAGGATCCGAAAGATGTCATTGCAATGGAAAAGATGAAAGAGTTTCATGGAAAATATCACGTCCTGCATGGTGCTATCTCGCCGATGGATGGCATTGGTCCGGAAGATATTAATATTCCCGATCTGCTTAATCGTTTAAAAGATGAAGAAGTGAAAGAATTAATATTAGCAACAAATCCAAATATCGAGGGTGAGGCAACGGCGATGTATATTTCCCGTCTTGTTAAACCATCGGGTATCAGAACAACGCGGATAGCCCATGGGTTACCTGTCGGCGGTGACTTGGAATATGCTGATGAGGTTACATTATCAAAGGCATTGGAAGGCAGAAGGGATTTGTAGGAGTTTGGTACTGTCATGAGTAAAAAAATAAAGAAAAAAGATATCGATGAACAACTATTGGATTCCATTTTTACCCTGGAGCGAGAATGGAAACAAATTCGCTCTCTTGTTGAGAGGAGTATCGAACCAATGGACACAAGTATCTATCGGGAGAATCTTGCTCAAGCAAAGTATTTATTTTTACTGCGGGAGGCACGTCACCGGAAAATCAGCGCGATTCGCTATAATTAATGCTTGTTTCCAGTTCTTTTTCCTCGTTTTCTTTCATAGATAGTAGAAAGGGACAAGGAGAAGGAGTTGAAGGTTTTGAGCTCAACCGTTGTTATTTCCATTATGGTTGCATTAATTGTATTACTTTTAATTGTTGGGGCACCTGCAAAGCCAATGCGTTTTATCGCCCACAGCACGGTGAAGTTAGGGATTGGCATCTTGTTTTTATTTTTCTTTAACGTGTTTGGCGGGGCAATTGGTCTGCATATACCTATCAATCTATTTACAACTGTCGTATCAGGTTTTTTAGGCTTGTTTGGAGTAGCCTCACTTGCTGCGATCCAATTGTTTATCATTTCATAAAAAGCAAAAAGCCGGGACGTATGGTATATGCCTGGTTTTTTTGGCCTGTTTATGGAAACAAACAGGCTAATAAAACATATAGTTAACTATAAGAAAGTTTTACAGATTACATGTATAGATTTCGTTAGATTAGGAGATACTAAGCTAACGGAGGTGGGGAGATGAAACAAACTATTTCAATGGAACGCTGTGGTATATGTGAGGAAGAGAAAGAAAAAGGAATTCATTTATACAAAATGTTTATCTGTTGTGAATGTGAACGAAACATGATTCACACAGAGCCAAGAGAAGAAAAATATCATTATTATCTACAAAAGTTAAAAAATATGAATCAACCAACACTACACTCATAAGTACAAAAAGCGGAGGCGACCGAGCTTGACGTTGCCCACTTTGCCTTGTACAAAATAGAAGCTTTTGTAGTCTTTGCATTTTTACTTGCAAAGGCTTTTTTTATTGGATTAATATTGGGGGAGGATAAAGAAAGAGGACGTAAAATCATGAAACTAAATCAGCAAGATACACCACTATACGCAAGGTTAATCCAATTTAGCGAACAACACCCTATTTCCTTTCATGTACCAGGGCATAAAAATGGATCTATATTCCTTGATGATGCCAAAAACACATTCAATCATATTCTGCCGATTGATTTGACCGAATTGACTGGTTTGGATGATCTGCATGCGCCTAATGGGGTAATTGCTGAGGCTGAGCAACTTGCCGCAAATTTTTTTGGTGCAAACCAGACCTTTTTCCTTGTCGGTGGGAGTACAGTGGGGAATCTGGCGATGATTCTCGCCGCTTGTTCAGCGGGGGAAAAAATTATTGTGCAGCGTAATAGCCATAAATCAATTATCAATGGGTTAGAGTTGTCTGGTGCAATGCCAGTTTTTATTGCACCATTATATGATGAATCAGTTGGTCGTTTTACACACCCAGACATTGATACACTTAAACAGGCGTTGGAAATACATCCTGATGTTAAGGCAGTTGTCTTAACCTACCCGGACTATTTTGGTAAAACATATCCGCTAAGACAGATGATCGACTTGGTTCATTCCTATAATATCCCCATACTAATTGATGAGGCACATGGGGTACATTTTTCACTTGGTGATCCATTTCCACCGTCTGCTTTAAAGCTTGGTGCCGATATTGTTGTTCAATCAGCACATAAAATGGCACCGGCACTGACCATGGCCTCCTATTTACATATGAAGACGGAACGAATTGCAGCAGATCGGATAGCCCATTATTTACAAATGCTGCAATCAAGCAGCCCTTCCTATCCATTAATGGCGTCATTGGATATAGCACGATCATTTTTAGCATCCATTTCACCAACAGACATAGAAGCTGTGAAAACGAGTGTTATGCAAGTCAGAAAATCTTTTGCTTTAAGTGGGTTTTGGAATCTTTTACCAATTACTGAATTTGATGACCCACTTAAATTAACGTTAAGCGTGAAACCAGGGCTTACTGGATTTGAATTAGCTCACTATTTTGAACAAGGCGGGATCTATCCGGAATTAGCTACACATAATCAGGTGTTATTTATTCATGGACTGCAGCCCTTTGAAAAACTTATGCAGTTGCGGAAAGTAATGAAAAGCGTGATGGATCAATTAAAAATAATCGAAAGTCATGCTACAATAGAGATAACAAAAATGTTTTCCAAAAAAATGGGCACGCTTAGCTTGCCTTACCAGAAAATGAATCAGCATAAAACAGCAACCGTTTCGCTTAAGCAGGCAATCGGCAAGGTAGCGGCGGAAGCGGTAATCCCATATCCGCCTGGAATACCACTAGTCATGAAAGGCGAGCGGATTACAGGAGATCATATCAAGATAATCGAACAATTAATCATCCAAGGTGTTACAATTCAACACCGAGATATAACAAGGGGTATCCGTGTTTTTACCGGACAGATAAAGGAGAAAAATACGTGAACGGACATTTTATAACATTTGAGGGCGTTGAAGGAGCCGGAAAGACGACCATTCTTCATTCTTTAGGAAATAAACTGCAGCAGTTAGGGTTTGCTGTAGTCATCACACGTGAGCCAGGCGGGATCGAAATTGCCGAGAAAATAAGGGGAATCATTCTGGATCCGTTAAACACCGAAATGGATGGTCGGACAGAAGCATTGCTATATGCTGCAGCACGGAGACAGCATTTAGTCGAAAAAGTGTTACCAGCATTAGAAAAAGGGAATATTATATTATGTGACCGGTTTGTTGATAGTAGTCTTGCCTACCAAGGATATGCAAGAGGATTAGGAATCGATGAGGTATGGTCGATCAATCAATTTGCCATTGATCACTGTATGCCGGATCTAACCTTATTTTTTGATATCGAACCAAAAAAGGGATTACAGCGTATTACGGCGAATAAGAATAGAGAAAAGAACCGATTGGATTTAGAAACGATTCATTTTCATGAGCAAGTATATGAGGCGTATAACATATTAAGAACAAGGTTTTCCGATCGTTTTACAACGATCAATGCTGATCAGCCGCTTGAGCAGGTGGAATTAGATGCAAAAGACAAAATTGTTTCTTATTTGAGAGAAAACAATAAGTAAAGGAGGTTTTGAATAATGAAGCTGATTATTGCAGTCACGCAGGATAAGGATTCCAACCGTCTGGTAGATGCACTTGGTGAAGAAAACTTTAAAACGACAAAGCTTGCTACAACTGGCGGATTTCTTAAAGAAGGAAATACAACACTCATGATTGGCTGCGAGGATGAATATGTCGATGAGGCCCTTAAAATTATCCGGGATAATTGCTCACAGCGGGAACAAATGGTAGCACCAATTTCGCCAATGGGCGGTAATGCCGACTCCTACATTCCAAAACCGGTCAAAGTAGAAGTAGGCGGAGCAACCGTATTCATCCTCCCAATCGAATCATTCTTTCAATTTTAACTTCAAAAGCGGAAGCGCCCGTTTAGCGGCGTATGGACTGGACTGAGCCGTAGGAGATAAAGGAAACACGGTGAGCGTAGCGAGGCGATGTTGACTTATCGTACGGAGGTGAGGGAAGTCCACTAGCCGCTGGGCGCTGGAGCTAGACGATCAAAAGCGGAAGCGCCCGATTAGCAGGTTTGATCTACTGCGCTTCCGTACATATGGATTAAAGGGGTCATCCCAATGAAAATTACCCAGGAAATGCGGGGACAAATCGATTCCGCAGCTAAAAATAATCGAAATAATATAGATGGCAGGCAATCATTTGACGGTGTCATGGAGTCGCATACGCAAAAACTGAAGCAACAGGAGCTTCAGCAATTAATGAAGGACATTACGCTGCAAGGAGACAGGCTTGCCCGCTTTCGTTCATTTCGTGACTTGGTGAAATTCAAGCGTATGGTGAAGAGTTTTTTACAGGAAACAGTGTATAGTGGTCTTCATCTGCAGAAATCACACAGCTTTGAAGCAAGTCAAAGTCGAAAACTGACCATCGTCAAAAAGGTAGATGAAAAATTAATTGAATTAACCGAGGAAATGATGAGCCAAGAGAAAAAAACGGTTGATTTATTAGGTATTATTGGAGAAATCAAAGGGTTATTAATTAATTTATATAGATAAAGAAAAAAGTGGAAGTACAATCATATAGTTTTTGTACAGTTTAACTTTGTTAAAATATCTAACATTCCGGAAATTAGAACTGAAGGACGAAAAGCAATGAAAACATGGGAAGAAATAAAGGAAATCCAACCATTGGCAGGTAAAATTATTACGAATAGTATGGAAAAAGGGCGAATTTCACATGCATACTTGATTAGCGGAGAACGAGGAACCGGGAAAGAGAAGATAGCACTTCAGCTTGCTAAAAGTGTGTTTTGTTCCAATAAAGATGGTGTTGAACCATGCCAAACCTGTAATGCGTGTCAGCGAATAGCATCGAAAAATCACCCTGATGTACTTTGGATAGAGCCTGAAGGGCAATCAATTAAGAAGGAACAAATTGATAAACTGCAGAAGGAATTTATGTACTCAGGTTTGGAATCCAATCGGAAGGTCTATATTATCAAAGCAGCTGATACGTTAACATTAAATGCAGCAAACCGTATTTTAAAGTTCCTGGAAGAACCGAATAAAGCAACGACAGCCATTATGCTGGCAGAAAATAGTCAATCTATTATCCCTACCATTCGCTCACGCTGCCAAATACTTGATTTAAAGCCATTGAATCCACAACTTTTCCAGCAACAGTTAATGGAATCAGGAATACCGGAAGCGAACGCCAGACTTTTCAGTGCGCTCACTAATAACTTGACTGAAGCAATACACTGGAATGAAGATGAGTGGTTTGCACAGGCTCGAAAATTAATGGTACAATTAGTAGAAACGTTTGCAGCTAATCCAGACGATGTTTATTTGTTCATCCATAGTAAGTGGCTGCCCCACTTTAATGAGAGAAGTGGGCAGGAGCATGGTATGGATTTATTACTATTAGCCTTTAAAGATATTCTCCTGTCACATATCGGCTATGAGGATGCGACCGTTGTATTTGCTAAATCCAGCAATAAACTGGAAGACCTCGTGATGGCCTTTTCACAGGAGAAGGTTCTGGCAATTTTAAATGCTATTTTAAAGGCGAAACAAAAATTGAAGCAAAATGTTCATCCGACGTTAGTGATGGAACAACTTACACTTCAAATACAGAGGTGATAAATAGTGGTTGAAGTGATTGGTGTCCGTTTCAAGAAAGCGGGTAAAATATATTATTTTGATCCTGGGGAACATGATATTGATATAGATAGCTACGTTATTGTCGAGACAATACGTGGCATTGAGTTTGGCAAGGTTGTGATTGCCAGTAAACAGGTTGATGAGGAAGATGTCGTTCTTCCGTTGAAACAGGTTATGCGGATAGCTGATGAAAAGGATAAAATAACGGTCGTTGAAAATCAGCAACAAGCAGAAACTGCTTTCGAGACGTGCGCCAGGAAGATTACGGAACATAATCTGGATATGAATCTAGTAGAAGTGGAATATACATTTGACCGGAATAAAATTATTTTCTATTTTACAGCAGATGGACGAGTTGATTTTCGTAATTTGGTCAAAGATTTGGCAGCATTGTTTAAAACACGGATTGAACTTAGACAAATTGGTGTACGTGATGAAGCGAAAATGCTTGGCGGGATTGGCCCGTGCGGCAGGATGCTTTGCTGTTCGACATTTTTAGGTGACTTTGAGCCGGTTTCCATTAAAATGGCCAAGGACCAAAACCTTTCGCTTAATCCAGCAAAAATATCCGGATTGTGCGGCAGGCTAATGTGCTGCTTAAAGTACGAAAACGATGATTACGAAACGGCTAAACGCGTACTGCCTGATTTAGGAGAAATGATAAAAACACCGTTCGGGAACGGAAAAGTGGTTGGTCTGAACATCCTTGAGCGTGTCATCCATATTGAGCTTCCAGAGAAAGAGCGTGTTATTGAATATACATTAGATGAACTAATCGAAGAGGGAATCATTTCAGCACAAGCCACGGAATAGTGGGGTGTAAAATGTTGAGCAAAAGGCAAATTTTTGACCAAGTATCCGATATGGAGAAACGTATTGGTGAATTGTATGAACAGCTTGGAGATTTAAAGAATGAGTTGGGCAGTTTGCTTGAAGAGAATCAGCGGCTAACGATGGAAAATCATAATTTGCGTAATCACTTAAATACAAGCAAGCAGGATAAGAGAGAGGTCGGAGACATACAGCAACCAAAGGATATACCGGGCGAGGGATATGATAATCTGGCAAGACTGTACGAGGAAGGGTTTCATATTTGCAATCTGGAATTCGGCAGTCCCAGAAGGAATGAGGATTGTATCTTTTGTCTTGATTTCCTGAGCAAAACGAAATAAAAGTACGAGCTGGCTCTATGTCTTACCAAGACACATGAGGCAGCTTTTCTGTCATAAGGATGGATCCCGAAAATGGTTGAATTACATAATGATGAACGACTTGATTATTTATTAGCTGATGAAACGATAAAAATCATTCAAAGTCCGACGGTTTTTTCGTTTTCGTTGGATGCTGTTTTGCTTGGACACTTTGCCTCTATTCCGTTAAAAAAAGGCAGTATTCTCGATTTGTGTACGGGGAATGGAGTTATTCCGCTGCTTCTATCAAGAAGAACCCGTGCACACATTACAGCAGTTGAAATACAGGAGAGGTTATTCGACATGGCTAGCAGGAATGTACAAATGAATGGACTGCAGGAACAGGTGACAATGATTCATGGTGATTTAAAAGCAATGCAGCCCCAGCTTGGCCAAAGCAATTTTGATGTTGTGACGTGTAATCCTCCATATTTTCGTACCCCGGCCAAAACGGAGTATAACAAAAATGATTATTTAACAATTGCCAGGCATGAAGTGTTCTGTACGTTAGAGGATGTGGTGAAGGCTTGTAAATTGCACGTTCGCCCTGGTGGTAAGGTGGCAATGGTTCACCGCCCGGGACGACTTGTTGATATTATTACCTTGTTTCGCAACTATAAGCTAGAGCCAAAAAGGATGCGGCTTGTTTATCCAAAAATGGGCAGGGATGCTAATATGCTTTTAATTGAGGGAATCCGTGATGGGAGAGCAGATCTGACCATCCTGCCGCCGTTATATATTTATAACCCGGATAATACATACACAAAAGAAGCAGAGGAAATCATTTATGGAGGAATTTGAACATGTTGTCTATATACTAAAATGTAAAGATGGGACGTTATATACAGGCTATACAAATGATTTAAAAAGACGATTACGTTTGCATGAAACTGGTAAAGGGGCAAAATATACAAGAGGACGGGGTCCATTTCAGGTTGAATTCATTGAGCGGTTTCCAACAAAGGAAGAAGCAATGCAAAAGGAATATGCGATTAAGCAGCTTGACCGAAAAGAAAAGGAGCAATTAATACGTCTTAATAAGAAAGATGTGGTATGGGTTGAAAATACAAAAAAGCTTTGATAATCAGGAAGCAGGAACAGTCTATGTTGTCCCAACCCCAATTGGCAATTTAGAGGATATTACGTATCGAGCATTAAACGTGCTGCGTACGGTAAATATCATCGCCGCTGAAGATACGAGAAATACGAAAAAACTACTGAATCATTTTGACATCGCAACACACTTGACGAGTTATCATGAACACAATAAAGAAGCAAAGGAGGGACAATTAATTGCTCGTTTAGAAAATGGTGAATCAATCGCAATCGTAAGTGATGCCGGGATGCCGGGAGTGTCAGATCCGGGATATGAGATTGTTCGCACAGCAATTAATCAGGACTTTCCGGTTGTTGTTTTACCAGGAGCAAATGCAGCGTTATGTGCCTTAGTTGGTTCAGGACTTCCATCAACTGAATTTTTATTTTACGGATTTTTACCAAGAAAAAAGCAGGAAAAGCATAACGAGTTGGAGCGATTGCAGTCACTACAGGCAACATTGTTGTTTTATGAATCGCCTTTTCGGGTCAAGGATACGCTTGCAGCTATCCTAGAAGTACTTGGCAATCGGCAAATCGCCATTGCCAGAGAGTTGACCAAACGATATGAGGAATATACTAGAGGAAATGTTGATGAGATTATCGGCTTGCTTGAGGAAAAGCAGTTAAAAGGGGAGTTTTGCATCGTAGTTGAAGGCAGTACCGATGAAAAGGATACGAGTAAAGAACTATGGTGGGGACACTTATCTGTTATTGAACATGTTAATCATTACATCGATAATGTGGGGATGCATAATAAGGAGGCCATAAAACAGGTTGCCAAAGATCGGCAAATGGCAAAACGAGCTGTTTATCAAATGTATCATGTAAACAATTAAAAAAGAGACTAACGTTAGCGATGTAAAGCGTCAGTCCCTTTTACCACATTAACTTATTTTCATTTTACGTCTCGCTAACCGTTCAAAAACTTTCTACCCTTATTTATTAAATCGTGACTGGATTTCCTCTATTAAATTTTTTGCCCCTTCAGGGCTAAGTATGAGTTTCCCGTTGGCAAATGACATGTTTTCGTCAGAGGTTTCCCCGGTAATTTGGCATGTCATGTTTGGTGTGTATTTTTTCAAAACAATTTTGTCATTATCGACATAAATTTCCAATGCATCTTTTTCATGAATATCAAGTGTACGACGCAATTCAATCGGTATGACAACACGGCCCAGTTCATCAACTTTTCTTACAATTCCTGTAGACTTCATAATTTTTTCTCCCCTCTATAGGTTAAGAATGTTTTTCGTCAAGGTTCGACATGTATCTATGCAATATAGTACCAACGTTTCCCAAAAGTGTCAATAAATTTTTAATTAAAATAAAAATAAATTTGAAAATTGGATTACCTTAAATTAGCTGCTTAGAAATGTAGTATGAATAGCACGAAAATGGAAAACTTGTGTTAAAATCGCTACAATAGAAAGAAGAACTTGTGCAGGAGGTCAAAGTACATGCCGAAAGAAAAAAAGACATTTTATATTACAACACCAATTTATTATCCGAGTGGTAATTTGCATATTGGACATGCCTATTCTACTGTAGCCGGAGATGCGATAGCACGCTATAAGCGATTGCGCGGATACGATGTGATGTATTTAACCGGCACAGATGAACATGGGCAAAAGATCCAGCGAAAAGCAGAGGAGAAGGGAATTTCACCACAGGAATATGTGGACGATATTGTTGGTGGTATTCAGGATCTATGGAAACGGCTTAACATTTCCAATGATGATTTCATTAGAACAACCCAAGACCGCCATAAAAAAGTGGTGGAAAAGATATTTGCCCGGTTATTAGAACAAGGTGACATTTATTTAGACGAGTATGAAGGATGGTATTGTACATCGTGTGAATCATTTTTTACAGAACGTCAACTGGAGGACGGGCATTGTCCTGACTGTGGTGGACCGGTTGAAAAGGTAAAGGAAGAATCGTACTTCTTTAAAATGAGCAAATATGTTGATCGACTTGTACAGTTTTATGATGAGCACCCGGAATTCATTCAGCCGGAAAGTCGTAAAAACGAGATGCTGAATAACTTTATTAAGCCGGGGCTGGAAGATTTGGCAGTATCACGCACAACCTTTGACTGGGGGATTAAGGTACCGGGAGATCCAAAGCATGTTATTTATGTATGGATCGACGCACTCAGTAACTATATCACAGCACTTGGCTATGGAACAGAAGACGATGCCAAATTCCAAAAATACTGGCCGGCCGATGTCCACTTAATGAGCAAGGAAATTGTCCGATTCCATACAATTTACTGGCCAATTATGTTGATGGCATTGGATTTGCCACTCCCTAAAAAAGTATTTGCCCATGGCTGGATTCTTATGAAGGATGGAAAAATGTCCAAATCAAAAGGGAACGTGGTCGACCCTGTCAAGCTTACGGATCGTTATGGGCTGGACGCTCTTCGTTATTATTTGCTGCGTGAGGTTCCGTTTGGTTCAGATGGTGTATTCACGCCGGAGGGATTCGTGGAACGGACGAATTATGATCTGGCGAATGACCTAGGTAACCTGTTAAATCGAACAGTTGCGATGATTGTAAAATATTTCGATGGGGAAATTCCGGCATATACAAAAGCAGAGACAGAGGTAGATCAGAGATTGGAACAGCTTGCTGAGGAAACAATCGGCAAAATAGAAAATGCAATGGAAAATATGCAGTTTTCTGTCGCCCTTTCGTCATTATGGCAATTCATCAGTCGGACAAACAAATATATTGACGAAACAGAGCCATGGATTTTGGCGAGGGATGAAAGTAAAAAGGCACGTCTTGGTAATGTGATGGCTCATTTAGCGGAATCATTGCGGATTGCTGCTGTCATGCTGCGGCCGTTCCTGACCGAAACGCCAACGGAGATGTTTAGACAATTGGGGATTAATGATGATGCTCTAAAGGAATGGGATAGTGTTCATAAACAAGGGCAGATAAGTCCTGGAACAAAGGTAGAAAAAGGGGAGCCAATTTTTCCGCGTCTTGATGTCGATGAAGAAATAAAAACGATCAAAGCAATGATGCAAAAACCTCTCGAAGCGAAAAAGGAAACAAAAGGTAATGCATCAGCAGTGAAAGAGCAAATTGTCTATGAAGCGTTTATGAAGCTTGATATGCGCGTAGCAGAGGTTGTTAAAGCCGAAAAAATGAAAAAGGCGGACAAGCTGTTAAAGCTGCAGCTCGATTTGGGATCGGAAAAACGTCAAGTTATTTCCGGGATTGCCGAACATTATCAGCCTGATGAGCTTATCGGTAAAAAGGTTATTTGTGTAACAAACTTGAAGCCGGTTAAATTACGCGGGGAAATGTCTGAAGGAATGATTCTTTCCGGCGAAGATGCTGGTGGAAAACTGGCATTAGCAACAGTTGAGCAGGCACTGCCGAACGGTTCAGTAGTGAAGTAGTTGAGTGAAAGGCGAATACCGTATATACGGGTTGGCTTTTTCCAAGGTTAAGAAAATATAAGAATTGGCAGGTAGTAAAGATATTGAAATCGGCTACCTCGCCGATTTCTTCCACTCTGACCTCTGACTTCTGCCATTAGAAAGACGCGTCAGTGTTTTTCTTATATAAGAGTGTGTTCGAGGGGATGTTCAAAGTGTTTTCCACTGGTTTTTTGAACATCCTCTAAAAGGAGGGTTACTGTGCTATTTGATACGCACGTACATTTAAATGCAGAGCAGTTTTTTGAAGACCGTAACGAGGTAATTAAGCGGGCATTTGCTACAGGTGTTGAATATATGGTTGTTGTCGGGTTTGACCGGGAAACCATTCCGCTTGCTATTGAGATTGCCGAACAATATGCGTCCATTTATGCTGCAGTAGGTTGGCATCCGGTTGATGCGATTGACATGACAGATGAGGAGCTCAAGTGGATTGAAGAGCTAGCCAAGCATCCAAAAGTAGTGGCAATCGGGGAAATGGGTCTGGACTATCATTGGGATAAGTCACCAAAAGATATTCAGAAGGATGTTTTCCGCAAACAGATCCGGCTTGCCAAAAAAGTAAATATGCCGATAATTATTCACAACAGGGAAGCAACAGAGGATATCTTGGAAGTTTTACAGGAGGAAGATGCCAAACAGGTTGGTGGTATTATGCATTGTTATAATGATTCGGCCGATTATGTACAAGCATGTTTGGACATGAACTTCTATATTTCGCTTGGCGGTCCTGTTACCTTTAAAAATGCCCCATTACCAAAGGAAGTTGCCGTTCAAGTACCTTTAGACCGATTGTTGATTGAAACGGATGCACCGTTTTTAGCACCACATCCAAATCGCGGGAAACGAAATGAACCAGCATATGTAAAATTGGTTGCCGAAAAAATCGCTGAATTAAGAGATATGTCCTTCGAGGAAATCGGTAAAGTCACGACAGAAAATGCCTTTTCTCTTTTTGGAATCACGTAAAAATGTCGTAAATTAGCTGTAATAGTCAACAAAAAATTAGACCGGTTAAAGTAGAGATCAGAGTGTATTCTGGTCTCTTTTTTTCAGTTTTGTAACACGTATAGATACCCTCTGTAACAGCATTTTATGGGTTTAAAAACAGAAAACATATACGATGTATTTGCAGATGTAATCAGATTGTAACCAAACCGTAAACGGAATTGCTTTGATTTCGCATATGACTGTTACTATACCTAAAAAGGAAATAAGGGAGGCAAGAAGCATGAAAGTAATTTCAAAGCTGTTGCCGGCGTTGAAATGGAAGCTGGTTATCTCTGGTATTGGTGTATTAGCACTTGCGGTATTTTCCAGTCTGCTGTTGATAGAAGCGCAGAAAGCTGAAGTGGCCCTTACAGAAGACGGAAAAAAACAAACAGTGAAAACACATGCAAATACTGTAGAAGAACTGCTTAATGAAGAGGGAATTGCTATTGGCGAACATGATGACTTATCTCCCGGTCCTGCTACTGCAATTGAAGATGGCATGATGATTAATGTGAAGCATGCCAAACAGGTTGTAGTAAAAATTGATGGTGCTGAAAAGGAATATTTTACAACGGAGGAAACGATCGGAGAATTCCTAAAGGCCAATGATTTATCTTTTACCAAGCATGATGATACGTCATTTGCCCCGGATGATGCGATCAAGGATGGCCTGGAACTGAAGATTAAAAAGGCGTTTCAAATTGCTGTGAACGATGGCGGCGACAAGCAGCAATACTGGACAACAGGTGGCACAATTGAGGAATTTTTAGCGGCAAAAGATATTACATATGAAGCAGACAGTGATGATAAAATCGAACCAGCTCTAGATGAACAGGTAACAAGAGATACGGCCATTACGATTACTCGTATCGAAAAATTGCCAAATATCGTATTGGAAGAACCAGTTCCAATTGAAACAGAAACAAAAAAGGATGATACCCTTGAAAAGGGCGAGGAAAAGGTAATTAAAGAAGGTAAACAGGGAAAACTGGAAAAAACCTATGAAGCGTATAAGAAGAATGGTGAAGAAAAAAGAGGAGATTTAATCAATACGGAAATCACAGTAGAAAGCGTAAACCGCATCGTTGCAATCGGGGCGAAGGAGCCTGAGTCGGAAACCGCATCAGAACCCAACGTTGTTAAACCAGTTTCCAGCAATAATGATTCCAATGCTGAAGTGCTGTATATGACTGCGACGGCATTTACAGCTGATTGCAGCGGGTGTTCCGGTCATACTGCAACAGGTATTGATTTAAAAGCAAATCCGAATGCTAAAGTAATAGCTGTTGATCCAAATGTTATCCCATTAGGTTCGAAAGTATGGGTTGAAGGATACGGTAATGCCATTGCAGCGGATACAGGAGGTTTTAGTGGGAATCATATCGATTTACACGTACCGACGAAAGCGGACGCCTACAGCTTTGGGAGAAAGAAAGTAAAAGTGAAATTAATTAACTAAATTTAAATATACAGTCACTTTTGCTGCTTATAACATTCGGCTCTTATTGATAAAATATATATAGCCTTTTCATAATAAGTGAAAACATTGCTCTTGCCATGCTATTATGGTAGGAGCATTGTTTTCTTACATTCGGGAAGTAAACAGGATGGAATGAGGTATAGATTTTGAAGATTAAGGAAGTTATCGTTGTCGAAGGACGCGACGATACAGCGAAAATCTGCCAAGCGGTTGATGCAGATACAATTGAGACGAATGGATCCGCTATTAATCATAGGAAACTTGCGCAGATCCGGCATGCACAAACGAAACGTGGTGTCATTATTTTTACGGATCCGGATTACCCTGGAGAGCGAATTCGCCATATTATTGATCAGGCAGTACCAGGCTGCAAACATGCTTTTTTAACACAGGATGATGCAAGGGCGAAGCATCCGCTTCGCAAAAGCTTAGGAATAGAACATGCCTCGGTTACCGCAATCAGACAGGCGTTAGCGGATGTATATGAATTGTCCGAAACAAAGCGTAGTGATATTACGAAGCATGACCTCATCCATTATGGCCTGGTCGGCGGGTCAAAGGCTAGTTCAAGAAGGGATAGACTTGGTCAACTATTGCAAATTGGACATACTAATGGGAAGCAGCTATTGAAGCGATTAAGCATGTTTGAAATTACCCGCTCCCAATTTGAACAAACGATAAAGCGTATACTGCAGGAGGAAACTAATGGCGAGTAAAAAGTATATTGCTACCCCAACCCGTACAAATGAAATTCTGAACAAGTATCAATTTTTCTTTAAAAAAAGCCTTGGTCAAAACTTTTTAGTCGATGTCAATATCCTTGGGAATATTATCAGGGAAGCAGGAATTGATAAGCAAGCAGGGGTAATAGAAATCGGTCCGGGGATCGGCGCTTTGACCGAACAATTAGCGATTCATGCCAATAATGTTATAGCATTTGAAATTGATCAGCGTCTTTTGCCAATATTGGAGGATACGCTGGATGGTTACGATAATATTAACTTGATCCATCAGGATATCTTAGAAGCGGATGTTCATGCAGCAATAAAGGCAAACTTTCAACCTGAACAGGCTATCCATATTGTAGCTAATTTACCATATTACATTACAACACCAATTTTGATGAAACTTTTAAGGGAGAAGCTGCCAATCGTCAGTATAACTGTCATGATTCAGCAGGAGGTTGCGGCCCGGATGGCGGCTGAACCCAATTCAAAAAGCTATGGGTCATTATCCATTGCTGTACAATATTATACAAATGCCAAGGTTGTGATGCATGTTCCAAAAGGCGTTTTTATGCCAAAACCAAATGTTGATTCAAGTGTATTAAAGCTTACCATAAAGGATACGCCGCCTGTCGATGTACTAGACGAGGAATATTTTTTTACGCTTGTTCGAGCTGCATTTGCCCAGCGAAGAAAAACATTAAAAAATAATTTAACCAATTATTTTAAAGGGACATTTGTAAAGGAAGATATTAACATGATATTGGATTCAATTGGAGTCGATGGAGCCAGGCGCGGAGAATCACTCACGATGACTGAGTTCGCAAAACTTGCAAATGCCTTTTTTTTAAGACAAGAAAATATATAAATTTGGCTCTATTTTGCTTGGCACTTACGCCTTTGTTAAGTTAGCTGAATAATAATGTTAGCTATTGTCTTTTGAGTGACAATAGCTTTTTTAATCCGTTCCGAAAATAGAAATCAGGGTATCCTCTAATAACGATGGCCACTAGAGAAAATGCAGTAGATTTCTTCGCACGCAAATTTATTTTCCAACATAGGCTATGTCAGGGATGCTTTCATTTGAAGGCTTGTGAGGTGGCTTTATGAATTTTTTAACTGGAGATCTGGTTACACGCAAATCGTATCATCATGATTTATTGTTTCGGGTTTCGTCACAGGCAAATGATCTTGTGATCCTGCATGGTGAAGATATTCGTCTGGAGGCAGATGCGCCGGCACATGATCTTGTACATGTACAGGATCGCGAATTGGAAAAAAGACGCAAAAAAGGAAAAGAACAAGAGGAGTCTTCCTATCGCTTGTTTCGACAGGATTATCAATTAATGAAAGAAAAACGTGATTATCAATCAACTGGTGGATTTACCTACCCAACAAAGTATTTTCAGCTGCCAGCCAGCGTGCTGCATTTGGATGGGGACAGAATTTATTTAAAGAAATGTATTGAATTATACCAACGTATGGGATTACAGGTTCATGGTATGCATTTGAACGAAAAAGAAATGCCCTTTGAGATTGGAGCACTTGTTGAAAAAATTCGGCCAGATATTATTGTGATAACTGGTCATGATTCATTTTCGAAAAATAAAGGATTGAAGAATGACCTCCGAGCCTACCGTCATTCAAAGTATTTTGCCGAGACGGTTCGAGAGGCAAGGCAAATTATCCCTCAATTGGATCAGCTTGTTATTTTTGCGGGGGCATGCCAGTCCCATTTTGAATCACTTATCCGGGCCGGGGCAAACTTTGCCAGCTCTCCATCCAGAATTAACATACATGCGCTTGACCCGGTCTATATAGCGGCGAAAATCGCCTATACCCCGTTTATGGAAAAGGTTGGTGTCTGGGATGCATTACGGAATACCTTAACAGGTGAAAAAGGAATGGGCGGTATTGAAACAAGAGGCTTGCTTCGGACCGGGATGCCATATCTTGAGGAAGACCAGGAACCGATGGAAAACTGAAAAATAAAAGCAAAGCTGGTCCTGATAAATTACGGCTGGTGTTTTTCAGCATCAGCCAAGATTAATTTTAAATTGTCATACATATTTTTTTAACATTTACGAAATAATAATGCAGATATTTGATTTTCGCTGTTGACATGAAAAAAGGTATACTGTTATAATAAAAAGTTTCATTTGACTATTATACAAGCATGTGGTATCATATATTTAGTGAGGTGGAGTATAGTGGCAAAAACATTAATCGAAATTAAGCAAGGTCTTGAGTGTCAAAAAGGCAAAAGGTTAAGGCTAAGAGCCAATGGAGGGAGAAGGAAAACAATTGAACGGTGCGGTGTGCTGGCAGAAACGTATCCTTCTGTTTTCATTGTTGAACTTGATCAAGACGAGAACGCATTCGAACGTGTTTCATACAGCTATGCAGACGTTTTAACAGAGACAGTAGAACTAAGTTTTCAGGATGACAGAAAAGCGATGGTAATGGAGCAGTAGACATCATGTTTACTGCTTTTTGCATATTATGAAGACGTAAAGGATTAATTATTTCCTCTTTTACATACAAATAACGGGTGTATGTTTTGCTTGTCGGTGAAAGCTATAAATGTCGTAAGAAAAAAGCTCACATTAGAAAGGGGAGTTCTTTCATGGGCAGACGTGGAATTATGTCAGACCAATTGAAGGAAGAAATTGCCAAAGAGTTAGGTTTTTACGACACAGTAAAAGAAGAAGGCTGGGGCGGCATCAAAGCTCGAGATGCTGGTAACATGGTGAAACGGGCGATTGAAATAGCTGAGCAGAACATGCAACAAGGAGGCAGACCCTAATTGGGGGTTTGCCTTTTTCAATAATCACTACTCCGGGATAGATGCACTTACTTGGAGTGTGAAAACATCTCGAACCCCGAAACCATTATCGTCGAACACCCCCAAAGCAGTCGCCTCCACATTTCATTTTATGATACAATTTGGTATAGTTTTATAAAGTGGGTGACGGAGATGGTTCTTTTTGAGAGGGCGCCGGCTAAAATTAATTTATCATTAAATGTGCTGGGGAAGCGTGATGATGGCTTTCATGAGGTGGAGATGATCATGACAGCCATCGACTTAATGGATCGCATCGCACTATATCCTTTAGCCGAAAATCGTATAGAGGTGTCAGCGGATAATCAATATGTACCGAATGATGAGCGGAATTTGGCGTATAAAGCCGCGTTAGCTTTTAAAGATAAATACCATATTAATAAAGGTGTACGGATTGAAATAGAAAAAAATATCCCCGTTTCTGCAGGACTTGGTGGTGGAAGTAGCGATGCAGCGGCTGTGTTGCGTGGACTTGATCGGATGTGGTCAGTTAATGCTTCACCGCAGGAGCTGGCAGCTTTAGGAGAAAGTATTGGGTCCGATGTTCCTTTTTGTGTATACAGTACGACTGCGCTGGCAACTGGACACGGTGAAAAAATTAGGGAACTGCCTCCTCCTCCATCTTGCTACGTGATTTTAGCAAAACCAAACATAGGTGTATCAACAAGAGGTGTTTTTCAAAAAGTAAGCATTAAAGAACTTAGTCATCCGAATACAAATGAAATTATCAAGGCGATCGAAGCAAATGATTTTATTAAGCTATGTAAAAATATCGGAAATGCACTGGAGAATATCACTTTTTGTTTACACCCTAATGTGAAGCGCATCAAGGAAAAAATGGTACAAGCAGGGGCGAACGGTGTGGTAATGAGCGGGAGCGGCCCCACAATTGTTGGGCTTGTTGAACATTATAGCAAGGCGAAACGAATTTATAACGGGTTAAGAGGATTTTGCGAAGAAGTCTATATTGTCCGCTTACTTGACCACCGCTAATCTTGATAAAACACGTATAAAAGTGGTATATTTTAAAGTAAATATTCGGTTTTAGAGGTGTAGTGTTATGAAAAGAAGTGATCGGTTAGTCTCGTTAACAAATTATTTTTTGGAAAATCCTAAAAAACATACGTCGCTGCCCTATTTTGCTGATATTTATGATGCAGCAAAATCTTCCATCAGCGAAGATTTGGTTATCATTGACAGGGTATTGAAGCAGGAAGGCCTTGGACACTTGCAATCGGTTGCTGGTGCGGCAGGTGGTGTACGATATATACCGGATTATGCCAAAGAAAAAAGCGGGCAGTTTATTGCCGAGCTTATGAATACGTTGGCGGATCCAAATCGGATTCTTCCTGGCGGCTATCTCTATATGAGCGATATCTTAGGGGATCCAAAGATGGTTAAACAAATAGGCCGTGTGTTGGCAGCGACGTTTTCCCCACTGGAAATAGACGTAGTAATGACAGTGGCAACAAAAGGGATTCCACTGGCATATGCCGTTGCCTCCGTTTTAAATGTTCCGGTTGTGATTGTACGGAGAGATCCGAAAATAACAGAAGGATCATCCGTTAGTATTAACTATGTTTCCGGATCGTCACGAAAGGTTCAGACAATGGTGCTTCCTAAGCGAAGTTTGCAGGAAGGTGCAAATGTTTGTATTGTTGATGATTTTATGAAAGCCGGTGGTACGATCACAGGGATGACAAGTCTGCTTGAAGAATTTAATGCGAATGTTAAAGCAATTGGCGTTCTGGCAGAAGCAGATGATGAAGAGGAAGATCGTGTAGTGGAAAGTTATACATCATTAATCAAAATAAAAAATGTAGATATAAAACAGAAACAAATTCAAGTCTTGCCAGGTAATATTATCGATCAGGAAAATAAACCGGCAAATGAAAATAGGGCAGCTGACAAAAACTAATTTGTCAGCTGGGACTATTATCCAAATAGATGTTTCATCCAACTTTTTATGTATTAATTATTTAAACTTTTTTTAATATTAAGCAGGAATTATTAACTTTTTGTTGAATATTGGTAATAAGTTTAAAAAGAGTATGTTCAAAAAGGAAGATAAAGTGACTGAGGTTGGCTACTTCGCGACGTCTTGTTGCAAGACCAACACTGGTAGTCCTGCGCATCAAAGTTCGTGGTGGTGTAGGAAACAAGTTAATCAAAAACATTGATGGTCATTTTCATCGGACTTTTGGTACATCCTCTAAAAGGGAAAAGGTGGTGAAACATCATGGAAGTTACCGACGTTAGATTACGCCGCGTTGCTACAGAGGGGAGAATGCGTGCGATTGCTTCGATTACGTTAGATCAGGAGTTTGTCGTCCATGATATCCGTGTTATTGATGGAAATAATGGATTGTTTGTGGCTATGCCATCGAAGCGCACACCAGACGGGGAATTCAGGGACATTGCGCATCCAATTAATTCCAGTACCCGTGCGAAAATTCAGGATGCCGTTTTAGAGCAATATCGCCAAGCCGGTGAAGAAATGGAATATGAGGAAGCAGGCGCTTCGTAAAAGTGCAGGACAACAAGAGATCTAATCTGCGATGGATTAGTCTCTTTTTTTGGCAGGTGAGAAAGTATAAACTTTCTTATCCTGCATAAGTGCAACTAAGGCATTCGCCCAAAGGCTTGGCGAATGCCAAGTTTTCTAATAAAGCCATATTAACATAAATTGGAATATTTACAGAAAATCCAATGAAATCGGCTGCTCCGTAATTTTGGCCAATCCGGCTACCGGAAACGAAACCTTCTACGGCCTCTATGTGTTGAAATAATCTACTTTTTGAGATATATTCATAATGGATAATAGAATGGAGGTTTCCTCATGACAGAACGCTTTTGCATCGTTCTTGCCGCGGGGCAAGGCACCAGGATGAAATCGAACGTTTATAAAGTACTTCATCCGGTTGCAGGACGGCCAATGTTGCAGCATGTAATCAATCAAATAAAATCCGTTAATTTAAATGAGATTGTGACGATTGTCGGTGTTGGCGCTGATAAAGTTATGGAACAAATTGGTAATGAATGCCAGTACGTTGTTCAAAAAGAGCAGTTGGGAACAGGGCATGCCGTTCAACAGGCGGAAGAATTGCTGAAGGATAAGGATGGCACAACAATTGTTGTATGCGGTGATACACCATTAATTACTAGTGCAACCTATCAGGCACTTTTTGAGCATCATGAACAGACAGGAGCTAAAGCGACAGTTTTGACAGCCAAGGCACCTGACCCTGCAGGATATGGCAGAGTAATCCGCAACAACAATGGTGAGGTAGAAAAAATAGTTGAACATAAAGATGCAAGCGAAAAGGAACGTTGCATCAACGAAATTAATACAGGTACATATTGCTTTGATAATCAAACACTTTTTCAAGCATTAAAGAAAGTATCAAATGACAATGCCCAGGGTGAATATTATTTGCCGGATGTGATTGGAATTATTCGGAATAATGGGGAGAAGGTAAGTGCATGTTTAACACCTGACTATGATGAAACCTTGGGAGTGAATGATCGGGTTGCACTAGCACAGGCTGAAAAAATCATGAGAAAACGGATTAATGCAAATCATATGCGAAACGGTGTGACAATTATTGATCCGGATAACACCTATATCGAGCCTGATGTGGTAATCGAACAAGATGTAGTCATCCATCCGGGTTCCATTATTGCTGGATCCTCTACTATTAAAGCAAATTCTGTTGTCGGGCCACATACCGAGGTTACCAATTGTCTGGTAGGTGAAGAAACAGTCATTAGACAAAGTGTCGCGAAAGACAGCAAAATTGGTGACCGAGTACAAATTGGCCCATTCGCCCATATTAGACCTGAGGCTTTGATCGGAAATGAAGTAAAGATTGGCAATTTCGTCGAGGTAAAAAAATCCTCTATTGCTGAGAAAAGTAAAGTTTCTCATTTGAGCTACATTGGTGATGCGAAAGTTGGCAGTAATGTAAATGTAGGCTGTGGAACGATTACGGTCAACTACGATGGGAAAAATAAATTTTTAACAACCATTGAAGATGATGCTTTCATAGGCTGCAATTCCAATTTAATAGCACCAGTTACCATAGGAAAGGGCTCATATGTAGCGGCAGGGTCGACCATAACGAAAAATGTACCAGAGGAATCATTGTCAGTGGCACGGGCCAGACAAACCAACAAAGAAGGCTATGCTACAAAGCTGAAAAACAGACAAAAAGGTTAACGGAGGTTTTTTTCATGACATCGAGCTATAAGGATCCATCTTTAAAGGTATTTTCCTTAAACTCCAATCGGCAATTGGCAGAGGAAATTGCAAATCATATTGGAACCACACTTGGTAAATGTACGGTATCGGCATTTAGTGATGGAGAAATTCAAATTAATATTGAGGAAAGCATTCGCGGCTGCGATGTGTATATCGTTCAATCAACCTCTTCGCCGGTCAATACACACATCATGGAATTATTGATTATGATTGACGCGGTAAAACGTGCATCGGCAAAATCGATCAACATTGTTATGCCTTATTACGGGTATGCAAGACAGGATCGTAAAGCTCGTGCCCGAGAACCAATTACCGCAAAACTTGTCGCCAATTTGCTGGAGACAGCAGGTGCTGACCGGATGATCACAATCGACTTGCATGCACCGCAGATACAAGGGTTTTTTGACATGCCGATTGACCACTTGCAAGGTGTGCCAATCCTTTCCAGTTACTTTGAAGAAAAAAACCTCGAAGATATTGTTATTGTTTCACCAGATCATGGGGGAGTTACCCGTGCCCGTAAAATGGCTGACCGCTTAAAGGCGCCAATTGGTATTATCGATAAGCGCAGACCACGTCCAAATGTTGCTGAAGTAATGAATATTGTAGGAAATATAGAGGGAAAGACAGCAATATTAATTGATGACATAATCGATACAGCCGGAACGATTACATTAGCGGCGAATGCATTAATTGAGAATGGGGCAAAAGAGGTATATGCCTGCTGTACACATCCGGTTTTATCAGGTCCTGCAATTGAACGTATCGATGACTCAAAAATTAAAGAGCTGGTGATCACCAATACGATTCCGCTTCCCAAGGAAAAACGAATTGCTAAAATTAAAGAATTGTCAGTAGCCCCACTTATGAGCGAAGCAATTATTCGGGTTCATGAACGGCAATCTGTAAGTATCCTGTTCGATTAAGGTTTAGAAAAATGTTAATTCGGGAAATATCTATATGGAATGTTTTGATAGAAACATCGAAGAATGAAACATGATTCTGGCAAAAGACTTAACAGCGCTTAAGTTTTAAATAATTGGAGGATGATGAACATGGCAGTAAAGTTAAAAGCATTAAACCGGGAAGACCATAAAAAATCAACTACAAAGGCAATCAGAGAAAATGGACAAGTCCCTGCAGTTGTTTATGGCAAGGCAAAAGAGGCAAAATCAATTGCCGTAGATAGCTTGGCGTTAATTAAAACCGTTCGTGACGAAGGAAGAAATACAATCATTTCCCTTGATGTTGAAAATGATAAACCAGTTGATGTAATGCTGCACGACTATCAAATAGATCCGATTAAAGATGAATTGCTGCATGCTGACTTTTATGTTGTTAATATGGCTGAAGAAATGGATGTTGAAGTGCCACTCAGATTAGAAGGAGAAGCAAATGGAACGAAAGAAGGCGGTGTTTTGCAACAGCCATTTTATGAGTTGCAAGTACGTGCAAAACCTGGAAATATCCCGGAAGAAATCAGTATAGATGTATCAAATCTCGGTATTGGTGACAGTATTGCAATAGCTGATTTGCCGCAACGTAATGAATATCAATTTCTCGATGATCCGGAAACGACGATCGCAACGATTGTACCACCGGATACATTAAAAGATGTTGAAGAAGCACCGGATGAAAATGATGAGCCGGAATTAGTAGACCGTAAAGGCGATGCCGAATAATGCTGGACGTCTTTTTCGTTTCCACTGCACGACATGTAAGTTTAGACTAAAATAATGGTTACCACCCTCCTAAAGATAGTTTGCTCTTATAGGAGGGTAATTTATATAGGATAATGAAAGTATATAAATTTAGGCTCTATTCTGTTCTTAGCAGAGTAAGCCACGTCCGGCTCCAGCGCCCAGCGACTAGTGGACTTCCCTTGCCTCCGTACGATAAGTCAACATCGGTTCGCTTCCAGCTCACCGTGTTTCCTTTATCTCCTACGGCTCAGTCCAGTCTATACGTCGCTAAACGGGCGCTTGCGCCTTTGTTCATAGCAAAATGACAATTACCGAAAAGGAAGAAACAAAATGAAGTGTATCGCAGGATTAGGTAATCCGGGCAGGAAATATAAAAAAACAAGGCATAATATAGGATTCATGGTAATCGATGAGTTAGCGAATCGTTTTCAAACAGATTTGACGAAAGCAAAATTTAATGGTAAATATGTGATGGAGTCTATATCAGGTGAAAAGGTGGTCTTTTTAAAGCCACAAACCTATATGAACCTTTCCGGGGAATCGATCAGGCCACTAATGGACTATTACAATATCAATGTTGATGATCTGCTGGTTATCTATGATGATCTGGACCTTCCTGCGGGTAAAATTCGTTTACGGCAAAAAGGCGGTCACGGAGGGCATAATGGAATTCGATCGATTATTGATCATTTAGGTACAAAAGAATTTAAACGGCTCCGTATCGGGGTTGGCAGACCGAATGAACCGGTTCCTGTTGTGGATTATGTACTGGGATCGTTTCCGAAAGAACAGAGAGACGCTGTTACCGCAAGTATAAATAAAGCAGCTGACGCTTGTCAGGAGTGGCTAAATAAGCCTTTTATTGAAGTTATGAATGATTTTAATAGATAAAACATATAGTGAATAATTATAATACCAGTATGATACCAGACCGGGGATCCCCTTTCCGAAATTACTTTATGGAGGCGTTTTGTGCATACATAGACTCGGCTTCTTCACGTATAAAAAATGACTTTCCGGATAAACTTTATGGTACCCCATGTTTATTCGAGGAGGTATGCTTATGTCTATCGTCTATCAATGCAGGCATTGCGGACATGTCGTCGGGGAGGTAAATCAGCAGCTTGTTGATGAGACAATGCTTGGTCTGGATAAACTGTCTGCAAAGGATAAAAGGGAAATGATTCACTATCAGCAAAATGGGGATGTTCAGATCAAGACGATTTGCGAAAATTGCGAAGCGTCTCTAGGAGCAAATCCACAGTACCATGAGTTGGATTTTTTCATACAATAGCCACGGAAAAATAGCTTTGGTTCTTAAGCCAAGGCATTTTTGCGGTTCAAGATGGTGTTCAAAATGGCACCAAAGGATAAGTAGCGTGCTCGGTCACCTACTTGTTTCTCTACCGCCTTGGTCCTGTAAGACCCAATTCGGTATACCATTTGAACACGCATTTCTAGCTTAATCGGGGGTTTACGATGAAAGGGATTAATGGGTTTTTACAATCAAAAGAAGATATACAATCAATTATAAACGGGATTTCCATTGGCATGAAAGAACAGCTTATTGCTGGTTTATCAGGATCCGCCAGAAGTATCCTTGTCTCCATTATTAATGAGGCTAAAAAGAAACCAATGCTGCTGGTGACGCACCAATTGGCTCAGGCACAGCAGCTCTATGATGATTTATCTGAATTTAACAGGGATAAGGACATTCACTTATATCCGGTAAATGAATTAATTGCCTCAGAAATTGCCGTGGCAAGTCCGGAACTAAAAAGTCAGCGCATAGAGGCGTTAATGGAATGGACAGAAAAGAAATCTGGTATATTAATCGCCCCAGTTGCCGCATTAAAACGAATGCTGCCGCCGTCAGGCTATTGGCTGAAATATCAATTGCAATTTAATCTTGGCAAAGAAATAGATATCAAATCCTGCGTTCAGTCATTAGTAGATATGGGATATGAGCGTGCTTCCATGGTAAATACACCAGGGGAATTCAGTATGCGCGGCGGGATTATTGATATTTATCCGGTTACGGAAGAACATCCAATACGTATCGAATTATTCGATGAAGAAGTAGATTCGATCCGCTATTTTGATGCCGATTCCCAACGTTCATTGGAAAAACGAAAGGAAATAAAGGTGGGCCCTGCTACAGAGCTGTTGCTAACAGATGAGGATATAGTTGCAGGTGCTGAACGTTTAGAGGAAGCATTGGCAAAATCCCTGCAAAAAATGCAGAAGAAAGAAGCCAAAGAAACGCTTAATGAAGTAATTAAACATGATATCGAACGGTTGAAAAATCTCGAACGTTTCCCGGAAATGGCGAAATATAGTGGCTTTCTTTACAAAGATCCTGCTAGTTTGTTAGATTATTTACCAGATAAAGGCATGATTGTACTTGATGAAATGAGCAGAATCCAGGAAACGGCTACCCATTTGGATACAGAGGAGGCCGAATGGTACAGCAGTCTTTTGGCATCCAATCAAATGGTGCAGCAGAACCGGTTTTCTTTTGATTGGCATGATATTGGCGATAAAGTACAAAAGCAGCAGCGAATTTATATGTCTGTTTTTTTACGTCATATTCCGAATACACAGCCGGAAAATATTATTAATTTGTCCACAAGGGCAATGCAGGAATTCCACGGACAAATGCATTTATTTAAAAATGAATTAAAGCGCTGGGAAAAAGGAAACTTTTCCGTTGTAATATTAGCACCGAATGAAAAACGTGCGGAGAAGATTCATTCCATTTTTGCTGATTATGATATTGAAGCAGCTTTTGTAAAACAATTAACATTGCCAGTTAAAAAACCGACAATTTCAATTGGGAATATTAGTGGTGGTATCGAATTCCCAATGCACAAACTAGTCCTGATCACGGAAAATGAACTGTTCAAAAAAGTAACGAAACGTTCCCGGAAAAAACAAAAAATTTCTAATGCGGAACGAATAAAAAGCTACCAGGAGCTACGTGTTGGTGACTATGTTGTCCATGCGAACCATGGTATTGGTAAATATCTGGGAATTGAAACACTTAAACTGAATGATTTGCACAAGGATTATATGCTTATCAAGTATTCCGGGGACGATAAGCTATACGTCCCCATTGACCAAATTGATTTGGTGCAAAAATTTGTCGCTTCTGAAGGGAAAGAGCCTAAATTATATAAATTAGGCGGCAGTGAATGGACGAAGGTAAAACGAAAAGTACAATCATCGGTAGAAGATATTGCTGACGATCTCATCAAGCTTTATGCGGAACGGGAAGCAAGAAAAGGTTATGCGTTTTCAAAGGACACTGAAATGCAGCGTGAGTTTGAAGCCTCCTTTCCGTATCAGGAAACGGATGACCAGTTGAGATGTATTGAGGAAATTAAACAGGATATGGAAAAATCACGGCCAATGGATCGTTTGTTGTGTGGGGATGTGGGATACGGCAAAACGGAAGTGGCGATTCGTGCAGCGTTTAAAGCGGTTGCCGATGGGAAACAAGTGGCCATTTTAGTTCCGACAACCATTTTGGCACAGCAGCATTTTGAAACAATTCGCGAAAGGTTCCAGGGTCATGCCGTTAATATTGGATTACTCAGCAGATTCCGGACGAAAAAACAGCAAAAGGAAACACTGGACGGATTAAACAGGGGTCTGGTCGATATTGTTATTGGGACACATCGTCTATTGTCAAAGGATGTACACTATCAGGACCTTGGCTTGCTCGTTGTTGATGAGGAGCAGCGGTTTGGTGTGAAACATAAAGAAAAAATTAAGCAGCTGAAAACAAATGTCGACGTTTTAACATTAACAGCTACACCAATTCCAAGAACATTGCATATGTCGATGTTAGGTGTCCGTGATCTATCTGTTATTGAGACACCCCCAGAAAACCGCTTTCCAATCCAAACATATGTAATGGAATATAATCCGGTTTTCATCAGGGAGGCAATTGAACGGGAAATGGCTCGTGGGGGCCAAGTGTTTTTCCTTTATAATCGTGTTGAGAATATTGACCGTATTGCCCGGGAAATAGGCATGCTTGTCGATGATGCCAAGGTTGGGATTGCGCATGGCCAGATGAACGAGACAGAGCTTGAAAGTGTTATGTTTGGCTTTTTGGAAGGGGAATTCGATGTTTTAGTTAGTACCACGATTATTGAAACGGGTGTAGATATTCCAAATGTTAATACATTAATTGTCTATGATGCCGATCGTATGGGATTAAGTCAACTGTATCAGCTAAGAGGCCGAGTGGGACGATCCAATCGTGTTGCCTATGCGTATTTCACATACCAAAGGGATAAAGTATTAACAGAAATTGCCGAAAAGCGTCTGCAAGCAATTAAGGAATTCACTGAACTTGGATCCGGATTTAAAATTGCGATGCGTGATTTGTCGATCCGCGGTGCTGGTAACCTATTAGGCGCCCAGCAGCATGGCTTTATTGATTCTGTTGGTTTCGATATGTATTCGCAAATGTTGAAGGATGCTATTGATGCACGCAAGGCAGGCAAAGAATTAGATGAAATCAAAGTCTTTGAACCAGAGCTTTCCCTTGAACTTGATGCCTATATTCCGGAATCTTATATTAAAGATGAGAAGCAAAAAATTGATATGTATAAGCGCTTTCAAAGTCTTGCCTCTGCCGAAAACATTGCAGATTTACAAGAAGAATTAATCGATCGGTTCGGGGATTATCCAGGAGAAGTGGAGCATCTGTTCATTGTTTCGACAATGAAAATGTATGCGAAACAGGAAAGGGTTGAATCGATAAATGAGAAAAACAATAAAATCGAGTTGCTTGTCGACGAGGAACGCAGCCAACGGATTGACGGATCAAAACTATTCACTTTAGCTAATACATTTGGCCGCGGTATCCAGCTTGGAACAGAAAATAAAAAATTGAAGATCGTATATAAATGGCCAAGCGAAGTGAAACATAAACGATACGAGGTTGTTACAGAATTTATTAAACAACTATCCACTGTGGATCGCGAAAATTAGAAAAAAATGTGTTTTATGCATAGTTCTTACCAGATGAATTATACTAAAACCACAACTGGTGCTTTTTTCACTTTATGAAAGTATCTAGCTTTAAAGGGAAAGATTAAACAACAAACCAATAGACCAAACAACAACCATATTACTTATCCCAATTTTGCTAAGAATAGAAGTGAAAAATGGTACCAGAGACGATCATCATAGGAAAGTGAGGCTTCATAAAAATGAAGGCAACAGGAATTGTACGTCGAATTGATGATTTAGGAAGAGTAGTAATCCCGAAGGAAATCAGAAGAACATTGCGTATACGCGAAGGAGATCCATTAGAAATATTTGTTGACAGAGAAGGTGAAGTCATCCTAAAAAAATACTCACCAATAAATGAACTGGGCAGCTTTGCAAAAGAATATGCTGAAGCACTATTCGATTCCCTAAATTACCCGGTAATCATTTGCGACCGTGATGAAATTATCGCAGTTGCGGGAGATTCCAAAAAAGACTACTTAAATAAAAATATTGGTACAAAACTGGAAAAGGCTATCGAGAATCGCTCGGTTTTATTCGAAACCGAAAAGTCCACTTTGGAAATTCTGGAAGGTAGGGAAGAAGAGTTGACCTCCTATTGTGTTAATCCAATTATTGCAAACGGTGATCCTATCGGTTGTGTTATGATGTATGCAAAGGATGGTAAAGCACTTAGCAATGTCGAACAAAAGGCGATCGAAACAGCAGCCAATTTCTTGGCAAAGCAGATGGAATAATCAGTGATGAACAAACAGGAAAATCAGCGTAGAAGGTTGCGCTGATTTTTTTTGGATAATAATATGCGTAATTGGGAAAAGTGCTGAAGTCCTACTGGAAGTTGCCGAAGTTTCATTAAAAAGTGCTGAGGTTTTGACGAAAGTTACTGAAGTTTCAACGAAAGTTGCTGAACCATCATGGAAGATGTCTTAAAGGAATAATCGTCCAGCTTTATTAGACAGGCCCGTTCATATGCTATAATAAGTTTGAAATGAAGTTCGTGTTAGAAAGGCGTTTGTCATGGATGGCAATGAATCAAATAAATTAGTAAAAGGTGCACTAATCCTAACAATGGCTGGTGTTATCAGTAAAGTTTTAAGTGCGGGGTATCGGATCCCTTTGCAAAATCTGACGGGAGATATCGGGTTTTACATTTATCAGCAAGTATATCCATTTCTCGGAATTGCCCTCGTCTTATCGTTATATGGCTTCCCACCCGCAATAGCAAAAATGGCGGTTGAAATAGGGGCTAAGGACAGACAGCTATCGTACAGCAGTTTTTATATACCGATCTTATCCATATTATTTGTCGTAAATGGTGCAATATTTCTTTTTCTGTTTTTAAATGCCCATGAGATCGCCATATGGATGGGAAACATTCACTTGGAAACCGGGCTCGAATATACGGCTTTTGCCTTTTTGCTGATCCCTTTAACAGCATTATTGCGGGGGGTATTTCAAGGTAGTTATCAAATGACGCCAACTGCATTATCGCAAATTGGTGAACAAACTGTACGTGTTGTTATGATTATTTTTGCAGCAGCTATGCTCACAGGTACAGGAAAAAATATTTATGAAATTGGCATAGCCGCGGCAATTGCTTCGATTGCAGGATCAGTTATGGCCTTCGTCGTTCTGGGGGTCTATTTTTTAAAACATAAGCCAATTGGAAGTGGATCGTTTCCTATTCCTTGGGGGTTTTATTTGAAGACACTGCTTATTTTTGGTGTCATTGCCGCTTTGAATCATATGCTATTACTGGTTATTCAATTTGCGGATGCCTTTACTTTGGTCCCTGGCTTGATGGAATACGGCCTCTCACAGCATGAGGCGATGGCGGCCAAAGGGGTATTTGACAGGGGACAACCATTAATTCAGCTTGGAACGGTGATTGGCTCCTCTTTTGCATTAGCCTTGATTCCTTCCATTTCCAAACAAAAGCTGGAAGCAAATCCGATTCAATTCCACCATTATATTCGCAGTACACTGAAATTCAGTTTTTATTTAGCAGTTGGTGCAACAATCGGATTGATCATTATTTTTCCGGATGCAAATATGTTATTGTTTCAAAATGATAAAGGGACTGCCAGCTTACGTATTCTGGTTATGGCGATAGTTCTTTGTTCGATTGCCATTACCGCGTCCTCCATTCTCCAGGGATTAGGATATTTGAAACGAACAGCAGCATTTATTTTCATTGCATTTTTTATAAAATGGATTGCTAATCAGGTGCTTGTCCCATTATTGGGTATCACAGGAAGTGCAATTGCTACTGTGATCAGCTTACTGATTCTTAGTGGATTGGTTATGATCGAGTTAAAACGCAAACTGCCTGATTTATTGTTTTGGAAAACCTTAAATTGGCGGGCTCTTATCATTTCTGGCCTTGGGATGGCTATATATCTTTTGCTTATTGATTTTTCTATTCATTTGTTTACCTATTCTCGTTTTGGATTACTTATTTATGTTTTATTTGTCGTATTATCAGGTGCAGCTGTTTATCTAGTTTTACTACTAAAAAACAAGGCATTTACGGAAGAGGAATTGATGATGCTGCCATTTTCCTCATTTTTAGTTCAGTTACATAAAGGGAGGAGAAAACGTGGTTCAAAAAATTGAAATTATTGGCCTGGGTGCAGGAGATATCGACCAACTGCCACTTGGGATCTATAAAAAATTAACAAATACAACGAAAGAGATCTATGTCCGGACGATGAAACACCCGGTCATTGAAGCTTTACAGGCTGAAGGAGTTAGTTTCGTGTCCTTCGACGAGGTGTATGAATCCAAAGAACATTTTCGTGATGTCTATCAGGAAATTACAGAAAAATTGGTCGAACATTCATTAGAATCGCCAGTTATTTATGCTGTTCCTGGACATCCAATGCTTGCTGAAAAAACAGTCCAGCTGCTATTGGAACGGAACGATACTGCTGTAACTGTTGCGGGCGGACAAAGCTATTTGGATGATTTGTTCACCGGACTTGCAATTGACCCGATTGACGGGTTCCAATTTGTTGATGCTACTTCATTCAAGCGAAGCCAGCTCGATTATCAGCATCACATAATCTTTTGTCAGGTTTACGACCGTTTTATTGCCTCAGAGGTTAAACTTGAGCTGCTAGAGGATCTTCCAGCAGATTATCAAATTACCATTGTCGAAGCTGCAGGCAGTAATCAGGAAAAAATGACGACCATCCCGCTTACAGAGCTTGATCATGTAATGGAAATCAGCAATCTGACAAGTGTTTATATTCCACCAGTACCACAGAAGCAATTGCACCATACGTTTAACCGGTTACGTGAGGTGATCGCGGAACTGCGTGGTCCAAAGGGCTGCCCATGGGATAAGGAACAAACACATGAGTCATTACGGGAGTATGCCATCGAAGAAGTGTATGAATTAATTGATGCGATTGACGCAGGGGATGATGAAGGAATCATCGAGGAATTGGGTGATCTTCTTCTGCAGGTCATGCTGCACAGTCAGATCGGGGAAGATGCCGGTTATTTTACAGTTGATGATGTGATCAAGTCAATAACGGATAAAATGATCCATCGCCATCCGCACGTTTTCGGTGATAAAAAAGCGGATTCTATTGCTGATGTTTACACAAATTGGGATGCGTTAAAGCAGGAGGAAAAGGGCAAACAGCGTAAATCGGTATTGGATGGTGTTCCGAAGCGTATACCAGCGCTTGCTAAAGCTTATCAATTGCAGAAAAAAGCAGGTAAAGTTGGGTTCGAATGGGAAAACAATGATGGTGTGTGGGAAAAACTGAATGAAGAGCTTGCTGAAGTGCAAGAGGCTATTGGAGAAGCGAACCAAGAAGAAATAGAAAGGGAATTGGGTGATGTTCTGTTTGTGCTGGCGAATATTTCGAGGTATTATAAGGTGAACCCGGAAATCGCCTTAAATCGAACCAATCAAAAATTCATTTCACGGTTTTCCTATATTGAAAAACGGCTTCATGAAGAAAATAAAGACATTAATCAAGCGAGTTTGCGTGAAATGGACAAGTATTGGAATCAAGCAAAGGTTGAGGAGTGATCAATTTGCGTCTTGACAAATTTTTAAAAGTATCCAGATTAATTAAGCGCCGGACACTGGCAAAGGAAGTTGCTGATAAAGGACGGATTACGATTAATGGCCATCAAGCAAAAGCAGCGTCCAATGTAACAGTAGGCGATAAGCTCGTTATTCAGTTTGGGCAGAAACTTGTAACAATTGAAGTAACTGCACTGAAAGAAACAGTAAAGAAGGACGAAGCAGAAACATTGTACAAAGTATTAAAAGAGGAAGTTCCTAAAGACACCAAATGATTGTATGAAACGAACAAAGGCGCTGGAGCCGGACGTGGCCTACTCTAGTATGAGCAGAATAGAGCCTAGATTTTTATACTTTATTATCTATTAGAAAAGTGTGTGCAAAAAGGAAAGAAAAGTTAAGTTCTATCCTTGTCCAATCTATCATAGGTTAATAATGACAAGGAGGGACAAGGTATGAATTATTATGAAAAAGATTCCGTACAACGTGTGCAACAAGATCATTACGTAAAGATTAATAACCGAAAAAACTTGGAAATCTCAGGTGTTAAAGAGGTAGACAGTTTTGATAATGAAGAATTTCTACTGGAAACGGTAATGGGGTTCCTAATCATCCGCGGACAAAACCTGCAATTGAAAAATCTTGATGTTGGTGAAGGACTAGTTTCGATAAAAGGGAAAATATATGAGCTCTCCTATGTAGATGAACAACACCAGGAGAAAGCTAAAGGATTCTTTAGCAAGCTATTTCGATGACACTCGATGTCCAGTTCATGACGATGATTGTCATGGTGATAAGCGGCTTTTATTTGGGGATCATTCAAGAGACATTTCGTCGTTTTCAGCCACATTGGAAAGAAAATCGATTTTTACGCTATTTTATGGAGATTACCTTTTGGCTGTCACAGGTTTTGCTGTTATTTTATGTGTTATTCCGTGTCAATGCTGGCGAATTACGCTTTTATGTGTTTTTAGCGCTTTTACTGGGTTTTGCTGCATACCAGGCACTGGCTGCTCACGCCTATAAACGTTTACTGGAATATGTTATCCGTGTAATTGCAGCTTGCTATCACTTTTTGGAAAAGCTGATCCAAACATTAATTATCACCCCGGTAAAATACCTTATACAATTAGTAATAACATTAATTCTGTTTGTCGTTCAGCTCGTCATATCGATTCTCCTTTTTATAGCTAAGGTTATCATTTTCCCGATAAAATGGGTAATTTATCTGATTTATCGTCTGCTGCCAAAAAGTATCCAAAATTTTTTACACAAAACAGCAGGATTTTATAGTACAATAAAGAATATATGTAAAAAGGGCTTGGAGTATTTAAAGTTTAAAAGGAGGTAGCAGGCTTTGCCGACAAAGAAAAAAACCGTAACAAGACTGGATTCACACTATATGCAGCAATATGACGCATACATAGAAAGACAGAAGAAGAAAAAGAAGCGTCTGATTCGTCGTCTAGCGTTATTTTCTATTGTAGTAATCATCACGATTGGCAGTATGGCTGCATACCATGTTAAACAGCGTACACTTCATGCTGAAAAAAAGGAACAATATACAGAGCTGCAGGATAAATTGACTACGTTGAAAAAGGAAGAGGAAAACCTTACCGAAGAAATTAACCTGTTAAAAGATGAAGATTATGTGTTGGAGATTGCCCGGACAAACTATTTTTTCTCTGATGAGGGGGAAACCATCTTCAAAATTCCTGACGAGGATCCATCTTATTGACACGCTTTCATATGCTTAGCTATAATATATTAGAACTATATATTTAATTCTTTAAGGAGGAGCATTTTTTTTATGTCAATCGAAGTAGGCAGCAAGCTGCAGGGAAAGGTAACAGGTATCACTAATTTCGGGGCCTTTGTTGAGCTTGGAGAAGGTAAAACTGGCCTTGTTCATATTAGTGAGGTTGCCGACAACTATGTGAAAGACATTAATGAACATCTTAGTGTCGGGGACGAGGTTAAGGTGAAAGTGATTAATGTCGAAAAGGATGGCAAGATCGGTTTATCGATTAAGAAAGCAAAAGATAGACCTGCACGCCAGAGGAACACCCGTGAGCGCACGGAATCATTTGAATCAAAAATGAATCGTTTTCTCAAAGATTCTGAAGACCGTTTAGCCTCTTTAAAGAAGCACACGGAATCCAGACGTGGGGGTCGAGGTGCAAAAAGAGGATAGCAACTGCTGTCTATTTCGGATGTCGGAGTTCAGAAGCCAGATTGAAGAAATCGGCTAGAGGGTCGATTTTCATTTTAATATATAGAATCGGAAGTCAGAGATCAGAAGCCAGAAATCGGATTAGCAGGAATCGGCAAAACGCCGATTCCTTTTATAATATAAAAAAAGTCGGCATATATAGCCGACTTTTTTCTAACCTCAAGTATTCATTATAAATCAAAAGCAAGTATTATTGTGTAAGAAAGGAATCAGCGACTGCCGATCTTCAAACCCTCTGATCTCAGGTTTCTGTTCTCTGATCTCTGTAATAGCGGCGGAGGGGATCGAACCCACGACCTCACGGGTATGAACCGTACGCTCTCGCCAGCTGAGCTACGCCGCCTAAATAAGTCACAAATGATATATTACAATAGCGAATCCGATGTGTCAATACAGAGATTATATTTACATAATAGGTAGAAAATGGTGTATATTTCGTATTCGGTGTTACCTCCAAATAATAAATAATACGCACACAGAAAGTTTTATCCATTATTCGAGTTATCCTGATAGTAATAAACACAACTTTTCCTGTTAAACACGAAAAGATCCACGGTAAATTTTTAAGTAATAATCTTTCATAACTTAAGGGAGCAGCAGTTAAAGAATGAAAAAGCATGAGCATCTGCTCCCTGAGGATTTCGTTAGCGCTTGTAGAAAAATCCCAAGTCCTGTAAAAACTTAGTCGAACGATTTTTGGAATATACTCTGTTGTTTTGACAAAAAAACAATCCAGCTTATGATTTAATGATCCAAAGAGGGAGGGCTTGTATATGATCGATTCAATTCCGAGAGCGGATACGAAAGCATTTGGACAAGAGGTAAAAAACATTCATAAAGTAAAAAGAAAGATTTCAACCGGGGTGAAAGGAATCTTGCTGGAAAAGGGGTGGCTGTTTTTTATTGTTGGCTTTTTACTGGGACGAGCCGTTATATTATCCGTTGTTTCGCCATTCGCGGTCGCGTTTTTAGCAACGATCTGGTTTGTACATAAAGAAAAGGCTGCTAAAGTAATGCTTGCTATTATTGCCGGGGCATTAAGTTTCTCCGTGAATCAGGGTGTTTTTATTACATTAGCCATGATTGTATTTATATTTCTGGCTGGCTTGTTTAAAAATGCCAAAAATCAACAAGTAATCATTCCGCTTTTTGTGTTTTTATCCACGATTGCGCCACGTTTGTTTTTTTATTCCATGGCTGGCCAGCTCACATCGTATGAGTGGATGCTTTTATTTGTTGAAGGGGTGCTTGGTACGGTGCTTGTACTTATATTTATGCAGAGCATTCCGCTATTATCACCAAAACGATATAAACCAACATTAAAAAATGAGGAAATTGTTTGCATGATCATTTTAATTGCATCCATTTTGACAGGGACAATTGGCTGGGAGGTGTATGATGCATCATTTGAACAGATATTCTCCCGCTATTTTGTACTGCTGCTTGCTTTTGTCGGAGGGGCTGCAGTTGGTTCAACGGTCGGTGTCGTGGCAGGTCTGATTCTTTCCCTTGCAAACGTTGCCAATCTATATCAAATGAGCTTGCTTGCCTTTTCCGGTTTGCTCGGTGGACTGCTGAAGGAAGGGAAGAAGGTGGGAGTTAGTGTTGGGTTGCTGGTTGGGACGTTTTTAGTTGGAATTTACGGCGACGCTTCCTCACTCGTGCCTTCTATTATGGAATCGTCTATTGCTATTCTGTTTTTCATCCTGACACCGGCAAGCTGGTTTAAACGGTTGTCCCGTTATATTCCCGGTACAGAGGAATATACAAATGAGCAGGAACAATATTTGCAGAAGGTGCGCAATGTTACTGCTAAACGGGTAGAACAGTTTTCCGATGTGTTTGAGGCCCTGTCAAAGAGCTTCACAAACGCGGAAGAGCTGCCCCAGGAGGAAATGGACCGGAAACGAGAGACAGACTTTTTCCTGAGCCAAGTTACCGAGAAGACATGTCAAAGCTGCTTTATGAAAAACAAATGCTGGCAGCAGCAATTTGATAAAACCTATTCATTAATGGAGGATATGAAAGATGAATTGGAGGAGGGAAAGGAACCGAACCGGAAATTAAATCGGGACTTCGCCAATCATTGTGTGAAATCAAAAAAGGTAATGGACACAATGAAGGAAGAAATGTCATTCTTTGAGGCGAATCAGAAGCTAAAAAAACAAGTGATGGAGAGTAAGCGGTTTGTTGCTGATCAGCTGCAAGGTGTTTCAGAGGTCATGGAGAACTTTGCCAAGGAAATTTTAAAAGAAAGACAGCATCATGAAAACCAGGAAATACAGATTGTCAATGCCCTGAATCATATGGGAATTGCTCTGGAAAAACTTGATATATACCGGTTGGACAAGGGTAATGTCGATATTGAAATGACGGTTTCGTTTTATGATTATCGTGGTGAAGGTCCAAAGTTAATTGCTCCCGTGCTTTCCGATATTTTAAATGAAATGATTATTGTGAAACAGGAGGAAATTTCACCATTTCCGAACGGCTATTGTTATTTAGCTTTTGGTTCTGCGAAGGAATTCATCATTGAAACAGGAGTAGCAAATGCTGCTAAAGGTGGTGGTTTAATTTCTGGTGACAGTTTTACCACAATTGAACTTGGAGCGGGAAAGTATGCCATGGCAATTAGTGATGGAATGGGTAATGGAAAACGGGCTCATGAAGAAAGCGGGGAGACATTACGTTTACTGCAGCAGATTTTACAGACGGGCATTCCGGAAAAAGTGGCGATTAAATCAATCAACTCTATCCTTTCATTGCGATCGACTGACGAGATGTATGCGACGCTCGATCTTGCTGTTATCAATTTGCACAATGCGTTTGTCCGGTTTTTAAAAATTGGTTCGACCCCAAGCTTCATCAAACGGGGGGAGCAGATGATTAAAATTGAGGCAAGTAATTTGCCGATGGGGATTATTCAAGAGTTTGATGTGGACATTGTCAGTGAACAATTAAAGGCGGAGGATTTATTAATTATGATGAGTGACGGCATTTTTGACGGACCAAAGCATGTAGAAAACACAGATGTCTGGTTAAAACGGAAAATCCGTGAAATATGTACCGATGATCCACAGGAAATCGCTGATTTGCTGCTGGAAGAAGTTGTTCGTACCAGGTCAGGGGCAATTGAGGACGATATGACGGTCATGGTAGCCAAAATTAAACAGAACACCCCACAATGGGCAAGTATCCCGGCATATGCCAAGGAAGCACAGTGATGGGGATGAAGGGGAAGTACGACCAGGCACGTCACATCAACAGCCAACGTTGACCGTCTTAACGGGCGCTTCCGCTTTTAAAATGTATATTCCCTTCCTATTCTGGTGAAGCTGGTACTGGAATAGTTGGGAGGGACTTTTGTGAAAAAAGGGACGTTGAAACAGATTTTATTAATAACGGATGGTTGCTCGAATCGGGGAGAAGATCCTGCGGCAACAGCGAATATTGCTTCCCGGCAAGGCATTACGGTTAATGTTATTGGGATTTTGGACGATGATCAAACAGAAGAATCAGAAGGATTAAAAGAAGTTGAGGATATTGCCCTTTCTGGTGGCGGTGTAAGCCAGTTAGTTTATAAGCAATCATTATCACAGACCGTACAAATGGTAACAAAACAGGCAATGACGCAAACATTGCAAGGTTTTGTTAATCAGGAATTAAAGCAAATTCTTGGTTCCGAACAAACGATGGAAGACCTGGAACCGGAAAAACGCGGGGAAATAATGGAAGTTGTGGAAGACATGGGAGAAACATGTGACTTGGAGGTGCTTGTTCTTGTTGACACGAGTGCGAGCATGCATGATAAACTTCCAACGGTTAAAGAGGCATTAATTGATTTGTCGATTAGTTTAAATGCCCGTATTGGTCGTAATCGTTTCTGTATTTACAGTTTTCCTGGTAAGCGGAATAGTATTCAAAAGGTATTTGATTGGTCACCAAAACTGGATGAAGTGTCAACTGTTTTCCCGAAGCTGACCAGTGGAGGCATTACACCAACAGGACCAGCTATCCGGGAAGCGATGTATCAATTTGGCAAAAAAAGCTTGTTAAGGGGCTTTGAAAATGAAGATGAATCAGACGTGGAAGAAGCAGGGTATTGAATTACAGCCGGGTATGACCATAAAAGGGAAGTGGCACCAGCATCATTATGTCATCAAACGTAAATTGGGAAGTGGTGCAATTGGATCTGTTTATCTATGTGCGCACAATGGAAAAAACCGAGCATTAAAAATCAGTGATAATAGTACATCGATGACGATGGAAGTAAATGTACTAAAATCACTAGCCAAGGTCCAAGGGAATCGTCTTGGGCCTTCTTTATTCGATGTTGATGATTGGGAGACACCTCAAGGGATAAAATATGCATTTTACGTGATGGAATATTTGCAGGGAGAAAGCATTACCAGTTTTATGAAACGAAACGGCAGTGAGTGGATTGGTGTTTTCATGCTGCAGTTATTAGACGACTTGGAGAGGCTCCATCAGTCTGGTTGGGTATTTGGTGATTTGAAAACCGATAATCTGCTTGTTACATCTTCCCCGCCAAAAGTTCGCTGGGTCGATGTCGGGGGAACAACACAGATAGGCAGGGCGATTAAGGAATATACGGAGTTTTACGATCGGGGTTATTGGGGAATGGGTTCAAGGCGGGCTGAACCAAGCTATGATCTGTTTGCATTTGTCATGGTTTTTTTAGCTATATATTTCCCTAAACGATTTAATCGCGGGGCGAACCCGGAAAAACAACTCATTACAAAGTTGCATGAAGCTCAATCGTTAAAAATGTACCGATCATGCTTAAAAAAAGCGATTCAGGGAAAATATCAATCTAGTGCACAAATGAAAAAGGAATTGGCTAGTACGATCTATCTGGCACAAAGGGGACATACGGTTAAGCGGAGCACAAGGAGACAGCGGACTGCCAAGCAAGGACCAGTCATAGTGGAACTCACAGGACTTTTCATTCTGTCACTAGTCTACTATCTCTCATCACTTTTACTTCCTTAGCGATAGGTGTAGTATTATGCTATAAGTGCGTGTTCAAAAAGGAGGATAAAAAGGACCGAGAAATTCGATGCGTCATTTTTACCGGACCTTTTGAACATCCTCTACTAAAGGAAATAAGGATGGATAAGCATGCGTGAAGCGGTTATGGCATTTATCAAAAAACATCGGTTATTGGAAAATAATAGAACGATACTTGCTGGTGTATCCGGTGGTCCTGATTCAATGGCACTTCTGCACTTTCTCTGGTCGATCCAAACCGATTATAATCTTCGTATCATCGCGGTTTCAGTCGACCATCAGTTACGCGGTGCTGAATCGGAAGCAGATCTTACTTATGTAAAAGAAATGTGTGAAAAATGGAATATTGAATTTTATGGAACCTTTGTGGATGTGCCATCGTATAAATTAACGAGAAAGGTTGGAACGGAGGTTGCAGCCCGCGAATTACGATATCAGGTTTTTTCTGAGCAAATGAAAAAGCATCAGGCCAGCTACTTGGCGCTAGGACATCATGGTGACGATCAAGTGGAAACAATGCTCATGGGACTAACCCGGACTGCCAATCCAACAGCACTGGCGGGAATTCCTGTAAAACGCCGATTTGCGACAGGGTTGATTGTACGTCCGTTATTAGGCGTTAGCAAACGGGAAATTGAAACCTACTGCGAACAACAGAACATTATTCCAAGAAGAGATCCGACAAATGAAGGCACGGAATTTACCAGAAATTATTTTCGAAATAAAGTTGTTCCGTTATTAAAAATCCAAAACGGCAATATACATACTACAGTGCAGCATTTAAGCGAATCACTGCAAGCGGATGAACAATACTTGCATAACGAAGCTTCCCGGCTTTTTGACAACGTCATTACGATGGATCAAATGAAAAGCAAGGCAACATTGCAAATTGATCATTTCCAATCACATCCCCTTGCTTTACAAAGGCGGTTCTATCATCTAATATTAAACTATCTGTATGATGAATTACCGAAAGATTTATCGTATATTCATGAGGAACAATTTTTTGCGTTGTTAGCAAGTGAAAAGGCAAACGTCCGGATTGACTTTCCCCGCGAACTAAAAGTGGAAAAATCGTACCAAATGCTGAATTTTTACTTCTATTTTGATGAATCCCAAAGCTTTCAGGTTAATGAAACGCTACCTGTCCCAGGGCAACTGACACTGCCGGACGGATCTGTCATTAGTACGGTTTTTAGCAATCATTCATCGGAGGATGAGAATACATATGTCTGCTGCAAGGATCAGATCGTATTACCTTTACATATTAGAACGCGAAAGGCCGGGGATCGGATGTGCTGGAAGGGGCTTAATGGGAGCAAGAAGATTAAAGATATCTTCATAGATGAAAAAATTCCAGTCAAGGAACGGGATAATTGGCCGCTTGTAACCGATAATAAGGGAGAGATTCTCTGGCTTATCGGTTTAAGAAAAGGACAGCCAAGGAAACAGGCAAACAACACATCATTTATTAAAATTTGTTATGAAAAGGGTAATATGTAAAAGCGGAGGCGCCCCTTTCACCGATGTTGATTCATCGTACAAAGGAAGGTGTTGTGCACTAGCTGCTGGGCGCCGGCGCTGGATTGGGAGGATCGGAAATGCATAATGATATTGAAAAAATATTAATATCACAAGAAGATATTGCAAAAAAGTGCGCGGAAATTGGTAAACAATTGACAAAAGAATATGAAGGTAAATTTCCGCTTGCAATTGGTGTATTAAAGGGTGCGATGCCATTCATGTCGGATGTGCTGAGATATACCGAAACACACCTGGAAATGGACTTTATGGATGTATCAAGCTATGGTGGAAAGATGCGTTCCTCCGGTGAGGTTAAAATTGTCAAGGATCTGGACACAAAAGTGGAGGGCCGTGACCTGTTAATTATTGAGGATATTATTGATAGTGGTTTGACATTAAGCTATTTAGTTGATTTATTTAAATATCGCAAGGCAAAATCAATTAAAATTGTTACATTGCTCGATAAACCTGCCGGACGTACAGCAAATATTAAAGCAGATATTATCGGATTTGAGGTTCCAAATGAATTTGTGGTAGGTTATGGACTGGACTATGAGGAGAAATATCGTAACTTGCCGTATATTGGTGTGCTGAAACCGAGAATCTATGGTGGAGAGGAATAATAAGCACGACAAATAGGCAGTTTTTTAACCATTCCTTGGTATTAAAAGCTGAAAAATTTAAATACCATTTATGAAGAGGAATTAGTTGTATTTGAACTTTTTCCTATGGTACTATTTAATATAGTTTTTCCCGCTTGGGAGGAGGTAGGCAATGAACCGATTATTTCGGAACGTGATCTTTTATTTCCTGATATTTCTTGTCATTATTGGCGTTATAGGGGTATTCAAGGGACAAAATGATCAGGCAGAACAATATAATGTAGAAGAATTCATGCAAGCGTTAAATAATGGCGAAATCTCCGAAGTGACGATGCAGCCAGCAAATGGAATTATGCGACTAACTGGGACATTGGAAAAGGATGATAAACAATTCATTGCACAAGTTCCAGATAACACGGATGTAGTCGCTGACATTACAGCTAAAGCACAGGAACAAAGTGTGCTGAATGTTAAAGAAGAGGAACAACCAAGCGGATGGGTTACCTTCCTGACGACGATGATTCCATTTTTGATTATTGGACTATTTTTCTTCTTTATTCTTAGTCAATCGCAAGGCGGCGGCGGTCGCGTGATGAATTTTGGTAAGAGTAAAGCGAAAATGTACTCGGAAGATAAGAAAAAAGTTCGCTTTAAAGATGTAGCAGGAGCCGATGAAGAAAAGCAAGAACTTGTTGAGGTTGTTGAATTTCTGAAGGACCCTCGCAAATTTGCTACGATTGGGGCGCGTATTCCTAAAGGTGTCCTGTTAGTAGGACCTCCAGGAACAGGTAAAACCTTGCTTGCACGTGCAGTTGCCGGTGAGGCAGGCACACCATTTTTCTCGATCAGCGGTTCTGATTTTGTTGAGATGTTTGTTGGTGTCGGTGCATCCCGTGTACGTGACTTATTTGAAAATGCGAAGAAAAATGCTCCTTGTATTATATTTATTGATGAAATTGATGCAGTAGGTCGCCAGCGTGGTGCTGGTCTTGGCGGTGGGCATGATGAACGTGAGCAAACGCTGAACCAATTGCTTGTTGAAATGGATGGGTTTGGTGCAAATGAAGGAATTATTATCATTGCCGCTACCAACCGTCCTGATATTCTGGATCCGGCACTACTACGTCCAGGAAGATTTGACCGTCAGATTCCGGTTAACCGCCCAGACGTAAAAGGTAGACAGGAAGTATTAAAAGTGCACGCGAAGAACAAGCCGCTTGACAGCTCAGTGGATCTTAAAATTATTGCGATGCGTACACCAGGCTTCTCAGGTGCAGACTTGGAAAACCTGTTAAATGAAGCAGCATTGGTGGCAGCCCGTCATGATAAAACGAAGATTGACATGCTTGATGTTGATGAAGCCATTGACCGGGTTATTGCCGGGCCTGCCAAGAAAAGCCGGGTTATTTCTGAAAAAGAACGTAATATCGTGGCATATCATGAAAGTGGACATACGATTATTGGTATGGTCCTGGACGATGCAGATACAGTGCACAAGGTAACAATTGTACCTCGCGGGCAGGCCGGTGGCTACGCGGTTATGCTTCCAAAAGAAGATCGTTACTTTATGACGAAACCGGAACTATTCGATAAAATTACCGGTCTCTTAGGTGGACGTGTTGCCGAGGAAATCATCTTTGGCGAAGTTAGTACTGGGGCATCCAATGATTTTGAACGTGCAACAAGTATCGCCCATAAAATGATCACCGAGTACGGTATGAGTGATAAAATTGGTCCATTGCAGTTTAGCAGTGGCGGTGGAGGAAATGTTTTCTTGGGCCGCGATATCCAAAATGAGCAAAATTACAGTGATGCAATTGCCCATGATATTGATAAGGAAATGCAGCATTTCATCCATTACTGTTACGATCGAGCGAAGAAAATTCTTACCGAAAATAAAGATAAATTGGAGCTCATTGCCCAAACACTGCTTAAAGTCGAAACGCTGGATGCAAAACAAATAAAAGGGTTATTTGAGGATGGCGTGCTTCCAGAACCGGAAGATTTGCTGGAAAATGAAGAAGCTGAAATCTCCGATAAGGATGATGTCCGGGTAAATATCCAATCGAAACAGGATCAGGATGAAGCACCGGAAACCTATGAGGAAGCAAAAGCGAAAGCAGAGCAAAAGCGAAAAGAAAACAGGGAAGAAGATAGCAAGGAAAATCAGAATGCTGATGACGCTTCCGATGAGAAAAAGGAATAATCAACAGGATACAACCTCTCATGCCGAAATGAGGGGTTGTTTTTTCTTTTCGAAATTATTATATGGTATAGTAAGAAAATCCAAAAGCTAATTTAGCATGTTTTGAAAAACATGAGTTTTGATAGAAGGGTTTGGTTATGTATGCTTTTTGTGCTTGATGTAGGAAATACGAATACCGTTCTGGGAGTGTTTGAAAAAGATCAGTTAAAACACGAATGGCGAATCAAAACCGACAGATATAAAACAGAAGACGAATTTGGTGTGTTGATAAAATCGCTTTTTGATCATAAAGGAATTATGTTATCTGATATTCATGGTGCTATTATTTCTTCCGTTGTTCCACCGATTATGTTTGCTCTGGAAAAGATGTGCAGGATTTATTTTGATCTCGCACCACTTGTAGTTGACAGTACTATGGCGCGGTCATTTTTGAAAATAGTTTATCCGAATCCAAAGGAAATAGGGGCGGATCGGGTTGTAAATGCTGTTGGTGCCATTGCGGAATATGGAGGACCACTTATTATTATTGATTTTGGTACCGCAACAACGTATTGTTATATCAATGAAAAGGAAGAATATTATGGTGGGGCCATTGCACCAGGGATCCATATTTCCATGGAAGCATTATATAGTAAAGCATCCAAACTGCCGAAAATTGAAATCCAGGCACCAGAAAGCGTAATTGGCAAATCAACCGTTGAGGCGATGCAGTCGGGTGTTTTTTATGGTTATGTAGGACAAGTAGATGGCATTGTAACGCGTATCAAACAACTGGCTACAGTTGAACCGAAAGTCATTGCGACAGGTGGCCTGGCGTCATTAATTTCGGATGCATCCACAACAATTGATCATGTTGATAAACATTTAACACTAAAAGGACTAAATTTAATTTATCAAAAAAACATGCGGTAAGCGGATGCTCAAAAAGTCACCGCTTATTATTTGGTAACTTTTTGAACATCCTTATCAAGGAGGCTTTTCATCATGAACGATTATTTAGTAAAAGCAACGGCGTATCAGGGAATGGTTCGTGCCTATGCTATCACATCGACCAATCTGGTTGAGGAAACGAGACGCCGTCAGGATACATGGGCAACCGCATCTGCTGCAATTGGACGTACGGTATCGATTACAGCGATGATGGGTGCTATGCTAAAGGGAGAAGATTCGTTAACCGTAAAAGTAGAAGGGAATGGCCCGATTGGCGCGATTATTGCGGATGCTAATGCCAAGGGGGAGGTCCGTGGATATGTGACAAATCCGCACGTTGACTTTGATTTGAATGATCGTGGTAAACTGGATGTTTCCCGTGCTGTTGGAACGGAGGGGAACTTAAGTGTTGTAAAGGATTTGGGATTAAAGGATTATTTTACTGGTCAAGTCCCAATTGTTTCTGGAGAGATCAGCGAAGATTTCACCTATTACTACGCTAACTCCGAACAAATCCCCTCCGCTGTCGGTGCTGGCGTGTTAGTAAACCCGGATCATACAATACTAGCCGCTGGTGGGTTTATCGTGCAAGTGATGCCCGGTGCCGATGAGGAGGTTATCGAACGGTTAGAGGAACAAATTCAGTCATTCCCGCCGATTTCAACGTCAGTCCGGGAAGGGAAATCACCAGAGGAGGTTTTACAACGGCTCTTTGTTGATGAGGAAGTAATTTTCCATGAGCGGATGCCGGTAGTATTCAAGTGTAAATGTTCCCGTGAGCGTATTGCTAGAGCGATCAAAGGATTAGGAAATGAAGAAATGGAAAGTATGGTTAACGAAGATCATGGCGCTGAAGCAACCTGTCATTTTTGCAATGAAACATATCAATTTACCGAAGCGGAACTTAAAAGCTTCATTCGGGAAAATGAGTAACACCGCTTTAAGTCGTGTTTAAAAAGAGCCAAATAAATTAGAAACAAGAAGGTCAAGGCGGCATAGCTCCTGTGCACCGGAAAAACAAGCGAAGTATCGAGTTAGCTGCCGATCATTTGGCACTTTTTAAAGATAGGAAACGATAAAAATCGGCATTGAAATCGTTACCTAGCCGATTTCTTCCAATCCAACCTCTGGCTTCTGACATCTAAAAACACGTGTTAGCGTTTTTTGAACATCCGCTATAAGAAAGGGAGCATGATATGTCAAAAAGATTAATGCTGGGGATCATTGTTGTATTGCTGATAACAAACACTACAACATTATTGTTTTGGAATCAGGAAAAAAAGGTTACCATCGATGGTTCCGATACCAAAATTAACAGTAAGAAGCCAGTTGCAACCGTTGGTAATGAGGAGATCTCCTATAAAAACTGGATGGAGTCACTTAGACAAGATCATGGAAAAAAGCAATTAAAACAGCTAATCGACCGTAAGCTTGTCAAGCGGCTTGCGGATAAAAGCAATATTAAAGTGAATGAAAAAGTGATTGACCGCGAAATCGCACTTTTAACTACGATGCAGGGGGTTATGACGAAAGAAGAAACAAAGCGAAGGGAAAAGGAATGGCGTCGGGACATTATTTATCGCTATCAATTAATGGGACTGTTAACAAAGGATACAGAAATTCCCGAAAAGGAGATTCGCGCGTATTTTGACAGTTACCATAAACAATATGATTTTCAAGCATCCGTACAAGTTTCGCATATCGTTCTACCTGATTTGGAAACCGCTAAAAAGGTAGAGAAAGAACTTGCTGAAGGTGCATCATTTGGGCTGCTTGCCAGGGAGTATTCGATTGACGAAGAAACAAGAGGTGAAGGCGGATACTTAGGGTTTTTCGTTAATTCAAGTCAATTTTTACCTAATGGCTATGCAGATATTGCAAAAGAGATGGAGCAACGGTCGTATAGTAAACCAATTAAAAGTGGCAATGGTACAGCAATCATTTATCTGCACAGAAAATTGCCATCAATCACATTTACCTATGATGAAATTAAGCCATACATAGAAGAAGAACTGGCATTGAAGAAATTAGGTCAAACACTTACAGCGGACCCGCTATGGGATAAAGCTGATATAGAGTGGGTATATGAATAAGACAGCCTATAATTGGCAAACGAACCAGGTTAAACGCCCATTAATTGGCTTTTTGTTGACAAATATGTGTTAACAACGTACATTATAATTAAATCATATAAAAGCACTTGGAATTAGGAGGGGATTTTATGAAAGTTGCTAATAGTGTTGCAGGACTAGTTGGCCAGACACCAATTGTAAAATTAAATCGAGCTGCTGATGAAAATGGGGCAGACATCTATTTGAAATTGGAATTTATGAACCCTGGAAGTTCGGTAAAAGACCGGATTGCCCTGTCGATGATTGAGGCGGCGGAAGAGGCAGGAATTTTAAAGAATGGCGATACGATCATTGAACCGACAAGTGGGAATACCGGGATTGGCCTGGCAATGATTGGTGCAGCAAAAGGATATAAAACCGTTATCGTTATGCCTGATACAATGAGTAAAGAGCGTCGTAATTTACTACGGGCTTATGGAGCAAAATTGGTTTTAACACCAGGAGCTGACGGAATGAAGGGTGCAATCAAGAAGGCGGAAGAACTTAAAGAAGAAAATGGCTATTTCATGCCGCAGCAATTTAATAACCAGGCAAATCCGGAAATACATGCACGTACAACCGGGAAGGAAATCGTGGAACAAATGAAAGACGGACTTGATGCATTTGTCTCCGGGATCGGTACTGGTGGAACGATAACGGGTGCTGGAAAGGTATTGAAAAATCATTTTAACGATATAAAGGTATATGCGGTTGAACCGGAGGACTCCGCTATTTTATCTGGTGGGAGACCAGGGCCGCATAAAATTCAAGGTCTTGGTGCCGGCTTCGTTCCTAAGGTACTTGATACAGATGTATATGATGAAGTTGTTCCGATTTCCAATAATGAAGCATTTCAGGCATCACGCGAGGCAGCAAGGTTAGATGGCATTCTAGGTGGTATTTCTTCCGGTGCGGCGATTGCTGCTGCGAAAAAGGTCGCTAAAAAACTCGGAAAAGGGAAAAAAGTTCTTGCGGTTCTCCCGGATAACGGTGAACGCTATTTATCAACCCCGCTTTATCAATTTGATGAAGAAAACTAGGAGCCGGACATGGCTCTTGCTGGGAAAGACTTTGCACATTTGCAAATTCTGTACTTTCATTTCTGAAAAAGGAAGGGTATTTGCTGGACATAGGCCTTTCTTATGATTCAAGGGATTAGCATCAATTTATCTGGTGCTAATCCTTTTTAATGTGATACGATATGTACATAAAATAGCTATAGGTAGGAAGGTAAAGGAAAAATGTTGTTAAAAACGCGAACAAAGACATATAATTTGGCGGATGGAACACACATTATGGGGATTCTCAATGTAACACCAGATTCATTTTCGGATGGCGGCAGCTACACATCTGTCGAAAGAGCTGTTAAACAAGCGGTGTTGATGGAACAACAAGGCGCGGATATGATTGATATCGGTGGCGAATCGACGAGACCCAATCATGAACCAGTCTCATTGGAAGATGAATTAAACCGGGTTCTGCCCGTAATAAGGGCGGTCAAAAAGGAAATCCGAGTGCCAATTTCGATTGATACGTACAAAGCGGAAACGGCGAGACAAGCAGTAGAAGCTGGCGCGGACATTATTAATGATATCTGGGGGGCAAAAAAGGATCCAGAAATAGCAGTTGTTGCCGCTGAATACCATGTTCCGATTATTTTGATGCACAATCGGAGCAATATGAATTACACATCATTAATCGATGATATGAAACAAGATTTACAGGAAAGCATGGAAATTGCTATAAACGCTGGGGTACCAGAAGAAAATATTATCCTTGATCCTGGCATTGGCTTTGCAAAAACGGCAGCAGATAATTTAGTTGTTATGAATAATCTGGAAAGGTTTGCTGAATTAGGATATCCCGTCCTATTAGGCACCTCCAGAAAACGATTTATTGGCGGGGTGTTGGACTTACCCGCAGCGGAAAGAGATATTGGAACAGGGGCAACAACATGTTTGGGAATTACCAAGGGTGTGCATATTGTCCGTGTTCACAACGTCAAAATAAACGTCGAGCTAGCAAGAATGATGGATGCAATGCTTGGAAAAGGGGTGGCTGTCAATGGATAAGATTATCATTAATCGTATGGAGTTTTACGGTTACCATGGTTTGTTTCCCGAAGAAAATAAATTAGGTCAGCGATTTTTCGTGGATGTGGAAATTTTTCTTGATTTAGAGAAACCAGGCAGTTCTGATTGTATGGAGGATTCCATTGATTATGGACAGGTATATGAAACCGTTAAAGCAATTATGGAGGGGGAACCGAAGAACCTTATTGAAGCTGCCGCTGAGCAAGTGGCCAGTGAATTGCTTGCGGCATTTGCCAAGTTGACCGCGTGCACCATTAAGGTCACCAAGCCAGATCCGCCAATTCCGGGTCATTATCAATCGGTAGCTGTAGAAATATTCCGGGAGAGAGCGAAATGAGACATATATACATTGCATTAGGTTCCAATATTGAACCACGAAAACAGTACTTATTAGAAGCGATTTCGTTACTGGATGCCCATGAGGCAATTATGATAACGCAAAAATCGGCTATTTATCAAACGGCTCCGGTTGGATATACCGAACAGGCGGATTTTTTAAATATGGTTGTGGAGTTAAATACATCGCTTTCCCCATTGGAGTTATTGGATGTTTGCCAATCCATTGAACGGAAACTTGGCAGAAAAAGGGAAATACGGTTTGGCCCGCGTACAATCGACCTTGACATTTTACTCTATCATGACGAAAATAAAAAAACAGACCGGCTGATTATTCCGCATCCGAGAATGCATGAACGGGCCTTTGTACTTATTCCGCTAGCAGAAATAGCACCTGATTTATTTATTCCGGGTTGGGATAAAAGTGTAGTGGCCATGGTCCGGGATTTATCCGTAAAAGACAAAAAGGATGTTACAAGATGGACCGTAAACGACTTGGAAGAAGAATAAAAGCATTTCGTAAATTAAAAGGGTATACACAGATTTCTTTTGCAAAAGAAATTGGCGTTTCTATAGCCGTGCTCGGGCAAGTAGAGCGCGGTACAAAAGATGCGGATGATGAGCTGTTAACGAAAATTGTTAATACATTGGCGATATCATGGGGAGAATTAATGTTAGAGGAAAAAGTACAAGAAGGTGATTTTTAAGGAACAAGGGAGGAAGAACAATGTACCAAATAGGTGATATTACGATTCCGAACCGTGTTGCATTGGCACCAATGGCTGGTGTCTCAAACTATGCATTCCGGCTGACTGTCAAGGAATTCGGTGCGGGGCTTGTTACAGCAGAAATGGTCAGCGGTAAAGGGATCGTCAATAAAAATGAAAAAACAATGAAGATGCTTTTTATAGATGAAGAAGAGATGCCGATGAGTCTGCAGATTTTCGGTGGTGATAAAGATTCACTGGTTGAGGCTGCCCAATATGTTGACCAACATACAAATGCCGCTATTATTGATATAAATATGGGCTGCCCTGCCCCTAAGGTTACCAAAATAGAAGCAGGATCCTATTGGCTGTTAGACCCGGAGAAAATATATCAAATGGTATCTGCTGTTGTTGCAAATGTTGCTAAGCCGGTTACGGTTAAGATGTGGACAGGATGGGATGAAGATCATATTTATGCAGTAGACAATGCCAAAGCGATTGAAGCCGCCGGAGCTAGTGCTGTCGCATTACACGGCCGGACGAGAAAGCAAATGTACGAGGGTTATGCGGATTGGGATATTATTAAGCAAGTAAAACAAGCTGTCAACATTCCTGTTATTGGGAATGGGGATATTGACAGTCCGCAGATTGCGAAACAACGTCTTGATGAAACAGGAGTTGATGCGGTCATGATTGGGCGTGCGGCTTTGGGAAACCCATGGATTGTTTACCAAACAGCTAAGTATTTGGAAACAGGAGAACTAATTGATAATCCGACACCGAAAGAAAAAATAGCAGTATGCTCGCTTCATATGGAACGATTAATCAAAAAGGTGAGCGTGTAGCAATTATGGAAATGCGTAAGCACGCTGCATGGTATTTAAAGGGACTAAAGGGCAATGGTAAGGTAAGGTCTCGCATCAATCAAGTGGAAACAAGGGAAGAATTATTGGAAATTTTATATACGTATGCCCAGGAGTTGGAAGCGGCTATAAAGGCATCGTAAATCTGTATGATTGACACTGCCTGCTGATTTTTCTATACTAATAACGATGAGAAACCCTGCCAGTTGCTTGCTGGCAGCTTTTTGTTTTATCGTAAAATGATCTATTTTTATATAATCTTGATTTATTAGCTACGATAGTAAAATAATTGGAGTGATGACGGTGACAGAAGAACTAAACGATCATATGCGGGTCAGACGGGAAAAGCTTGATGCTTATCGTACACAGGGAATTGATCCATTTGGCGGTAAATTCAATCGGACTGATTTTGCCGAAAAGCTAATTGAAAAGTACGATCAATTTTCTAAAGAAGAGCTTGAGGAAAAGACGGACAAGGTTACAATTGCAGGACGAATGATGACAAAACGCGGAAAGGGAAAAGCAGGATTCGCACATTTACAGGATTTAAGTGGGCAGATTCAGATATATGTGCGGAAAGATTCCATTGGCGAAGCAGCATACGAAATCTTTAAATCGACTGACTTGGGTGATATTGTCGGTGTAACAGGCGTCATGTTTAAAACCAAGGTAGGCGAATTGTCCGTTAAAGCAACTGAATTTCAATTACTGACAAAATCATTACGTCCTTTGCCGGAAAAATATCATGGACTAAAGGATGTTGAACAACGTTACCGTCAGCGCTATTTAGATTTGATTACCAATTTAGATAGCCGCGAGACATTCGTATTGCGAAGTAAAATTATTCAATCCATGCGCCGTTATTTAGATGGCAATGGATTTTTAGAGGTTGAAACACCAATGATGCATGGAATACCAGGTGGCGCAGCAGCACGTCCGTTTGTCACCCATCATAATGCATTGGATATACCACTGTATATGCGTATTGCAATTGAATTGCATTTGAAGCGATTAATTGTTGGCGGTATGGAAAAAGTTTATGAAATTGGTCGTGTATTTCGTAATGAAGGTGTATCAACACGCCACAACCCGGAATTCACCATGATGGAATTGTATGAAGCATACGCTGACTTCCACGATATTATGACATTAACGGAAAATATGATTGCTCATATTGCGAAGGATGTATTAGGAAAAACAACAATAATTTATGGGGATGAAGAAGTTTCGCTGGAACCGCAATGGAAGAGACTGCACATGGTTGATGCAGTAAAAGAATACACTGGCGTAGACTTCTGGACGCAAATGAGTGATGAAGATGCCCGAAGCTTAGCGAAAGAACATGGGATCGAAATTAAAGAGACCATGACATTCGGTCATGTCGTAAACGAATTTTTCGAACAACGGGTCGAGGAAAAGTTAATTCAGCCAACATTTATTTATGGTCATCCGGTCGAAATTTCACCATTGGCCAAGAAGAATAAAGAAGATGACCGATTTACCGATCGTTTTGAATTGTTTATTGTTGGCCGCGAGCATGCGAATGCCTTTAGTGAACTAAATGATCCGATTGATCAGCGTGAGCGCTTTGAATCACAATTAAAGGAACGAGAACAAGGAAATGATGAAGCACACCTAATGGACGAGGACTTCTTGGAGGCATTAGAATATGGAATGCCGCCAACTGGTGGGCTTGGTATTGGAATGGACCGGCTTGTTATGCTACTGACAAATTCACCGTCTATTCGTGACGTGCTCCTATTCCCACAAATGCGGAATAAGTAATATGGTTTAGTGTATATTGCCAGATGACCTGCTGATAAGATGAGTTGCTCCATCTTATTTAGTAAGATCATCTGGTTTTTTGCTAGAGAGCCTTCTGTTTAGATTGGATTTATTTTTTCCATTCACTTCCTCTTGCGTTTAGGGAATAATCGTGGTAAATTAGTAAACGTTGCGCTGCCGATGCAGCAAAAACATATTTCCAAACCTAAAAAAGTTATTGACAAATGCTTGTTAGGTTGATATAATAATCAAGTCGCCAAAATTAGAGCGACAAAACATTTGCTCTTTGAAAACTGAACAAAACAACCAGTATGTGAACGGATGTCAGAGGTCAGAAGCCGGAGGTCAGATTCCGATGAAGTGCTTTTGACACTGAAATCAATTTTTGAAGCTAAGACATTTCATAAGATTAATTGGTGTTAATCTTATACAAACTTTTTTGGAGAGTTTGATCTTGGCTCAGGACGAACGCTGGCGGCGTGCCTAATACATGCAAGTCGAGCGCGGGAAGCAAGCGGAATCCTTCGGGAGGACGCTAGTGGAACGAGCGGCGGACGGGTGAGTAACACGTGGGCAACCTGCCTGTAAGATCGGGATAACTCCGGGAAACCGGG
>BMJD01000029.1 GCA_014642895.1 Lentibacillus populi
TTCCTTCTGGCAGGGACGCTGCTTCATCCAACTCTTTCACCATCTCTTGATCCATCTCTGCCTGGGCTTTACCCACAGTCTTTACCATATTTCCTACCGTTTGGTGACTTAAGCTTACAGGTGTCCATTCCTTGAGAGTACGGGCCACTTGCCGGTAAGTACTTTCACTCGCCATTTCGGCTACTTTCAGTTCCACCAATGGACTGTATCGTTGCCTATCCCGCAGACCAATCCACTCATCCAATGGATAGACTGCCTTTCCTTTTTTATCCCTCATCAACGTATGATCAAAGGTAACCGTCCCAAACATAAATTGTACACTTCTTGAATCTGTGGTTTCCACTTTCCAGTCATCTGCACGTCTTTGTGCTACAATGACTTGATTTAATTCACTGAACATGCGCCCCATCAAAGAGGAAAAGAAGTTATACATTAAAATTTGAGCTCTTTCTTCAAACTCCACCAGATTCGTTGTATTCTTTATTAATTCATACAGCTTTGATATAATATGATCCATGAGAAGGCCTCTTTCTAAAATGTATTATGCCGTGCAAAGCATACATTTTAATGATAGAGCGCCTTCTCTTTTTTGGCTATCAAAAAGTACCGCAATTACTACCGAGTATAATTTTACACATACTTTTTGAGACCAAATACTTTTTAACGTGTAAAATATCAGTTATAATAACTTCAATTTTCTAAGCAGGGGGACACAAGAAGATGGTGACAAACACGATAGAGAAAAAAGACACGTCACAGGCAATACATATGATTAAAAAAGGGATAGCGGTTGGCTTTCCGATCATGCTTGGCTATTTGCCAATTGCAATTACATATGGTGTATTAGCTAAAAGTGCGGGGATGTCACTCGTAGAATTAACGATGATGAGTGTACTTGTATTCGCTGGTGCTAGTCAATTTATGGGAGCTAACATGATCGCCGTCGGGGCTGGGGCGGTGGAAATTATTGTAGCGACATTCGTACTTAATTTCCGCCATTTTGTAATGAGCCTATCATTTATGAACCGATTACGGGGCATTGGACTAAACTGGAAAGTTCCTTTATCATTAGGGTTGACCGATGAAACGTTTGCTGTGTCATCGTTACACCCGAAAGAAGCAAAAGTGGAAAAAGGAGCACTTTTTTATACAGCTTTGATCGTAACGGCCTATTTTTCATGGGTATTTGGCTCATTTTTAGGTGGAGTACTTGGCGAAATCATCCCGGAAAAACTTAGCCAAAGCATGGGAATCGCTTTATATGCGATGTTTATCGGTCTCTTGGTCCCGTCGGTAAAAAAGGAAATAAAGGTTGGGCTAATTGCCATTATTGCTATGCTAATTAATACAATATGTACTCAGTTCATGAGTGATGGCTGGGCAATTGTGTTTGGGACTGTTTTAGGCGGGTTAAGCGGAATTTATTTGCTAAAGGGGGATCAGTCATGATTGTTGCTATTATTATTGGTATGTCACTAGTAACGATGATCCCAAGAATGATTCCGGCGTATATTGTCGATAAAGTACATTTTCCGGATTGGGCGAATCGCTGGTTAAATGCTGTTCCGTATGCCGCCTTGGGTGCACTTATTTTTCCGGGAATTATGTCGGTCAAAGCCGGGGAACCACACGTGGGGATTATTGGCGGGGTTGTTGCAATTATACTGGCATATATTGGACTGAACGTTATTTTAGTTGTTATTGGTGCAATTATTACCGTGTTTCTTTTTGCCATTATATAGAGAAATAGAAGTTGAACAACAGCAGGGGGCGAAAGTATATGTTTTCAATCAGAAGAGCGAGTTATGCTGATGCAGAGGCAATTGCGAATATTCATGTTACAAGCTGGAAGAATACGTATACTGATTTGGTTGATGAGAAGGATTTATCCAATATTACATACGAAAATCGCAAAACATTATGGGAAGCGGTATTACGAATGCAGAAAAAGGAACAATGTACGTTTGTTATACAGACTGATGGAAAAACAGTGGGTTTCGTTTCGGGCGGACCAGAACGAACGAAACGGTTTAATTATGATAGTGAGATTTATACGATTTATTTATTGCCCGAATATCAGCGTAAAGGGTTAGGTGCAATGCTGTTACGAGCCTTTGCCGAAGAAATGAAGGAACATGGCTATCAATCACTGCTTGTTTGGGTACTAACACAGAATCCTTCAAGCAGGTTTTATAAGCGATATGATGCAAAACCTGTTGGCGAGGAGAAAACGACAATTGGTGAAGGAACTTACCAGGAAACGGCATATGGCTGGGAAAGTATTGAACAACTGCTGGCAAGCTGGAATAAAGCTTGATGCTAAAAATACGTATTATGGAAAGTTCCTGTTTTAGGCACGAAGTTTCTAATCTTATGAACAAAACGAAATAAGCATACTGGTTCTCTCACAAAAAAGAAAACCGGTATGCTCTAATCATGTTTTTTTGGATATGGCTCAATATGGATATGGGCGTATGAAATGTTATGTTTTTCGGCTAAAAATCGTTCAATCCGCTCAGTTATATCATGGCTTTCCTTTACGTTAAGATTTGGGTCGACCAAAATTGTGATGTCTATAAAAGCTTGATTTCCGTGAATCCGGCCTTTAACATCGTAAACTTCTTTCACCTCAGCAACTTTCGCAATACTTGCCTTTACTTTCATCAATTGTTTTTCATCAAAGCCATCGGTAAGTGTTAGTGTAGAATCCTTGAAAATTTCCCAAGCCGTTTTACAGATAATAATACCTACAAGAAAACCTGCCAGCGGATCCAGCCAGAATAAACCGAATTGTGCTCCAATGATACCGATAAAAGCTCCAATACTAACGAGTGCATCAGATCGGTTATCCTGTGCCGCCGCATGAAGGGAGCTGCTTTGAACTTTCTTAGCAAGCTTAGCATTATAACGATAAACGAGAAACATAATAATCGCAGCCCCAATTGCTGTCCAGGCTGTTAGCATATCAGGCTGTACGGTATGGCCGTAAATCATTTTTTTGCATGTATCAAAAATAACTTGCAGGCCGACTGTCATCATGATAAATGCGGCGAATAATGATGCAATTGTTTCAGCACGGTAATGTCCATAATGGTGATCTTCATCAGGAGGCTTTCGGGAGATTTTTAACCCAACAAGAACAGCAATGGAGGCGATCACATCAGTTGAATTATTTAATCCATCAGCACGTAACGCTTCTGATTGGCCGATGGAAGCAATGACTAATTTTGTTACAGCTAAAAAAAGGTAGGCGGCAATACTTATCCAGGCTCCTTTTTCTCCTTTTTTGAGGTCGTTTGCATGATTCATTAACAATTTCCTCCGTCTTGAGTATGTTACTTTGTTAGCATCTATATTTCTTAAACAGTCTATCAAAGTAGTGTGTGTTGGGTCTAGAGAAACATTCAAGCGCCTGGTTATATGTATTGATTCATGTAAAGTAAGTTTCATGTAGTAAAGATTTGAAAAAGGATATTTATCTGGTGACAGAGTTCGAATAGAAATCTTTCTCCAGGATAAGATTTGGTAATGGAACTCGAGTTTACCCCGCTTTAACGGCATTTCTAAGTCTGCAAAAGAATGTAGAAAGAATAAGAATTTCCGAAAAACGCAGTACGATATCCCTCTTCAAATGTGCAAAAGAATAGAGGAAGATAAGGGGGTCCAGCATCGTAAAGTTCCGATTGGTTCCACTAACGTTTAGTGGAGCAGGCAGGCTAAGTACGCCTGCCCTGTTGTAACGTCCAGTGCATCGAAAACCACCCTGAATAAAGTTTGGACTTTATCCTCTAGAAACTTGCATCTTTTTACTTGAAATTATTCACAAAATTTGGGATAATAGAAAAAAGGAACAAAGGGGCTGTGTTCCATGAAAAAACAGAAAGTAGTCTACCGCTATTATCGATATGATGGCAACCTTCTGCATGCTAAACGGGAAATCCCGTATGAATTGAAGCTATCGTCCAGGTTATTACTCGATGAATTATGTTTTAACTGGAATAAAGCACAATTGGAAGCTGCTATCAACAAATCGATTGATGAAGGAAATAAAACGGAATTTATAAAGTTAAGTGAAGAATATAAGCATTTTATTTGGGAATAGATTTGAGTAAATTAGCTTCACCTGAGGTAGGTGGGGCTTTTTTTAAAGCAAATATAGTGAATATAGTACTTTTGTCATGGATAAAATTTTTAAAAATATTGTCCTATTTCGTTGTCCTTTCTGATATGCTGGTATAGAAGAGAGGTGTTTCGAATCAGATGAAAAATAAAAAAACAGTAATTAGCTGGATGCTGTATGACTTCGGTAATTCAGCTTTTGCCACAACCATTATGGCTGCCGTATTACCAGTGTTTTATTACGATGTTGCAGCCGTCGGACTTAAGGAATCGCTGGCGACGAGCTATTGGGGGTACTCCCAATCGATCGCTGTCTTAATTGTCGCGGTGCTGGCTCCGTTTTTAGGGGCAATTAGTGACTATTCAGCAGCTAAGAAAAAATTTTTACGTTTTTTTGCTTACATGGGGATTATTGCAAGTGTTTTGCTTGCCTTTGTTGGAGAAGGCGACTACCTGTTTGCATCTATCCTATTAATTGTCGGCACAATCGGGTTTTCAAGCGCTAATATTTTTTATGATGCATTTTTACCTGAAATTGCCGATGAAGAGGATATTGATAAAGTATCGTCAGGTGGATTTGCAGTTGGCTACATAGGCGGGGGAGTCCTGCTCGCGATTAATATTCTGATGATTTTAAAATATCAATGGTTCGGCATGCCTAATGCAACCGTCGCAAGCCAGGTGTCGTTTGCTACGGTTGGGGTCTGGTGGTTTATTTTTTCCTTGCCGCTTTTTAAAAATATTCGAGAAGAGAAAAAGACTGCCGTTAAACGTAATCAATCCTATATGAAAATTGGTTTTGCCAGGGTTACCTCAACGTTTAGAGAGATTAAACAGTATAAGCACTTATTAATCTTTTTGTTGGCTTTCTGGATGTACAATGATGGTATCTCAACGATCATCAAAATGGCGACAATTTACGGGCGGGATATCGGGATTGATGCCAATGCATTAATTGCAGCATTGTTAATTACTCAATTTGTCGGCATTCCCTGTACCTTTTTCTTTGGCTGGCTGGCGAAAAAAATTACCGCTAAAAAAGCATTATATATTACACTGTACGCGTATATGGGGATTGTCATCCTCGGCTACTTTATGTCATCCGCACTGCATTTTTATTTACTGGCGATTTGTGTAGGAATCGTCCAAGGTGGTGCCCAGTCATTAAGCAGATCGATTTACGGTCGCATGGTACCGGAGGATAAACATGCGGAGTTCTTTGGATTTTACGGGATCTCATCAAAATTTGCTGCGATTTTCGGTCCGTTTTTATTTGGGGTGGTCGGTCAGTTGACAGGTTCAAGCAGACTGGCAATTGTTTCACTTGTTTTCTTCTTTATTGCAGGAATTATCCTGTTACGATTTGTGAATATCGAAAAAGGTGTTGAAGAGGCTCGGAGGCATACAACTCCTGTAGGAAAAGTGGAGGTAAAACCAAGGTAAGATGACGCGAACAGCCGGTTATACGACATGGTAACCGGCTATTTCAATGCGCGCTTTGTCATTACACGATTGGGTCACTATATTTGTTTTCCAAGTTTAAAGATAGAGCTTTGCCGGTATCATAAGAGATGTTACCGATTAAATCTGCAATCCTTTGTTTTGTATCTATATTACGATCCTGCCAGTAATTGACGATTAAAGTCATTATTTCCATCCCTTCTGCACGTCCTTGCTCATAAAGGTCAATAAACGTTTTGGTACTGGGATCATTTGTGGCAGGATGGCGCCATGTTGTTCCGTTTAAATTCAAATAGTCTGTATCCGTTTTAACTGGCTGATGGGAGTAGGCTGAGACAAGTGATTTAAATAGTGCATTTTTCCAGCCATAAGGATCCGCCAATAACTTTAACGCCAATTTCATGTCTCTATAGGACTTTTGAATATAATTTCCGGTTACTTGTTTTACAACCGGGTAGTGTGCACGAATTGTCTTATCAAGCAGCTCCACAATGTCCTTGTCTAATGAATGCCCAACATCAATTTCTTTATACACGGGTGCTTTCCATGTTTTTAAATGATGATATTTTTCCATCATTAATGTGTCAATCAATATTTCCAGCCGCTGGTGATCGTTCCCTTTATAACCTGCCCGGTAATGGATATATGGATGTGCATTTCTGTCCAAAATGTGATGGGTGACAAATCCGAACACAAATGCCTGTACATGAGATTTCATCACTTTAGCTGAGCTAATTAAATCCATTAAAAAATCACCGCAATGTTTTGTGTGTAAAGCCATGCCGATATCATGTACCGATTCTTTCTTGATCCATGGCCAAAAATTATAGTAAAAAAATGGATCCGGTCCTTGTGCACCAAGCTTCATATATGCCTCATCGTTTGAAAATGGAGTTGGATTTTCAATTGAATCGACAACATCTTCACAAAACAATATGTGTGTCCAAGTATTCGGCATCGAAATTCCCCCTTCGATTTTTTGATCGGTAAAGAAAGTATAAAAATTTAGGCTCTATTCTGATTGCGTCAGAGTTGGCCATGTCTAGCTCCAGCGCCCAGCAACTAGCAAACTTCACACTCCTTCACTACGATAAGTCAACATCGGTTCGCTTCCAGCTCACCGTGTTTCCTTTATCTCATTGCGGAGTGCTCCAGTTTGTACGTTGCTAAACGGGCGCTTGCGCTTTTCTTAAGACTTCGATGTTGTGTGTGGTTAGTTATATTATAAAAGACATATCAAGCAAATTGGTAAAAAAAGCTTGGACAATTTTGTGCCAATTCAGCATCGTTCAGATTTTCGTTACAAATGCGTGGTCAAAAAGGAGGATAAAAAGGACCGAGAAGTTCGAGGCGGCGTAGCTTTGAGCACCGGAGTGTACATAAAAAGGTACATGAGGAGCGGGCTTGCACAGGACGTGCTGACTTCTGCTGTTGGCGATTGTCGTGGGCGGTTTTAGCAGAAGATCCCCTTCCGCCAAGGAAGAAATTCGATGCGTCATTTTTACCGGACTTTTTGAACATCCTCTACAAATAAATTGTTTTGTAACAAGTGCTATACTAAAATAGAAGGTGATAGTAAAAGGTTTACATAGGAGGCTACACTTATGGAATATCGTATTGAAAAAGATACACTAGGGGAGGTTCAAGTACCTGCTGATAAATATTGGGGAGCACAGACGCAGCGGAGTAAGCAAAACTTTCCTATTGGCGGTCAAAAAATGCCGCTCGAGATTGTCCAGGCGTTTGCGATTTTAAAGAAAAGTGCTGCCAGGGCAAACAGTGAATTGGGCTTAATGGAGAAACAAAAAGCGGAAGCAATCGCTTATGCAGCGGATCTTGTTGTTGCGGGCGAACTGGACGAGCATTTTCCATTAGTCGTTTGGCAAACTGGAAGTGGCACCCAATCGAACATGAATGTAAACGAAGTAATCGCACATGTTGGAAACAAGTGGCTAGGCGAGCAGGGAAGTGAACTGAAACTTCATCCGAATGATGATGTAAATAAATCACAAAGCTCAAATGATACGTACCCAACTGCTATGCATATTGCTGCGGTGTTAAAATTAGAAGATGTTGTACTTCCGGCATTACATGCACTTAAAGATACGTTAAAAGTAAAAATGGATGCATTTCAGGATATAGTGAAAATTGGCCGGACTCACTTACAGGATGCGACTCCATTAACGTTAGGGCAGGAAATTAGTGGCTGGCACCGCATGCTTGAGAAATCAGAAACAATGATTACAGAAAGCTTGCATCATTTAAAGGAATTGGCAATTGGCGGAACAGCGGTCGGTACTGGTCTTAATACACACCCGGATTTTTCAGAAAAAGTATGTACGGCTATTAATGAAGTGACAGGGAAAAACTTTATTTCTGCACCAAACAAATTCCATGCATTAACGAGTCATGATGAGACTGTTTACGCGCATGGTGCGTTAAAAGGATTGGCCGCCGATCTAATGAAAATTGCTAATGATGTTCGCTGGCTGGCAAGTGGTCCACGGTGTGGAATTGGTGAACTGACGATTCCAGCTAATGAACCGGGAAGTTCTATTATGCCTGGTAAAGTAAATCCTACCCAATCTGAAGCTGTGACAATGGTTGCAGTACAAGTAATGGGAAATGATGCAACAATTGGTTTTGCAGCAAGCCAAGGGAATTTTGAATTAAATGTATTCAAGCCTGTGATTGCATACAACTTTTTACAGTCAAGTCAACTATTAGCGGACAGCATGCTTTCCTTTGATGAACGTTGCGCCCAAGGAATCGAACCAAATCAAGAACAAATTGATAACTATTTAACCGACTCATTAATGCTTGTTACAGCATTGAATCCGCATATTGGCTATGAAAATGCAGCCAAAATAGCGAAAACCGCATTCCGTGATAATGCCACTTTAAAGCAAACAGCAGTAAAACTGGGATTGTTAACAGAAGAGGAATTTGACCAATATGTAAATCCGAAAGAAATGACACATCCTAAGTAGAAGTTGGAGATCAGCTGATCGGTAAGTAGCAGCCGATTTCTCCAAAGGGAATCCGTTTTTGACTATTATAAAAAGCTCATCCGAGTTTGAATTGGATGGGCTTTCTCTGTTGAATACAAAATGAGCCTGTCTATACTCCGATAGTTACTCAAATTGCAAGCACAATTTACCAGTGAAAATCTGTGATAAGTTTTGTAGAAGTGCAGACAATATGGTTACAGGAGGTGAAAGACATGGCTAACAACAACAATTCAAACCAATTAGTTGTACCTGGCGTACAACAAGCACTTGACCAAATGAAAACAGAAATTGCTCAGGAATTTGGTGTTAACTTAGGCGCTGATACTACTTCTCGTGCTAACGGTTCTGTTGGTGGAGAAATCACAAAACGTCTTGTAACAGCTGCACAACAACAAATGCAAGGACAACAACCACAATAATGATGGCTGCGGTGAGTAAAAAGCTCACTATCATAAGAGGGATGTCAATTACGGCATCCCTCTATAATTTTGGTGGTATTATTTACTGGAAATCAGGAAACTATACATGAAATTTTTGATAGCAATAGAAACTCTGCTTTTGGTGAGCGTTTTTCACCCGGAAATCGGCAATTAGCGGATTCGCAGTTCTGTTTCCGGGTCAAAGAAGTGCACTTTATTCATATCAAACGCTAAATCGATTCGTTCGCCGCCATTTATGTCTGAACGGGAATCAACACGGGCAATGAAGTCCTGTTCCCCAACTTTCGAGTACAGGTATGATTCTGCCCCCATTAGTTCAGCAACATCAATCGTTGCTGTAATTTTCGTATCTGGTGTGGCATCAATAAATACTGGTTCATCATGAATATCTTCCGGGCGAATTCCTAATACAATATCTTTATTCGTAAAGCCTTGTTCACGCAGGATCTTCATTTTACCCTCCGGAACTTTAATTTTTACATCTCCTAATTCAAATAATCCGTCTTTCAGCTTGCCAGTAAGGAAGTTCATTGATGGAGATCCGATAAATCCGCCAACAAACATATTTTCCGGGTTGTCATAGACATCTTTTGGTGCACCAACCTGCTGGATAATGCCGTCTTTCATGACAACAAGCCTTGTCGCCATTGTCATAGCCTCTGTTTGGTCATGGGTAACATAGATTGTTGTCGTTTGCAGTCGCTGGTGCAGTTTTTGAATTTCGGCACGCATTTGCACGCGAAGCTTCGCGTCCAGGTTGGATAATGGTTCGTCCATTAAAAACACTTTCGCATCCCGGACAATCGCACGACCTAACGCAACACGCTGCCGTTGACCACCAGATAGTGCTTTTGGTTTCCGATCCAAATAAGCTTCCAGACCTAAAATTCGAGCAGCGTTATCCACGCGCTGTTTAATTTCGTCCTTTTTAAATTTGCGCAGCTTCAAGCCAAATGCCATATTATCATAGACGTTCATGTGTGGATATAATGCGTAATTTTGGAAAACCATCGCGATGTCACGGTCTTTTGGTGCAACATCGTTCATTTTCTTGTCATCAATGTATAATTCTCCGCCTGTGATTTCCTCCAGTCCGGCAATCATCCGTAATGTTGTAGATTTTCCACAGCCTGATGGACCGACAAAAACGATAAATTCCTTATCCTGTATATGTAGATTAAAGTCATCTACCGCAGTTGTCTTTTTGTCATATGATTTTTGAATATGTTCTAAACGTAACTCAGCCATTTTTATTCCCCCAATGTAAGCCCTTTTAATATTATTGTATACAATGGCTGCCTAAAAGAAAACGGTAAACATGCACAAAGATTTACAAGGGTTTTGTGCATGCTTGCTAGTCCATGTATTTTTTAGCAAGCAACGCAAGCTGTACTGTCATAGCCTGATGAAATTGCCGGATATCGATTCCGGTTTTTTCAATAAATTTGTCAACACGGTATTGCAAGCTGTTCCGGTGCAGGTATAATTTCTTGGCCGTGATCGAGATATTTAAATTGCAGTGGATAAATGTTTCAATTGTCTGTAATAATTGATCGTCATCGATGACCTCTTTTAAGACAATTTCCGGGATGTTTACGAGAAAGTCATGGTCTGTTCGATCTATAAATAAGTATGGAATTGCATCAATACAGGAAACGACGGCCTTTCCAGTTTGTTCTAATACAATTTTGCCATCTGTCAGGACAGTTTGGTAATATTGCCTTGCCATTCTTAGGTCAGAACAGTATGACCCAACATAAAAGTTAATTTTTACGTATAAATCACTCATCAGCACTTCGACAATTTGTTCATAGGAAATAGTTTCAGGTTTTTCCTCAATGATAATTCCGGAATGTTCATTTTCCCACAAAATCGGCACTTCTCGTGTAAAAATCGCATGAATCGCTTCTTTGAAAGCACTTGGCTCCAGTTTGTTCAGGGGAAAGCAGAAGTAAATAAATCTGTACGCATTTATATTTTTACTATCATCCGGGGGTTCATTATTTTCGATAATCTGTGTCCATTGCTGCTCCTTCAACGTCTTCTGTGGCAGCCAAGTTTTATAAGGTGTTAAAAAAGCGGATAACAGCAACGTATTTTTTTCGGTTAATTCATGCTTTTTAATGCCAATAACCTCATTTTCAGCGGTAATAAACCACTTATATGTGTTTTTATCAACATGGTTTGCATCTGCTAAGGCAGTGAGAGACGGGAAGATAGCTTGTAATTTTTTAATCATAAAAAATCCTCTTTTGCAATGATGGTATGTTTGTTTTTATTATAGCATTAATAGGGGAAAAGGATTGCATAAATTTATACAATTCCTTGAAATGGTATACATGAGGTTATTCGTCTGTTATAGTTGTTTTAGTAAAAAATAAAGGAGGAAGCACATTGCCTAATATTTACGATAGTGCTTACGATTTGGAAAAAGCGATTCGGGAAAGCGATGAATTCAACGATTTGAAAGAAGCTTACGAAGTAGTAATGAATGATGCATCGGCCAAGCAAATGTTTGATAATTTTCGTAACACACAGATGGAACTTCAAGAAAAGCAAATGCAAGGTGAGGAAATTTCAGAAGAAGAGGTTGAGCAAGCACGGAAAGTTGTTGAACTTGTGCAGCAGCATGGTGATATTTCCAAATTAATGGAACAGGAGCAGCGGTTGAATCTGGTTATTAACGATGTTAGCCGGATTATCACGAAACCGTTAGAAGAACTTTATGGTGATCCTGCTCAGCAAGGAGAATAAAATAATACATATGATAGGACCTGCATTTTGCGGGTCCTTTTTTATGAAAAGATAACATTACTCCTCCTACATCACTGCCGATGTTTCACGATTCACTATCGATGTTAGCAAATGTACTGTGGATGTTTCGTGATTCACTGTTGATGTTCGCGCATGTACTGTGGATGTTTTGTGATTCACTGTCGATGTTCGGATATGCACTGCCGATGTTTCGTAATTCACTGTTGATGTTTGCACTCACAACGATTCAAAAAAAACATTAGACAAGATGGTGCTGCCCAGTTTTTCTTGCCATGCAGGATTTAATGCAAGAACCGCGAATATGTATAGAAAGATGGAAGAATAAAAAGGTGGGGTTATCATGAGCACTGTTTTTCATGAAAGCGTTGACGGAATATCCTTTATTTATTTAAATCGGCCTGAACGCTACAATGCACTCAATAAAGAGATGCTTGAAGAGTTACTCAAAGTGGTGGAAGAAACAGAAAAAAGCGATGATCATGTTGTCGTGCTGGCTGGAATGGGCAATGCTTTTTGTGCTGGCGGAGATATTTCGATGATGAAGGATTTTGCCAACAAGGAGTTTTTTGATGATGTCATGAATACAATTGCAAAAATTGCGATGGAATTGTATATGATGCCTAAAATTGTTATTTCCGCTATCCAAGGATCTGCTGCTGGGTTAGGATTAAGCTTGGCATTAACGGCAGATTATGTTGTAGCACAAAGTGAAGCTAAATTAGGAATGCTGTTTATCGGCATTGGATTGGCCCCTGATGGCGGTGGACATTTTCTGTTGCAGGAACGTCTTGGCACACATAAGGCCAAGCAATTCACCTGGGGATTGAAGCAAGTACAAGGGCAGGAAGCGAAGGCAATGGGATTGGTCGATATGATTACTGAGGAAAAAGTGGTAGATTACGCAACAAATTTGGGGCAAAAACTGTTAACCACCCCACTCGTTGCGATGATCAAAACCAAAATGATGTATCATACCAAACAAAAAGATACACTCCACTATTATTTACAGGAAGAGCAGAAGACACAATGGGAGCTGCGCAATACAGGCGATCACAAAGAAGGGGTACAAGCATTTTTGGAAAAAAGGAAGCCGGTGTTCTCCGGGAAGTGAGATAGAAGGACGACTTGAAGTGGTCGTTCTTTTTAGAGTTAAAAGCATATGGTTGTAATAGTTTTAGCATCGTATTAATTTTTTATTAATCGAGTGGTTTTATAAGTGAAAAGAAGAATGGCCAATCGGAAATCCTGCCTACATATTTGTGGTCAGGTAATATGATTGGAATTAACGGGGTCCCTAAAAAGGGAGGGGTCTTCATTTAACATAATGACCATCCCCCCCTTTTTAGTGCTACCGGTGAAACAAAATCAGTTTTGCTTCTGGTGACACACAGCGGTGGGTATGCTCGCTGTAGCCTTCTTCAGCAAGTCGTGCTTCTCCAACTTTTTTTGCTTCATTATCGTTTTCTGCCGTGAAAGATTCATCAAGCAGTTTATCACCGTTTTTGGCAAACACGGTTAATACGTAAGTCCTCATTTTTGAATTACCTCCTGAATGCACTACATTATAGTATTCGATAAAACGAAGTAAAATCCTGCTATCAAAATAAAAAAAGTTTGTAAAGTAGGCTTTACAAAGGGAATAATCTCATGTATACTCTTTGTAAAGTTGACTTTACTTCACAAAAAGTAGGAGATAAAAATGAAAACGTTCATTCGGGAAAAGCGAACGGCGATGAATATGACACAGGATGAGCTTTCACAAAAGTTGAAGGTATCCAGGCAAACGATCATTTCGCTGGAAAAGGGCAAATACAAACCTTCGCTTGTTCTGGCACATAAACTTTCGCAAGTGTTTGGCTGTTCGATTGAAGAATTATTTGTTTTCGAGGGGGAGGAGAATGTTTAGTCAATCTTTTTTGGATGATCCTTATGTAGTTCTGATACTCTTAGGTAATTATGTATTTTTGATCGGCCTCTTTTTCTTTCAGCGTCATATTGGAAAGAAAAATTATCGCTATGATGAACGCTATTACAAAATCCAAAGTCAGGCAAAGGCAAGATCCTGGGATGCCATGCTTGTTATTATGTTAATTGCATGGCCAGTTGTCATTATGTTTGACGGCATTGGGTTTAGCTTTTTTCTGCTGACGGCTATCTATTTGCTTCATAATATTACACTGATGATAACCAGCGCCTATGCAAACAGCAAACATTAAAAAATGAAACCATTATACAAATTAAACGTAACACCTAACGGGGAAGGAGAGAGTAAATTTGACATTATCATTAAAAGAAGTAACAAAACGGTTTGGAAACCATACCGCGGTTGACCACCTGTCACTGGAAATCCCGGAAAAAGAGATGTTTGGATTTCTTGGCGGAAATGGTGCGGGGAAGACAACCACGTTTCGCATGATTCTTGGACTCCTGGATATTACGGAAGGGGAAATCTCCTGGAACGGGGAATCGATCGGCTATAATAAGAGCCATTTAATTGGTTACTTACCGGAAGAACGCGGACTTTATCCGAAATTAAAAGTACGGGATCAAATTATCTATCTTGGAAAGTTGCGCGGAATGACAAAACAGGAAGCGATCACCGAGTTAAAATGGTGGCTTGACCGTCTTAAGGTTCCGGAGTATCTCGATAAAAAGGTAGAAGAATTATCAAAGGGTAACCAGCAAAAAATTCAATTTATCTCTGCGGTTATTCATAAGCCAAAGCTGCTTATTCTGGACGAACCATTTTCCGGGCTTGATCCGGTAAACGTAGAAATGCTGAAAAAGGCAGTTGTCGAATTGAAAGAACAAGGGACATCGATTGTTTTTTCATCACACCGGATGGAACATGTAGAAGAGCTTTGTGAGCATTTATGTATTTTGCATAAAGGGAAGCAGGTTGTTCATGGTTCATTACGGGACATTAAACGTTCGTTTGGCAAGAAAAACTTGGTGATTCATGCAGAGTTTCCGCTTGACTTTTTGCAGGATCATGCTGGTGTTGTGAAATATAAGGCCTTAACGGACGGCTGTGAGCTGCAAATCGAAAATGAGGATGTATCACAAACGATTTTTGCCGAACTTCAAGGAAAAGGATTTATTCGAAAATTTGACCTTGAGGAACCATCATTGAACGATATTTTCATTGAGAAAGTAGGTGCCTCCTATGAATAAATTCTGGATTATTTTATCCCATACGTACACAACAAGGCTTAAAACAAAATCATTTTTAATCAGTACCATTATTTCCTTGTTGTTCATTTTTGCGATTGCCAATATCCAAACAATTATTGATGCGTTTTCCGATGACAGCTCAGAAAAAATAGCTGTTCTCGATGAATCAGGTGAATTGTTCGGACCATTAAAAGCGAATGTAGAAAATATCGAAGAAGATATCGCATTAGTTGCCTTTGACGGAACCGTGGAGGAAGGAAAAAAAGCGGTACAGGATGAAGATTATCAGGCATTAGTTACATTAGCCTTAAATGAAAATCAATTACCAGAGGCTACCTATTACGCAAATACGATTACCGAAGCAGGAATACAAACTGCAATGGAAGAGCAATTACAACAATTAAAAATTTCTGCAGCTACCCAGCAGGCTGGCATTGATCAGGAGAAACTCGCGGAGATTTATGCACCTGTTACATTTGAAACTGTTGCACTGGATAAAAGTGCTAAAACTGGTGAGGAACTCAGTCAAGCACGGGGAATCGTTTATGTCATGTTGTTTTTACTATATATAACCGTTATGGTTTACGGACAAATGATTGCTCAGGATGTAGCGACAGAAAAGTCCTCCCGGGTGATGGAGATTCTAATATCCAGTGTATCACCGGTAACACAAATGTTTGCCAAAATCGTCGGAATTGCCTTATTAGGATTGACCCAAATTGTTTTGATTATTGGAGTAGGCTATGCATTGATAACTGCAAAACAGGATGAATTGACAGGTGGCATGTTCAAGTATTTCGGTATTGAAGGTGCTTCGCTATCATTATTTGTATATGCCATTGTCTTTTTTGTTCTTGGTTATTTGTTGTATGCAACATTGGCGGCTACGCTTGGATCGTTGGTAAGCAGGATTGAGGATGTACAACAACTAATGATGCCAATGATGTTCCTTGTTGTAGCAGCATTCATGATTGCAATGTATGGATTAAATGCTCCGGATGCTAGTTTTGTAAAAATTAGCTCGTATATCCCGTTTTTTAGTCCAATGCTGATGTTTCTGCGTGTTGGCATGCTCGACGTTCCAACCTGGGAAGTCGCATTGTCACTTGGAATATTGATCGCAACGATTTTGCTGCTAGCATTATTCGGGGCAAAAGTATACAAAGGCGGCGTGTTGATGTACGGTAACTCCGGGACATTGAAGGATATGAAAAAAGCGATGAAGCTGGCGAAGAAAGAATAATTATTTTAAGAGGAATGGCCACTGTGATAGTGGTTTTTTCTTTGGGATAAATGTGGATCGGAGAAAGTTGGGATTAACCGGAGGGTGAGAACATCGACCGGAGCATGAGAACATCGGCGGGGAGCGCGAAAACATCGACCGGAGCATGAAACCATCGTCCGGAGAACGGAAACATCGTCCGGAGCGCGAAAACATCGACCGGAGAACGGGAACATCGGCCGGAGCGCGGAAACATCGGCCGGAGAACAGGAACATCTGCCGGAACGCGGAAACATCGACCGGAGAACGGGAATATCGACCGGAGAACGGGAACATCGGTTGGAGAATGAAACCATCGTCCGGAGTGCGGCAACCATCGACTGGAGAATGGGAACATCAACGGCAGGGCGTGCCCATCCACTCAAGAACAGATACGTCGTCCGGAATATAGGGACCACAATGAAAGAGAATTAAACTTTTACCTAGCATTTAACCTCGAACGTGCATTCTTATTCCGCCTTTGATAAAATCAGTATAAAAGGTGGTGGTAAAATGCCAGGACAAATTTCCTTCCTTCACGCTGCTGATCTGCATTTGGATAGTCCATTCAAAGGATTGGCACGTGTTCCAGAAGCGATTTTTAAAGAAATTCAAGAAAGTACCTTTATTGCACTAAACCGATTGGCGAACACTGCAATTGATAAACAAGTTGATTTTGTTCTGCTTGTTGGGGATTTGTTTGATAATGAAAAACAAAGCCTGAAAGCACAAATAAGATTACGTGATGTTTTTAAGAAATTAAAGCACCATCATATCAATGTCTATCTGTCATACGGCAATCATGATTACCGGAATGGAAATAAGTATCCGATTGAATATCCGGAAAACGTATTTATTTTTCCGGATGAAACAATTCGTCATTTTACATATGAAAAAAACGGACAGAAGCAAGCAGCGATTTACGGATTCAGTTATGAAAATCGTGCTGTGCACGAAAACAAAGCGAAACAATTCACCATTAACGATGATACCGTTCCGTTTCATATTGCAATGCTCCACGGAAGCTTGCGTAGTAATACGGAGCATGATGTATATGCACCGTTTCATCTGACAGATCTATCCAGCAAAGGCGTTGATTACTGGGCACTGGGGCATATTCACAAGCGGGCTGTTTTATCCGAAAAGCCGCCAATTGTTTACCCCGGTAATATCCAGGGGCGCAATCGTAAGGAATCGGGTGAAAAGGGCTGTTACCATGTTGTGCTGTCTAAATCTGGCGCGAAGCTGTCATTTGTGCCGTTGCATGCACTTCGTTTTAATACGATAACGAAAGATATTTCGCAGTGTAAACAGCCACATGAGCTGGAAACTGTGATTCGCAATACGATTATCGATCGGTCTATTCCAGAAGCTCAATTAATTACACTCTATTTAACAAGTACAAACCCTGTGCATTGGCAATGGGAAACAGACGGGCTTATCGATGATCTAACCGAACTAATAAATGAGTCACTCAGCCAGCAAACGAAATGGGTCTATATTTACCAATGCCGACTGAACAGCACAAGAAATGGAATAGATAAATCAATGGAAGAACAGGGGCAGCATTTTGTTGGTGAATTAATGCGCCATACAGCGAACGTTTCTATTCAGCCGTTTGTGAAGGATTTATATCAGCATAGGGAAGCACGAAAATATCTTGAGCGGATGCAGGATCACGAGGAAGAATCGATCAAAAAGGAAGCACAACAGTACCTTATCCGGGAACTTTTACATAATGGTGGTGAATCACAATGATTGTAACACGGGCAACGATCGATGGATTCGGAAAATGGTATGATCAATCAATTGATTTCTCACAAGACAGCCTTACTTGTTTGTACGGTGAAAATGAATCAGGTAAATCAACGCTTTATCAATTTATTCTGTTTATGTTATTCGGACTGCCACCGAAGAAACGGGCATTTTTCAGACCAAAAACAGGTGCCAAAATGGGTGGAAGGCTTACGATTTATGACGAAGAAATAGGTGAGTATACGATCGAACGGTTCGATGCGGCCAGGAATGGGGCGGCACTATGTTATACCGGCGACGGAAATAAGCATGATGAAGAATGGCTTAAAAATCGCCTGCAAGGGATGACTTTTCCAACCTATCAGTCCATCTTCTCCTTTTCTGCAGCAGATTTATTTGTATTAAACGAAATGAAAGAAGAAGATCTGGGAGATGTTTTACTGAGTATTGGGTTAACCGGGTCCAGAAATATCCAAGCGATTGAAAAGCGTTTAGACGCACAATTGGCTGAATTATTTAAGCCTTACGGGAAAAAGCCGATAATAAATAAGCAAATTGCAACGTTAGATGAATTACATACTAGCTTATCGGCGTATGAAAAGGATGAAGCAGCTTACCGGGATAAGAAAGAAAAGCTGGATACATTGGAAACGGAGATTGGACGATTGAAAATTAAACTGCACGAAGAAAAATCTTGCCTTTCCGCTATCGAAAAAAAGCTGCATGCATTGCCACTGATTCATCAATACCATCATTATGCAAAACAATTAGCAGTGTTCCCGGACGCCATTCCATTTCCTAAAGATGTTAGGGATCGCTATAATGTGGTGAAGGAGCAGCTCTTGCCTTTACAAAGTGAGTATTCCGGATTAGCAGCAAATTTGACGAAATACCGGGCGAAAACCGAGCAGCTAAAAGAAACCAAGGCTGATGAAGCAACATATAAGCAGGTGAAACAGCTTTTGGAGCAATCGGCGGCGTTTCTGGACATAGAAAAAGAGCTGAATAAACTTCGTGAAGCGCAAAAACAAAAAGAAATGCAAATAACGACGTTACTTAACCAATTAAACACCGGTATTACATTACCAGATTTAGCATCGATCACATTAACCTTTCATACGGAGGAAACTTGGAACAGTCTTGCCGGTGAAACCAATCAACTGGAATTGGAATGGAACCAGCAGGAACAAGAAGAACGTGTTGCCAAAAGACAGCGGGATGAATTACAAACCCAGCAGGAAGAACTAAAATCACACCTGCTGCCAGAGCAGCGTGTCGGGGAATTAACCGCAACCATTCGTGCCTATCAGCAACAAACCGATATGATGAATGATACGAGCAACCAACGGGAATGGCAACAAATGAAAAGCGGGAAGGAGAAATCTGCCAATACTATTTTAGCAGGAAGTCTAATCCTTGCGATGCTTAATGGTATCGGTTTATTGTTTTTTGATAATAAACCGATGCTTGGTATTATGTTAATTACTTTGATCATCGGTTTTGGCCAGTGGTTCTTTAGAAAACACTCGATAAAGGAAACGGAAAGGATGCTACAATGGAGACAAGCACAATTCCCTGAACCGGCGATAACCCAGAAAACATACGAAGAAGCGGAATCCCTGCTTGCTTTTCATACGAAGAACGAAACCGATCTGGCTGTTATTCAGGATCAGCTCCAATCAGTTGACGTACAGTTTTTAAAATTATCGGAGCGGCGGAATGCGTTAGATGTAAAGCAAGACCGGATCAACCAGCAAATGGAGCAGCAATATGATAATTATCCTTTCCTCTGCGATATAGACATATCCTATTGGGTGCCATTTTATCATTCGCTGAAAAACATTTTGCAGTTGCATGAGGAAGCTGGACAAATGGAGCACCAACAATCGAAATTACGTCAAAAAAAAGCTGCACTTGAACAAAACATAAACAGGTTTTTTCAGGAACGAAATGGGGAAGCATTAAGCGGAAGTGTTGAAGCGAAAATGATCATGCTGGAGAACCTTGCAAGGGACTACCAGCAAGCAAATGACCTTATTGCTCAATATAACGGCTGGATTAAGGAGAATATAGAAGAACAGGAAATAGTCGAACAAAAAATGGCCGTCTATCAAAAGGAACGGGAACGATTATACCAGGCAGCGGATGTTAAAACGGAGGAAGCTTTTTTCCAAAAAGCGAAAGAATGGGAAGAGAAACAGAAAATCAGTACAAGACTTGCCGAGATTACCGATCAGCTGCTATCCATTTTTGCCGAGGAAGAATTGGAACGAATCAAGACGGAATTATTAATAGAACACGAGCTTAAAGAAGAACAGGAGACACATACTGCCGCGATCCAACGCATCGAATCCGAACTCGACGCAAAACGGCAGGAACTTGCAGATCGAAATGCCGATTTAGCAAGGATGGAATCGTCTGTTACCTATTCCAGTACACTGCACCGCTTTTGTATGGAACAGGAGCAGTTAGCAGAATTGGCCAGAAAGTGGGCGGTGTTGAAGACAGCGAAAGAATTGTTAGCCGATACCAAACGAAATTACCGTGAAAAATATATAACTAAGGTCATCGAAAAGACATCTGCTTACTTTGCCGAACTAACCAATAACGCGTACAAAGAGGTGTTTGCTCCAACTGAAGGGCAGCTTTTTCAAGTAGTATCGGCAAATGATATCCACTACACGGTGAATGAACTGTCACAAGGAACAACCGATCAGCTCTATGTATCATTAAGAATTGCGATAAGCGAAGTGATGAGTGAAAAACATCGACTGCCATTTATTATTGATGATGCATTTGTTCATTTTGATTTATATCGGACAAAAAATATCATGCGGATTTTAACGAAGATCGCCGAAAGTCAGCAAGTAATTCTATTAACCTGTAAAAAAGATCTAAAAGATACGGTTTATAATGGTGAAATTGTCTATTTAGAAAATACTGTTCGCATTTCTTGATAAATAATGATAAACTATTTCCAGATTAATGATTAATAACCTTGTGGAGGGAAATCCATTGGCAGAAGAACATGTATCAAAGGATTGGGAAAAATATGAAGAAACAATTGAAAAATTCATTCAGGTTATTGCTAAAAATATGAATTTATATGGTATCACTTCCTCAGTTGGGCGGTTATATGGTGTATTGTATTTTGCGGATAAACCGTTGACATTGGATGATATGCGTGAGGCACTGGAGATGAGTAAAACGAGTATGTCGACAGGTGTCAGGGCATTGTCGGAAATGAAAATGGTTGAATCCACATTTAAAAAGGGAATCCGTAAAGATCTATACCAGACAGAGGATGACTGGTATAAATCATTTACCTCCTTGTTTGGAAACAGATGGCGTCAAACCACGGAAACAAATATCGAGGAAGCGGAGGAAACGATGGAGGAATTAGAAGCAATTCTCCTGCAAACAAATGATGCGTCATTAAAAGCAAAGATCAATGAAGATATGGAACGACTGCGCTACGCACAAAACTATTATAAATGGCTGATGAAATTTATCCAGGTAGTTGAATCAGGCAAAATCTTTGAATACATTCCAAAAAATAAATAAAACAGCTGTAAACTGAGATTGACATAAAAACAAACGACTTTCTGCAATATGTTTGAGTCAATCTTTTTCTTTTACACTTATGGGGGAGGATTTTAATATGAACAAGAGTGTCAATAAGGGGATTGGCTATGCTGGTATAGGAGAGAAAATAGATGATTTTCTTCTAATCAAAGAAGCAACAAGAGGTGTCGCAAGTAACGGGAAACCGTTTCTTACTTTGATTTTGCGTGATGCAACAGGGGAAATCGAGGCAAAACTATGGGATGCTACAAAAGAAGATGAAGAAATATTCGTGCCAGAACAAATTGTCAGGTTGAATGGTGAGATTAATCAATTTCGTGGTAAACTGCAATTGAAAATTATGGCAATACAGCCAGCCCAGCCGACAGATGATGTACACGTCTCGCAATTTGTCGAAAAAGCCCCCGTTCATCGCGATGTATTGATGGAAAAACTTACGGAAGCGATTTTTGAAATGAAAAATCCGGCAATGCAGCGAATTGTCCGAGCGTTTATTAAAAAATATCAGGAACCTTTGTTAACCTATCCGGCAGCATCGAAAAACCACCATGAATATGTTTCCGGACTGGCACATCATATAGTCAGTATGCTTGCCTTGGCAAAGGAATTCCATACATTGTATCCGGAGATTAATAAGGACTTATTGTATTCCGGAATTATCTTGCATGATTTAGGAAAACTGAAAGAGTTGTCGGGTGTCGTCACAACCACGTATACAATCGAAGGAAAACTGCTTGGCCATATTCCAATGATGGTGGAGGAAATCGGGCGTGTCGCAAATGAACTGCAAATTGAAGGGGAGGAAGTGCTGATTCTTAAACACCTCGTCTTAAGCCACCACGGCAAAGCAGAATGGGGGAGCCCTAAACCTCCATTAGTTCGTGAAGCGGAGATACTTCATTTAATTGATTTAATCGATGCGAAAATGAATATGCTCAATCGGGCATTAACTAAGGTGAAACCCGGGGAATTTACCGAAAGACTATTTGCGATGGACAATCGCCAATTCTATAAACCAGTTTTCGATGAATAAAATGAAACTTCATTTGCTATATACAGAGAATCAAGAAAATGGTCATCAGGCCAGGTATTTCTGCAAATCCGACCTCTGACATCTGGTCTCCTTAGTTGCACAACTACTGGTTTTTCTCGTGCTCGCAATTTGGGGTTATTATTTTCCGCTCTGTTACATATATATGTGATAGATGATGGACAAGGGGGACGAGTACATGATTGCTGGAGTACCTTGGTGGGTATTTATGATGATACTTTTTATATTTTTGAGCGGATATATGGCTTACCGGGCAATACGTGCGGAGAAAAAACTGGAACAGCAGTTTATTGAGCGGGAAGGAAATGTCTATATGGAACGATTGGAAGAGGAACGAAAACAAAAAGAAGAGCAGCGCAGGATATCGTCTGACGGATAAGTATCAGCACTATATAAGCAAGTCCTGGACAACCTATTTCCTAATAAAAAAATGGAGGCAACTGCTGCCCCCATTTTTATTATTTGCCCTCTTTTTTCTCGTCTTTGCTGTCATCTGCTGTTTTGAATAAATCTTTAAATTGTTTATCTTCTACTTTAATATCAGCATCTTTTAACAGACCATCAATTTTCTCCTGTGCTTTCTGCGGATCAATTTTTTGGTTTAAAATTTCGCGGCGAATATCATCTTTCATATCTTCAAATTTGCCAATATCTTCTTCTGATTCACGCTTGTCCGTAACTTTAATAATGTGATAACCATGTTGTGATTTTACCGGATCACTGATTTTACCTTTTTCCAGACTATAGGCTGCATCTTCAAAAGCAGGATCCATTTTTCCGACAGAGAAATAGCCAAGATCACCACCGTTTTCAGCAGTTGCTTTATCGGTTGAATATTCTTTCGCCAATTTGGCAAAATCGCCGCCTTCATCCAGTTTCTTCTTCACTTCCTTAGCGGTTTTCTCGTCCGCAACCAGGATATGCTGTGCTTTAATTTCCGTTTTCATCCGGTCGTACCGCTGTTTTATTTCGTCCTCTGAAATATCAATGTCTTCCGATAAGGCAGCTTCCTGCAGGAGACTGAACCGAACCAGCTTCCGGAATGCATCTTCATCTTTAATTCCTTGTTGCTGTAGTGCCATTTCGAATTGGTCACCTAACTGATCCTTGGTTTTTTTGACTTCCTTATCAACTTCTTTATCTGACACATCATATTTATCATCCAATACTTCTTCGGTTACCATTTGCTGTAAGATTTGATCACCATATTGATCCTTCAATTCATTATAAAAGTCTTCTTTTGTTATATTACCGGCATCTGTTTTTACAACTGCATCTGATGATGTGTCGTTGGAACATGCTGACAGTCCAAGAACACCAGCTGATAACGTGAGGGCAACTACTAGTTTTTTCATTTCATCGAACACTCCTAATCTGATTGTTTCTTTTGTTTTTGAAACTAATGATAAATATACCACACTTTTAGTCAAAAAAAAAACAGTCCTATGGCATACTTTACTATTTTTTTATAAAAATTGTCCGATTGATTAACCTACTACGTTTATTACCTTAACATAAGATGACACGAGTAAAATAATGATCATAATATTGATCATGCGGAAAACACGCGATTGTTTATGCTGGTTCATGTCCAACTTTAAACAAAAGCTATTGGTTAATGAGTTAAAGATTAGCAGGATAAAAAGCGCATAAAATACAAAAAAGATAATCACAAGTAAAACCCCCTAAAGCTTATCAAGAATTACGATTTATAAGCTGGATGCAAAAAGTTTGCCGAATTGGTTGAAGGTCGAGGCAATGTAGTGCGACCCCTACGGGAAAGGAAAAGCATTTGCCAAGGAGCGAGCTTGTACAGGACTTGTTGACTTCTGCAGAGGCTAATAATTTAGGCGCTTAGCAGAAGCCCCCTATCTCTTAGATACATGAGCACTGAGGAAAGCTTCCCCGCATTTTCATCGTATTCAGTCTTCAAAGGAGTGGGGAAACAAGGAAGCGCCTGGGTTAACCGCCGATTATTTGGCAACTTTTTGAACATCCTTTTATAATATTATATTAATAACTGTACCAAAATATAGACATAATGAACAGGGCAGATTGTTTATTTACATAAAAAAAGGATCTTTAGTCGTAACAGATCCTTTTTTTAAAAGTAAAGTATATATTTTTTGCGATATTAATTCATGATCAAGAAAGGCCATGTCCAGCTCCAGCGCCCAGCGGCTAGTGTGCAACACCCGCCTCCGTACGATAAAGAAGACTTGCCGATTGGTGAAACCAGAGGCTTAGTCGCACTTATACCCTTGTGGTGAAAGTCAACATCGGTTCGGGTTAAGGAAGGCCGACTAAGAGCGGACTTTGCGTCCAACTCACGTCTACCCCTTTTGTAGGGGCATGTTTCCTTTATCTCCTGCGGCAGGGCGTAGCACATACGTCGCTAACCGGGCGCTTCCACTTTTCTTACTCCTGTGCTTTTACAAGTATTGTAAAACCATCATTTTCATTTTCAATTAACGCTTTTTTTGGTGCTTTGGTAATGTGGATCACATATAGAAAGTCGGAAAACGATATTCCAATATGGAAAGCCGTAAATAATAGAATGTAAACATAGTAATCTACAAACAAATAACTTGCCACAATACCTGGTATAGTGATGAAAAGGGTCGGTGCCAGTGCGACCATTAATGATAATTGTTTTGATAAATAGGATTTCGGATAATACGTCAAGTTTGGCAGCATTACTTTTTTTGCTTTATCACTCGTTTTTGCTCGTTTATTGGTCATGATTAATGGTAGAATATGCATAAACGAATGTATTGCAGGTAATAGAATAAAGGCAATGCCAAATGGAATGATGCCAGATTCGTTAACACTTGTTGTTCCATGAATAATTGACAGCGGTACATAAAGGAAAATAAATGTCAATAAACTGATCAAAAATGAAATGGTATAAATACGGGTCAGGCCAAATTCTTTTTTAAAGTTAATCGATTTCCAACAGTTCATTCTTGACCCTCCTTGCTAAACATTCGTGATGGTTTGATATTTCCTTCAAGAATAATAGTACGATTTCAGCTAAAAAGCAATAGTTTTTTTGTATAAAATAAATCTTTTTTAGAGGATGTTCAAAAGTCACCAAATGATAAGCGGCGAATCGTGTCGCCCGCTTGCTTTTCCGCTCCTCATGTACCCAAAGACATAGGGGATCTTCTGCTAAAACCGCCCACGTCCTGTGGGCAACGCAGAAGTCAGCACATCCTGTGCAAGCCCGGTGCCGGGAGCTACGCCGCCTCGACCTTCAAGACCCGATTCGGCGACTTTTTGAACAAGCACTTTTACGCCTGAATTTGTAAGAAAGTTATGGCTGATTGAATAAGGGGGGGTATGGGTGGACGAATTGAAGAATGACGATACAATACACTTTCATTTGCAATTATTATCAAAGCTGATTGACATTAAGCAGTATCCCTTTATTAAATTAATCATTGAACACAACATCACCTTCCAGGAATATAACAATCTTTTTCTCCTGTTGGACAAGCTGAATGAACAGTATGAATCACAAAAAGAGGAAGGTTTTCTGGATTTCACATCGTTATTAGTCCACTTTGGCGGCATGTTAACGGAAAAACTGGATCCGAATGATACGATTTTTGCATTAAAACGAGAAGGGTATTTCCCTTCTTTAATGGGTGAATTTATAAAAATTATTGAACGGAAATAATGGGAAGTTGCCGATAGGAGGTTTAGCACAAAAGCGAAAAGCGCGTCTGGTCTAAGGAAGGCCGATTAAAACTGGCACGTCAAAGCCTAAGTTCCGCTTTCACTGATGTGGCTCTTCCTGGCAAACTAATCCATCCCTTCTTTACTTAAAACTAAAGAAAGTATAAAATTCGAGGCGCAGTTATGCTTACAGCAGAGCAGGCCACGTCCGGCTCCAACGCGTCGCTAACCGGACGCTTGCGCCTTTGTTCCTAAAAAGGGCCTGTTTAAGAGAGGAGGCCCTTTGTTTGAGGACACACCTGGTGCGGTTTTATACGAGCCGGATTTAGTCATTTTTCATGTTCTGGAACGCTTTCTCAATTTGCTGATGGAATTCAATTATTTGTTTTAGTCTGTTTTCTAATGTGACAAGTTCTTTATTATGCTTTTCGTCGGCCCTCTGCAACTGAACTTTATCAAACATTTCCTCCAGTGATTCCCTTTGATGGCTGGTTGCATCAATCCATTTTGCAATAGAAGCATTCATAAAAGATTTAAACAAATGTGTATTTGCCTGGTATAAATCCTTTCGTACTCCTTTTCTCCAGACACGTGTAACGAGATTTAAATCTAATAAATTTCTAACACTTGTACTCATGGATGTTTTGCTCTTCCCTAAAGCCTCGCTCATTTCATCCAATGTCATGGGCTGCTCCTTCAAATACAAAAAAGCGAACAGACGCGCTCCAGCTGGAGATAAATCAAACATTTCAATCGTTTTGGCAAACTCACTTATAATTTTATTTAACACCATTTCATTTTGCTGTTGATTCATAAAATCCTCCTAAACACTACTATAAAAAGGTTACATCAAAATGAAAAATATTGAAAATCAGTCATTGGGTAGTAAATGGGAGGAAACCTTAGGAATTAAGAGTAAACCAAACGGAAAGTATGTACAGAATAAACTGTACGGAATAAACATACAAAATCAGTGAAATTTAATGTTTGAATTGTACACGTCAAACAGTATATAGTAGTAGAGTGAGTGAAAGCCGAACGGAATCTGATGAAACGTTATTGAACTATATACAGTAGTTTAATAGATATACGCATGACATAAATCTGATAGAAAAGTAGTAAGACGAATTGCATGCTTCATTAGAAATATTGGCAGAATCAGGCGGAGTTCCCGTACGTGTACCGACCGGGTCTGGCAATACCTGGCTTTGACCAGAACCGCAATACGGTAAACAAATATAAATTGCTTAAGAGAGGTGAACTTTTATGCCGGTTATTGAAGTGAAGAATTTAACCAAAGTATTTGGGAAAAATCAAAAACAAGCCCTAAAGCTTTTGGATGAAGGTAAGTCAAAAGAAGCCATTTTAAAAGAAACCGGTAGTACAGTGGGGGTAAATAAGGCTTCTTTTTCTGTAGAAGCAGGAGAAATTTTCGTTATTATGGGGCTATCCGGAAGTGGGAAATCAACGTTAGTCCGGTTAATCAACCGTCTTATTGAACCTACGAAGGGTAATGTCTTAATTGACGGAGAAGACTTGGCTGCAATGGATAAGAAATCATTGCGAAAGGTTCGCAGGGAAAAATTAAGCATGGTATTCCAACGCTTTGCTCTGTTTCCATATCGAACCATTTTGGAAAATGCCGAGTACGGATTGGAGATTCAAAACGTACCGAAAGAAACCCGAAAGAAAAAAGCACAAGAAGCTTTGGAAATGGTTGGGCTCGGTGACTATATTAATCAGAATCCTGGTCAGTTATCCGGCGGGATGCAGCAGCGTGTTGGGTTGGCGCGTGCACTTGCCAACGACCCGGAAGTACTGTTAATGGACGAGGCTTTCTCTGCGCTTGACCCGTTAATCCGCAAAGAAATGCAGGATGAACTAATCGATTTGCAAGCAAGTATGCAAAAGACCATTTTGTTCATCACCCATGACCTTGATGAAGCACTCAGACTAGGTGACCGAATTGCTCTGATGAAGGATGGTTCGATCGTCCAAATCGGTACACCGGAAGATATTCTTGTCAATCCCGCAAATGATTATGTAGAAAAATTTGTTGAGGATGTAGACCGTTCGAAGGTGTTAACAGCGCAAAATATCATGAAACGCCCGGAGACGATTAATCTTGAAAAGCACGGGCCGCGTGTCGCATTGGAGCGAATGCGGGAAGAAGGGATATCCAGTATCTTCGTCGTCGATGGAAAACGGAATTTAAAAGGATATGTGACGGCTGAAGATGCATCAGAGGCAAGGAAAAAGGATATCCGTGATATTAGGGAAATTATTCAAAATGATATTCCACGTGTTGCTAAAGATACCGCCATGAATGATATCTTCAATATTATCTATAATTCACCAATCCCTGTTGCCGTTGTTGAAGAGGGAAAATTACTTGGAATTATTGTACGTGGTGCGGTAATTTCGGCGCTTGCTGGAGAAGGCGAGGTGAATGTAGATGCTTGATAAAGTTTTGGAATTTGTTCCCGAGATTCCAATAGCGGAAAAAACAAAGGAATTTACCGATTGGTTAACGGACACTTTTTCGTTCTTATTTGATCCGATTAAAGATAATCTTGGCAGTTTTATGGAATGGATAGCAAATATGCTGATAGCTATTCCTCCAGTGATTATTATCCTATTGGTTGCTATCGGCGCTTTCTTTATTTCTGGTAAGAAATTTGGCTTAGCTGCTTTCTCGGTGGTTGGTCTTTGGTTAATATACAATCAAGAACTCTGGGAGCATTTGATGAATACATTTGCGCTAGTATTAATTTCCAGTGTTTTATCCGTCATTATCGGAGTTCCTATTGGTATTTTAATGTCCAAAAGTAAAACAGCTGAAGCAATTATTACACCGATATTAGACTTTATGCAGACAATGCCTGCATTCGTGTATTTGATCCCTGCAGTAGCGTTTTTCGGAATCGGGATGGTTCCCGGCATATTTGCATCGTTAATCTTTGCTACACCACCAACAGTGCGCTTCACCAACTTAGGCATTCGCCAAGTATCAAAAGAGCTTGTCGAAGCATCAGAAGCGTTCGGGAGTACTGGTGCCCAGAAATTGTTTAAGGTAGAACTTCCAATGGCTAAGGCAACCATTATGGCAGGGATCAACCAGACGGTTATGCTTGCATTATCAATGGTTGTTATTGCATCGATGATCGGTGCCCCTGGTCTTGGAACAGAGGTGCTTTCTGCATTACAACGTGCCCAGGTTGGTACTGGATTCGTGGCGGGAATCGGAATTGTTATTCTGGCCATTATCATTGACCGTTTTACACAAAGCATGAACGCGAAAAAATAAGGTTGGCTGGTAATCTTTTCAATATGAAAAGTTTCCATATATTAAAAACAAAAAAGGGGAGATTTATAGTTATGTTTAAACTTAACTGGAAACGTCTTGGCATTGCTGCTGGACTTTCATTATCATTAGTCGCTGCAGGCTGCGGGTCGGACGATGGTTCTTCATCAGATGAAGGGTCATCAGACGGCAATTCATCAGAAGCATCAAAAGAGATTGAACTTTCCTATGTTGAATGGGATACAGAAGTTGCCTCCACAAATGTTATTGCAAAAGTATTAGAAGATCAAGGGTTCGATGTTAAGGTAACTCCGCTTGATAATGCAGTTATGTGGGAATCGGTCGCTTCCGGTGAAACAGATGGTATGGTAGCCGCATGGTTACCTGGAACACATGGTGATCTTTATGAACAGTATAAAGGTGATTTAGAAGATTTGGGTACAAATTTGGAAGGTGCAGCAATTGGATTAGTTGTACCAGAGTATATGGATGTTAATTCAATTGAAGATTTAGACTCCCAGGCAGATAAAACAATTACAGGTATTGAACCTGGTGCAGGAGTTGTAAAAGCTGCTGAACAAGCTGTGGAAGATTATGACAATCTTGACGGCTGGACAGTAAAAACTTCTTCTAGTGGTGCGATGGCTACTGCTTTAGGGCAAGCAATCGAAAACGAAGAACCAATTGTTGTTACTGGATGGTCTCCACACTGGAAGTTCCAAAAATATGACCTGAAATATTTAGAAGATCCAAAAGGTTCATTTGGTGAGGCAGAAGAAATTAAAACAATGGTTCGTAAAGGATTTAAAGAAGATATGCCAAAAGCATATAAAATTCTGGATCAGTTCCATTGGGAGCCAGCAGATATTGAAAGTGTCATGCTTGACATTAACAATGGTACAGATCCTGAAGAAGCTGCAGCTGCATGGGTTGAAGATAACCAGGATAAAGTTGCGGAATGGACAAAGGGCGCAGAATAATAGAATAGTCCCGAGCAAACTAATGGAATAAGGAATTGAATCAGGCTGATACACTTTAATGTATCAGCCTAAATTTTTAAGGAGGAATTTACTTAGATGATAAATAGAAAACTACTGGTGACAGGTTCTTTTCTAATTGGAGTTTTACTTACACTTATTGCTGCTGGATGCGGGTCAGACAACGAGTCCGAAAAATCTGGTAGCGGTAAAACTAATTACAGTGAAGCTGTTGATTATTCAATTACTGGTATTGAGCCTGGAGCAGGGATTACAGTTACAACTGAAAAGGCAATAAAGAAATATGACAGTTTGAAAGGCTGGAACCTGGAACAATCATCTACCGGAGCAATGATGACAAAACTTGGAGAGGCGATTGATAAAGAAGAACCGATCATTATAACGGGATGGAACCCACATTGGATGTTTGCCAAGTATCCGGACATGAAATATCTTGATGATCCAAAAGGTGTTTACGGAAAAACAGAACTGATTAAAACACTTGCCCGTAAAGGGTTAAAAGAGGATAAGCCTAACGCATATAAACTACTCGATCAATTTCACTGGGAAGTAGAAGATATGGAAAGTATTATGCTTGAAGCAACAGAAACAGGAACCGAAATCGCAGAGGTTGCTAAAAAATGGGTGGAAGAACACCCGGATGTTGTTGCTGAATGGACAAAAGGTGTCGATGATGTCGATGGTACAGAAATCGAATTAGTATCAACCCCATGGGATTCAGAACGTGCGTCTGCAAATGTCGTTGCTGAGGTTTTGCGGTCGAAGGGTTTTAATGTAACCGTTACACCTGTAGATGTTGCAGTTGTTTTTGAGGCAATAGCAAAAGGTGATGGGGATGCAACACTAGCTGCTTGGATGCCTATAACACACAAAGATTTTTATGAGGAATATGAAGGTCAGTTTGAGGATCTAGGTGAAAATTTAAAAGGTGCCAAAATAGGCCTGGTCGTACCGGAATATATGGATATTGATTCTATAGAAGATCTGCAGCCGGCTGAATAAGTTACCAAAAACGGTCTATCCGGGAAACCGGATAGACCGTTTTAAATTAAACTGATAAAACTTCCCTAGATTGAACAGGATTCTCTGGTTCTTTCAAGTTGTCACAATCTTCTCACTGACCTCTGTTTAATATTTTTCTGTCTGGTTTTGCATTTTATCTTCGAGGTCTTTCAAACTGGACTCAATTTGTTCTAAGTATCGCTGGATATTTTTCTGATGTGGTTCGACTGATTTTTTCCAGTCCTGAACAGAGCTTTTCATTTCTCGGGTTAACTCTTTAATTAATGATGCACCTTCTTTTGATGTCGAGGTGATTTGTTCCTTTAATCGTTTACCATCGCTTTTAAGATCAGCTATCATCTGTTTCCATTCGATCCCTTGCTGCTTTGCTCGATTTCGTAAATCTCTACCGGAGGAAGGTGCACTAAGCAGTGTCGCTGTCGCACTTACTACGCCTCCAACCACAAATCCTAGTAATAATGAACTGCCTTTAGCCATAGTGATGACGCTCCTTTCAAGACCTGTTTAGTTATGTTTTCCTTTTCCTGCACGTAAATGAAACGTGTTTTTAAAGAGAATATAAGTTTTTCGGGATGACCACTAATAGTTTAAACTGGTTTCCGTTTCTTCCAAAAAGGCGGGAGTCAGGTTTCCCCTGTACTTTTATTATATAGCTTTTACGGTAAAAAGTATAAGAAAAACATTAGATTTTTGGTGGTTTTTTAGTGAAACAAGCTCATTTCGGTACAAAACCTCTGACATACGTTTGCCAGAGGTTTTGTATGCTTATGTCATAATCACGATACTGTAATTGGCCGTGATCGTTTTAAAATACGCCCAACAATTGGATAAATAACAACCATCACAATAGTGTTTACTAGAGCAGTTGGCAGGACAATCGTTACAAATAATACGGGAAATGCTCCATCCATTAATCCGACGATATATAATGCCGAGGCAATAAACACAGATCCGCTAACGATCGTACCAATTGCTGTTAAAATAGGTGCACTTATGTTTCCGTTGACTTTATCCTTGATAAGTAAAAACAATCCGAAAAATAGTGCTGCTGTAATCGGTTTGTCAATTATGTTGGCAATTTGTCCGCCAGGTGCCATCGTTGTCAGTGCGGAAAGTATCCCTGTGACAATTGCTAAAAGGACAACATATTTCGTTTTAGGGAACAGCATAATCCCTAAAAACATCATCGTTAATAGCATGTCTGGCTTCATTCCGAACAAAATTGCCGGAACGACTGCATGGAGAACGGCACCAATCCCCATAAACAATGATAAGATAATTAAAACCTTCGTATTCAATTGTACCTCTCCTCTTCTCAGCTATTCTTAAGATTTTCCCAACTGTGCACTCATCGCCAGTTGCAGAAACGTATATTCATTATAACAAATGTATCGATGAATTAGAAGTATTAATTTTTAAACTATTTAATGCCAGCGTTGATTTCTTTGGCAATTTGTTGTAAATCATCAGATGAATATGCATCATCATGGGTTGTCCAGCCTAATTGATAACCGTCACCTTCACCATAACGCGGGATGATGTGAATATGCAGGTGAAATACCGATTGCTCAGCTGGAGCTTCATTGTTGTTTAACAGATTCATCCCAATTGGTTTGTACACCTCTTTAATCGCTTTAGCAATCTTAGGAACACGGGCAAATAATTCCTTTGCGACTTCTGGAGGTGTTTCATAGATATTTTTCGTATGTGTCTTCGGAATAACCAACGTGTGGCCTTTTGTTACTTGACTTATATCGAGAAACGCATAAACATGATCATCCTCGTACACTTTTGCAGACGGTATAGCACCGTTTATAATTTTACAAAAAATGCAATCTTCATGTGACATACCATTCACTCCTTTATGTATTATCTCCTATTGTATATAGGAAGGATTGAATATGTAAAGTTTTCTGTGTTTTTTTGCGGGAAGCTGAAGACACTTTTCTGGGGATATGTAAGAATTTATCCGGAAACTCGGGTATCGCTCAGAATGGAGCAAACAACTCCAAAAACGTAAAAGCATTCCAAAAAACAAACAGGACTAGTCCTTGGCGGGACTAGCCTGCTTTAAGAAGAACGGAGATTGCGATTTTATCTAACGTTGGGGACTTTTCGTAATTCCGTTAATTGCCTTTTGGCCGCTTAACTTGATTACAAAAACCTTTTTGTCAGCATCTCAAGGGACTCCTTGGGATGAATTCTGGCAGAAGGGTTTTATTTCATTAGATTATCTTTCACTGACACCTCATTTTTGTGTTAATTTACAAAGTCAGATTAGCATTTCCCATCACTAACACCTCATTTGTGTTTTACACGAAAAAATTGTTGTAGTGAAGCATCCCCGTTCTTCAATAACTAGTTTGTGTTGGTAATACACATTTATACACCAAGAACAAATTTTTTAGGATTGACTAATGAGATATTTAAAATTAAACAATTAGATGACTTGGAAAAGCCATGTCGAATTTCCGTGCACGGTTTGTTTTGGCATTGCCGATGAGAAATGGTAAAATTTTAGGTAAGTGAATATTGTTGAACGCAAGTGAACGGGCATTTTACGTTTGCTTTGGGAGGAGAGCCTTATGAAACCACTATTGCATATTGATAACCTTCACGGTGGCTATACGCATAAAAATGTGCTGCACGGCATTTCATTTGATGTATATCCCAATGAAATTATTGGCCTGATCGGATTGAACGGTGCCGGGAAGAGTACAACCATCAAACATATTATTGGCCTAATGCAAGCAAAAAAAGGAACTGTCTCTGTAAATGGAAAAACGTTTCAGGAAAATCCGGAAGTCTACCGTAAGCAAATGGCCTATATTCCTGAGATGCCGATATTGTACGATGAACTGACCCTGTATGAACATCTTCGTCTAACTGCGATGGCTTATGACGTCCCGGAGGATATTTTTGAAAAAAGGTTACAGCCGCTCTTAAAGGAATTTCGTATGGAGAAAAAGCTAAAATGGTTTCCTGTGCATTTTTCCAAAGGGATGCGGCAAAAGGTAATGATTATGTGTGCATTTTTAATTGAACCGCTCCTTTATATTGTGGACGAGCCGTTTGTCGGGCTGGATCCTCTGGGGATTCAGTCGTATCTGCAGTTAATGGATGAAATGAAGCAGAAAGGTTCCGGAGTGTTAATGTCCACACATATTTTGGCAACCGCTGAACGTTATTGTGACCGGTTTATTATCCTCCACGATGGAAAAATCCGGGCAATTGGTACGCTTGCTGAGCTGCGTAAAGCATTTCAGATGCCAGGAGCAACACTCGATGATCTGTATGTTCAATTGACAAAGGAAGAAAGCCATGTTTGATTCCCATGCATTTTTTAAAAAACGTTTTTCGGCCCATTTAAAGGAGACAAACCGCTATTTAAAATATATATTTAATGGACATCTGGCGTTCGCGATGCTGTTTTTTATTGCAGCTGCTGCCTATTATTATCAACAGTGGCTTGCTGGGCTTCCAGCCAATTTTCCAACCGCGTGGATTATTGGAATTACGCTCGGTTTGCTTGTCAGCTACAGCCCTGCCCGGACATTATTGCAGGAACCTGACCTGATTTTCTTGATTGCGGCCGAACATAAAATGGGTGCCTATTTTCGTAATTCGCTGATTTACAGCTTTGTCATCCAACTGTATGTCATATTGTTGATTGTTGCCGCTTTTGGCCCGCTGTATTTTGCTTCCTATCCAGATCGTAGCGGCAGTCTCTACCTTATCACAATCGCCGTTGTACTGATTTTTAAAGTTTGGAACTTGCTGGCAAACTGGTGGATGTTGAAGGTGCGGGATCCAGGAATACGTCGGATTGACACGCTTGCCCGGGTGCTGCTAAATTGTGCAGTATTTTACTTTTTTGTTAATGGCAATATGATTCCAGCAGCTGTTGCGACAGTACTGTTTATTGTTGTTTTCCTATACGACCTGAGCGTTTCCAGAAAGCAAGCGGGGATTGTGTGGGACCTTTTAGTGGAAAAAGATCAAAACCGGATGCAATTCTTTTACCGGATTGCCAATATGTTTACTGACGTACCACATTTGAAAAATCGGGTGAAAAGAAGGCAATGGCTTGTATCAGTTGTTGATCGGGTGCCATTTTTGCAAAAGTTCACATTTGATTACTTGTACCGGATCACGTTTGTCAGAAGCGGTGATTATCTGGGGATGTATTTGCGTTTAATTATCATTGGCGGAATTGTAATCTATTTTGTTCCCAACAGCTGGATACGAATTATTTTTGCCCTGTTATTTTTATACTTAAGCAGTTTTCAGATGATGACACTGTATCAGCATCATCGAACGGTTATTTGGCTTGACCTATATCCCGTCCCAATCCAAAGGAGACAGCAGGCAGTATTAAAATGGCTGTATTTGCTGACGTTCGTCCAAACGTTTATTTATGCTGTTTTGTTCCTTGTACTTGATGATTACCTTGGTTTTGTCCTCACCATAGCTGGTGGATCCATTTTTAACTATTTGTTTATTACCGGTTATGTAAAGCAGAAACTGACGTGAACATTGGAGGAAGGCGAGAACATCAACCGGAGAGGGGGACATTGCCCGGAGAGCGGGAACATCGCCCGGAGAGCGGGAACATCGCCCGGAGATTGAGAACATCGCCCGGAGAGCAAAAACATCAACCGGAGGGGGAGAACATCGTTCGGAGAGTGAGAATATCAACTGACGTTAAAAAGGTTATCTCTTATGGATAGTGCCCACCCATGAGATAACCTTTTGATTCACCCTTGTTCCTGATACTTAAAATATGCTGTTATTAGTATTTTGGCTGCGATTGGCATTGCGCGCTCATCAAAATCAAACTTCGGATGGTGATGTGGGTATGGATTGCTTTCTTTTTGAGCACCTGTAAAGAAAAAAGCACCAGGCCTCTCCAGCATATAATAGGCAAAATCTTCTCCGGCCATAACGGGGACAACTTCATCACTGGAGACGACTTCCTCCATTTGCTTGCCAATCTCCAGGATTAATGTTGCTTCTTCAGGGTGATTGATAACTGGCGGATAACCTTTGTCATAGTGGAACGTGTATGTTGCACCGCATGCCATGCACACACCCTTTATCATATTTTCGATTTCGGCAATGATTTGTTCTTGAATTGCTGCATCTAAATAACGGACGGTGCCAACCAGTTTTGCTTTATCCGCAATGATATTGAAGGCACTGCCTGCTTCGAGCTGCCCGACAGTTATCACAGCTGTTTTTAATGGATCGATCCTTCGTGAAACAATTTGCTGGAGTTGGGTGACAAGCTGCGAACCGATTACAAGCGCATCGTTTGTTTCATGCGGATAGCCGCCATGTCCGCCTTTCCCTTGAATAATGATCTCAAAACGGTCGGCACCTGCCATAAAAGCCGATTTTGATGTTTGGAGAACACCAAACGGGGTCGTTGCCCAAAGGTGAGTGCCAAATACAGCATCGACATCGTCTAGTACCCCCGCCTCAATCATCGGTTTAGCCCCACCCGGTGCATATTCCTCTGCGTGCTGATGCAAAAAGACAATAGTTCCGGGGAGTTCCTCCTGAAATGGTCGAACTGCTTTTGCAAGTGCCAATAATTGCGCGGTATGACCATCATGTCCGCATGCATGCATGACACCATCCACAGTTGATTTATATGGTACTTCGTTTTCTTCCTGAATTGGCAATGCATCAAAGTCAGCTCTAAGTGCGATTGTTTTTCCGGGTTTACCGCCGTTTAATGTGGCCACAACGCCGTATCCACCAATATTTTCCTGATAGGAAATCCCCAGTGTTTTATAAAAACTTGCAATAAATTTTGCCGTTTCTGTCTCCTGAAATGATAATTCGGGATGCTGATGCAAATATCTGCGCGTTTTGACCATTTCCGGGTAAAGATCATCAATTGCCTTTTTGATTTTTTCCAGCATAGATTATTCCTCCTGCATCACTTTTCAATTAGTATACCATTCGAAACGAAAAATTGTTAAAAGCATGTTTCTGCTGGAGCGCTCATACAAAATTCAATGCGCCGGTAAATCAGGAAATCGCCGATAAAATGTGTAAAAATCGCCGATAAACTCCAAAAGGCAGGCGCTGGTATAATTTAAGAATCAAAGCCAGTTCTGACTAATCCCGTAATATCGTTATAAACAGCACACCAAATTTATTTACCGCAAAAAAAGAAAAAAGGACGGCATATTTTGCCATCCGTAAAAAGGGAGTGGTCTATATTAGGAAAATCTCGGATCAGCTAGTAATCGCTCCACTTCTTCTTTATGATGTGTTTCATCAGCAATTAAATCTTCCAGCTTCACTACAAGTTCCGTATAACCTAAATCTGCGGCCTGTTTTTTCCGTTGTTCATAGCGTTCAATGGTTTCACTTTCCGCTTTTAATGTTGCCTCCAATAAGGCTTTTACTTCTGTTGGCTGTTCGACTTCAGCAGCTTTTGTTGTTGGTGTTCCACCTAAAGCGCTGATTTTTTCTGATAAGTATGAGGCGTGTCCCATTTCATCATCTATTTCACTTTCGAAAAATGGTTTTAGTGCAGAACGATATAACCCTGATACGACAGATGCACTGTACGTATATTGAATTGCTGCACCATATTCATGTGCCAGATCTACGTTTAATCCATCAATTAATTGTTTTAATTCTTCCTTCATTTTTATCCCAACCTTATTTGTTATTTGGCCTATATTCATAAATTCCCCAAAAGTAATAGTTTAAACCTCTTTTTTACGGTAGTATAAAACAGGGAGGAATAATTTAATGCACAAAAAAAGACGCTACTTTTATCTTTTTCTTTTGGTATTATTATTATGCACAACAACCCTTTGGATCATAAAAATAGATCATGGTACGGTTCCGTATCTTGATCAATGGTCAAGAGATTTTGTTGAAAACTTGGCTGGCACCAAATTTTATTTCCTCTGCCGGTGGTTGACAGAGCTTGGATCAGGGACATTCTTAACCCCGTTAACGATCATCATGGGTGCAGTGTTGTGGCGGATGTATCGTGATTGGTTCACGGGAATGATGTTTGCCGGCGGGACATTGCTTAGTTATGTCATTAATATTGCGATTAAGGTAATGGTAGCAAGGGAACGTCCGCGTATTTTTGCAGCAGCTGAGGCGGAGGGGTACAGCTTTCCGTCAGGGCATGCGATGATTTCCATGGTGTGCTATGGACTTTTGCTTTATTTTATAACCCGAAAGTTGAAGTCTAAAAAAGCTGTCATTACGGTGAAAACTGGTTTGCCAATCCTGATTATCGTAATCGGAATCAGCCGCTATATGATCCGTGTTCATTATTTGACTGATGTTTTAGCGGGCTTTGGGTTTGGTTTATTATTCGTCTTAATATGGATAAAGTTGTATGAATATCTAAAGCAGTTACGAACACGGACAACTCCGTCTTAAGGCTGAGGCTAATCCAATCTGCAGGTCGTTACTTGCTATTGCTCCTTCCGATATGATTGAAGCAAGATACAATCGAGGGGGCAAAATAATAATGGAATCCGGACATGTGGAACGTATAAATGAAGCAAAGGTTCCTGTTCTAAAAAATCGTAATTTTCTATTTCTGTTTCTGGCAGCACTATTTTCTGCACCAGGGTATTATGTTTATTTAATCGGTGCGGAGTGGTTGATGCTGACAATCACGGACAATCGTTTTTATTTATAGGTAAGAAAGTATAGAGCGTCTGGGCTCTATTCCGCTCATATCAGAGTAGGCCACGTCCGGCTCCAGCGCCCAGCGGCTAGTATGCTTCCTTCACCTTCGTACGATAAGTCAACATCGACTCCCTCCGGTCGTCGTGTTTCCTTTATCTCCTACGGCTCAGTCCAGCATATACGCCGCTAACCGGGCGCTTGCGCCTTTGCTCTGGTATGCTGTTTCTGGAAGCTTCTATTCCAAGACTGCTTTTGCTTATGGTCGGAGGACTAATTGCCGATCGCTTTAATAAACGCACCATTTTGTTTTTATCTGATAGTTCGAGAGCCATATTAATTGCAGTATTGTTAGGCTTTGTTTGGTTTGACGCTGCAGGTGTTGTTCATTTAATTGTTTTGGCCGCATTGTTCGGGATATCGGATGCATTCAGTTACCCCGCATTGAATTCGTTGACACCAATTCTTCTTCATGACGATCAACTTCAGCGTGGCAATTCGTTTATTCAGATGACCAGCCAGGTTAGTCCAATATTAGGACCTGCATTAGGTGGCAGCATGATTGCGATTTTAGGTTTTAGCGGTGTTTTTTCGCTGGCGTTGGTTATGCTGCTTTTATCCTCCATTGCTGTACTCTTTATCCGGGTGCCTGATAGGGAAGTAGCCGCTAAAAAGGTTTCACCGTGGCAGGATTTAAAGGAGGGGTTTCACTATGCTAGAAAAAATGAGCTGATTATCTCCATTGTGTTCTTGGCATTATTTTTAAACCTTTTCTTTACCGGGCCATACTCGATGGGAATGCCGATTATGGTGAAAGATGTTTTTGCTGGAGATGCAGCTGGTTTGGCATTAGTGGAAGCATCAATGGGTGTTGGATCGTTACTTGGAGCGGTTGCACTGGCAGCGATCACAATCCGGAAAACAGGTGCTGTAATGCTGACAGGTCTCGTCTTGCTAGGTGTTCTCTATATGCTGACCGGGTTTTTCGTTCATCTTGTGGTTACCGCTGTTTTCGTTGCTTTGCTGGGATTTTTCATGCAGGTAGTTAACATTCCTATTCTCACGATATTGCAACAAACGACGGATAAAAAAATGCTGGGCAGAATGATGAGTTTTTTAATGACCGTATCAACGGGTTTAGTTCCCGTTTCTTACGTTTTAACATCCTTCTTGCTTGCAGCCGGTGCAAGGATACAAATGATCATCATTGTTGGCGGAGTTGTTGTTACGTTACTTGCACTGGGGAGCCTGCGAAATAAACGGATTCTCGGTTATCAACAATAAAGTTAGACTTCAATCAGTGGAGGTATTACAGCCCGTTAATGCGTGTTAAAAGGATGTTCAAAAACGTTACCAAATATTAAGCTATGAATCTCTGCTCTTCGTTGGCTTGTTTCCAATTTGGGCAACTTTTTGAGCAAGAACAGAAAAAGAGAGGGTGAGATGATGTTTCGTTATATATTAGCACTTGGGTTAATAATTCTTGGCGCAGTCCTTGTTTTGGCCAATATCGGGATTATTGATTTCCAGATAGATGAATATTGGGGTCTGATTATCCCGCTTGTTATTATGCTTCTTGGTTTGAAATTATTTATCGATGAGTTTAAGTATAAGGGCGGCAGCTGGATCTTTGGTTCATTACTTGTTATTTTTGGCAGCCTTTTGCTTTTAGGCGAATTAGGAATCATTGAGTTTACCTTTTCCGATATTGTGAAGCTTTGGCCATTATTAATTATTTATGTCGGATACAGTATTATAAAGCCAGGAAGAAGGCACAAGACGTTTGTAAGTGAAAAAGATGATAAAGAAAAGAAATTTTATGATAAAAAGGTACGCCGTCTATCTGTAGGAGACCATGAATTTAAACAGCCTAATTGGAAGGTCGAGCCGATGAATTTATGGACTGCTGCAGGAAGCTATTATATTGATTTCACGAAAGCGTTCATTCCGGAAAAGGAAATTCCAATCACCATTAATAGCTGGGCCGGTGATGTGCAAATATTGCTGCCGGAGCATGTGGCCTTTCGCATTGATGCATCGGTGAAGGCGGGCGAAATTAAAATAATTGATCAAACTGCTGATGGCGTTATTAATCACAGCATTTTCTATGAGTCAGTTGATTATGATATTGCGGACCGAAAACTGGATATAACGGTAAAACTTAAAGCAGGATCAATCCGTGTAGATACGGTGTAAAGGGGGAGGAGTTATGATTAAACGATTTAGCAGTATACGCTTCAGCTATATTCGCTCTCATTTATACGGTTTGTTTTTAACAACAGTAACACTTCTATCTCTGCTATTGTCCATTTACGTATTGTTTGAACCAGCGTGGCTGAATGCTGCCAGTATATTTGTTTATGTGTTGTTATCAGGGTTTTTAGGTACCATTATTTCCTTTTACGCTGGGTTTAAATCAAGCGGTGATCTAAAAGAGCGTTTGGATTATTTATCGGTGCTGATTACTCAATTTGCTAACGGTGACTATCATTCCCGTGTTTATTTTACCGAAGACGATGAATTTACGAGGATTGCGAATGAGCTGAATGCGTTAGGTGAAAAACTGCAAAATCAAGTAAAATCATTACAGCGAATGGCGGATGAAAAAGCAGATTTTGCCAGGTCAGCACATAAGGCTGCTGTAATTGAAGAACGGCAGCGATTAGCACGTGACCTGCATGATGCGGTTAGCCAGCAGCTGTTTGCTTTGACGATGATGTCAGAGGCTGCAGTTAGGCAACTGGAGAAAAAGCCGGAAATTGCCAAAGAACAAATGCAGGAAGTGGCAACTGCAGCATTAAAAGCGCAAACCGAAATGCGGGCATTATTGCTGCACCTTCGTCCTGTACATTTATCAGGGGAGGCGCTGTCTACGGGAGTCAAAAAATTGATCACCGAATTAAAACAGAAAAGTTCACTTGATTTTCATCTATTCATTGATGATGATCTTAAGCTTTCCGAAACGACAGAGGAGCATGTATTCCGGACGATTCAGGAATCGCTTTCCAATACATTACGCCACGCGAATGCGACCGAAGTTACATTACGGTTAAAAAAACGGGATAATGAATTGTTTTTGCATATTAGCGATAATGGTAACGGCTTTGATATTGAACGGGATACTAATCGAAAAACATCCTATGGGTTAAAAACGATGAAGGAACGTGCTGAGGAATTAGGTGGAACATTTATTATACGATCAAACAAGGGTGAGGGAACGTATATTGATATTCGCATTCCTTGTTGAGGATGTTCAAAAAGTCACCAAATGATTAGCGGCGGCTTTTGAACATGCGCTGTTTAAGCATGATTTAAGGGGGCAGAAAATATGATCCGTGTAGCGGTAGTTGACGACCATGAAATTGTTCGCAAAGGGATAATTGCCTACTTGCGAACAGATGAGGAGCTTGATGTAGTTGGAGAAGCAGCAAGCGGAAATGAAGGGGCAAAACTCGTACTGGAGAAAAAACCGGACGTTGTACTAATGGATTTAATGATGGAAAATGGTACAGGAATTGAAGCAACACAACAAATTATGAAGGCGTTACCGAATTGTAAGGTTATTATTCTGACAAGCTATTATGATGACGAACAAGTTTTCCCGGCAATTGAAGCGGGGGCGTTCAGCTATATTTTAAAAACATCTTCTGCTGAGGAAATTACCGACGCCATCAAAAAGGCGGCTAAAGGGGAAACCGTGATCGAATCTAAGGTTGCCGGCAAAATGATGACTAATATTCGCTCGATACAGAAAAAAGCCCATGAGGATCTGACGGATAGGGAGCTGGAAGTACTTCTCTGCATTGGTAATGGGATGACCAACCAGGAAATTAGTGAAAAATTGTATATCGGAATTAAAACCGTCAAAACGCATGTCAGTAATATATTAGGGAAGCTAGGTGTAAATGACCGGACACAGGCAGCGGTTTATGTTCATCGGAATAAGCTGATACGTTAATTTGGGACCTGTATGCAATTCGAAACGAAAAGGTGGATATGGAAAAGTCCAGCCATATCCTTTATGTATTGGAAAAAGGGTTGCTTTTAAAGTTTTAGTTACAGTCCTAAAATTTCCTAAAAAATCCTCATTTTTGTCTTTTTCATCTATCGCTTGTATAATACCTATGTATATTGAATTTGAGGAGAATACATAAATGGAAAATTCCAAATCTAGTGAGACGATTTTGCTCATTATATGGGGACAGGCCGTTATTGCGCTTGCCGGAAGTTTGTTTTATTCTGAAGTGATGGGGTATGTCCCTTGTGAATTCTGCTGGTACCAGCGAATTCTGATGTATCCATTAGTGATTATTTATGGTGCTGCTGCAATCAAAAAGGATCTTTCTATTGCTTTGCCAGGTCTTATTTTGAGCGGGATTGGCATATTTGTTTCCATCTATCATTATCTGATTCAAAAACTGCCCGCACTACAGGAAACCGGCGGGTCATGCGGAGTCATCCCTTGTAATACCGAATATGTGAATTACCTTGGCTTTATTACGATACCATTTTTAGCGGGAGTAGCGTTTATTGTCATTTTCGTACTCCATATGATTCTACTTAAACAGCAAAGGGGGAAATAATCTCGATGAAGAAGAAAATGGTTATTTTTGCAGTTGTCATTGTTGTTTTGTTTGCTGCACTTTATTTCGTAACGGTGTTTAAAAATAAGCAGGCAGTTGATGAAAGTGACAACCCGTACGGAAAAGAAAATTTAAAACAGGAAACAATCGATCAATTGGATGACCCGTTATACCAAAATCAGATAACACCTGACAAATTAGACGAGAAATTAACAAATGAGGAAGATGTTTTCGTTTATTTTTACAGCCCTACTTGTCCACACTGCAAGCGAGTAACACCAATCCTTGTTCCGATGACAGAGGATTTTGGAGTTGATATGAAGAAATTAAACCTTTGGGAGTTTGAACATGACTGGGACAGGTTCGGTATTGAAGGAACTCCAACACTTGTCTATTATAAAGATGGAAAAGAAGTGGACAGAATAAGCGGGGAAGGTAAGAATGAAGAACAAACGGAAGAAATGTACCAGAAATTCCTAGACAAGCATACTGGCAAATAAAGATCCTCCACATAAATGAACATAGCAGGCAGGCATAACAAATCTCTTGTTATGCCTGCCCTTCCTATTTTTCCTCTTTAATCATCTGATAGCTTGTAATAAATGGTTTGTCTGCAAAAAACGCTGGTGGTTTTGCCAATCCGTGCTGGTGCTGGTTTTTAAAAGCGTCAGAATCCTTCCAGTTATTGAAATTTGCTTCCGAAGCCCATTGTGTTATAACGACGTACGTATTCCCTTTTTTGGGACGAAGCAGCCGGAACGCTTGGAAGCCGGGCATGCTGTCCAATTCGCTTTTTCGCTGTCTGAACCGTTCTTCAAACATTGCCGTTCCATCGTCCGTTACCGGGATATTGTTCATCACAACAAACCCTGTTTCTCTCATATCGCCGCCCTGCTCTAATACCTCATACGCACGGCCGGCGGCAAAAACATTTTTATGGCGCCCTTCATAATAAGCTAGAGTACCTGAAGATCCTGCCATAAAATAAAACGGTATATCCGGGTATTTTTCCTCCAGTTTACGTAAAAAGTCATACGTTCCATTGGTCATGTATGCGTTCATGTTCGATTAACTCCTCTCAGGTAAAAACATATAGTTTAGTTGTACCCTGTTCAGATACATATTAATCTAGTGGAATTATAATTATTATAAAGTAATAAATGTTATTACTTTCGGATTGTTGTATTCTGTCGTATAATATATTCGTTAGTGCTTAGAGGTGAACCATGGAAAAAAAGAATTCAATAAAGAAACAATGGAAAGCAATACCGAATCGGATTAAATGGCCAATCCTAATCGCCGGGTTTATTTTGATTTTAGCATTAATTGGTTATGGTGTCATCGTATATGGTGGGAGCCTGGTTGTTGATGAACAGGATTTACTGTTGGATGCGACAACAACGTTTGAAACACAAGACGGGGAAGTTATCGCGTCATTATATCATGAAAACAGGGATCCAATTGCGATTGAGGACGTTCCGGAACATGTGAAAAATGCCTTTATCGCCATCGAGGATCGACGTTTTTACGAGCATGCTGGTGTTGATTTCAAGTCGGCTTTTCGAGCTGTTTATAAAGATATTCTTGCCATGGAAAAAGTGGAGGGAGCGAGTACGATTACCCAGCAGCTTGCTAAAAATTTGTTTTTGCACAATGATAAAACATGGATGCGCAAAACAAAGGAAGTAATGGCAGCAATCTACTTGGAACGTCATTTTTCAAAAAAGAAGCTACTTGAACTATATGTAAATCAAATGTACTTTGGCCGCGGTGTCTACGGTATTGAAACTGCATCACAACTGTTTTTCTCTAAATCGGCAAGTGAATTAACATTGTCAGAGGGGGCCCTTTTAGCGGGACTTGCCAAGGCGCCAAATGGCTATTCCCCGATTAATCACCCGGAAAAGGCATTAACGAGAAGAAATGTTGTACTACGAGCGATGGATGATGCCGGGATAATTTCCACCAAACAAAGGGTGGCCGAGCAGGGAAAAACATTGGGATTGCATGTGAAAGATAAAAAAAGTACCCCTTCAGTTGACAGTTATGTTGATTTGGTAATGAAAGAAGCTGCTAAAGAGCACCAATTGTCGATTGATGAATTAAAGCGCGGTGGGTATCGAATCGTAGTAAATATGGACGAAACAGCCCAACGAATTGCCTATGAACAATTTGAAAAGGAGGACTATTTCCCGGGCAATACAAAAGGGGTTCAAGGTGCCTTTGTCATGATGGATCAACAAAACGGTGCCATTGTCGCTGCGATTGGTGGAAGAGACTATGAACCTGGTGAACTGAATCGGGTAACCGTGAAGCGTCAGCCTGGTTCGACAATGAAACCAATTGCTGTGTATGCTCCAGCAATGATGCGTGAAAAATATCAGCCGTATTCACTAATACCAGATCAAAAAGTCGCCTATGATGGGTATACTGCGACAAATTATGATGGTCAGTATGATGGAGCCGTTTCACTTTATCAGGCGCTTGTCGAATCAAAAAATGCCCCAGCTGTCTGGCTGTTAGAGAATATTGGTATTTCCGATGCAAAAGGATATCTGGAAAAAATGGGTATATCCTTGCCTGATGATGGTTTGGCGATTGCCCTTGGCGGGTTAAAGCAGGGGTTAACCCCGCTTGACATGGTACAAAGCTATCGTACATTTACTCACAATGGACAAGTTACCGATGCCCATACAATTGATCGGATTTATAATCAGGATAATGACCTTATTTTTCAGGCGGATCCCCCATCTGAGGAAGTATTTAGTCCACAAGTTGCCTGGAGCATGACGGAAATTTTGCAGACAGCAGTTAACAATGGAACTGCACAAGCGGGTGAATACCAAAAAGCATTGGCAGGGAAAACTGGGTCAACCCAGCATCCGTACGCCGAAGAGTATTATAAAGATGCCTGGTTCGTCGGGTATACACCACAGTATGTTAGTGCATTATGGATGGGATACGACAAATCGGATGAAAATCACTATTTGACTGTTGGCAGTGAATATCCAACGAAGCTGACGAAAGCAATTTTAACCGAATTGGATAAGCGATCTTCACTACAAGGAACGTTTAAAAAGCCTGAAAATGTAAAAGCTGTACCGGAGCCGATTACACTTCCGGAATCCATTAAAGCAGAAGCCACTCATATATTTGGCGGTTTCTCGATTGTCAAAGGGAAAATAACTTGGAACAGGGCGCAGGATGATCGTGTCGTATATCATATTTATCAGGAAAATGACGATGGATTGGACAAACGAATTGGCACGGTAGAAGATGCCAACGAGTTTATTGTTGATGACGTACCGTTTTTTTCATCATATCATTACTATGTAGTTCCATATAATCCCTTAACAAAGATGGAAGGAAAACGATCTAATTCCGTTGAGCTTTCTTTATGAGATACAAAAGTATATAAATTAAGAACCTATTCAGCTTATGGCAGCGTAAGCTACGTCCAGCTGCAGCGGCTACTATGCTCTGTTTTTGCTCTGAGCAGCCGTCAATTTACGGCGAATTAATGACAATTAACGGGCAATGCTATACAGTTGGTATGGAAATCGTTATAGTAAATGGTGAAGTTCAAAAGATCACAATAGGCTAGTTCTATTATTTAATTGAAGTAAGTTAACGTGTGAAAAAGGGTGAATAAAATGGCAAAACAGATCAATGACACGATCATCAGAGCGTACAGGGGAGAAAAAACGGATTATACGCCTGTCTGGTTTATGCGGCAAGCCGGCAGGTCACAAAAAGAATACCGGGAATTAAAAAAGAAATATTCATTATTTGAAATAACCCACCAGCCGGAATTGTGTGCATATGTAACACGTTTACCTGTTGAACATTATGGGGTGGATGCTGCGATATTGTACAAGGATATTATGTCACCACTACCAGCTATTGGAGTCGACGTGGAAATCAAAAAAAATGTTGGCCCGGTTATTCATAATCCCATCCAAAACTCCCATGATGTGGATAATTTAGGTGTGATTAACCCGGAAGCGGATGTGCCATACGTGTTAGACACCATTCGCCTCTTAACAGAAGAACAGCTAAGCGTTCCGTTAATTGGTTTTAGCGGTGCACCCTTTACTTTGGCAAGCTATATGATTGAAGGGGGTCCTTCGAAAAATTACAATCAGACGAAGGCCTTTATGTACCGGCACCCTGAGGTTTGGTTTCCCTTAATGGATAAGCTGGCTACCATGATTATCACCTATGTCAAAGCACAAATTAATGCTGGAGCAAAAGCAATCCAACTGTTTGATTCCTGGGTAGGGGCGCTTAATCGAGCTGATTATCAGGCATTTATTAAACCTGTTATGAAGCAGATTTTTACGGAATTAAAAAAAGAAAATGTCCCGTTAATTCTGTTCGGTATCGGTGCCAGACACTTACTTATGGAATGGAACGATTTGCCGGTTGATGTTATTGGCCTAGACTGGCGCACCTCCATTACGGAAGCAAGGCAAATGGGCGTAACGAAAGTGCTGCAGGGGAACTTGGATCCTGCTATTCTGCTGTCTGATTGGCAAACGATTGAGGAGCGGACAAAAGCGATTCTTGATGAAGGAAAAAGTGAATGTCGTCATGTTTTTAACCTTGGTCATGGTGTGACACCGGAGATTACTCCTGCAACATTAAAGAAACTAACTGAGCTGGTTCAAACGTATTCAAGCGTAATAAAAACAAGATAGGCAATGGATAAGGAAGGATGTTGGAAATGGATAGAAAGAAAATGGGGTTACTTGTCATGGCTTATGGAACACCATATAAAGAGGAAGATGTGGAGCGCTATTATACGGATATTCGTCATGGCAGAAAACCAACGGATGAGATGCTTAAGGATTTGAAAGATAGATACAAAGCAATTGGCGGCATTTCGCCACTTGCAAGAATTACCGAAGAACAGGCAAAAGCATTAGAAACAACCTTAAACGATTCACAGGAAGAGTATGAATTTCATGTATATATTGGTTTAAAACATATTGAACCATTTATCGAGGATGCAGTGGAGCAAATGGCTAATGACGGGATTGAACAAGCCGTATCTATTGTTCTTGCACCACATTATTCGACTTTCAGTGTCAAATCATACAACACAAGAGCCAGCGAAGCAGCGGAAAAGTATGGTAAACCGAATATTTACGCTGTTGAAAGCTGGTATGATGAACCAGGCTTTATCGGCTTTTGGGCAGAACAAATTAATGCTGTTTACGAAAAAATGCCTGAGGCTGAAAAAGAAAAGGCAGTATTGGTCATTTCCGCACATAGTTTGCCAGAAAAGATTTTACAAAATGGCGATCCCTACCCAGACCAATTAAAGGAAACAGCAAGGCTAATTTCCGAAAAAACCGGGATTACCAATTATGCAATTGGCTGGCAAAGTGAAGGAAACACCCCTGATCCCTGGCTCGGACCTGATGTACAGGATTTGACGCGCGATCTTTATAAACAGAAAGGCTATCGTTCCTTCGTGTACGCACCGGTGGGATTTATTGCTGATCACTTAGAGGTTTTATATGATAATGATTATGAATGTAAAGTTGTTTGTGAAGAGTTAGGAGCCAACTATTATCGCCCAGAAATGCCAAATGTACATCCGAAATTTATCAAGACGCTTGCAACTATCGTGCTAAAAAAAGTTAGAAGTGAAGCATAATGGGGGAAAAAAAACAGATTGTCATTGTAGGTGGCGGGATAACAGGATTAACTGCTGCATACTATTTGCAAAAAGAGATTAAAGCGAACCAGCTGCCATACGATGTAAAGCTGGTTGAAGCAAGTCACCGGTTAGGCGGCAAAGTAAAGACGTACAGACGTGATGGCTTTACAATTGAACAGGGCCCTGACTCATTTTTGGAGCGGAAGAAGCCTGCGGTTAAACTTATAAAGAACCTCGGTTTACGTGATCAGCTTGTGCGTAATGGAACAGGCCAATCCTATATTTTAGTCGGTAACAAGCTCCACAAAATGCCAAGCGGGTCGTTTATGGGGATACCAACACAAGTCCGTCCATTTTTATTCTCGGGAATCTTTTCTTTGAAGGGGAAGGTTCGGGCTGGATTTGATTTAGCCCTGCCAAAGGGAAAACAGCAGACAGATCAATCGCTTGGCGGATTTTTCCGGCACCGGTTTGGCAATGAATTAGTGGAAAATTTAATTGAACCACTTCTGTCCGGAATTTACGCTGGAGATATTGATCAAATGAGTTTAATGGCAACATTCCCCAACTTTTATCAAGTGGAGCAAAAGTATGGCAGTTTAATTAAAGGTTTGAGCGAAACAATGCCGAAGCCAGCAAAGAAAAAGAAGAAAAAGCCCGGAATGTTTTTATCGTTTGCTGGTGGATTACAAGTATTAATTGATGCGCTTGAAACGCAATTAGGGGATACGGTCCTGTTAAATACCGCGGTTGACCATATTGAGAAGAAGGACCATGGGTATCACGTATTGCTGGACAGTGGCGAAGTGTATAAGGCAGATGCAGTTGTTATAGCAACACCGCATTATACTGTACCTAAAATGTTCAGCCAATACGACTTCTTTACCACTTTTAATGAAATTCCAGCTACTTCAGTTGCGAATGTCGCACTTGCTTTTGATCAATCGGCAATCAAAAAAGATATCGACGGTACCGGCTTCGTCGTATCACGAAATAGTGATTTTCGGATTACCGCCTGCACTTGGACACACAAAAAGTGGCCAGCCACAACGCCTGATGGGAAAGTGTTATTACGCTGCTATGTCGGCCGTCCTGATGATCAAAGTGTTGTTGATCTGTCTGATGAGGAAATTGTTGATATCGTGTTGAACGATTTAAATAAAACGATGGATATTACGCAAAAACCGGAATTTTGTGTAGTCTCACGATGGAAAAATGCCATGCCACAGTATACAGTTGGGCATTTGGAGCGAATTGCCAAGGTGCGTGGCGAAGTTAGTAATCGGTTGCCTGGTCTGTTCTTAACTGGTAGCTCGTATGAAGGAATTGGTTTGCCAGATTGTATAAAGCAAGGAGAGAAAGCAGTAGCGGAGGTGTTGGCGTTTTTAAGAGAGTAAATGGGACAAGGGCAGAGTATGCTCCTTGTCCTTTTTTAAGTAGAAAAACTTGCCACTTGGTGTAGTTGCTGCATTACTGTTGATGTCCCGCAATCTACTGTCGATGTGTAGCGGTTCACTGTTGATGTATAGCAATCTACTGTCGATATGTAGCGGTTCACTGTTGATGTATAGCAATCTACTGTCGATGTGTAGCGATTTACTGTTGATACAGATTGGTTCACTATTAATGCCGATGTTCCCTTCTAATTAGGCTTCCCCTTCCAATTAATGTACGGCTGGAGTAGTCTTATCCCAACACCATAACCCTAATCAGGACTGCCTGACTAGGGTAATAAGAACATTCTACCATCTATTCATAGCTTTTCTCCAGTTCATCAACAAGCCCTCCAACATATGCTACCGCAGTTCGGATTGCATCTGGCTTCGACATATCAACACCAGCCTGTTTTATTAGATCAAGCGGTTTTAGTGTGCCACCCGATTTTAGGACGTTTAACCAGCGATCGACTGCCGGTTTCCCTTCTTGCTGGATCATTTGTGCTACTGCAGTAGAAACAGTTAATCCCGCTGAATACGTGCATGGATAAAGTCCCATGTAATGATGTGGCTGCCGCATCCAAGTCAGGCCTGCACCATCGTCAATTGTAACCGTATCACCCCAGAAGTTTTCGATTGCTTGCTTTTTTTGTTCGCATAAAACACTTGCAGTTAATGGTGTACCAGTTTCAGCGAGTGTATAGACACGGCGTTGGTATTCCCCTTCTAATAAATGGGTAACAAAATTATGGTAATATGTTCCAAGCAATTGGCCGATAACCCAGCGTTTCATTCGCTTATCATCAGTTTTTTCGATCAGGTGGTTCGCCAGCAGTAGTTCATTTAATGTTGATGGCGCCTCAATAAAATAAGTTGATGGACGAGTATTGACCAATGATTGATTTTTACCAGCAAGATAGAAATGCCCGGCGTGCCCTAATTCATGGGCAAGTACGAAGGCTCCGCGCATTGTGTCGGTCCATGTAATGAGAATATATGGATGTACACCATATGGGCTGGAACAGAAAGCGCCTGTTGCCTTGCCGATATTATCAGAACGGTCAACCCAGCGGTCATGGACACCCTTCTTCATGATTTCAACGTATTCCGGCCCCATGACCTGCAGTGCATCCAGAATAGTGGCTGTTGCTTCTTCGTAGTTTGTTTTCGGATTAAATTCTGGATCGATTGGTGCTTTTAAATCACAAAAACGCATTTCCGCAAGTCCCAGATCCTTTTGCTTCAGCTTGGCGAATCTGCGCATGTGTGGGGCCAGCTCCTCTTGAATAACATCCAGTTGATTAAGATACATTTCTTTTGTAACCTGCTGACTGTGAAGCAGCATGTCTGTAACCGAATCATAGCCACGCAGGCGTGACATGGTAACTTGTTTGGTTACTTCTGTAGCATATGTTGCGGCATACGTATTTTTATATTGATTAAGTGTATTAATGAACGAATTATACGCTTGCCGACGAATAGCGGTATCAGCAGTTATTTCATAGCGGTCTTCATAGAGTGCTGCTGACATTGGCAATTCATTACCATCTTGATCATGTACCGGTGAAAATTGCATATCAGATGCTTTGCTTCGCTCATAAATCGTCTGCGGTGCATTATGTACTTCACTAAGTGCTGCCAATGTTTCCTCGATTTCCGGGGTAAGGGTATATGCTTTTCTTTCTAATAAATCATCAAGCATTTTTTGATATGTTCGTAGCTCCGGCTTTTCCTGTAAAAATCGATTAATTGTTTCGCTCGATAATGTTAATAGCTCTGAATCGACAAATGATAGTTCGGCACCGATTTTTGCCAGCGTGGCTGAAACCTTGGAAGCGTCTGCCTGGTTCTTTGGATCAGCTCCATCTGCACTGGCACGCAAACTTGCATATGTCGCAGCACGGATGATCCGCTGCTGAAATTTTTCTAAAGTTGCAAGACAGTTTAATAGTGTTTCGGCATCCGTTCCCAGTTTCCCTTTGTATTCGGTCACTACACTAACTTCTAACTGGATTGCAGCTAATTCGTTTTCCCATTCTTTATTTGTGGTAAATAAATCGCGTAAATCCCATGTTTGTTTAAGCGGTACTTCTGAACGCTGCAATCGCTTAGCGTTTGCTCCAGTTGCCATTATAATTCCCCTTTCAAACTATTATTTCGCTACTCTAAATAGTAGTATAATACAAAGTGAAAAAGAATGATATGAGTTTTCTAACTTGAATTACAAAAAATAAACAGCTAGATGTATAGCTGTTTAATGATCGGTTTATCATGTTATAGTACAGTTATCATACAGTTTTTATCGAGCGGGATGATCACATTCGTCACAAATATTACCATAGCAATCTGCTTTTTCTTCAATAACCTGACCACAACTTTGGCATTTCTTCTTTGGTAATTTTTTATAAAATTCAACGATGCTCTCCATGTTCATCCTCCTTTGTTATCGTAACTGTATTGTATTATAACAGTATGCCGGTTGTCAATAGTGTGTTACAACAAATTTGATAAATTAGGGGAGATTTTTATGAAGTTAACGGTAATTGGTTTCTGGGGCGGCTATCCAGCTGCAAATGGTGCTACGTCCGCCTATTTGGTTGAAAAAGATGATTTTACATTACTAATTGATGCGGGAAGTGGTGCGCTTGCCAAGTTGCAAAATTATCAACATCTCATGGATCTTGATGCGGTCATTCTATCTCATTACCATCATGATCATGTTGCTGATATTGGCGTTCTGCAGTATGCCTGGCTTGTCCAGTCCTATTTGCGTGAGGTGAAGGAAATTTTACCGATTTACGGTCATACCGAGGATGAGGAAGGTTTTGCTACCCTGACACATGAGTGTACGGAAGGAATTCCCTATGATCCAAGTGGTGAACTGAAGGTTGGTCCGTTCCTGATCAATTTTTTGCAAACAAAACATCCTGTTACCTGTTACGGAATGCGTATTTCGGATGGTGATAGTGTAATCGTCTATACTGCTGATTCGTCTTTTAAAAAGGAATGGAGTGATTTTGCTAACGATGCCGATTTACTGATTACAGATTGCAACTTTTATGCGGATCAGAATGGGGCGGCGGCAGGACATATGACAAGCAAAGAAGGAGCTCGAATAGCAAAGCAGGCAAACGTTACTGAACTAATTCTGAGTCATTTACCGCAATATGGTGATCCAAACAAACTAGTCGAAGAAGCTGCAACAGTTTTCAATGGGAAAATTCGGCTTGCGCGGGAAGGGCTTGTTTGGGAGAAATAAACGGACCAATTCTTTGATTGCCTGTCTGCCTTCGATTACAATAGATAAGGGACTAATATACTAGAGAGGGGCTTTCAGATGAAATTTATCGATAACAAAGGAATCACGGATCCGATGATTAACTTGGCACTTGAAGAATATGTATTGGAAAATTTCGGTGAAAACGATACATATTTACTATTTTATATTAACAAACCATCGATTATTATTGGTCGAAATCAAAATTCAGTTGAGGAAATAAATACGAATTATGTTGAGGAAAACGGAATAAAAGTAGTTCGCCGGCTTTCCGGTGGTGGAGCTGTTTATCATGATGAAGGGAATTTAAATTTCAGCTTTATTACGAAAGATGACGGAAACAGTTTTCAGAACTTTGCTAAATTCACTAAGCCAATCGTTGAGGCGCTGAACAAATTGGGGGTACCTGCTGAACTAAAAGGCAGAAACGATTTAGCTGCTGCTGGACGGAAAATATCCGGGAATGCCATGTTTTCAACAAAAGGACGTCTGTTCAGCCATGGCACATTGATGCTCGACTCGGAAATTGAAAATGTTGTTGCGGCGTTAAATGTTAAACAGGAGAAAATTGAGTCAAAAGGAATTAAATCGATTCGCAGCCGTGTTGCCAACATCTCTGAATTTCTTGACAAAAAAATTACGATGGACGAGTTTAAAACGCTTATTTTGCGTTATATTTTTGATGTAGACGATGTAAAAGATATCCCTAGATATGAACTAACGGATGAAGACTGGGAGAACGTCCATAAAATTTCCAAAGAACGCTACCAAAAATGGGAATGGAATTATGGTAAGTCACCATCGTTTAATGTGCAGGCATCCCACAAATTTGATGCGGGTCTTGTCGATGTACGTTTGAATGTTAAAAAGGGGATTATCGAAAACTGCAAAATTTATGGCGATTTCTTTGGTGTTGGGGCGGTCGCCGATTTGGAGGAAAAATTAATCGGTGTTCGCCATGAACGAAAAGCAATTGAGGAAGCACTTGCCAACGTTGATGTACCACACTATTTGGGGAAAATTCCTAAAGAAGGGTTTATTGACTTATTGTATTGATGCGCGTGTGAACTTTCTGTATTTTAAGGCTGCTCTAGTAGTAGGGCAGCCTAATTTTTTTATCTTACAATCTGTGAATAGTTTACTGTAATGAATATAAATACTCTGAACATATACCCGGGAGCTGGAACATCAACGCGAGAGCAGAACCATCAACCTGAGAGCAGAAATATCGACCAATATTGTTTGTTCGAAGTCATCCGCTATCTACTGTGAACGCTTACATTTGAAAATTGGCTATCTGTATTTTATAATTAATATGAATTCTACTTCATGATGAATGATTGTTCATTCATTACTCGAGGGGGCTTGAAAATGAATTTAAGTAGTCAATTATCGATTACTGCTAAAAATCATCCAAACAAAACAGCGTTTGTATTTCAGGACAACCATACAAGCTACCAGGAATTGGAGGGAGCTGTAACAAAGTTTGCATCGGCTTTGCACCAGCTGGGCTATCGAAAAGGGGATCATATAGCGTTGGTTGCCGGAAACAGTCCATATTTTGTAATTGGACTGTATGGTGCACTCCGTATTGGTGCAGTTGTTATACCAATAAATCCGATGTATACGCCATATGAAATGGAGTATATTTTAAAAAATGGTGATGTAAAGGCAATTCTAACAATGGATGTTTTAGTAGAAAAGTTTGCAGCAATAGCGGAAAAACTTCCTGGGGTCAATCATTACATATCGTGCGAAACCGGTGCAGAACTTAAATTAACAGCTCATCCTTTATCGACAAAATTGAAATCGTTTACAGAAATTCTCCAGGGAGGAAACCTGGAGTTTATTTCTCCAGTACTTGATGAGGAAGACGTTGCGGTTGTTTTATACACATCTGGCACGACTGGAAAACCAAAAGGGGCAATGCTGACACATAAAAATTTATATTCAAATGCAAAGGATGTGGCCGATTATTTGACAATTAATGGGGATGATCGTGTCATTGCAGCATTGCCCATGTTCCATGTATTTTGTTTAACCGTTGCATTGAATGCACCACTTATGAATGGTGGAACTGTTATTATTATGCCGAAATTTTCGCCAAAAGAAGTGTTTCGGATAACGAGGGCACATACCCCGACAATTTTTGCAGGTGTGCCGACGATGTACAATTATTTGTTACAAAGTGCAAATGACAAGGACAACGATTTGCAAGGAATCCGTCTATGCATATCCGGGGGCTCAGCAATGCCGGTTGCACTACTGAAGGAATTTGAAAAGAAATTTGATGTCATTGTTTCAGAAGGGTACGGATTATCGGAAGCTTCCCCTGTTACATGCTTTAATCCGTTAGATCGGCCAAGAAAACCCGGTTCAATTGGGGCAAACATTGTCAACGTTGAAAATAAAGTTGTTGACGAATTTGGCGAAGAAGTGGAAACGGGCGAAGTTGGCGAGTTAATTGTTCGCGGTCCAAATGTTATGAAAGGGTATTATAAAATGCCGGAGGAAACAGCCGCTACCTTAAAGAATGGCTGGTTATACACCGGGGATCTGGCAAGAATGGACGACGAAGGCTATTTTTATATTGTCGATCGTAAAAAAGATCTGATTCTGGTTGGTGGCTATAATGTATATCCACGGGAAGTTGAAGAAGTATTATACGAACATCCGGGTGTTGCAGAAGTGGTGGTTGTTGGGATGCCGGATCCGGATTCAGGTGAAGCGGTCGTAAGCTTTGTTGTTGCAAATGATCCGGCAATTGCGGAAGATGACCTTCGTGAATTTTGTAAGGCTCATTTAGCAAAATATAAAGTACCTGCAAAAATTGAATTTTTGGATGAACTTCCGAAAAATACAACAGGTAAAATATTACGGAAAAACCTGCAGGAGACAATAAAGTGAAACTTCATTCGGTGGGGGTCTCCCCACTGAATAAAATTTCACCTTAATTAACGTCAAAATGTATGATTTATCCATTTCACTAGCATTGCATAAATATAGTCAAAATGTTCAGTAAGTACTATTCCCGTAATTTTTGCCAAAAAGTCAAAGTCCAATCAAAGGTGGCACCGTCC
>BMJD01000030.1 GCA_014642895.1 Lentibacillus populi
GCAAGCGACAGCGCGGTAGCCGAACAAGGTGTACAAAATGGGAGCGCCTGAAATATTGGTATGAAAGCAACGTCGAGAAAAACTTGACACATACCATAGCGAACGAAATTTGAATTTCTCCATTACCTTTTGTATAATGGAGTCAATCGAAAATCCATGAGATTGAAATACATTTTCGATTTCTTTAACTTTTTTCCGCATGATAACACGTCCTTTTTGGTTAATTTGGATTAGTACCTTAATTATACCAAAAACCCAGTGTTCATGCGGATTTTCTATATCCTTTTTCTATTTTAAAAAAGGGTTTTTTATTGGATTTTCAAGGTGTGAAACTTAAGTGATAAATCCGTTTGTTTTGGTGGCTTTAATGTAGCTGAACCGCTCCCATAACCATTAATCGAGGTGAACAACCTCTGCCTAAGCTATGATTTGCGCCTTGGGTTTATATCCGCGTTTTAATGCTGCATTCCCCACTGTAACGGTACCACTTACTTTAAAAACTGTTTTTAACTTACCTAATTTATCTAAACTTGTTTCCCTTGGATGTTCATCTACCTTTTCCAGTTTGAATCGTATACTGTTCTATTTCCTTTTCGAAGTAATCCTTAATATTGTACTTTTTTCCCCTTTTTGGCTTCTTAAAATCATACTCCGCTTGTTTTGAATTTGTCCCTGCCTATAAGGAAAAACGACTTTTGCTGAAGATGGAATAAAACAATTAAACCAAATATTACATATACCCAATATGGGAATTTGGTAGTGTTTAACAAAGTCTGGCGAGTTGTTTTGTAACACTAGTAGAGCTAGATGGACTTTTGATCAAATTTTGTTTGTCTATATATGGATGAATTTGGTACAATGGATTTAAAAGAATTGAAAGAAAATTAACGGTAGTAAATACTATGGATATTTTAGGATCTAAAATGGACACATCGGGGCCAGGAGAAATCAAAGAGTTAGAGAATTACTTTGAAGGAAAGAACAAAAACTAAGAACAAATAAAAATCAAATGCACAAGTGATTTTTTGAGAAAAATATTGGGGGGATAGATTTTGCCTAAAGCTTTTCTGATATGTAACTCTAAAAAGTTTAAAAAAGATAATTTTTTAATCCCAATTCAGCAAGAATTACTAGAAAACGAGGGTGAATCTGTTGTATCAATAGATTTAAATTATACTAATTTCCATTTAAAATTTGACCAATATATATGCCATAATGATTATATACATAATACCCGGGGGAGGGTGTTTAATAAGGATTTTAATTATTATCTTGAGCCACTCTCTTTTTATTCCTATTATAAAGAGGATGAAAATCTGCTATTTATCCAAACAAAAACCGACGCAGCATTAGACTTTATATCGAAATTAAGTAGAACAAAAGAATATAATTTAGAAACAGTGAAGATCGACTTTAAAAGTATGATTCCACTTATCACAGAAGTTGCGGGAGCTTGGATAGCTGATTTAAAAAGGGCCCACTTAAAAACGGCTGGATATTTTGGTCACAATGTACATAGAAGTGAAGAATATAAGGAATCCGCAGCAGAAGGAAATGTTTCATCAATTCAAATGAAATATATTAGCCTTAAAAGTGGTAAAGAACATTATATTGCTATTTCCAAGAAAGGATCAATTATTTTATATGATACTTTTCCCACTATTGAAGATGAAATCGATATAGTGTATGAAGTATATGAACAATTTATTAAGCCCCACCTATAGTTAGCGTGGGGATAAAGTGAGATATTCTTTTGAAAAAGAATTAAGCTTCTGAAGGCTAGTGGTATAAACCTGAATTGATTTTTTATTTATTGTAACTCTATCGTTTTGAACATTAAATTTAACATTAAACGTGTTAATTTCCTTTGCATTTAGTCTTCTTATAAAAAAGCCAAAATAGGGATTAAAATCCTTAAAATTTATGTTAAAAAAATATTCACTTCGATCATCCTTAAGCGTTTTAGATAATGTTTCTAATAAACATCCTAGCTCTTGGTCAATTATTTTTCGTGACCTTCTAAACGACACTTCTAAATCGTTTAGCGATAGAATAATTTTATTGTTACTTTCATCTATATTGATCTCAAAATTCAAGGTACCTAAGCGATATAATTTCCTTTGATTGCTCAATTTTATTTGTTTCATATCACCGATTTGGTCATTAAACACTTCATCTATTTTTGTGAAAGTATTTTCATCAAAACCGCCATTAAATTCAACGTGCATATTCCAAACACAATCGGGATTTTTAATCATGAACCAAATCTTTTTTATATACATGTAAAAAAATTCAGATTGATTCCACGTTAGTTGAAGCATGAAAAGAAACCAACCTAAAATTATTGTACCATTAACAAAAAAGGACACAGAATTGAACCAAACCATTATAATCAAACAAATGACAATTAACCATCCGACAAAAAGAAATACGGACTTTTTCAAACTTTTGCCCCCCCAACTCATGCTTCTTGAAATCATTTTACAACTTTATTTTAATATCTTCAACTTAAAAAGTATAGCATATTATTATCATAACAGAACGTATATTCCAAAGCTAGTCTCCGTACAAGTTTAAATAAGACATATATTTTTCTCCAATAAAACTTAGTTGTTATACCTCGCCAGCCGTCCGGTAAATGTTTTATCATTTCCAAAAGAGATGCTGAAATCCAGATTTTTATATTGCCATAAACACGAAAAGCTAGATCTTCTTATTTTGGACGAACTAGGGTATATTCTGTTACACAAACAGGGGAATAAGCTTTTTTAAGCCATTTCGTTGTGTTATGAAAAGAGTAGCTTAATCATCACCACGAACCTTCAGTTTGGTCAATGGAACCATGTATTTGGAGACCCAATATTGACGGAAGCTGTCGTGGACAGGTTGAGTGACCATTCACACTTAGCTCTGTTCAAAGTAGAAAGCCATCGTTTGAAAGAATCAGTGTAATTCATCGCAGGGTAGATAAAGTTGAAGTTGGCAAGTATATAAGTTGAACAAAAGATTCTAAATTATAATCGCACGCATAACCGATCGATAACCTCGCTTGGACGTTGATTCACACCGCTTATAAATTCTCTGACTTTCAGAGTGATTTTTTGAACGTTAGGAAAAAAGACATTATTAATTACTGACTCTTTAACCACTTCCATAAACCTTCAACTAGGTTAAGTTGTGGACTGTAGGGAGGTAAATAAACGAGTTCCAGACGATCTTTATTTTCTTCCAGAAATGGACGAAGAAGTTTGGCATGATGAATACGTGCATTGTCTAAAATCATAACAATTTTTCCGGAAGGGTAATGTTTGAGAATGTCTTTTAAAAAGTTGAGAAAAGCGACAGCGTCATATTTTTCTTCTTCGGTGCAGAAAACTTCTCCCGTTTCATAATTCAATGTACCGATGAGTTTTACACCGCGATGCTGTCCATACGTCGGGATAATTCGTTGTTGTCCCTTTAGGAACCAAGTTCGTTGAATGGCCTGATAATCACGTATCATCGACTCGTCCTCGAAAAGGATGTGGTCTATTTCTTCATTTAAAAGTTTTTTTTAGAGCTGGAAAGGTCACTTCGATAAATTCTTTTTGTTTTTCAGGATCTGCCTTTTCCAACGTATAAGTAGGACGGGTATAGCTAAGCCCAAGTGAATGCAAAACACGTGACATCCCGCGTAAACTATAATCGATGTTCCATTCTCTTTTTACGAATTCGGTAATAAGGGCGAGAGTCCAGTTAAATCGGGCTTTAAAGCCAACATCTGCTGGAACTTTGGTTGACACGGTTTCTAAAAGCTCAGCCTTTTGTTCTTCCGATAATTTGGAAGGTTTACCCGTTGAATGTCCAAGAGCTAGACCTTCAAGGGAACCTTCTTTGTATGATTTAATATATATGCCGACAATTTCATGGTGGCGATTAATTATTTTACCAATTTCTTTCATGGTATAACCACTTAAATAAAGATAGACTGCTTGATAACGTTCGAAATGACGGGGATCCTCGGCTTTTTGAGTTCCTCAATCTTACTTTGAGTATTCACGGCTATCACCCTTCCGTTCAGGTATTTGTATTTCTATACCCGAATGGATGAATATGGAAACTTTAAGTCAACTTATATAGCTACAAAAAAGATATCCCATTTTTCACTTGCCAAATACACAAAATAGATACTACTGTTTTCATTGCTATGACACCTTTCTTTTAACATGATATGTAAAAGATAATCTATAGAAGACAATTAGTCAAAAACATAAGTTCACTATTTAATCCATCAAAAATGGATTTTGTAACGTGCAAAAATGGGAAATTTTAATTCTCAAGCACCATAAATTATCAAAATGTTATTTTCCGCTTAAAAAAAGGATCAAAATCCATTTTTATAATTATTTTATCCCCATCAAAAAAGCCATTGGTCCACTTAAAATGCAATGGATCACACGGCTTTCCTCACATATTACTAATTAAATATACTTCATCACTTTAATGCATTATCGCAGTGGGGTCTGTCCCACTTTATCAAAGAGCTACTTCAGCAGTGACGTACCGTGCCAAAAGTAAGGTAAACTTAAGACTTTACCTCAACTTCTTCATTAACTCTCCTATCTTCAATCTCGACCTTCCCGTTCACAATTGAAAGGCTAAATATCTGCTGCACTATTTCAGTCCAATTTGTAGGTATACTATTCCAATCTTCACCCCACTCACGACTTATAAATTCATAAGCCTTGAATGGTTTATCGCTCGATGAAGCAGTATATCCTAATACATCTTCAATGCAATTCCTAACCATAAATTGTCTACCATTGTCTCCTAATGCAGATACAATATGGTCATTAAATTTTCTTGCACCGTCTTTTTCCTCATCTGCATCATGAATAACATATGGTTGAATACCTAGAGAATGTAAATACTTAACCAAAGATATTATTGTTGCTTTGCCTCTCGCTTTTACAATTTCCCAATTATGTTGCATGTATTTTTTAATTTCTGGGGGCATCCTTGTAATAGTTTCTTTAAAAACAATTTCTTCTGTATCACCTTCAACTATTAATACATTTTTAGCAAAAAAGACTTTTGACATATTATCATCCATCTTTACAAGCATTTTCATATAAGACCTTTCATCCCCCTGTAATTTTTTGAAGGCTTGCGAGATATTAAAAGGATTTGAAACTACTTTTGAAACAGAATATCGATCATTTTCTTTTTCGAACATAATTTCTTTCTCACTCAAACTATTTAAGATTTGAGAAGGTTTACGACCTAAATCAATCATAAACGTTGAATGCGTGGTACAAACAATTTGATTATTTCCTGAAGAAGCCAATTCATAAATTGTATCTCTCATCTGATTTGCCGCATTTGGATGTAAATATATTTCGGGTTCCTCAAAACCTATCAACAATGGGCGTGAATCTGTATTCTCCCTAAGACTTCTATATCTCAACATAGCAAAAACTGCAGAACGAATTACCCCTGTACCTTGATTTTGAATAGGGGTCTTAGTGTTACTGCTCATTTCTATATCAAATTTCGGTTTAATCACTTCAGCATCAGATAAATTTGTTGCAGCTAATAGTTTTGTACTCGGAAACACATCACTCAATATCCTATTTAATTCTATCATCATTTTTCCAAACTCAGTATCTCCATCTTCAGGATTTAGCTCCTGTTGAAGTAGGCTTAAATAATGCTGGACTTTGCTAAAATGGTCGGATGCATCCCTAACATCTTCAAATAAACTATTTAATGTTTTCTTAAGGGCACCACTACTTCCTGAGATTTCATCAATTTTATCTTGGGCAGGAATTAATAAAAACTTTGGCAATTTAACTAGTACGTTTCCTGGTATCCCCCCAGGATTCTCAACCCATTTTTCTATAGACTCATCAATATTATATAAATCATCAATAGTAATTACTGATTTATACACCTTTGAGCTTTTTGTCAGTGCTTTATTTACATCTTCAGTTGGAAAAAGCTCATTAATAATATTAGCACTTAATCCACTGTCTATAAAGTCCTGGAGTGTTTTACAATCTTTAAATTCTTCCTTTAAACTTTTTTCGTACTCCCTCATTTCAACAACATAATCTTTATTTGGTTTAAATATTTTTTTGTAGACCACCATATAACCTGTTTCATCTGGCGTATCAGTAATATCATACTTTAATAATCTTCCCTTGAATCCACGCCAATCTTTAGCGTTAGAAGGCAAATTTCTAAATTCAGCTGTTAAAATAATTTCATCTGTTAAGTAAGTGTGATCGCCTGTATCCTCTGAATAGGTACTGAAAAATTCATCAGCTGGTATTTTTTTAGTATCAGTAAGTAAATATTCAAGTGCTTTTAGGACAGAGCTCTTTCCGATGTTATTTTCACCAATTAAAAAGGTAGCATTAGAAAACACTATTTTAGTATCAATGTGTCTTCTAAACCCTTGAATTCGTAGTGAATGTAATTTCAATTTCATACCCCCAATATTTAAAATAAAATATCCTATTGAAACCCTTACTTCGACACAATAGTATAATAATCCTGCAAGTTTTCAAATATTTCTTGTACTGATTATCAGTAGTATTGCATAAGACTTTTTTTACTTTGTCAAATAGCTTTTAATCACCATCAAATGGTGGCGATGAATATTCTGTATAATTTTTTGGTATTTTATAAAAAAAGTCAAAGGAGATATGAAGGATAGATCCTATCCATAATCCCCAATTATTTACATTTAATAATAAATAGTGGATTGTATTTTTAGTTATTATGATGAGCCACCTCGCCTTCTACAAATTGACTTACAAGGAGCTGAAATTTCCCTCCCAATTATATTTTAATTTCGTCCCGCTTGAATATTGCCATCCATGGGATCAACCTTTGCCATGTTTTAGATCCACTCTTTCATTTAGTCCATAAACCAAATTCGCCCAATAAATCAGGTCTTTATTACCATCGTATTGAATTTGCTTATTTGCGTATGGGGTCTTGATACGGAGCCTCGGTGGTTATGGATTTAGACAAAAAAGGCAGCTATGGGCTTGCTTGGCAAGAACGCCTACAATAACCATCTCTCCGTGTAAAGACCGTTCACTGCATTTTAAGTAATACATTAAAAGTCCCGGGTGCGAACCTATAGTGTACATAAAAATTCAGAGGGATTCGCACCACATTTTCTTTGTATATTTACCAAAATTTGAATAAAATAGAGGGGTAGTTATGTATTTTACATACTTGCCCTGTGAAAAGTACGTGAAATACTAGTGTTTTTGTCGATTTTACATCTTTTTCGTAGTCGCATCCTGTATGGGAGGATCGCTCGAAAAGTTTGGTTTATCGATGTGTATTACTTATGTATTAGTCGCATCCTGTATGGGAGGATCGCTCGAAAAGCGTTTCATTAGTGCGATCGTCATAGACTGTCGCATCCTGTATGGGTGCGTGGAGGATCGAAAACCGACACTGGCATATGCCCAGACTTTGTTTTACATCGAATCCTACAATGCTTGGATTGAGTAAACGTCAAATAAATCTCGCCTGCATTTAATAGGTATGATTTATTTGACGGTCATCCCATCAAAACAAATCCGCAATCGTCTCATGCACCTTCGCAACTTCCTCATCTGGCACAATCAAATAATAAACACCGCCAATTTTCGTTCCATTCCCTTTCATCATATAACTAACAGTATTGTTCCGAACGCCTTTATAATTCAGTAGCAAATTCTTCATATCATCAAAATCCATGTTTGTTTCCATATTATTTCCAAGTACATCTATCATGTTATTTAATTTGGGAACAGACGCGACACTCGTACCTTTATCGATAATAGCCGCAATAACCTGTCGCTGCCGTTTGGTTCGGCCAAAGTCTCCGGCTGGATCTAAATGGCGCGCATGCGCACATAACCCACACCATATGCCCCCCTAAAATTTTCTCAAACCTCTTTCTCCTCAATAATTAATCGATGGGCACTGTAAATTGCCCCTTTTGGTAAATATTACTTATATAGTCTAGTAGTATGTTTTCGATCGGTGGATTTTCGCTTTCGATCAGCGCTTTTTCGATTTCGATCGGCGGTCTTTTTGCTTTCGATCAGCGACTTCATGGCTAGTCACTAGAATTTCGAATCATCTGGTTGCCTTTATAATTAAGCGGTAGTTTTACAATGGGAAATAGGAATAAACAACCCCATATATGAATACAGTAAGTAAAATTAACCACAAGACGTAATACAAATCAGCATCTTTTTTTATCAGGTAAATATAGACATGATAATCTTCATAATATAAGATAATGCTAATAAGATACTGTACTTAATATCGGAGGTCTTCCCATGAAAAAAGTAATCACTTACGGAACGTTCGACTTACTCCACACCGGGCACATTAACTTATTACGGCGCGCCAAGGAATACGGAGATTATTTAATCGTTGCCATTTCTACGGACGAATTCAACGTGCTTAAAAATAAAAAGGCCTACTATAGCTTCGAGCAGCGAAAGGCTATTCTGGAAGCGATTCGCTATGTTGATAAAGTTATTCCGGAAAACACGTGGGAGCAAAAAGTTGATGACGTTCTGAAGTACCATATTGATGTTTTTGTGATGGGTGATGACTGGAAAGGTAAATTCGATTTTCTGAATAATTATTGCCAAGTTGTCTATTTACCGCGTACAGTTGGTATCTCGACAACCAAAATTAAAAATGACTTCAATCGGAACAATGTTTAGAGAATGGATCATCACCGTATACCTGGCTGTTTTTCAGAGCTTTTATCAGGTCTTTAGACTATGCCCCTTGAAAAGGAAAACAGCCTTTATCGCCTCATTTGGGGATAACATTTTATATACCGTGCATGAATTGGAAAAGCAGACGGATGAGCCCTTTGTCATTATCAAAACCCCAAAATGCAGCATTCATTTTTCCCGCGTTTCTTCCGGCAAGGTATTAGACTTGAAAAAACCGACTCACTGGATTCAGGCTGTCTATCATCTGGCTACGTCACGGATTATCTTTGTTGACAATTATTTTGGCATATTAGCAAAAATGAATTTGAGACCGAACGTACTATTAATCCAATTATGGCATGCAGCAGGTGCAATTAAACGCTTTGGACTTGAAGATCCCACTTTTGGATTCCGGTCAAAACATGCCCAGCAACGTATTAGGATGGTTTATCGGCGATTCACCCATGTCGTTGTTGGTTCAGATGAAATGAGTGCTATCTTTCGGAAGAGCTTTGGTGTTTCGGATGAGGCTATTTTACGATGTGGTGTGCCTCGGACCGATTTTTTCTTTCGTCCAATTGAAATGAAAAGTGTCGAGTTGATTTTACGGAGGAAATTTCCGGTGACAAGTAAGAAGAAAATTGTCCTGTATGCCCCAACATTTCGTGACAATGAAACATCCAATTCCACGATTCCATTTGATGTGGAAAAATTTTGTGACGTGTTTTGTGACGAATATGTTTTATTCTTGCGGCTGCACCCCGCAATTACTCACGATTTTCATAATAGATATCCCGGAATTGTTTATGATGTCTCGGATGTTACCAATGTTAATGAATTGCTTGTGATTACCGATATTTTGATAACGGATTACTCGTCGATTCCGTTTGAATTTTCCATACTGAAGCGTCCGATGATATTCTTTGCTTATGATTTAGCGGAATATCGCCAGACTAGAGGCTTTTGGACCGATTATGATGAGTTAGTTCCGGGGCCGGTTGTGACAGACACAGAAGGATTAATTCGTGTTATGAAGGAAGGCAATTATGATATCCAGCGCATTAGAGATTTTGCTGACCAATGGAACCAATACTCAACAGGTACTTCCAGTGAAAAACTAATCAATTTACTATACAAGTGAATTAGTCTCGGTTCGGCCCCCTCCCCTTGCCCCTGTAAGACCGATGTGATAACGTTAAAATTGGGATAAAAGTGTACCAAATACAGGGGGAGGATTGTGATGGACAAATCAAAAAAGATTATTATAGGTATTGCGCTGTTCGTTTATACATTAGCCATTATCGGTCTGACCACGATGATTGTCGTGCCGAATCCGAATAATGATGTTCCCACTCGGGACTGTGATTGCGCCGATGAGGGGCTTTCTGATAATTAATAGAGGTAAGTGGCGTGTCATCCCCACTAAAGCTGACAAAGTAAAATTTTTTGCCAGCTTTTTTCTTTTCCCGCCCCCATCATTCGCTCTATCCCGCTACCGGATATCCCCGAAACAGGTTTAAAGGAAGACATTTTTCGACAGATATTACAACTTCAACCTTACTGAATCCTCAAAGTTGATTTACCATTTCAATACGATTAGGATAAAAAAGATAGGATTTTTTGTAAAGTGAGGCGTTAGTACATGAGTAAACAGCAGAGACCAAAGGCGGTTATCGTTATTTTTGGAGCAACAGGTGATCTGGCGAAACGCAAATTGTTCCCGTCAATCTATCGTCTCGTTCAAAACGGCAAAATTGGTGAAGATTTTGCCGTTGTTGGTACAGGGCGAAGACAATGGACAAATGATGTCTTCCGTGAAAACGTGAAAAAATCACTTGGGAGCAATATTTCCTCCCATGCGGATCTGGATACATTTACATCCCATTTTTTCTATCATCCTCTTGATGTATCAGAACCTTCTTCTTATCTGGGGCTAGAGGCTTTGTTGCATGAACTGGAGGGCTACTATAAAACAGGGGGCAATCGAATATTCTATTTGGCGATGGCACCTGATTTTTTCGGAATTATTGCCAACAATTTAAAGGCAAGCGGTTTAAAAGATGCTGCTGGGTGGACACGCCTTGTCATTGAAAAACCATTCGGCAACGACTTGCCGTCTGCCAAGGCATTGAATAAGGAAATACGTGCGGTGTTTGATGAAGAGCAAATTTACCGGATTGATCATTACTTAGGGAAAGAAATGGTGCAAAACATTGAGGTGATCCGATTCGCCAATGGAATTTTTGAACATCTTTGGAATAATCGGTTCATTTCCAACGTGCAAATTACCTCAAGTGAATCACTTGGCGTTGAAGACCGATCACGTTATTATGACAACTCAGGTGCCGTTCGTGACATGGTGCAAAACCACATGCTGCAAATGGTTGCATTACTTGCCATGGAGCCACCAATCAACTTGACAACCGAAGAAATTCGTTCCGAAAAGGTCAAAGTACTTCGCGCTCTCCGACAGATGGAAGTAAACGGTGTGGATGACTATTTTGTCCGCGGCCAATATGGGGATGGCGAAACTGGCATCGGGTATCGTAAGGAAGCACCTCAATTGTCAGCATCCAAAACTGAAACATTTGTCGCAGGAAAAATTATGATCGACAATTACCGCTGGGCCGGGGTTCCCTTTTATATTCGAACTGGCAAACGCATGGCCAAGAAATCAATAAAAATTGTTGTCGAATTCAAAGATATCCCGATGAATTTATACTATAAAAACAAACAGGAAAAACATCCGAATTTACTTGTCATCAATATTCAGCCGAACGAAGGAATCACCCTTTATCTTAACGCAAAAAAAGCAGGTGCAGGTACTGATGTAAAACCGATAAAACTTGCTTATAATAATAATGGGATTAACGGGATCAATACACCTGAGGCATATGAAAAGCTGATTTACGACTGCATGATTGGTGATATGACCAATTTTACACATTGGAATGAAGTTGCCCAGTCCTGGTCGTTTGTTGATCCGATTCTGAAATTATGGGAATCGGATCAACCGGATTTTCCCAACTATGCAGCAGGTTCAATGGGACCATTGGAAGCGGACAAACTGCTTGAAAAGGATGGATTCCACTGGTGGCCAATAGTCGAGGATTAAAAAAGAAAAGAAGGAGCGTACGATGATGAAATTATATGATGTAACAGCACCTATTTACGAAGGAATGCCCGTGTACAAAAATAAAGAAGCAAAACAGCCAAAAATCACAACAGAAACAAATGGACATGTAACGGAATCCCGCATTGCTATGGATCTCCACACTGGCACACATGTTGACTCCCCATTGCACATGATTAATAATGGCAACACGATGGAAACCATTGATATTCATGATTTGGTTGGACATGTAAAGTTATTTGATCTAACCAATGTCGAGGATCACATTAGCAAAAAGGATATCGAATCATTTGCGATTGAAAAGGATGATTTTGTCCTGTTTAAAACGAAAAACTCACTACAGGATGAATTTGATTTCAACTTTATTTTTGTGGCGGAGGATGCGGCTGTCCACCTGGCTGGACTTGGAGTTAAAGGTGTCGGAATAGACGGGCTCGGGATTGAACGAAGCCAGCCGGAACATCCAACCCATCGCACACTTTTTAGTCATAACGTAATTATTATCGAAGGACTTCGCTTGGAAGCGGTGCCTGAGGGAAGGTATTTCATGGTTGCTTCCCCATTGAAAATCCAGGGTACCGACGCAGCACCGGCTCGTATTTTACTTTTTGCAGAATAATAACCAAATAGCGGGTTACCGTTTACACTAATGTCTTCAAGGAATGGTGTAAAAACGGTAACCCTCACCATGCTAAGCCGCACCGTTTTATTTGACTGGTTTATGGCTGGGCAGTGCTCTCCTGGCTTATTCAATTCCGCAATTTTGAATTATGGTTTTTCCTTGTTGTTGTGATAATTTCCACTAACCATAGTTACCAAGGTCTTCCGTTATACCGATAAAGCATTAGTCTAGTGGGAATTGTCCACCAATATTAGCTGAAGATCATTGAACTGTTTTGTACGCCTGATTTCGATGACTTGGTACGTCTGGATAACGTAGTCTTAGCTTTTTCATTTCTAACAATTTTTTAATATGATTCTTTCTAAGTCCGTTAGATTCCCTTCTTAATAATTGGGAAAGTTCATGTAATGTCAAAAATCGATCCGTACACAATATCAAAATCAACCTTCTTAATTCCTGGACTAAGCCTGGACTTTTCCCTGGCTGGTCGTGCAATTTCCAATAAATCTTCCCTTTCACGTGGAAAATCATGAGTATTACCCAAAGTTTGTTCATTATTACCGGAGTTTGTTCCATTTTTTTCTAGGTTGTCATCGTTATTACCGGGGATCGACCTATTTTTTCCTTGGTTACCATCCTTATTACTGGGGATCGACCCATTTTTCCCTTGGGTATCATCCTTATTACCGGGGGTCGACCCATTTTTTCCTGATCAAAAAGCCTCCGTTTGTCCATGCAAACAGAGGCTTTTCCTCAGATCCTATTCATTCTCCACTTCAATCTTCTTATTCCCCAAAATCAAATAATTCAACTCTTCTTTCGGTATCTTGTTAAATTCCGTCCGTTTTGCCAGATAGAATACAACCCCAAGCACAATCCAGGCAATCAAGGCGATTCTTGATTCAATTCCAAGAAATGCAGGTGAACCCGGGATAAGCAAAAGTGCAATGAACATGACGCTCGCCAGCATCCCGATAAGCGCGATAAATTTTTTCCCTGGCGCAATAACATGTTTTGCCGGGTTATATTCTTTGTCCATCGACCACTTGAATATACTGAACGCGGTATAACACGTATAGAAATAAGCAATCGAAACACCAATCGATGACATGTCAACTACCCATAATAGTGCTTGACGACCAAACCAAGGTGCGAGCATGGCAACAATGACGGTAAAAATGATACCGACGTACGGTGTCTTGTATTTAGGATGAACCTTGGAAAATGCTTCAGGCAAAATTTTGGCACGGGACATCGCGAAAAGCAAACGGCTGGATGAAATAATAAATCCGTTTAAGCCAGTAAATATCCCCATGCTAAGCGCAACAACCAGGATTACTAAGCCCAACGTGCCGAGAACATCTGTGACTGCTACAGCGGTACCCCAGAGGTTATTTTCAGCAACAAGCGCCTCCCATGGTCGCGCCATTGCCGTAGCGATGATCATAAAACTGTATAGCAGCCCTGAAAAAAGAATCGCCAGGATGATCAAGCTAAACGCTTTTTTAGAAGAAAAATTAAATTCTTCTGCAGCCTGTGGCACATTGTCGAAACCAACATATGCCCATGGCGCAATTGCAACAATGGAAATGATCGCGGCAAACATGGATGTATTCGTCGGAAAATACGGTTGCAGATTAGCAAGTGATGTTCCCGGATTACCGCCAATTAAAAGTGTGAGAGCAAGAACTCCGGCAAGCATGATGATGCAAAAGATAAATTGCACTCTTCCTGTCAGACCTGTACCGCGAATGTTTAAATAGCCGAATACAAGCAATGCAAGTACGGCAATGATTATTTCCATTCCATATACATCCCAACCGGCAATTTGATACAGGTGCAGATTTTCAATAAACTTCGGGAAAACAAATTTGAACATTAATGCAAATGCAGATGCGTTGAGGGCAACGATACATATGTATCCGAGTGTTAAAAACCAGCCACATATAAATGCATGTGTACGGCCTAAACTAACGAAGGCATAGGCAAATTCTCCGCCTGATACAGGAAAACTTTTAATCAAAAATCCATAGCTGACAGCGATTAGCATCATCAACGCTGCCCCGATTAAGAACCCGATCACAACCCCAAGTGGACCGCCGTCCTTCATCCAGACGGTTGGCTGTACGAACGCACCCCAGCCAATTGATGAACCTAACGCAATCGCCCAGACCCAATGCGGTTTTAATGACTTCTTTAATTTCTGTCGTTCTTCCATGATTGAACTCCTCGTTTGTAAAATTTTTTCTATTATCCCTTTATATCAAAGTGTGGACAGGAGTGCAATTTGCATTGTTTGCAGGATAATGGCGAAAATAAAAGAAAAATTGGCTCATATGATTATTGAGTTTAGTAGAGAGGAATTTTTTGTCGGGATATGACGGTCGAAGGCAGGAAATCAGGTTTGCACTAGACAATGGTGGTACATAAAAGAAAAAATTTTAAGAAGGCAGATCTCTGCAACGCGGCAGATGCTACCCTCCCCTTTGTTGATATTCCAGTTCCCGATTTCTTATTGTGGTCGAAGTCTTTTCTTTTCCTGCAGATTGTACAATTTTTTTACCGTTTTGCAGCCCGCTATAAAAGAAATAGGCCATAATAAAGACCATTGGTGTAAAGACCAATTTCCATAAAACCGTATCCTCAAAAGCCGTCAATCCCAATCGCTGCATGAAAATACGAATCGATTCCATGATAAACACATGTGACACATAGATTCCTACTGCATTAACTCCGATTTTAGAAAAAAGTGAGTTTTTGCCAATGCGGCTATGTTTAATAACAAATAAGAACAATACAATTAATAATGGTATTGTCGTGATATAGTAGTTTTCCGATTTACCATCATATATTTGCAATGTTATGAACCCCTCAACAACCTGAAGGACGGATAAACAGGCAACCCCCAACACATACTCTTTTGTTGGAATTTTATCTGCTATTGATTTAACAGTTGGATAATACCTTGCCATTATTGCACCAAGCGTTACATAAAATAACGCAAAAAACAATGCATCTCTCGTTTTATAGGGTGCCTCGTAAAGAAAGGAGTATGATTGGCCGAATAGGCCGTAAATATTTAATCCCAAACTTACGATCAATAACACCTTGAGTAATCTAGCTTTAGAAAAAACAAATAGAATTAGAATGGCCCATATTAATGCTAGCAAGAACCATAAATGATACTGCGGCCAATCTAATCCATAATAAAGTATGGACTCCAATTTAAAGCTTGCAATAAAGTCAGTTAACATGGGGATCATTGCTTCTCTTGTTTTTTCTGTTTCGATAACATCAATTACCAGTGCGAACATAAAGTAGAATATGACCCATGCAAAATAGAGCTTTACTAATTTCATCAAATATTTTTTTAAATAAGTAAGCTGTTTTTTTGAAGCAGACCTTTTGTTTTTTTCCTGTATGTCCTTCATTTTTTGCATAAACAAATATCCCGAAGTGACAAAGAAAAACGGAACTGCGAAACGTGCAAATGTATCAATTGCAAAGTCAACATCATCGCCTTGTACGGCTCCTAATTCAACGCCTTTTAATGTCCCTGAATGAATGGCTACAACGAAAAAGATTGCAAAGAATTTAATAAAATCAAGCGTATCATTACGTTCCACTTATTACATGTCCCCTTGTTCTTGACCCCTCAATTAATAATAGAACGTATGTTATAGCTGGTTTATTCAGCTTAATAAACTCTTGACTGCCATAAATTTCGTAATTGTTCTACTTAAATTGGGGGTTGCACTCCGCACTCTCATTGAAATGGCATCACATCTTATATATTGTCACTTAAAAACTTAGGAAGGAGGACAAACAAGGTTTAATTAAACAATCGGCAATCGCTCTTCTTGAAAACGAGGGTGTTATCCCACGTCTGGATACACTTGAAAAGTTGCGATAGCATTGGGCCTTAAAATTGTTTTAATTGATGAAAATGCTGCTACTGGTGAAGTAACGATTTCATAAGTAAATTAGTGCCTATACACAGGCGTATAGGCACTAATTTATTAGGAGATACATTCAATCCCTTCCCCTTTTTCTAAACACCTTTCCAACCAAATCAATCACAGGCCGCTTCCCGTTCATTACCAACCCACCAAGTTCCGCGAGAATGTGGAACAAAACGAGCACAAGAACGATAACAACCAGTGCTGTTGTAATGGTGGCATTGGAAAGCAAAATCGCAATTGCACCAAATAACGCACTAAAACCATAGATAATCAACACCGTCTGCCTGTGGCTGAAGCCCTTTTTCAGGAGCTGATAATGGATATGCTTGTTGTCAGGCATCATAATATTTTCCCCATTAGATGCCCGCCGGACAATAGCAAAAAGCGTGTCAAATATCGGTACAGCGAGGATGATAATCGGGATAATGAAACCAAATAAAGCAATATTTTTAAACAAACCGAGCATGGAGACAACTGCGATCATGTAGCCAAGAAAATTGGAGCCCGTATCCCCCATGTATATTTTTGCTGGGTAAAAATTGTGGTATAAAAACCCGAGATTGGCACCAATAAGCACAATACACAAATAAGCCGCTATGACCTGGACATCGATGATTGCCATAATAAACATACTCGTGAGGGCAATCGTGGTTACCCCTGTTGCAAGACCATCAAGGCCGTCAATCAGATTAATTGCGTTGGTAATCCCAACAACCCACAAAACGGTGACAAGGACACTAAAAAAGCCTAGGTCAATTAGGCCAAAAACCGGAATAGTAATCCGTTCAATGATTAATCCCGATGAAATTAAAAAGGAAGCGGCAATCAGCTGACCTGTCAGCTTTACGACCGGTTGAATCTGGTATTTATCATCCAGCATACCGGTGATAATAATAGCGATCGCGCCAAGTAAAATTTCAGGTAAATGTGGATGATGCGGCTGCAAATAAAGCGCTCCGAGAAGCGCACCAAGAAAGATCGCAAACCACCTAATCGAGGTGTAACATACTTGTGGATTTTTCGCGCATTTGGCAAATCCACAATGCCAATTCTTATCGCCAGCTTCTTAATTGGATAGGTTAAAAGAAAGGTTGCTATTAGTGCGATCAAACATGCAAGGCTCAGATCGATATAATTAAACATAAAAATCTCCTGATTGTATGTATTCGAGTGTTGCTATTATGCCATCATCTAGTCATGTCTTGAATTTGATTATATCGAAAAATGTCGGACGTTCGCAAATGGAGGATAGTATTTCAATGGAGTAGTTTTCATTACAGGGGAAACCATCATTTAGGAAAACCAGAACTGATTAGACTTTAGGGGGCGATCGCCATTACATGCATTAATCTCCTGTACATGTGTTTTGTTTATACCCCCGTAAAAAAGTCTACTTCCCAACACCATGCAAAATATACTCAACGGTCCGCCTGATTTCTGCATCATCATCCCAGTCCTTATCCGGTTGTATAATGAAACGTGTAAGCAGGAACCCAATGACCGTTGGGGCGATCATCCGCATGATACTGTCATTCGGTATGTTTTTCAGCTGATTTTTTTCTTTGTATACATTTAGCGTCTGGTCAATGGCCGGAAATACTTTTTCAAGCGACGCTTTTTTAAAAGCAGCCTGGATTTCCGGATGAAACGCTAATTCCTGTATCACTATTTTTATGAGTGGAACATTGGACTGGACAAACTCAAAACGATTTTTAATAAACAGATACAAGAAATCCTCGAAACTTGTATGGGATTCATGGAATACTTGGTCAACAAATTTCTCGGCAAAAACCGGTGCCATAAAATTGATGATTACCGGATTGACAATGGATAAAAGCAGATCCTTTTTGGTCCGGTAATGGCGAAATATCGTACCCTCTGCTACACCAGCACGTTTGGCAATTTCACTTGTTGATGTAGCGGAATACCCTTTTTCCGCAATAAGTTCAATGGCTGCTTCCAGAATCTTGATCTGCTTTGATGTCATTTTTTCTGTTTGCCGAAGCACCTCCGTCATAGAACGGGATGCTGATGGATTATCTGACATGTTATCTTCTCCTAGCATTTATTATAACTTGCGGTGTTTTCTTAATGCTACTACATTCAGCAAAATAAACACCAGTGAAAAGCCGATTAATACCCAAATGTCTCCCATAACGGACGTGAGCCCCTGACCGCGGATCATAATTTCCTTAAGTGCATTACCGCCATACGTCAGTGGCATAACTTTACCGATTGCATCAATCCACTCGACCTGCTCCGTATGAAAAATCCCGGAAAAAAATACTTGCGGAACGATTGCAATTGGGACGAACTGGATCATTTGGAATTCATTCTTGGCATATGCCGAAAGTAATGTCCCCAAGCTTTCGGCGGCAATCGCCAGTAAGAAAGTGATGCACAATACGGCAAAAATGGAACCATCCATATACATACCCAATGCATAAACAGAATAGAGGACGATGATAATTGACTGCAGAATAATAAAGATACCAAATCCACCCAGATAGCCCGCGACAATTTCCCAGCGTTTTAACGGCGTTGCCAAAAGCCGCTCCAGCGTTCCTTGTGTACGCTCGCGTAAAAAGGAGACCCCACTCAATAGGAAGACAAAAAAGAAAACGAACAGACCGATTAAAACAGGTCCAATATTATCGAAAAGTTCTAAATCAGTTGATCCATGCAGGAAATCAACGTCCATATCCAGCGTATTCGGATTCATTTGTTTGGCAGCCTGATTTAATACTTGCTGGACAACCCTTGTTGCTGTCGGATCGCTTCCTTCCATTATTAACTGTGGCTGTTTCCCATCCCAAGTCAAATGCGCATCGATCGTATTTTCCTGTAATGCCTCTTTTGCCTCTACATCATTCATTTCTTTGACGGTTACATCCTCATCGTCCAGAATCGTCTGGAATTTTTCTGGTATATCCGTTACGGCAATCGTTGGTTCGTATTGCTTCATATCCAGCACAACCCACAGCAGCGTCAGGACAAATAATGGGGCAATGAATAATAGTGCCAGACTGCGCTTATCCATTTTAAACTGTAGAAATATCCGTTTGACAATCGCAAGAATCCGCATGTGTTACACCTCCACCTGTTTGCCTTCTCCAAAATACAAAAATGCCGCTTCTAATGTTTCTGTTTCACTTTTTTCTTTTAATTCATCTGGACTTCCATGTGCGATGATATAACCATCTCGAAGCAATGCCAGACTGTCACACTTTTCGGCTTCATCCATCACATGTGTCGTCACAATAATCGTTGTGCCCTGCTTTTGCAGCTCCTTCAAATCCCGCCAGATGGAGGCACGAAGGACTGGATCAATCCCGACAGTAGGCTCATCCAGAATCAATAGTTTTGGTTCATGCAAAAGTGCTACGGCTAATGACATCCGTCGCTTCATCCCTCCCGAGTAATGCTCCAGCCTTTTATCAAGATGCTCGGTCAGATTGACAACCTTTGCAACTTGACTGATCTGTTCCTTTCGTTTCTTTTTTGGAACCCCGTAAATACACGCAAAAAAGTCAAGGTTTTGCTTTGCGGTTAATTCATCGTACAAAGCATCTGATTGAGCCATATAACCAATATGCTGCATTGCTTTTAATGACGGCATCTGCTTACCATCAATCAGAACAGCCCCGCTTGTTGGGTTCAAAAGTCCAATCATAATTTTAACGAGTGTTGTCTTCCCCGATCCCGATGGCCCAAGCAATCCAAAAAGCTGCCCCTCTGGTATGGTAAGATCGATATTTTCCAAGACCGTCTCATCATCAAAGCTTTGCTGGATGCCTTTTAAATTGATAAAAGATGACATAGTGCGTTACCTCCCTCTTCTGTTTTTAGATACAACCCTAACGGCAGGCGCCCCGTTTTGCGTTGATATTTCCGCGGCTCGATTGATGTGTTGGCTTCGCTTCCCGGGCGATGTTTCTCGCTTTCCGGCTGATGTTCTCGCTCTACGGTTGATGTCCTGCTTTCGCGCTGATGTTCTCGCTCTACGGTTGATGTTCCTGCTTTCGCGCTGATGTTCCCGCTTTTCGGCTGATGTTCTTGCCAAAAACTCCTGTTATTTTCACCTTTTCACTTGAAATGAGTGAGTACTCACACATATATCCTATTATATCATCGTAATTTTGTAAACCTGGTTTTATCGATTTTCCCACTTTTCCATTTGCAAGATATTAAACATGATTGTCTTTTCTCCAGCATACATATTATTAGACATCATTTGTTTACATTGGAGGGATAGTCGGGTGCAGTATTATTACGGAAGTCAGATGCCGCTTCGGGTACTGGATGAGGCGGAGTTTTGGAAGCAGCAGGAAGCAGAGCATACTGTGGTCATGCGGGAGCTTGTGCAGAATCTGGAACAGGAATTTGTCGATGCACTTAAACGATGGGAGGATGTATTGAATACGACACACCAGCATGTAACCCGTTTTGTGGAGTCGGTCATTCGAAGCAACAACCAAGTTTCACCGCAATTGTATCAGCAGGTACTTGACCTTGTGTCATTCTGCTTGCAGGAAAGTGTTGCTTTTATCCAATTTTGCCGACAAGTTAAGACGGAGAGTAAAGCTGTTTCCGGAAATCAGACGGCAAAAGTTGTGATTGACCATATTGTTGATGAATCGGAGTATTTTATAGGGATTGCCCAAACGATTTTGTATGACCAGAATTAAGCATTCCTTTGATTTGAAAGAATGCAATTTTTTATATTAACGTGCTACTAAAATTATACAGTAGCACGTTTTTTATTAAACTTTTAGACTACTGATTTAAATGTAATGGCGATCTGTAAAAGTCCCGGGCATTACACATACCAGAAATTAATCAACTACTCAACGCGAAGGAAAAATCATCTTTCAGTAACTCAGCAGGGGAATGAACGACCGATTGTGGAGGAGAAGTCATCTTTCGGTCACTCAGCAGGGGAATGAACGACCGAACGCGGAGGAAAAGTCATCATTGGGTAACTCAGCAGAGGCATGAACGACCGAACGCGGAGGAAAAGTCATCTTTCGGTCACTCAGCAGGGGAATGAGCGACCGAACGCGGAGAAGAAGTCATCTTTCGGTCACTCAGCAGGGGAATGAACGACCGAACGCGGAGGAAAAGTCATCATTGGGTCACTCAGCAGGGGAATGAACGACCGATTGCGGAGGAAAAGTCATCATTGGGTCACTCAGCAGGGGAATGAACGACCGATTGCGGAGGAAAAGTCATCTTTCAGTAACTCAGCATGGGCATGAACGACGTGATCTTCAATTAATCCTCCATAAATAAAGTAACGTCATGCGGGAGTACTCCTTGACTTGTTATTCTTTTCATCCGGGTCATTTGCCATTATACTATTGGCATGGATTAGTACAGATTTCTTTAGTTGCGGGGTGAAACACGAGTGCATGAACCGGTTTCGATTTCTAAGGTGTGTATACTTGCGGGGAAAATTATGCTGGAAAGTGGTGCCGAAACCTATCGTGTCGAGGATACCATGAATCGTATCGCAGCGGCTTATGGGTTGGCTGATGCACAGAGCTATGCAACCCCAACCGGCATCAATTTTTCGACTGATGTTGCTGAATCAACGACTTTTATTCGCATTTCCAAACGCTCAACTGATTTACATAAAATTTCGAATGTTAATGATATATCACGGAAAGTTACAGCTGGCAGCGTGGATCTTGTTGAAGCATTAGCAATGCTGAAAAAAGTTGATCATACTCAGCTAACATTTCCGAGCTGGATGCAAATTGTTGCAGCAGCATTTGTCAGCGGCAGCTTTACTATCATGTTTGGCGGAACATGGCCTGATTATATCCCGACATTTATTGTTGGTGGGATGGGATTTGCCGCGATGTTAGGCTGTGATCGGCTTGTCGAAATTCGATTTATTGCAGAATTTTTTGCCTCGCTTGTAATTGGGCTACTGGCATTTGGATTTATCTATAGTGGTCTGGGAGTGGAACTGGACAAAATTATTATTGGCGCGGTGATGCCGCTCGTACCAGGCCTGCCTATCACCAACGCTGTACGCGATTTAATGTCCGGTCATTTGGTAGCGGGTGTATCGAAGGGCGTAGAAGCATTGCTGACTGCATTCGCAATCGGTGCGGGCATTGCAGTAGTTTTTGGGGTATTGTAGATTGACGTTTGAACACTCGTGTAGATGATTGGAGTGATCGGGCTGATACCCGCAATCAACCGGTTGATGCCTGTGCACCCGGGCTGATATTCGCACACTCGAGTCGATATCTACTCGAATACGACCGATGTTCTCGCTCTCGGGTCGATGCTCGAACGCCGCTCTCATATTACGTTCCAAAATACTTCACCAACCAAAAGGAGAATCAACATGACAATCATTGCACAGCTTTTTACCAGCTTCATTGCAGCAGCCGGGTTCGGCATTTTATTTAATGCACCAAGAAAAGCCTTAATTCAATGCGGGCTGGTTGGCATGTTTGGCTGGATTCTTTACTTTTTACTTGTACAGCAAGGAATGGATGTTGTTCCCGCAACAGTTTTTGCAGCGATGTTAGTAGGTGCCCTGAGCCAAATTTGTGCCAAGCTGTATAAAACCCCGATCATCATTTTTATCGTGTCCGGAATTATACCACTTGTACCAGGTGGAAGTGCGTATGATGCCATGCGCAACTTTGTCGAAAATGACTATTACACCGCGGTTCAATTGTCAGCGAAAGTGATGCTGTTGTCTGGCGGTATTGCAATTGGATTGATGTTTTCTGAAGTTGTGAATCAGTTGATCCGGAAATGGGTGTGGCGGCGGGCAGGGTGAGATAGATGACTTTCCCCGTTCGATCGGCGGCTTTCTGCTTCCGATCGGCGACTTTCCAACTTGGATCAGCGGCTTTCTACTTTGGATCGGCGGATTCTCGACTCCGATCGGCGGCTTCCTGACTTGGATCGGCGGCTTTATGATGCCCCATTGATGTTTTCATTTCCGGCGAGATATCATTTATTTCCCCGGGTTTTATGATTGCTTCCGGAAGACTATTTAATCGTGGATAACAATATTCCCCCTTTCAAGATTAATAAGTACCACCTCTTGAATTAGTTTAATCTACTTATAGGTGTCCTACCAGCAAAACGCTGAAAACATTCGTTAAGGGGGTGTTCCAGAAAGTTACTGAACGCCTTGTTACTAAAGGATTTATGAGATTTTTCATAACTTATCTCTTTATCTATGTTCAGATAATAAGGAAAAAATAAGTTTTGTTACACCTATAACAGTCTTGGCGTATAAAAAATATGGTTCTTTTATGTCGAAATTTGCTTAACGTATGTTTTCCGCGACATGTTGGTAATTCCACTAGTTGGAAACCCACTTACATACAGTAGAATCACGAAACCCCATTCCACGTGCTACTTGCCAAGCAGCTCTCCCCTCCTCAACGATTAAAATATTGAATTATACTTTATGCATTCCGGCACACGCGCTTCCCCATAATAAACACTTCCTCTTCTGAAATTAAAATATACACGATTATCTTTTGACGTGTCCGTTAAATCCTGGATTCCCACCATTTATAACGAGGTAGCATATATTTGGTAGCCATCATCTTGTGTAGGCTGACAAATCAACAGTTTTCTACAATGATACATTTGGGTAGTATTGCATTTCCTCGTTATACTTTCTAAAGTGTAACGAGGCATAAGAAATCCCTTAACAGTTGGCACGAAAGAGATTCATGAGGTTTTCATCGTTATACATTCCGGGAATTCAGGTTAAATAGACTAGCGTGAACTTTAGTGAAAGCCTGTGAATATTAGCGAAACAAGTTTTGGGCTCTACATGTTCCCACTGTCTTTAATCATATATTTCTACATTTGTTTCTGCTAGTTCTTCTTGAATGATTTCCTCCAATTCCTTTTGGGCGTCAAATTTTAATGCTTGTTTGCTGTAATCCGGGTGCTTTTTTTGCACGCCATCCATTAGCTTTGTAATGAGTTTTTCTGCTTCCAATATGATTTCATATCGGTCTTTTTCTCTTGACCAGAATTTTTCTTCGTCAATTCCCTGCATTAAATCAGTATATCCGTCACTGCTTTCAACATCCTGACGAACAGATTGAGCACGTTTTTGCTGCTTGGACTTATCAACTGTTATTCCCTCTTCCTGCGCGATTTGATGAATGATATGATTGCGGATCAATTCCTGGATCGCTATTTGGGAAGATGGCTGTTCCTGTTTCTTTTCGGCACCCTGCAACTTGGAAATCAGCGCCAGTCGCTTCATTTCATAATGGAGGTCTTCGCCTGTTATTTCATGGTCAGCCACTTTTGCTACTATCGTGTCAGAATTTGCCTTCTCTGCCACAGATACTGACTGGTCTTCTTGCTGCGTGTCTTTTTCATCGTCATTTCCTTTCTGGTCTTCAGTTGTTTGGGAACAACCAAACAATCCAATCGTTATGATGATCAACATTACCCATTTCCACATATCGACATGCTCCCTTCGAACTGGTGTAAAAAATCAACAGAATTCATTTTGCTTACTGTACGGTCACGCAAATAGAGCACATGTGTTGCCAGCTGTTTTACTTCATCAAAGTGGTGTGTTGTAAACAAAAGCGTTTGCCTCTCTGAATCAATCTGCTCCAAAAGCCGGAGAAATTCTTTTCGCCCAAAAGGGTCAAGTCCCGATGTCGGCTCATCTAAAATAATCCATTCCGGCTCACCTATAAGTGCAATACTTAACCCTACCCGCTGCAGCATCCCTTTGGACAGCTGTGTCATCCGTTTTGTTCGATGATCCCACATGTTTGTATGTGTAAGCGACTGCTTTACAACTTCTTTGGGCAATCGCAGTGTATCAGCAAAATATTGTACATTTTCTTCCACCGAAAGCTGTGCGTATAGCTGGAATTTTTCGGGTAAATAAGAAAGCTTGTTATTCCATGCCCCCGGATGGTATACACGCTTCCCGTCAATTGTTATCGTGCCTTTCTTCAATCGGGTAAAACCTGCCAATGCATGTAATAATGTCGTCTTCCCAGCCCCATTTCTTCCGACAACTGCTATACGCTCACCTCGTTCGATGACAAAGTTTGCTTCGTCAAAGATCGTTTGCAAACGATATATTTGGGTTGCACCTTCTACTTTAATCATGGGTAACACCCTTTCGCTTCAATATATAAATAGATATGCACATAGACATGCCAATCCACAATACCGTATTTCCCAGCAGAATCAGCCAAGGCGATTCAAAAATAAATTGTTCGTATACGGCGCTTAAATCAGAAAGCTGGTAAATATGAAGCTGAACAAACAAAAAGTATTGGACCGCATGGACTGGTGATAAAAAGTAAATGACGGAAAACATGAATACTTCATTCATCGCAACAGACGGAAGCCAATACATGAGCAACAGGTCAGCTAAATAAATTAACACTAGCCATACGCCGATAATATATCCGACCAGCGTCACTTTTTGATTAATGATTGTGCCTAGTAAAATACCAATCGTAATGAAAATAGCGCTCAACAGTAGTACTGAGAACAGAAAAACAGCAAACTCTCTTATATCAAAATTCTCAAAAACCATTTTGGCAGGAATCATTGCAATGAGATAGGCAAGCGTTATGGTTGGCAAAAATACTGAAAAAAGAGAGACGAATTTACGCAATACGAATTGTGGAACCGTCATGCCTCTAGCCAACAGAATCGGCAGCGTTCGCTGGCTTTTTTCCAATGCCATGGAAAACGCTCCATAAAAGATAGCCAGAAGCGGCAAAAAGTACAATGAAGTTTGAAATATTGGCACGAGACCTGTACGAAATGAGACAGAGACGTTCATACCATGATATTGAAATACAACAAACCATGCTGACAGTACTACAAGGCCAACTGTCATAAGCAACAAAGAACTACGGTGATATTCTCTCCACTCTTTTACGATCATCACCAATTTTATCTCCCCCTTCCCCATACCTGTATTGCCCGTTTGTGTCCTATCCACAAAGCACCTATCGTCAATAAAATGATTATTAATCCAAATGGAAATATCGAAAAAGCCAATTGATTTACTTTGACTGGATACGGATCTTTTATATTGCTGGTATCTGTTCCAATTAGTTGATTCCATTTTTCATAGAGACCCAAAGCCGGACTGTCCAGAAATAACGTTCCAAGCGGCTGTTTAGAAAGCACTTCTCCAAAAGCCGAGGTAAATTGATAAGGGTTATCGGCAATTCCATCTTGATCTAAATCTACTACCGTATGATCAGACCATGCATTTCCAATTCCCGCTTCACTCCAATTGTTAGCGTCCTTGCCGCTATTTGTGCTGTATTGAAGATTATTTCCGATAATCCTGTTTTCCGAAAATATATTATCAACCGAACTCGACCATACATCGACTCCAATCCGGTTATTTATAATTTGATTGTCCTTTAAAACATTTCGATTGGATTGATCCATAAAAATTCCCTTTTGGTTAAAATTGATTTGGTTATCGATCATTTTTACATTATTGGCTGTTTGCAGAAGTACGCCAAACGATTGCAGACCATAATGATCATGGAACCGATTTTCTTTTAACACAATATCATCCGAATACATGATAGCTGCACCGCCAACATTTTCAAAAAACTCGTTTTGGTAAAATGTATTTTGATCCGAGTACATATAATGAAGTCCGTAACGATTGCCGGTTAGGGTGTTTTGTTTTATTTGATTATGTTCAGCAAACGAAAAGTAAATCCCATCTCGTGCTGAATCGATGGTATTTCCTTTAATGACATTTTCTGATGAATGAAACAAATGAATGCCATTTCCCCGTCGCGACTGATTCCGCTTTTGATCACCAGTAATGGTATTGTCAATCAGCTTGTTCCCTTTATTTTCACTTAAATAAATACCATGAAGGCTGTTTTCAATCCGTATATGCATCACCTTGTTGTCATTCGAATAAATTTTAATTCCTGCAAAGTCTTTATCAAGGATAGAACTGCTGTTTTTAATTGTTACATTTTCCAGTGTGATTCCATCATGTGTTAGCGTGACAACATTTCCATCTCCACTTCCTTTTATAACGGTGTTGCCAGCACCTTTGATAACAACAGGCTTGTTGATTACGACATCCTCTTGATAAACACGATTTTCGAGTTGTATCGTATCTCCTGGCTTTGCTTTTTCCAGTAATGCTTGAATTGATTCGCTTTCTTCAGCCAGCAGCGTTTTCGGAAAAAGCATGGAAAATAAACCTGTAAACACGATAATAATCATCCGTCTATACATGACGTTCTTTTCCTTTCCAAAGAACGACAAGCAAGAGAAAAATAGCTATCCCTGCGAAACCTGCTCCGTATGAAAAAAATGAGAATGTTTCAAAGTTTGCTAGCTGATTTGTGCCAAAGATTGGTGGTGTGAACGGGTCAACTTCAATAGGAGCAGAAGATGATAAATTTGCACCAAACGTGTGCAGCCAGCGATAAATATCATAAATACCGACAATACCCAGTGCCAGAATAATCACTGTCCAACCGGCAAGCAATGTGCGATTTCGGCTGATAGCAATGACAAGCGTTAAAATCGCTACGCCACCAACAATATAACTGAGATATGATAACTCTGGAAATGTTGCTTCACTGAACTGTTTCATGCCGATGTAATGGTTCAAACTGTTGATAATATCGAGATTACCTTCCATTTTATACGGATATACCCACATATATAATCCTTCCTTATATTGTGGAGCAGTTAGCCGAAGTGCCCACCAAGGGAAAAATATGGATACGGCAAAACAAATAGCGGAAAGAACTAACCCCAGCATTCCCTTGAAACTAATTCGTCCCATATGCTCATCCCTTTCATCATGACATGTTGATTGGGAGGTGCAGTTTATTTCACTGCACCTCTATGTGTCTCAAATTGCTGACGATCTGTCACTATTTCGGTTCCACAAGGAGGTATCCGGTCATTTCCTGGTGCAATGCCGAACAGAAGTTGGTGCAGTAAATTGGGAACGTTCCTGATTTATCCGCTTTTACCGTGAGTGTTTTTGTCTCGCCCGGCTGTACTTCAAAGTTTTCATTATAACCATTGATCCCAAAACCGTGCGTAATATCTTCATCCCGGTCAATATTTGTCATATGAAAATGAACCGTATCACCTTCTTTTACCTTGACGACATCCGGCTTATCACTCTGTGCATCAAATACAAACCGGGACCGAAATGCAACACCATAAACGTGCACTTCATCGCCATCGCGTTCGATATGAGCTTCATCTTTACTCCAGACAGCATTTTTGCGCTTTTCATCTTTATCCATTACTTCCGTTGTTTTAATCTTATCTGCATTAATAATTTGCGCATAATGCGGTTCTGGCTGTGATGGTGCATTTGCTACCAGTTCCATTTTCTCACCCGTTATGTCAACCAGATCCATACTTTCCGGATGTGACGGACCAACAGAGAGGTACTGGTCTTTGGCAATTTTGTTCAGCGATACAAGCCACTTTCCACCAGGATTTGCTGTATCACCCTCCACAGCTGCCAGGTGACCTGGGGAATAGGCTACTTCTGCTTTGTCAATAACTTTTCCAGATTCCAGATTCCATTTCACCACTTGTGAATCGATAAACAGCGTTGTATAAGCATTTCCATTATTATCAAATTGTGTATGAAGCGGCCCTAAACCAACTTCAACTTCCTTATCAATGACACTATCATAGTTAAGAATTGGCAGTCCTTTCGCTTCTCCTTGGAAATCCTCTTTTTCAATGGCTTCTAGCGCTTTTTCGAAACTATACATCGATGTCGTAGGTGAAAGTTTCCCACTGGCAATGAAATGCTCACCATCTGGGGTGACATCTACACCGTGAGGAGATTTCGGAACGGGAACTAAATAAACCGATCCAGGATATTTTGCAGGGTCAAACATTTTTTCACCGTTTACTTCTGTAAAATTACCGTCTTTTACTTCCTTGGCAATTTGTTTCCAGTTAAACATCACGATATAGTCACGATCATTTTGCGATGCATTGATTTCTAACGTTGTCGTTGCTTCTTCTGTATTATAAGTAGAAAGAAAGCTCCATCCGTTTGATAGCTTTTTACCAGCATCCGATAAGTCATAAGCCCATGGTGGCAGCATTACCTGAAAGGCTATATCCATTTTTTTATTTTTGACATCCGGTTTCACTGCTGTCATAACGCCCTTGTATTTCTCACTGTACTCATCCAGTTCGGCATATTCTCCGCCTATCGGTACGCTAAAACGTGTTGGTAGAAATAAATATTCCGTATTTGGAGTAACAAATGCTGCACAGTGCGGACCAGAAACGTTTGGAATTTCTAGTATATCGGTTGTGTGAAACGTTTCTAAATCAACGTATGCTGCCCGGTTGTTTCCGACATCTGACGCGAACAATGCACGCCCATCATATTCCCCCTCGGTTTCGGAAATGGCTGGATGGTGAAAATCCCCCCATTTGTAGCCATTAAGCATTTCCTTTGATGCATCATCAAATCCATAACCTGTGGCTGGATCTGGACTAAATACAGGAACTTGACGGATCAAGCGCATGGATGGAAGTCCGTAAACAAAAAGTTGTCCGGAATGGCCCCCAGATGCCATCATGTAATATTCATCATGTTCTCCAGGTGGAACATACACCTTTTCAGCGTTCGATTTATTTTGCTTATTGGTTGTAGCCATATCACTTGATCCTGTATTGCCAAAGACCAGAAAGGCAACCAATAAACCTGCTGCAATTCCAATTATTCCTGATAAGACTTTCGTCAAACTGGCATTCATGATTATGATTGACCTCCTTTTTCAGCAGCTTTTTTCAACGCTTCAATAATCGCTTTTCTTTCTTCATCTTTTAATGGATTGTCCCCAATCACACCTGACATTACAGCTGATGTGGGCTCTTTTAAAAATTCTTCTAGTGGTTTGCCATGTTTACCTTCCACCTCGGTAAACGCGTTCGAAAGATCTGGACCTGTTGTACCACCTTTAGCTCCAAGTGATTCAATCGCATGACAGGATAGGCAATTATTTCTGCTTAACGGTGCTGCCTCGGCTGGTACGGTTGCATCCCCCTCTTCAGACTTCGCTGTTGACTTGTCACTTGCTGCTTGATTATCATCTGCTGACGCCTCATCATCTGATAAATTTTGCGTTTCAGCAGGCTGTTCATCTTTGTTGGCAGAACTGTTATCACTACCAAAAAATAAATAACCGGCGGTAAACGCAACAAGAAAACCAACGATAAAAATAATACTGTTAACTTTCATTTTCCTCCTCCTTTGCAACTGAAATAATGATTTCATAATTGATCATAAATCACTTCAATCCGTTTATATGTGAAATTCATCACAACTTACTTGTGAAGGATTTGGCAAAAAAATCTTTAGGACTGGGGGCATTCATTTTGCAAAATAAAAAAACCCGACAATGAAATGTCCGGTTTTTATGAGGTTTTATGCATTTTTTTCATTAAAATAATTGATATTACGGATGATAATTTGTCTCCTCGTCATAGACAAAATTCCATCACATTTTAGTCTTTTAAAAACATGGGAAACTGTTTCGCGGCTGGCCCCGGATAATTTGGCAATCTCGGTCATCGTCATGGGCACATCAACAACAAAATCTTCTCCTTTTTTGGAGGAAAAGTTCTGAACCAAATAGTTAAGCGCCTGAATTACCCGATCTGTTGCATATGGGGTGGAAATCGTCTGCAGTCGATCCTGGTGCCGTTTTGTAAGCCGATCCAACTTTTTTATTATTAAAAATAACTGCTCATTGTTCGAACGAATCAGTGATTCAAATTGTTGAACTGGAATATAGTAGACCGAAACATCTGTTAGGGCATATGCGGAATAACGATAAAATTCCTCTGTAAACAAACCGACATATGGAAAAAGCTCATTCGACTTAACATAATTAATATAAAGCATCGTTGCATCAAGGTTCGTTTTCTCCAATTTTATATAACCATCTTTCAACAAAAATATTCGTTCCCTTGGATCTCCTTCTGCAAACAATTGCTGATTTTTTTTAAACGTACTTCTATGCAACATTTTTTTTAGCTTTTTCAGCTCATCCTCATTGAAGTAGGATAAAAATTCAAAGTTATCCAACCTATCCACGTTATACATCCCCTTATTTCCTGATATATAAATCGTACCATAGCTTTACTTGTTTACAACCATAATTCATAATTGTTTAAAAACGGACATAAATGAATGTGTAAAAGGAAGATGCCGGAATGGTGGATTATGGAGTAAATTACAAACATTTGCTTTTGCTCTTTGAACATTAGCGAAACGAGTTTGGATCGCTGAAGTTCTGGTTCTGATCGGCGACTTTCCCCTTTCGATCGGCGGTTTTCTCCTTTCGATCAGCGATTTCTCGGCTTCGATCAGCGGTTTTCTCCCTTCGATCAGCGGCTTTCCGACTTGGATCGGCGGCTTCCCGGCTTCGATCGGCGGTTTTCTCCTTTCGATCAGCGGCTTTCCGACTTGGATCGGCGGCTTCTCGGCTTCGATCGGCGGTTTTCTCCTTTCGATCAGCGGCCTTCCAACTTTCATCAGCGGCTTCCTCCTTTCGATCGGCGGATCCATGACTTTCACCAGCAGCCTTCACATTCGTGTACATAGCTTCCACACTGAACATAAACGGGTCGCACAAATAAAGGGATCCACACATATACGTCAGTAGTTCACTATTGGTGGAGAAAAACTAAATTAATAAGTGAAATAGCATACCAAATCTTAAGGTGATTAGTATGCTACATCCGTTGATATAACAATAAATAACATCTCTTTTAACATCAAAAATAGTACACAAATTAACATATTTGTACTAATAGATGTTATTATGGTGCCAATTAGTATGTATTCTCATTGCTAGATTAAGATCCAATTGTAATAAAGCTAATAGAGCATTTGTAGGGGCTGAAAAAGGGTTTTTCTCTGCAATCGGTCGCTCATAGTTACCCAATCATGGCTTTTCCTCCGTAATCGGTCGCTCATGCCACGCTGAGTTACACAATCATGGCTTTTCCTCCGCGTTCGGTCGTTCATGCCCATGCTGAGTTACACAATGAGGACTTTTCCTCCGCATTCGGTCGCTCATGCCCATGCTGAGTGACCCAATGATGGCTTTTCCTCCGCATTCGGTCGCTCATGCCCATGCTGAGTTACCGAATGAGGACTTTTCCTCCGCGTTTGGTCGTTCATGCCCACGCTGAGTGACCCAATCATGACTTTTCCCCCGCATTCGGTCGTTCATGCCCTTGCTGAGTGACCCAATCATGACTTTTCCTCCGCGTTTGGTCGTTCATGCCCATGCTGAGTTACTGAATGATGTCTTTTCCTCCGCGTTCGGTCGTTCGTCACTTCGATTCAATTAGGTGTCAATCAATATAAGGCATTAAGAAACGCTTGGACAGATTAATCTATCCAAGCGTTTTTGTTTGTTAAATCACGGTTAAAATAGGTGTTAAATAAACTATAAACTATTTGTAATAGGAAATGATATTTTCTCCACAGTAAGTGAACTACTTAGCTTAAACAGGGATCCCATACAACAAAACGCTATGCTTTTTTCTTCTTCCGCCTCGTAATCTTCCCTGTCAAATCATCAAACAACGTATACACAACTGGAATCAGTAACAGGGTGAAGATACTGGAAACACCCAGGCCAAATATGATCGTAATTGCTAATGGCTGTTGTGTTTCGGCGCCTTCCCCTAATGCGAGTGCGAGTGGCACCATTCCCAGGATCGTTGTCAAGGTTGTCATCAGGATTGGGCGCAAGCGGCTTGGACCAGCTTGTAAAATAGCTTCGTAGCGATCGATCCCTTTGCGCCGGAGAATATTTATATAGTCAACCAAAACAATGGAGTTGTTGACGACGATTCCGGCCAGCATGATAACCCCGATAAAGGCTGGGATACTTAATGGTAATCCAGTTGCGAATAAACCAAGCATAACACCGATGACCGTTGCTGGCATGGAGAACATAATAATGAACGGGAAAAGGAAGTTCTCAAACTGCACTGCCATTACGGCGTAAACCAGGAATATCGAGAAGATCAATGCCATTGCCAAGTCCGAAAATGAATCGGCCATATCCTCTGCTTGACCACCGATTTTGTAGCTGTAACCCTCTGGAAAATTCATCTCGTCCAATGTTGCTTCGATATCACTGACAACACCTGCAAGATCGCGGTCAACAACATCACTTGTCACATTTAATTGTGGCTGTTGATTTTCCCGTTGTAGTGTAACGGGACCTTGCATTTCCTTGAATTCCGCAACATCCTCCAGTGGGACGGCGGCACCGGATGGCGACGTTATTTTCATATTTTGCAAATCACTGATTTGACTGCGCTCATCTTCTGGATATATCATCGTTACATCCATCTCATGCCCGGCTTCGCGGTATTTTGTTGCGGCTTGGCCCGTAAACTGCAATTGAATTTGACCGGTAATTTGCTCCTGTGTTAACCCGTACATAGCCGCCTTATCTTCGTTGATCGTGATCGTCTGCTGTGGTACACCTTCAGCAGCGGACGATTCCGGATTATAAACGCCGTTAATGTCAGAAATACTTGCAACAACCTGATCGCTTAGTTCCCGTAATACTTCATGTTCTGGCCCGCTCAATTGAATTTGTACCGGATCGCCCATGCTCATTCCGCTTTCCATCGAGCTAACGGTAATTTCAGCACCAGGGATATCTTTTATCTCGTTATTGATTTCCTGAACGATATCATCTGTTGTTTTCTCCCTGTCTGATGATGGGATAAGCTGTATCGTGTAAGTCGCTGTATCACCACTTGCAGCCCCAACACCGAAGCCACTACCGCCGACACTTACATAGCTCGTTTCCATTAGTTCTTCATACGCATCCAATTTCCCGTTTACTTGCTCGACAATCTCCTCTGTATGCTTTAGTGAGCTTCCCGCCGGGGCTTCGACTTGTATTTGCACTTGCCCTTGATCGGAGGCCGGGATAAATTCAGCACCAATAAATGGAACAAGTGCCAAACTTGCGATTATCGCCGCAAGTGTTCCGAAGACGGTTGTTTTACGATGTTTCAATACCCATTTTAGAACATTCCGGTAACCGTTATTCACACGATTCATAAAACGGTCGAACCAGTACCGTCGGCCATGATCCTCCATCGCCTTTGAAAGCAGTTTTGATGACAGCATTGGCACCAATGTTACCGCTACAACGAGCGACGCGATCAAGGAAAAGGAAACGGCCAGGGCAAGCGGCGTGAATAAATCGGACGCAATCCCTTCTACAAAGACAATCGGCAAAAATACGACGAGTGTCGTGGTTGTCGAGGCAATAACGGCCGGGGCAAGCTCCGATGCACCCTTTGTGGCCGCTTCAAATAAACTGTAGCCACGCTGTCGGTAGGAATAGATATTTTCCAGAATGACAATCGAGCTGTCGACCATCATCCCAATTCCGAGCGCTAATCCGCCAAGTGTTAAGACGTTCAACGTTTCCCCGGTAAAATACATTAAGGTAAACGTGGAAATGATCGCAATTGGAATGGAAAGCCCGATAACCAGGGTTGCACGGATGCTTTTCAAAAATAACAACAAAATAACAATGGAAATGATCCCGCCAAGCAGAATGTTTTGCACGACGGAGTTGATGGAAAGTGTAATAAACTCAGACGTATCAATGATAACATCCAAATTCACATCCGCCGGCAAACTTCCTTTTATTTCGTCCATACCTGCTTTAATATTGTCCGATACCTGAACCGTGTTACCATCTGTCTTTTTCATGATTGAAAGTACAACAGAGGGTTCACCGTTTACGAGTGTTGCAGTCTGTGATGCTTTATACGTATCTTTCACCTTGGCAACATCTTCTACATGAATCGTAGCACCATTTTCCGTTTGAACAATCGTTTGTTTAATATCATCAATCGAGTCAAATTCCCCAGTGACACGAATTTGCAGGTCCTGATTTCCTTTTTCCACTGACCCGGCTGATAGGGATTTATTTGAGCTGTTTAATGCCTGGGTCAAGCCTTGTGGTGTAACGCCATATTGCTGTAATTTTGCCTGATCCAAAACCAGCTGTATTTCCCGTTCCTTCCCACCTTCAACGGTTACCGATGCGACACCACCTTGTCGTTCGAAAAACGGGACAAGCTGATCCTCGGCAATTTTTGTTAAGGCTGCCGGATCTTTTCCGGTTAACCCAACCCACATAACTGGCATTTGATCCGGGCTAAACCGCAGAACGCTTGGGTCACCAGCATCTTCTGGCAATAGTCCCTTTGTTTGATCAATTTTTTCCCGGACATCGAGTAATGCCTGGTCAAGATCAGTGCCATTCTTGAACATCATCATCACGAGTGATGAACCGGATTGGGACTGGGACTGAACGGTTTCAATTCCTTCCACCGAACTGACGGATGATTCAATTGGCCGGCTGATTAAGTTTTCTACTTCCTGCGGTGCTGCATCTTGATAGGTTGTCGCAACAACCGCAATCGGCAGATCAATTTTTGGGAATAGATCGATGACCAGATTTCGCATTGATACAAAGCCCAGCGCCAAAATCGCCAGGACGATCATGATCACGCCAACAGGTCGTTTGACAGAGGTGTTTACTAGCTTCACGACTGATTCCCCGCTTTCACCACATTGACCTTGCTGCCGTCCTCAAGTGTCAATTGTCCACTAGTTACGACTTCAGCGTCTTTTTTGAGTTCACCTTCAATTGCCGTCTTGTCTGATTGTCCTTCTTTTACTTTTACATCTGTTTTTACCACCTTATCGTCTTTTACAACATAGACAAACGATTCCCCGCCATCTTCCGTAATCGCTGCGGTTGGTACAATCAGTGTGTCCTTGACCTTTTTCTCGGGTACATAAAGTGTTGCTACTTCTCCTGGTAACATCTCCTCGTTTTCGTTATCCATCGTCGCTTCAACCGGATATAGCCCTGTATCATTTGGCAATTTTGCAATGGAAGTGATTTCTGCCTTCCCTTCATTCCCATCGATTGTAGCATTGTGTTTCGCTTCTTTTTCAAATAAATTCAATTCGCCTGACGTGACGGTTAATTGGATTTTCAACGTAGCAAAATCGGCAATTACCGCTATTGGATCCTCATTGGATACGATCGAACCCTCTTCAGCAGTTAAATTGGCAATTTCGCCGGCTTTTGCTGCATAAATAGTTTGGCCGCCAGAAATGGTCGCAATTACATCACCCTTATCAACCGTATCCCCGTTCTCTACTTCAAGTGCGGTGATTTCCCCTGGATTGGGTACCATGATTGGAGTTGAAGAGGCTGGTGCTGTGCGGCCATAGATTGATTTTTCGATAACAAAATCGCCCTGTTTCACTTTCGCCGTTTCAACAGGGGTAACGGTCTCCTTCACTTCCTTGTTTTCCTTATCATCTTGATTGCATGCCGTAAGCAGTCCAATTAGTACGACTGCCAGTGTTGCTAAAAGTGTTCGTTTCATCTATGTATCTCCTCTGTTTTTAATTTCTGTTACAGCAGTTCTATCTCTAAAGTCGGGCAACCTCGTGACACTCTGTTTTAAAATCGGTACTATTTTGAAAATGTGCCAGCATCCCTTGAATGAGTATTAGCTGTGGTGTAGCTTCTCCTATTTCATTCAAAATAACATCAAGCGCTTCATGGAGCTGCTGCTTTTGCAATTGAGGTTTTCCCACTTTTTCTGAAATTTGCTTATAGTAATAACGGAATGCTGTCCTGATAAAATCTTCTTTCGATTAAAAATACAGGTAAAATGCTCCTTTTGATACAACGGCAGCAGTGGCGATTTCCTGAATGGATGTGGTATGGTATCCTTTCCGGGCAAGCAAATTCATGCTTTTCTCGATCAGCATTAACTTCTCATTCATCTTAACACCCGGTTCTTTATACGTATTACATTCTGAAAGGTTTCAGTCTACAATTTGGATTGACGATCAATTTCTGCTTTTATTTTGGGTTCTGGTGCAAAATTCTTTTCCCACATTGGCGGTTTAATAATTTTACCGTCTTCTTCCCTGTATCGTGCTTTGCCGTCATCCCATAATTTCCCCATGTTTGCTTGTTGAACAATATCAAATAACGGCTGCGGTTCCACACCCATTATGGTAAAGGATCCATAGTTGAAATAACTGATATCCGTTAATGCGTCTGCCTGTGCGACAACAACATCCGTGATTTCTTCGTTTTTTCGGATAATTTTTTCCCTTGTTTTTTCGATGGATTCATGTAATTGATCAACTAAATGATGAAACTCATCCTTGTTGCCAGAAACAGTTGCGTATAAAAATTCAACAACCTCTTCCGTTGTCCAAGCCGCACGTTTTAACGCTGTTTCCTTGTCCATTGCTGTTGGCTTATCATTTATTGGATGACGAAATGCCTGATGAAATTCTCGAACCTGTTCATATGGATTATTCATTACTATTCCCCTCTCCATGCGTTTTGACTGATCGGTCAGTCATATAGGTGTGAATACTGCTTTTCTTTTTTCCATCATACATGGGTCGGAGTAAATGAAGCAAGTATAGAAGGCTTCTCAATAATAACTGGTGGACAAATCAGGTTTTGGGCAGGAAACGTACGAAATCGACCCGGGGTAATGGTTAATTAGCCACACTTATTGTGAAAAAGCTGGCCATAGTTGCCCAGGTCAGGCGTTGTTACTCAACCTATTACATTTTGAAAGGTAGGGCGTTTCATCTGGGCAATTACCTGACTGGCTTTCTTGAATTGCATATCCACTGCATTTTCTGAGGCGTTAACATAGAGACCTGAACCATCACGAAAGGCGACATATGTTTTGTTATCCCGTTGTTCATAATAATGAACGTGATAATAGGAGAGCCATACACAATCTCTGCTTTTGATCGAGGCTGTCGGCAGCATGTACACATCTTTGCAGGGGATAACCGGGATCGGTAATTTGCTGCAGGCCTTTAAAATATGTTTTACTGCAGCTCTTCTCCCTGATAAAGTTGCGCCATTAATGGTACAGTTATGATTTAAGATGTGTTCCGGCCTGTAAATAGAAGACCTTTCCCGTCCTATTTCCAAAACTCGCGAACGATAATAGGCAGAATTCTTTTGTAAAATTGCTTTCGTTTGTGGTGTTATCACATAAATAGGTGAATTTACAACAACGCCCATCAGTCAATCCTCCCATTCTCATGACTATTGTACTATTTTTTCAGATGATTTGCTAATTAATATTATTGTTGTTTGAAAAAAGTTTACAATCAGAGGCATAGAATGGGATATAAGTTTTCCTATTTACAGGGGGGATGGTATCAATTTATTATTTAAATTGCTTTCGTTTTGCGTGAACATAACAAAGGCGCAATGGTCCGTTTAGCTTTTGCGCCTTCCTTAATGCTTGTTTATGCTACTCCTTTGTAGAAAGTCGATGACACCGTTGATAACAGTTGAAGTTATATGGTTGTGTATTTTCTTCAATTTTTTTTGTTTGAAATCCATGTTCTGCTAGATAGGTTAATAGCTTAGACAAATGGTCAGCTGTATTTTGTTTATCATGCATAAGAATAATTGGTGCCTCCCCGGCATTAACCAGCTCTTCTATTTGTCCAATAACCGTATCTACATACTGGTCACCGGATAATGACCAATCATCACTGTCAATATTCCAATCCCACACTTTAAACCCATTGCTATCTAAAACCTCTCGATATGATTCAGTTAAATAAGGAACACTTCCATAAGGTGTCCGAATCAGATTGGACTGGACATCTGCAATTTGTTTAAGTGTCTCCTGAGCAGTAGTCATTTCTTCAAGAGCAGATTGTTCGGATTTATAAAAGTGGTATATGTCATGGGTCACACCATGTAAACCCGCAGCATGACCTTCCTCTACAATTTTGTCTACAGCTTCTGGTAATTCCTTCATAGAAGGTTCCAGCATGAAAAATGTTGCTTCAGCATCAAATTGGTGTAAAGTATCTAGAATATCTGTTGTTGCTGAAGTAGGACCGTCATCAAAGGTCAGGTAAACAGTTTTTTCTATATTCTCTTTATCCGCCTCAGACTTCTCAGATTCCGTTTTTTGCTTCATGGACTTTTTATTATTAAGTTCCGACTCTGTATGTTGACTTGTTACAATGGATTTCTTCGCCTTTGATTCCTTCTGATCATGGTCCAAATCACTTTGACATCCATAAAAAATAACCAAACAGGCAAGAAAAATAAATAGTTTAAGCTTTTTCATTTAAAAACCTCTATTCTATATCGTTTTCATCCTTGTTGATAGATTAATAAAATGAGGTAAAGAAGAGATGAAGGACAAATGGATTTACGTTAAAGATTAAATAAAATGATAAGAAGCCATCCATATATATGACATATAAAGTCATAAAATTGGATGGCTTACTGTGATGGTAATTTTACCTTTTATGAAGATGAAAGAAAAAACATACCCACGTTCTGTATTGATTTTTAAAAGATCCATTCTAAGATCCCTTGTTTTTCCGATCTCTCCTTGTATTCTTTAATCCCTTCAACAATTGAATTAGCAACACGTGATTGAATATCGTCCGTCAACATTTTGGACTCTTCCTGGGGATTCGTTAGATAACCTACTTCGATCAAAGCCGCTGGCATTTTCGTATCTCTTACAACAAATAAATCTTTTTTCGTTGTTCCTCTATCCCTGAACCCGGTTGCTTCAACCACATGTTTCTGTAAGAACTTAGCAAATAGGCGGGAATTCTTGTGATAATAATACGTTTCGGTGCCTGAAACATCGGGATCGGAAAAGGTGTTACCGTGAATAGATATAAATAAATCTGCATCTAGTTTATTAGCATATTTTGGTCTGTATCGGCTTTCTTGTGAAATAAAGCTATCATCCGTTCTGGTCATAAAAACCTGTATTCCAGATTCCTGCTCCAACAGTTCTTCCACCTTTTTCGATAAACTTAGCGTAAAATCCTTTTCATACTTACCGCTGGCGCCTGTCGCCCCTTTATCTTTACCGCCATGTCCTGGATCAATGACAACTTTAAGAACTGTGTCTTTATCATCATTATGATCATCATTATTGTTAATGATATTATTATGATTAGCGTTCGTTTTATTGTTGACCGAGTTGCTTATGAAAACTGATATTATTACAATTAAAAGTAATAGTAATGGAATAAATAGTATTTTTTTCATGCTTCTACCTTCTTTCTATATTTTCTATGGTTTAGGAGTACTATTAACGTACTGACGTTGACAAAAGTCATTGCATTTAGTAGTTACTGATTTTTGCTTTTTGACGGATGATTCTCCTAGTTTTCTGCTGTAAAGCTGTTGATAATCTATCCCTCCTGGTTCTAAGCACGTTTCAACTGTTTAAATATTAATAGAAAGAGATAAAGATGAGATAAAGATAATATAGAAATCATTTAAAGATTTATAAATGATGTTGCGGTTAAAATTAATACGGTCTATGATCACGTTCATACAAAAAAAGCCATCCGTTCAATACCTTCATTAAAGGCCCATTGAACGGACAGCTTAAATAAAATTAAACCTCATTATCCCTTAAGTATGCAGAATGTAAAAGTTTTCTTAATAATATATCTACCCTTCTTTGTTTAAATAGAAGAAAAACAGCACACCGTCTTCGGTATTCGATACACCATACTGCGACTCATGCAGCTCTAAAATATTTTTTGAAATAGCAAGCCCTAATCCTGTTCCACCTTTCGAACGCCTGCGAGATGTGTCTCCACGATAAAAACGATCCCATATTTTCTCTAAATGTTCCTCGGGAATATGGGCCCCGTTATTTTCTACACATACTTTTACACGCTCATTTTCTTCTTTTGTGGAAATCATAATACTTTTATTTTCTGGTGTATAACGAATCGCATTGGTGATAAAGTTCGTAATCACTTGTTCAATCCGATGTTGATTTGCAACTACCTTAATCTTAGAAAGGTGTCTATGAACATGTAATTGCTTGTTTCTTATATCTAATGTTAATTGTTCACATATATACTCAATGATCTGATCGATATAGAAAACATCCATTTTCATTTTAAACGTACCAGATTCAAATTTTGCTAATTCAAGCATATCAACAATGAGCATATTCATTTTATCTACTTCGTTTGCCATTGCCTTAAAATAATAATCTTTTTTATTACTTGCAACTCCATCTTCCAAAATGGAGATGCAACTCTTCATTATACTTAAAGGCGTCTTTAGTTCATGTGAAACACCGGAAATAAATTCTTTACGTGTATTTTCTAATTGTTTTTCTTTCTCTATATCCTGCTGCAATTGATTAATATATGAATTCAAAGTGGCAGAGAGTGTATTAATATTGTGTGATAATGTACCAATTTCATCTTTTGATGTAATGGGTATTTTTTCCGAAAAATCCAAGTTTGCAATCTTATTTGTCGTGTCATTTATTTGTAACAATGGTTTAGCGATCTTTTTTGAATAATAAAATGATGCCAAAACAATAAGAATTAGTACAAATATAATTAAGTATACATAATAATCTTTTAACATTTGTACGGCTTCATCAACTGGTTGTAAGGATGTCATAGCAAAAATATAAGTTGTTTCACCAGTCGTATCTTTTATGGGTCTAATTATTATTTTGTAACTAATATTATTTTCCTCATAGTCCATTGTTTTGGCATTACTATTATAATTTTCATTTAATAATAGGTTTACTTGAAATCGTTTTATTCTTTCTATAAACACACGATTTGTATAAATGTTTGAACGTACGGCACCCGACGGTAATTGTAATTTCTTAATCTCTCCTTTAAAAAAGATCTGTGAGCTATCTTTTGGAGAAGGTTCTGTCGCATCCCTTTTGCCATATAACTTTTCCGATAGTTGCATATTCTCTAATACAACATTCTTATTTTTTACCGTTAAAATAGCAGGAATGATTGTATTATCCTTTTTTATCCCATCAATATAAATACGATTTCCCTGTTCTAATTGAAACCTTACCCTTTGCATATCTTCAAGACCAATGAGGCTATACAATGGGATGTTCATTATACGATTAGAGAAATCCTTATCTCGAGAAGGATCTAATTGAATTTTTACAGAAAAATCATTTGCGTATTTAATATTTCCTACACTGTCCAATGTTGTAATCCATGTTGAATTTTCTTGGTAGAAATCCTGCTCTAGCCTTTGAATTGCTGATACATCTTCTCCAGTCTTTAAGTAGTCTTTCTCAAAAGATTGAATACTCGCTTTAATATCATTTATCTTTTGGTTTGCATAATATTGCTTAAAAAATATGGTTTGTCCAATGAAAATAGTTGCCAAAATGAACATACATAATAATGCCGTTAGCATAAATAATTTTGTTACAATTCCTCTTTTCATGCTTTGGCCTCAAATTTGTAACCGGCCCGAATAACAGTTACAATACTATTTGCTTTATTAGCTAATTTATGACGTAAATTACGGATATGACTATTAATTGTGCGGTCATCACCAACGAATTCATAACCCCAAATTTTAGTAATAAGTTGTTCTCTCGTAATAATAATCCCTTGATTTTGCATTAAATACGTTAATATTTCAAACTCTGTGTGTGTCAAACTTATGCTTTCTCCATCTACAGTCACTGTACGTGAAGGGAAATAGACTTGGATACCATTGCTAATTAAAGTATCTTGATTAGATAACTTATCTGCATGAGAATATCGACTATCCATTAATCGTTTTACTCTTGCCAACAAAATTGGTGGACTGTATGGTTTTGTAACATAATCATCAGCACCTAATTCAAAACCAAGTAACGTATCGTCTTCATCCGCACGAGCTGTCAGCATAATAATAGGCACATCGGATGATTTGCGAATTCGTCTGCAAACAGACCATCCGTCTAACTCTGGCAACATAATATCTAGAATAATTAAATGGACTTCCTGTTCTTCAAATATAGCTAAAGCTTCATTTCCATCTGCTGCTTCTAATACTTCATATTCTGCATTTAATAAATAATCCTTAACTATTTCACGTAAAATGTCTTCATCCTCTACAATTAATATTGTTTTTTGCAATTTTCTCCCTCGCAATGTCTTAAAGATTAGTACCTATGTGAAAGAATATCACAATGATGTAAAGATAAGATAAAGATTTTAATTTATTGCCTTCGTGGTAAACCCTTTTTAGGGATAGTTGAATTAATTGCCACACCTTACATTTTTATATTACCCATATTAAAACAGCATTAGAATAGAACGAAATCGAAATTTTTTTCGAGCTCATACTTTAAATCAAAGCGGTTATTTAAGATAATGGCCCTATTCATAAATAGAGAGTCAAATCCTTACTCCGGAATGGTTAGCGGTAGGTAAGCCTTTGAGGTTATCTCCAGCTTTTCCCCTGCTCCCCACTATAGACGTGCTGTTTTCTTAGCATCCGGCGTTCCGGGATGTACTATGTTGATAAGTTACCATTAAACAAGACGGCTACTTGCCCAAATGCTTTTTGCTTGAAAGCTCAAACTGTGGAAAATCCAAAGTTCCCTGGTCCGATTGTTGAATTCAAAGGTTTCAGTAAACCCGAATAATTAATCAGATGGAATTAAGTAAAAGAATGGAGACTATCTTCACGGATAGTCATTTTGTTTTGCACAAAATTAAGGATAAAATTACGCAAATTAAAAAATTGATAGGGGGATGGATATGGATATACACGCGGTGTCCGTTGTAATGGTAAATCGTCTGAGCCAAATGTCATCTCAGGGGTGTGAATATCGGCCGGAACGCAAACATCAACACAGTAATACACCCAGTTTCTATGAAAAAGCCGCTAGCATTCAGGCGCATGTAATTGACGTAATGGAATTTAAGTGAGGTGCAAAAACACCCCACTTTTGAAACCTCACTTTATCGCAAACATAATCTCTGCTTCACAGGCGACTTCGCCGTCAACCGTTGCAACACCTTTTCCTTTTCCAATCGGACCTTTCAAACGCAAAATTTCGACCTGCAAATTCAATTGATCACCAGGCTTTACTTGACGTTTAAACCGGCATTTGTCAACACCTGCCAGGAAACCGATCTTCCCTTTATTTTCTTCCTTGCCTAACATGGCGATAGCGCCAACCTGTGCAAGTGCCTCGATAATCAGCACACCTGGCATAACTGGATAATCAGGAAAGTGTCCTTGAAAAAAAGGTTCATTAATCGATACATTCTTGATTCCGGCAACACGCTTTCCTTCCTCCACTTCGGTAATTTTGTCCACCAATAAAAATGGGTAGCGGTGCGGGATAATATCTTTTATTTGCTGCATGTCCATGATAAACTCGCTCCTTTTCCTTTATGTACTTTTCTCATTATAACAAAATAATTGGTTAAAACGAGGAAAAAAAGGGTAGTGAACGATATCGACATTCATTGTCCTTAAGAATAAAGATTCAAAAAGTGGACAAAGTAAACGACAAGGAGTGAGTATGATGCTGTGGTCAATATTCATTATTCTGCTTGTTTTGTGGATACTTGGCTTGATCTTTAAAATAGCTGGAGGCCTTATACATGTATTACTTGTTATTGCCATTATTGTATTGGTCATACGATTATTCACAGGCAATCGCAAATCATAGCGGGGTTTTTTCCAAGATATAAAACAAGCATGGCTGCACTAACCGCAGCCATGCTTGTTTATTTTTCCTTTTTAACGATATCAATAATATGCTGCCACGTACTTTTTTGCAATGCGTCTGTTGGGTTACCATCGCCAATCACACCGAAACCAATCATTAACCCGACGATAAGAGCTACCACACAAAGAATCAGAATGACAATAAGCCGCAGCCAGATTGGGAAAACACGTCGTCTAGGTCTTTTATTTTTTTCTTTTTTCTGCAGTTGCTTCTGCTGTTTACGGGTTTTCACTTCGGCAGTTGCCTCTTCTGCCGGATCGGCCCGCTTTTGTTTTGACCGTTTCTTCGTTTCTTTTTCCGTTTGCCTTGCCCGCTTCTTGACTAATCCTTTTTCCTGCTGATCAGATTGCTCTTTTTTTACTACCTTGGCTTGCTTTCGCTTCTCTTGATTACGCTTAAGCTCTTGCCGGATTTCTTCCAGCTTATCTTTAATTGTTGCTATAAACCTTTTCCATAAATGCTGCAATCTACGTAACAGGGGCTTTACTTTTTCAACTACCTGCTTTAACAACTCACGTAGTTTTGCAAGCAGGACTTTAAGTTTTTCTGAAAGGCGTTTCAGCAAAGCCTGCAACCGTCTCAGCAATCTTTTTCCCTTTCGAAGTATATCTTTTAGAAGTCGATTTTTAGGCTGTTCTTCATTAACAGGCTTTTTCGATTGGTTAGTGGACATGGCGCGGTTCTCCTTACTTCCTTGCGTTCATGATGATCCATTCTCGGAAAGCATTAAATCCTATGAAAGCTTTATCTGGTAAACTAATAATCTCACGCATTTCATAAAACTACTATAGTGATTTTTATGCCATTCGTCAATAAGGTGAAATTGCCAGGTCGTGTGTAGATGGTATGCCCTCTTCCCCTTGAAAGTTCGTGAAACAGGTCAGTTGACCCCACCTATCCTGCTTTAAAGCTTTAATTGGGAGGGCTCCTCTTCCCCTTACACTGAGCTAATGGAACAAAGGCTAAAGTTTCAGGCGTCCTGTTGCAACGCCTTTGTGACCTGCATCGTGCAGGCCCGAACGAATCAGCAATTTACAGTATACCAACCTTCACGCTTTTGGTTTACTCACGCTTAGCCCGTTAATACGTAATAAACACTAACGAAGCTGATTGATAAGACCCGACATTTGATCACTCATCGAAATTGTCCGTGCATTGAATTGGTATGATCGCTGCGCCATAATCAAATCACTCATCTGTTTTTCCATGTCAACGTTCGATTGTTCGAGGGCACCAGTTTTTAACACATCAGCGTCTGGATTGACTGCCTGCATAACGTCGGCGTATTGAATGTTTAATGCATCCAGATCAGGAAGACGATAAGTGTTTTGTCCTGTGGCTTCCAAAAGTCTCGGACGTACTGATTCCACAATTGAAAGCCTGCCAACTGCTTCCGTTTGATTTCCCTGTTTGACAACAATCTGTCCGTCCGATTGGATTGCAATTTCATCAAATCCATCCGCAAAAGTTATCGGGCCATTCTCTCCAAGAACAGGCTGGCCGTCAGTGGTCGTCAGCATTACCTGATTATTATTAACAGGACTTAGGTAAAACGACCCATCCCTTGTGTAACGTGTTTCCGCAACACCATTTTCCATCACTTGAATTTGGAAAAACTGATTGTCTTTTAATAAGGCAACGTCTAATCCCCGTCCGGTTTCCTTTAATGCACCGGGTGTTAACTTAATATTCGTGTGACCTAATATGGCTCCAGACCCGACACGAACACCATCAGGGGTAAGCCGGCCTTCTGCATTAGCGGGATCTGTCAGGTTGTCGATCTGCTGAAATAATAGGGATGAAAAATCTGCCTGGCGACTTTTATAACCGGTTGTTTGACTGTTCGCCAAGTTATGTCCAATTAAATCAAGTTTGTTCTGCAGCTGATTCATCGTCACTGCAGCTTGGATCATTGTTCGTGACATCCAATTCCTCTCCTAACCGAGCCGGCCGATCTCGTTAACGGCTTTGCTCATACTTTCATCATATGCTTTTAATACACGCTGATTTGTTTCAAACGAGCGGTAAGATTCCATCATTTGTGTCATCGCCTGCAATGCGTCCACATTGGAGCGTTCCAAAAATCCTTGTTTCACATTGAAAGTGGCACCGGCGGGGACTGCACCAGCCTCACCATTAAACAAGCCATTGCCCTCTTTTTCAAGCTCATCGGCGTTTGCAGCATATGCAATGCCAAGCGGGGCTGTCTGTCCACCTATTTGAATCACGCCATTATCGGTAACATCAAAGTCCATTCCATTTGTTTGAATCGGATTACCTGCCTGATCTAACACGTAATATCCTTGATTCGTCACTAAAAAACCTTGTCCATCAACTGTAAAATTGCCATTTCGTGTATAGCGCTGCTCCCCTGCTTCATTTTGTACGGTAAAAAATAATGAGCCCGTCTCATCCGGCAGTTCGCCATTAATTAATGCGACGTCGGTTGAAATGCCTGTTTCCCTGATATCACCTTGGGCATAATTCGGTACTGTTTCCTGAACGTAAACCCCTGTGTTCAGGCTGCCAAGCGGATTTTGGGTTGGCAAATTCAGTCCCTTCGTTGTCGGAATCGATTTTGCCCCCATCTGCTGTATTAATAATTCTGGGAATGCACGTAATGTTGGCTGATCCGCTTTATAGCCAGGAGTATTCGCATTGGCAATATTATTGGATAAGGCTTCCTGCCGCCTTTGTTGGGCAATCATTCCGCTGGCTGCTGTGTAAAATCCTCTAAGCACAATACTCAGATCCCCTTTATGTAAGGAATTTTTTAAAGATAAGGAAGTATATAAATTTAGGCTCTATTCTGCTCTCGGCAGAGTAAGCCACGTCCAGTTCCAGCGCCCAGCGGCTATTGTGCAACACCCGCCTCCGTACGATAAGTCGGGCCTACAGGATGTAGGTCAGTTCGACGAAGACATGCGGACGTGGCGTTCTTAGTCGAACATCCCCTCGTTCGGGTAGGAAGGATGGCCGGCTAAAACGGGCTTTGCGCCCAACTCACGTCTACCCCTTTTTTAGTGGCATGTTTCCTTTATCTCCGGCGGTTGTTTGTTCGGTTAAAACCGCTGCTCCAGGCAGCAACACCGAACCACCCTGCTTGGCAGGGCGAGAGCACTCTAGCCGCTAAACGGGCGCTTCCGCTTTTGTTCAACGTTTGATACAATTGAAAATCGGGCATTAGTGTATGATAAAGTAATGAGGCAACAGGGAATTTTCTGTATGAAAGTCCCCTTTCCAATCAGGAATACCTCGATAATTGCTGTTTACAGCGTGATGTTTCATACGAGATGTGATACTTGTCCGATTGACTTAACCTAGATGCGTCCAGTTTACCATTAAACAATTTTTCTCCGTTCAATTTTATCAATATTCTCCAACATAATACCCGTTCCCTTGGCAACACAATTCATCGGTTCTTCTGACATAAAGACAGGAACCTTCAATTCCTCTGCTAGCAGTTGATCAATACCATGAATCAATGCGCCTCCACCTGTAAGAATGACGCCGCGATCGATAATGTCAGCGGATAATTCTGGCGGTGTGTGCTCCAATACTGATTTGGCCGCTTGTGTAATTAATGCCACCGATTCGCTCAGTGCCTCCTCAATTTCATGAGAGTAGACGGTAATTGTGCGCGGCAAGCCGGATACCATGTCACGTCCGCGAATATCCATTTCCTCTTTACGCGAATTTTTGAAAACCGTTGCAACGTTAATTTTTATATCCTCTGCAGTACGTTCCCCAATTAGCAGTTTATACTTTTTCTTTATGTATTGAAGAATCTCTCCGTCAAATTTGTCGCCAGCCATTTTAATCGACTGTGCGGTTACAATATCGCCCATCGACAATACGGCTACGTCTGTTGTACCGCCGCCAATATCAACGACCATATTTCCGCTCGGCTGGAAAATTTCCATCCCTGCTCCAATTGCTGCTACTTTCGGTTCCTCTTCCAAATATACTTTCTTGCCACCGGATTTCTCAGCCGCTTCCTTAATTGCCTTTTGCTCCACTTTCGTAATGTTCGTTGGGCAGCAAATCAACATCCGTGGTTTCGACAAAAACCCCTTTACATTAATTTTATTTATAAAATGTTTTAACATTGCTTCTGTCACATCAAAGTCCGCTATAACTCCATCTTTCAATGGACGGATGGCTTCAATATTTCCTGGTGTACGCCCAACCATTCGCCGCGCTGCCTCGCCAACCTCAAGCACTCTGCCTGTGGTACGATCCATCGCAACGACTGACGGCTCATTCAAAACAATTCCTTTTCCCTTTAAGTGAATTAATACATTGGCGGTTCCAAGGTCAATTCCAATATCCCTAGAAAACATGAATCAAGATCCTCCTTGCTACATTTACTCATCGCGCATCTGTCAGAGGACATAATGCTACTAATATAATATTTTACCACAAAGTTCAACAATTAACTGCATATATTGGAAAAAAGTTTAGGGATTTTTTCGTGTGTCATTAGACCGTCTCCAGTTTCCAGCGTAGATCAGAGACAATGCATTTCCCTAGGGTAATGTGTTCCCTTGTACGGGTTGATGCTCTCGCATTCGAGTTAATGTTTTTGCTCTCGCGTTGATGTTCTTGCTCTCCGGTCGATGTTTCCGCTCTCCCGCTGATATTCATGATCTCCGGTTGATGTTACTCGCTCTCCTGCTGATGTTCATGATCTCCGGTTGATGTCTTCGCTCTCCCGCTGATGTTCCTGCCCTCTCGCTGATGTTCCTCGCGCTCCGGGCGATGTTCCTGTTCTCCGGTTGATGTTACTCGCTTTCCTGCTGATGTTCCTGTTCTCCGGTTGATGTTTTCGCTCTCCCGCTGATGTTCCTGCCCTCCCGCTGATGTTTCTCGCGCTCCGGGCGATATTCATGATCTCCGGTTGATGTTACTCGCTCTCCTGCTGATGTTCCTGCTCTCCGGTTGATGTCTTCGCTCTCCCGCTGATGTTCCTGCCCTCCCGCTGATGTTTCTCGCGCTCCGGGCGATGTTCCTGCTCTACCACTGATGTCCCTGCTCTCCGGGGGGATGTTCTCGCTTTCCCGCTGATGTTCATGATCTCCAGGGGATGTTCCTGCCCTCCAGTTGATGTTTTCACTCTCCCGCCGATGCCCCTGCTCTCCGGGGGGATGTTCTCGCTTTCCCGCTGATGTTCATGATCTCCAGGGGATGTTCCTGCCCTCCAGTTGATGTTATTGATCGTCAGGTGGGTTTTCTCAAAACTACTTTAAAACATTCACATAAAATTCATAATTTAATTGCAGGACTTTCTCACTTTTTGTCGAATTAATAAATGTACTATTGAAAAGGAGGAGATTTTTATTGTTTTTAAATGAGAGAAAAAAACCTTACGTTATTTTGTGCTACGAGGCTTTGTTTAGAAATTTGAAAGAAACATACAGGAGGAACCATAAACTTATTGAGGATTACAAACGTTTTAACGCTGGTTATTATGGTGAAAAAGATGTAGATTATAACTTATCCCTTTATCCTCACAAAAACTTCTTTATTTTACATGACATCCGCTTGAAAATCTTCAACAAACACTTTCAAATTGATACACTAATTATTTCTAAAAATTTCATATGTATTCTAGAAATCAAAAACCTGGCTGGAGAAATAGAGTATGATCAAGAGCTGCATCAATTAATACAGAAAAAAGGAGACAAAGTAATTGCAATTAAGGATCCAATACTTCAAGCCGAGTCGCAAAGAATGCAATTAAACACCTGGCTGCAGCGATTTAATTTAACGGTGCCAATCGAAACATTGGTGGTAAGTAGTAATCCATCAACCATTCTAAGAATAAAGCAGAATGATCCGGATATTTATAGAAAAATAATTAGAACAGAAAGTCTGTACTTGCATCTAAATGAACTGGTTAAAAAGTATCCCGAAAATGTATTAAACAAAGCCCAGATGAAAATGATTAGTGAAATTATATTAAATGAAAATTCCCCAAAACACCCAGATTTAATTAGTAAATACAACGTTCAGGAGCAGCATCTTATAAAAGGAATTCCCTGCCCCGCTTGTGGACATATTCCCATGAACCTCCTTTATAAAAAATGGGCATGCCCTTCATGCACTACACCGGGGTATAAACTACATGAACGTTATATACTTGATTACTTTCTTCTTTACAACAATACAATCACAAATAAACAATGCAGGGAGTTACTGCGAATAAATTCACCAAAAAGCTCCTATACAATATTAAACTCTATGAATTTACAATATATCGGAAAAAATAGCGCTAGAAAATACCTTTCACCAAATGTAAATGACTTTCCGCAGAATTCCGATTTCCCGGGTAAATATAAATCTGTATTCGATATTTTTGACTAACTAAAAACACAATGTTAATTCTACCTGAAGTTGTATTTCACCTTGGAATTCTTGTTCACATATTTGGATTGATGTTTCTGCTCTGCCTCGCGTCGATATTCTTGCCCTGGCAGTTGAGTAACAGTATCCGGTTGATATTCCTGAGATATTCTGGCTCTTGGGCTGATGTTCCTCGCTCTCCGGGGGATATTCCTGCCCTCCCGCCGATGTTTCTGTTCTCCGGCGAATGTTCCCGCTCTACCGCCGATGTTCCTCGCCCCCCAGTTGATGTTCCTGCTCCCCGGGTGATGCCCCATTTTTGGGATTGAGCAATTGCTTATGACGCGATACCCGTAGTTCATGGATTGATACCTTTGTTAAAAAAATGGCTGCTATCGCCTGCTTTGGAACAAAACACGGAAGACCCCAGACATATCGGCTGGAGTCTTCGGCAAATTAAAAAGCTAATGTACTGTTAGGTTTTACCTGCTGCCAACCACCTCCTTTAATTTCTCGTGCTGTTTATCCTACCGGTTCAATGGTTGTTGCTTTTTCTGGTTCGATCTTGTATTTTTTTCTGGTTGCTTCGCCTCCGCGGAGATGGCGGATGGATTTGTGGTATTCCAGGATATCTTTTACTTGGTTTGCCAGTTCTGGGTTTATTTCTGGTAGACGCTCTGTTAAATCTTTGTGGACAGTACTTTTGGACACACCAAATTCCTTTGCTATCATTCGGACGGTTTTCCTCGTCTCAACGACATGTTTCCCTATCCTGATAGTCCTTTCCTTGATGTAATCGTGCACACCGTTCGCCTCCCTAAGTTGTCTGTTTCCGAGGTGTGTACCTGAGACAAGGTGATCAAGAATTATTACGACTTCATTATCAGCTGGAAATGTATTATTGTGCAGCGATGTCTTGTATCGTTTTTAATTTTCAAAAAACAGGGCATAAAAATACCCCTCAATGTCGATTTTTTAGTCTAATCGGTAATATATATGTGAAGACGATCAAAGTTATAAAAAAAATGTATGTATTGGATGGTTAACAAAAAGGCTTGACATGCTACACAAGCTCTCACCTCAGACCATGAATTGATTGCTTGGTTTGTAACATTTTATTACTAAATTTCGTGGATTATGATTAAAATTACGCGATTGAAGAAGGAGACAAGCAGTTATTTTTAGAAGGAGTGAATTACAGTGCTAATGTTAAAATAAAAAAACGGAAGATGTCATTGCTACAGTTGCAACTGCGTGGAAAACACTGTAATTCACCAAAACTTTGGAGAATGGTCCCATATCAAAACATCCTAACAACAATTAAAAAATGTCGCCATATCCTGGATCATTGAATATGTCACCATATCCTGGATCACTGAAAATATCGCCGTATCCTGGGTCCTTAAATATGTCACCATATCCCGGGTCACTGAATATATCGCCATATCCCGGATCAACCGAATAAGCAGACCCTGAATTAACCATGCCAGTTGCAAATGTGATTCCTAATAACATCGCAGCTGCAAGAACCAATGCGCGTGCCTTCTTCATGTATATCCCTCCCTTCCCTGTTTTAAGTTGGCTAAAGATAAAGATGAAAAGAAATCCCATCATGGTGTGTTGTTCTCTTTGCTGGTTTTTTATAATAAAAGCAGGGTATTTTTTTTGAGCAACCCCACTTCTACCCACGTTGTTAGTGCTGTTTTGCTCAATCCATATTTGCCAAGACACTTAGTGGTAATTTGCTGAAGAAATAATCACTTCTCTTCTCAATAAAATAATTATAGGATCGGAGAAGTATATTTTTGTCTCGTTTGGCGATGCCAAGGTAATACATTTTAAAAGGGCTGTCGATTTTCAGCTGATTCAGAAGTTCAATCCCTTTTGCATGATTCCCTTTTGCTATTTCCAAATGAGCTTGTTCACTTTTATCATCTGTTGTAATGCCTTCGAATTTTTTAAAATGGGCTGATAAAAAAGGTATGTTTTGTTGGTTAATTATGTTAATGCCATCTTGATAATTTAGTTTTTTGGCAAGCCTCAACGCTTCATTCAGATGATACATCCCTTGAAAATAAGTATCAAACGTATAAGTCAACCCCAGATTAATATGCATGTTTACCGCCGTTCTATTGTTTGTTGTTTCATTAAGTACACGGAAAGCATATTTTCTGGCAACAATCAGTTCATTTCTTGTCCAATAATAGATAAACAGGGTTTGATAAAGTCTTGAATTAAAAAAAGATAATAGTAGTGTGTCATCTACCTCATCGAATAAAGAGGTTTGTTTATCAAGGAAATTGCCAATTTTACCGAATTCTCTCAAGTCAAAGTGAATAGATATTTTAAGAAATTCAATCACACAGCGCAGTTCAGGATCATCTGTATGACAAAATTCCAATTGTCTTAATAATTTACGAGGATAGGCACGGAATTCTGCTCTGTCAACAACAAGTTGATAGACTTCAGCCCATTCTCTGTTTGATTTACTTTCTGATTCTCTATTCTTGTTAATAAGTAGTTGCAAGTCATGCAAATAGCCATTAGTAAATAAAAATTCCATTCCCTTTTTATTTATGTCATCTGAGGTCGACTGGAGACAAAGTTTTCGTGTCAGTTGTAAAACAGTTTCGTTATCGTATTCCTGTTGCAACATTGGGATTATTTGTTCCAATGTCTGTTTGTCATCAGAGGAAATGGGATTTAAAGAATTAGCTGTTATGTCAGCCTTGGGATACTTCACGTTGCTTCTCCTTTCTAATAAACTCAGGCCTTTACGTATATGAACTCAAGTTTCAAGTATATTAGATGGCTATTCCGACACATTCTGACAAACTCTAACAATAACCAACGATTACTATTATAATAACACATTTTTAGCAGAAAAAAAGCGGAATCGTTCGACAATTTTCGACTCTCGCCTGGAATAGATTCCATGAGCCTTGTCTCAGCAAGATGATAGCCGCATCCACAAAAAAATAACCCTAGCAAATTATACTAGGGTAAATCTAACAATTTATATACCTATATGAAATTAGGCATTTGCTGATGCTTTGGATGAATCGGAGGTTGCTCCGGCAGAATTTCCATCCGTTGCATCTGTTTCTTTGTCTTGACCTTGATCTGGATTCTGATCACTGTTGCCCTGATCCGCATCCGGTGTTTCACTTTCATCATTTGTACCAGATTGATCATCAGAATTTGCATCATCTGCATCGCTGGAATTATCAGTACCATTGGATTCATCGGTTTGGTTGGAATCCTCCGTTGCTCCAGATTCCTCTGCCTGATCAGACTCATCCGTGTTCGAATCCTCTTTTACTGCACTGTCCAGTTTGCTTACAGGCTGGTTAAAAAATTCCTCCGGATTGACAGCTTTTCCATCTTTTCTTAATTCAAAATGGACGTGTACACCTTTGTCTTTACCAAATAAGTTTTTACCGCCTGTCCCAATAACGTCGCCTTGCTTCACCTTATCTCCGGCTTTGACATCAACTTTTCCAAGACTTGCATAGTACGTTGTCACATCGTTCTCGTGTGATAGCTCAACAACATTGCCTAAAAGCGGATCTTCCTTTACTTCTGTGACAGTTCCACTTAACGCAGCTGTAACATTAAATTTTTCAACTTCTGGAGATGCAATGTCGATACCAGTACTTTGATAGTATCGGTTGTTGTAATGGACAAGGGCACTTTCCTGATCCTTTTGGTCTGCGTTGTAATCAAAAAATTTAGTTACAATTTCTGCTTGATCTGCTTTTTCGACAGGCATTTTAACAGCTTCCTGCTGCTCGGTTACAGTTTGCGCTTCATCATCGTACGGACTTTTCGCGTAGTCATCTGAAACGCCTTGGTCTTTCGGCTCCTGTACTTGATTATCCAGATTTTGGTACCATACGACCACTGACAATAACAGGGCGGCAATTACCAGGTATAACGCTGGGAAAAACCACTTCTTGCGAAAAATGCGGCTCCATTTATTTTTTGGAGTACCATTGTTTTCTTCTTTCATTTGATCATCACCTCAACAACCATTCTGATCAGAAAAAAGAAAAACTATACATTTTATAAAAAAAATTTCTCGATTTTGTGTATTTTTTACAGCATGTGGGGGAAAGTAAGGATTTTATACAGGTACAGGATTTCGTTTAGGAGAATAGTATTTTTTCCAGGAAAGCACACTTCCATATAAAATCACTTGCGTTGCAGGAAAATAAAATAAAAAAGTCAAGAAATATAATTTATGTAAAATTGGGAATAATGGCAATTTAACCTTTAAAAACCATAAAAAA
>BMJD01000031.1 GCA_014642895.1 Lentibacillus populi
GAAGGCCGACTAAAAGCGGACTTTGCGTCCAACTCACGTCTACCCCTTTTTTAGTGGCATGTTTCCTTTATCTCCTACGGTAGGAATGTTCGGTTAAGACCGCTGCTTTGTGCAGCAACACCGAACCACCCTGCTTGGCAGGGCGCACTCCATACGTCGCTAAACGGGCGCTTGCTGTTCATCAGTATATGAAAACAAATGGTCAGTTACCTTGATACCTTTTTTTGCAGTTTGCCCCGGTGAGATTCAAATATATTTTCAAGGGTGATGTCATATTTATTTGCAATAACAATGATATTCCCTAAAACATCGCCTAGTTCTTCAACCAATTCGCGTTTTAGTTCTTCGGAGGTCCCTTCCAATTCATCGGGTCTATCGCGTCCAACTTCCAAAGCCCTTATTGCCCTTGCAACTTCTCCTGTTTCTTCAGCTAGAAAACCTATTCGTATAAATATATCAAGATCGGACCAGCCATTAGCTTCGTAATATTCCTTGACCCATGATTGAAATTCGGTTAAGTTCATTATTAGCCTCCTCATTTTGATTTTAAGTTTTGTAAGGGAATCTATATAATGATAACAGATGATTGGAATGATGGAGGAGATATTATTGAAAAGTTTAGCTATTTTTTGTGGGTCAAGCTATGGAGCAACTGATTTATATAAGGAAGGCGCTATACAGTTAGGAAAAGAGCTGGCAAGAAGAGAACTCACACTTGTGTATGGCGGGGCAAGTGTTGGAATTATGGGAGCATTAGCAGACGCTGTCTTAGATAACGGCGGAGAAGTTATTGGAGTAATCCCTAAAATGCTGGAGGATCGGGAAATTTCACATCCTAATTTAACGAAATTATTTGTTGTTGAGTCTATGCATGAGCGTAAGACTAAAATGGCTGATTTAGCGGATGGTTTTATTGCTTTACCAGGTGGGCCGGGTACGTTAGAGGAATTTATGGAAATCTTCACCTGGGCTCAGCTGGGGGTGCACCAAAAACCGTGTGGGCTTTTAAACATTAATCACTATTATGACCCTCTTGTGTCACTCTTCAACCATATGGCAGACCAGCAATTTCTACACGAAAAATATCGTTCCATGGCAATTGTGGATACCTTCCCAGAGGCTTTAATTGATAAGTTTTATACTTATCAACCACCAGCTGTTAAGACATATTTTAAAAAAGATCAAACATAGTTTCTGGTACTTGATTAGATATAAAAATCGAGCGGCCACAATACGTCAAATCAAGTAGGGCTAAAGCCGGTTATGAAAGTCCTTATAAAAATAGTTCGTACCATTTACAAACTCCCAGTATTCCCTAACCCTGTGCTAAAATGTTAAAAGGAGGGAACCTGATGATTTATATAGGCTTAACAGGATGGGGAGACCATTATTCCCTGTACCCAAATCAAACGAAAGGAAAAGATAAATTACCTGAATATAGCAGTCACTTTCCAGTTGTGGAGGTAGATGCATCCTTTTACGCGGTACAGCCCGCCCGTAACACGTTAAAGTGGGTGAAGGAAACACCGGGAAATTTCCGCTTTGTTGTGAAGGCGTATCAAGGAATGACGGGGCATCAGCGTGGGGATATACCGTTTGTTACAAAAGCGGAGATGTTCCAGGCGTTTAAAGATTCTCTGAAGCCATTCCAAGATGCAAACAAGCTAGCGATGGTGCTATTTCAATTCCCGCCATGGTTTGATTGCAAAAAAGCGAATGTCGATTATTTGCGGTATTGTAAGCAAATGATGGGGGATATCCCGGTTGCGCTTGAGTTTCGCCACCAATCCTGGTTTAGTGACGCGTACCGTGATAATACACTTTCTTTTATGAAACAGGAGGGTTGGATCCATTCCATCGCTGATGAGCCACAAGCTGGTGACGGATCGATTCCTATTGTGCCTGTGACAACGAATGGAAACATGACATTAGTACGGATGCATGGGAGAAATGTGCATGGGTGGAATAAACCGAACGGGACTGATACGAATTGGCGGGAGGTTCGCTATTTATATAAATACAATCGTAAGGAGCTTTTAGAATGGAAAAACAGAATCATTAACCTATCAAAAGATACCAACGATATCATTGTTCTATTTAACAATAACTCTGGTGGAGACGCAGCAGGTAATGCTAAGGAATTTCAAAAAATGCTGGGTATCGAATATGAAGGACTTTCCCCAAGGCAATTGAATTTGTTCTGAGCGGTGGGGGAAATTACCGTAGCCTGGCAGGATTTAAAATAATTTTCGGTAAATCTTTTTGGCATAAGCGATAAACCTCTTATTTTGATGCAATTTCCTTTCGTGAACAAATTCATCAAATTTCTGTTTGCTTTGTACATCGCTCTTATGGGTTTTACCGGTTGCTATGGTTAAAAGATCATTCATACTCATATTATTTTTGCTGTCTTTTGCCTCCTCCGTTACATATCCGGCGTTTTTCAGCATTCGATAACCCATTTTTATTTCCGGTCGCATACCTGGTAAATCATCCTTTAGATTCAGCGGTTTTCCTTTTCCGGGAAGATTATCGAATTCCCCCTTGTCAATGGAATCTTTAATTCTCTCCTCGACAAACATATACATCGGACTCACCTGCCTTCTTTGTTTTAAAACGCATGTAAAAAACCCTGTGGCTTCATCATACCACAGGGTTTTTAAATAATAAATTGGATCTTTACTGTTAATTGTTTCTCCAGTCGTTAAGTAAAACCTCAACTGAATTATTCAAGCCTTCTTTCGCTTCTTTAGTGATGAATTTATCCATCGCCTTTTTGTTCAAATGTTTCAAGAACCCTTCCATCTTTTTAACAGCTTGATGATGATGGCCTTTATTTAGTTGATGTTCTGCTTGTTTCAGTTTGTTTGTCAGCTTAACAGCTAATGGATGATTAATATCACCAGATTGTACATAATCCGCAACATCTTGTTTAATTGACGAAAGTGTCACAGTTTCTTCGGCCTCTGATAGATCAAGCGCGTATTTGGCAAAACCGTCTGTCCCCTCACCGAGATAAGCGATATTCCCATCTTGCTGGATGAATTGCTGGGCATCCGGTGAAGATTGGAATGTTAGCTGTGCATTACCTTCAATCGGTGCAAATGACCAATTGCTATCCGCTGATGGATCAATCGTGCCATTCGTTTGAATATAGTCGATCACTACCTGCCGGTTTTCCGCCTGTGGAGAAAGGACAATTTGGCTGCCATCTAAATTCGGGAAGTTACCTCCTCCACCAGCACGATAGTTATTTGTTGCAACAAGAAATTCCTGATCGTCTTGAACGGCCTCACCGTTGTATTGTAAGTTTACAATGCGATGGGCCTCTGGATTGATTAACTCCCCATCACGGTTATAGCGGGTTGGTTCCGTAACATCGATTTTATAGGTGACCCCATCGATAACATCAAAATTGTACGTTGGAAAGTCATTGTTAACTAAAGATTGTTCCTCTGACGCATTCGGGTCGATTTGATTAAACTGTCCAGCAGCCATCTCTAACCATTCACGAACTTGTTCCCCATTGATTTTCACGACCTTCAAAGTGTTTGGATAAACATAAAGGTCAGCTACGTTTTTAATGGCAATCGGCCCTTCTGGAATATACGTATAGTAGCCAGCGCCGCCTCGACCGCCAGCCTTAAATGGTGCAGCTGCGGATAAAATTGGCAATCCTTCATATTCGGTTTCCTTTACTGCTTGTTCTGTGTACCATTTTTGTGCGTTGGCTACAATTTGTACCGACGGATCGTCTTTGACAAGTGCAAAGTAGCTGTAAATTGGTGCAGTTGTTTCACCGACCTGAGAGCGAATATAGTCAAGAGTTGCCTGGTGGTCTTCTGAAATGGCGTCTAGAATTCCCTGATCGGCTTCAACAAGTGCTTCACCGGTATTTTCGTCGTAAATTGCTTGAACTTCAGCGCTGGAATCAATAACCTCCCAGCTGTCGCCATTTTGCTGGAGCTTCAGATCAATAATCCCTAAATGGTTTCCCCAAAAACCTGCCTCAACAGAAGGTACACCATTGAGTGTTCCTTTTTCCAGGTTGACTCCTGGGATTCCCGCAAATGTTTCACTCGGGAAGGCTTCGTGGGCATGACCAAACATAATAGCATCAATGCCTTCTACTTCAGTTAAGTTGTAAGTGGCATTTTCCTCACGTTCCTTTAATTCAACCGATCCAAGCCCGGAGTGTGGAATTGCAACGATAATATCAGCACCTTGTTCCTTCATTTCCGGAATATATTTTTGTGCTGTTTTATAGATATCTTTGGTAATTACTTTCCCTTCAAGGTTTGTTTTGTCCCATTGCATGATTTGTGGTGGAACAAAGCCGATGATCCCAACATTAATCGTTTGGGTGTTACCGTTTGAATCTACCACTTGTTTAGGCAAAATCTTGTATGGCTCGAAAAACGGTTGATCGTTGGTTGGATCATCGTCACCGTCATCATAATAGACGTTTGCATTGACGTATGGGAAATTAGCATCATCAGTTGCTTCCTTCAAATAGTCGATGCCATAATTAAATTCGTGGTTACCAATATTTGCTGCATCATAATCTAGCAGATTCATTGCTTTATAGACGGGATGCACTTCTCCTTCTTCAAGGCCTTTTTGAGCGATATAGTCCCCAAGAGGATTGCCTTGGATTAGGTCACCATTGTCAAATAACATGCTATTGTTGACTTCACTTCGGGATTTCTTGATAAGCGTTGCTGTCATTGCTAGCCCAAATTCGTTTGTTTCCTTATCTTGATAATAGTCATAGTTTGCCAGATGGACATGAATATCTGTCGTTTCCATGAGTCTTAAGTCAACAGTGCCTTCCCCAGCTTCTTCTGCATCTGCCGAGCTGTTGCTAAGTGGTATAGATACAAGCAGAGCTGCTAAAAGCATAAGTGCAATTTTTCCTGTTTTTCTAATTCCCATACTGAAACCCCCTTTAAGTTTTTTCAATTACTAGATTAAAGGATTGCTAGACATATTGGAATAGGCCGATGGATATGGGTTAAATGAATTAATCGTTAGGTTTAGAATAAGGGGACGGGGTTGTTGTACAAAACTGTTTCAGACAAAAGCTTGATAATTGGCAATATGGAAGGTGTATCGATTGACATTTATCTGCATATGCTATATCTTAATATGAAAGCGATTAAATTCGTTGACGAGAACGAGTATGCATAAATCCTGTTCTGCAGAGAGTTGGTGCCTTTTGCTGAAAACCAATGTTCAGTTTATGTTGAAAATCCTCTCCGAGAAGAAAAGCTGAAGATTCATTTTAAGCCTTTCCGGGGATCCGCCGTTACAAGGATCGCGTATGATAGTACGTTGTTTGAGTGCCGGCACATTTATTACAAGTAATTTCCGGAATCAGGGTGGTAACACGGGTTAAACTCGTCCCTACTTTAGGGGCGGGTTTTTGTATTTTTATGAAAAAATCAAACGAGGAGTGAGATGATGAGAAAGGTTGATATAAGTGAGCTTCCCCAACAGCGTGAAAAGCGAGTAAACAATATGTGGAAAGCTGAAAGTACGTTTGAAAAGTCTGTTTCAAATCGTGATGGAGCGGAAACCTTTGTCTTTTATGAAGGCCCCCCAACAGCAAATGGCCTACCTCATGCTGGGCATGTGCTGGGTCGTGTGATAAAAGACTTCATTGCCCGCTATAAAACAATGCAAGGTTATCAGGTTATCCGCAAAGCGGGCTGGGATACACATGGTCTTCCAGTTGAACTCGGTGTTGAGAAAAAGATAGGCATCTCCGGAAAAAAAGAAATTGAAGATTATGGTATAGAGAAATTTATTGAGGAATGTAAAAGAAGTGTTTTTGATTATGAGAAGCAATGGCGTTCTTTTACAGAAGCTATTGGGTATTGGGTTGATATGGATGATCCATATGTGACATTACGGAATGAATATATTGAAAGTGTTTGGTATATCCTCTCTGCGATTCACAAAAAAGGGCTGCTGGATCAGGGACATCGTGTTACGCCATATTGTCCGAGCTGCCAAACATCCTTAAGTTCTCACGAAGTTGCACAAGGATACAAAGACGTAAAAGATCTGTCCGTAACAGCTAAATTCCAAATTAATGGGACCGATAATGAATATTTTTTGGGCTGGACGACAACACCTTGGACACTTCCTGCTAATGTTGCTTTAGCTGTCCATAAGGATTTGGAATATGTAAAGGTGAGGCAGGAAGCGGACTTATATATTGTTGCAAAAGACTTGGCAGATCAGGTATTCAATGAGGAATATGAGGTTATTAGCATGCATAAAGGAAGTGACTTCGTTGGCTTAACCTATCAAGCTCCTTTTGACTATTTGAACCTAATAAGAGGGCATGAGGTTATTGAGGCGGATTTTGTTACAGACCAAAGTGGTACCGGAATCGTTCATCTCGCACCAGCGCATGGAGAAGATGACTACAATGCTGTGAGAGCAAACGGGCTTGATTTTATTAACGTGGTTGATCAGTCAGGACGCTATACGGATGAAGTTCCTGATTTAGCTGGGGAATTTGCCAAAGATTGTGATGTTCAGATAATTAAAATGCTGGCAGACAAAGGTTTATTATTTTCAAAAGAAAAATACGAACATAGCTATCCACACTGTTGGCGCTGTGATTCCCCGCTTATCTATTATGCAACGGAAGGCTGGTTTATCAAAACGACGGAAATAAAAGATACGATCATCCAAAATAACGAAACCATTAAATGGCACCCGGAGCATATGAAACATGGACGTTTTGGTAATTTTCTAGAGAACATGGTTGATTGGAATCTAGGTCGTAATCGGTATTGGGGAACACCACTCAACGTTTGGATTTGCAAGAACTGTAACCATCAATATGCGCCTGATAGTATTCAGGACCTCAATAAACATGCCAGGCTTCCAGTTTCTGATGAGTTAGAACTTCATAAACCGTATGTGGATGATATAATTCTTGTTTGTCCGTCTTGCCAAGGAGATATGGTTCGTACCAAGGAAGTTATCGATGTATGGTTTGATAGTGGTTCGATGCCATTTGCGCAGTATCATTATCCATTTGAGAATACTGCATTATTCGAAAAACAATTTCCTGCAGATGTCATTGTAGAAGGTGTGGATCAGACGCGTGGCTGGTTTTACAGCCTGCTCACCGTATCTTCTTTATATACTGGAAAAGCACCATACAAACGTGTTCTTTCGCTCGGACATATCCTTGATGAAGATGGACGTAAAATGTCAAAAAGTAAAGGGAACGTTATTAACCCAATGGACCTTGTGAAAAAATATGGGGCAGATGCGTTGCGGTGGGCACTGCTTGTTGATAGTGCGCCTTGGAATAATAAGCGTTTTTCAGCTAATATTGTCAGTCAAGCAAAGTCCAAGCTAGTTGACACACTAATTAATATTCATTCTTTTTACGTGCTTTATGCGGAGATTGATCAATTCGATCCGAATAAGCATGCCCAAGGTGAAAAGTCATGGTTGGATAAATGGATATTATCTCGCCTGCATTCTGTTTCTAAAAGTGTAGCGGCACATCTTGATAACTATGATTTTAATCCTGCAGCAAGAGAATTATCTATACTAGTTGAACAAATTAGTAATTGGTACATCCGCCGCTCCCGTGACCGTTTTTGGGGTAAAGGAATGAATGATGATAAACTAGCGGCTTATCATACGTTATACGAGGTATTAACAACAACGAGCAAACTACTTGCTCCATTTACACCTTTTGTTACCGAGGAAATTCACATCAATTTAACGGGGAAAAGTGTACACTTAGAATACTTCCCTGTACCGGATGAAGCCTTAATTGATGAACAGTTGGAGATGGAGATGGATGGAGTTCTTCAGGTTATTGAGCTTGCCCGCCATACTCGTAACGCTTCGAATATTAAAACAAAACAGCCTCTATCTAAATTGATTGTGGTTGATGAAAAAAATGACATAAACTTTTTGTCGAAATATCGTTATATCATTGAGGAAGAAATTAATGTTAAGCGGGTTTATTTTCAAGAACATGCTGGAGGAAATATTCAGTATGAAATTAAACTAAACTTCCCAACGGCGGGTCCAAAGCTTGGTAAGCAAGTAGGATTTGTTCAAAAGGCTTTAAAACAGATGTCAGTGGAAGAAGCTAATGACGTGGTAGGTAAAGGGTATGTTGCATTGGAAATGCAATCGGGAGAGTCCATTCGTGTTGAAAAAGAGGATTTACTCATTAATCAAACAGCGCAGCAGGGAATGGAAATGGCTTCTAATGAACGCTATACCGTTTTCTTAAATACAAACATAAACGAAGATCTCCGTAGGGAAGGTCTTGCTCGTGAACTCATTCGAGCTGTTCAACAGTACCGTAAAGAATTGAATTTGCCTGTCGAAAAGCGGGTAGACCTTACCTTTTGCATGAGTGATTCATTAAAGGATGTTGTTGAACAATTTAGAGATCTACTGGAACAAAATCTGTTGGTGAAAAATATTAACTTTAATAAAAAGCAAAATATGAAATATATTGAGCTTGAGAATGAAATGATTGGGATAGAAATTGTTCTTTAATAAAAATCAAATATAGAATAGTTCCTCATCAAAACCGGGGGTGCTACTGTTAAAGCACCCTTGCTTTTATTATAATATTATTTAGGCAATTAATTATATGGAATAATGCTTCAATATGAGGAAATATGAGAGATTCAGAGGAGCCTAATGTGAATATGTTAGAACTTACAAATATCCACTATTCAGTACATAAAAAATGCATATTTAAAGGTGCGACCACATCCCTAAAGAATGGTGAATGTGTTGCTATTACTGGAGATAACGGGTCGGGTAAAAGCACGTTGCTGAAAATCATCGCCGGTTTAATGGTTCCGAATAAGGGGAATGTCAAAATCGATTCACGCAAAATATTGGCTATGTCCCGGAACAGACGCCTAAGTCATTGCGTTTTACACCAATAGAGTATTTACAGCATATGGGTCAAATTCAAGGGCTTTCAGCTGATGTTTTGAATATCCGCAGGGGAGAACTTATGAAGCAATTTGGTTTGGATTCCTATCAGCATACCCGCATACAGCATTTATCCAAAGGAAACAAGCAAAAAGTGAATATCATTCAAGCCCTTTTACCTAATCCGGAGCTGCTTTTGCTAGATGAACCGATATCGGGATTGGATCCTGATTCACAGAAAAGGCTGGTAGACATTCTGACCCAATTAAAAAAGGCAGGCACAACAATTATCTTTACCTGTCATGAGTCGTTTTTTGCTGAAAGACTAGCTGATCGGAGCATTCATGTAACCCAACAGAACATAAAAGAAGTAATGGTGTCCAGGGAAAACAACCAATATCGAACAATCGAATTTTCAGGTGCCACCGAGGCTCTCTTATCCTTCGTTAGCAGTTCGCCATTCATTATGAAGCATGTCTGTCAGACTTCATCGCCCCATATTATTTCGGTACATGCTGTAAAAAGTAACGAGGTAATTGGCGAGATCATTGCATTAGGTGGAACCATTCAATTTGTCTCCCGTCAGATGGATATGTTGCCGATGCTGGGATCTAATGATAATGGGAAAAAGCAGGTGAAAAAGTGAAAAGTTTAGTGAAATACTGCATGCAAGATTATATACGATCATATCAGTTTGTTCCCCCTGTATGCCTTTTCTTGCTTTGGACGATCGTTTCCTACACATATACACCAAATCCAGTTTTAAGCAGTTATGGGGTTTCGTGTGCTGTTCTTTATTTTATTTCAGCCTGGATGTCGGTAACCATCATGCAAACAACAGATTCTGTGCAGTTACAGATAACAATTGTCAATGCCAAAAGCGTTATTAAGATATTCAGCAGTATGATTTTATCGGTCTTGGTTATCATCTCGATGTTATCCGCCTTTGCTATTTTCTACCCGATCATGATTGGGGCGTTTGATCGTCCAGTCACATTGCAGGATATTTTCATTGCTGCTTGTTCGCATTTGCTTATATCCATGTTAAGCATTTCAATTACCATTTACCTTAGCTGGATGACACGGGTGAAAACAGTTAGCTCCTGGCTGCTGCTTGTCCTGGTGTTACTTATTTCTCTGGTAAAAGGTGGTCTGGTAGGTGTTCTGCCCCAATTCATGTCTTATATAACTTGGGTTATTCCCCCGGCCTTTTCGATTGTTGATTTGCTAGGGGATGATAGCTTATTAATAAATGCACGATTATTGCTGGAATGGATGTATGTATTAATATACTCAGGTGTGTTGTTCTTTTTGTTTGTTATGCGAATTCGCAAGCGGAATGTGATGAATAATGGAACCCATTGAGATTACGGTTGGGTATGGCCTATTAAGGAGTGAAGAAACAATGTTCAGTTATTATGGAAAATTGAGTACAGAAGTCTACAACCTAACAAAGCCGATTGGCAAGTCCATTGGTGGGGATATTGAATATTATATAGAACGGCTAAGGCATATGGATGGAAGAGTGCTGGAGGCGGGTGTTGGAACGGGGAGATTTCTAATTCCGATATTAGAACAAGGATTTAACGTTGATGGAATCGATTACTCAAAGGATATGCTCAATGTATGCAGGGAGCATTGTAAAAAACGAGGATTAGCAACCCAACTATATCAAGCAAGTTTGGAGAATTTTCAACTGTCTAATAAATATAAAGCGATTGTTATGCCTACAGGGTCTTTATGTTTACTTGATAACCGTGAAGACGTCATAAATGTACTGAGAAGATTCCAAGATCATCTGGAGCCTGGAGGTCGCATTATTATTGATTTGTTGTTGCCACACGATTTCAAAGCTGGGGAAGTAACAACGGAGGCATTTTCTTTGTCAAACGGAGAAGGAATTACACTCGAAAGAAAATCGATTGCTATGGACTGGATTAACCAAAAAACAGTAACGTATCTAAAATATGAAAAGTGGAAGGATGGCAAATGTATGGATACAGAGTTGCAGGAATTCAATTTAATTTGGTTTGGGATTGAGGAATTCCGATCAATTTTATTAGAACTGGGGTTCATAAACATCAATTGCTCATCCGGATATGTATATGATAAATATCCAACCGGTGCTGATGAGGTTATTACGTTTGAGGCAGAGGTTCGGTAAAGTGTCCAATAAGTTTGGAAAATAATATGTACCCTTTAGAAGAAGTTATTAAGAGGCTCTCCTAATAGGGTACTATTTTTTGAACATGAAAAAGGTAACTGTAACAACCAAGCTTAGCACTGGCATATCATGAGATGGTTTCCATCAGGGTCTTTGAAATTAAACCATTGATCGAACTGAATTTCTGTTACAATTTCGACATTCTTCCCCTTCATATACTTATATGCTTTTTCGATATCGGTGGTATTAAAGTGGAATGGTGGGGTTCTAAATACATTATCCTTTGAAAAAATCTTGCTATCCAGTACAATCTCTGTTCCGCTCATGGTTATGATATATAAATGTCCAAATACTATCCTACCATCTGCTGGTATTCCTAATATATCACAATACCATTTGCGAGCTTCTTCTATATTTTTAACGGGCATAAAAATTGCACCAATTTGTTTTAATATTGGATTCATGATAAAACCCCCAAGAGAATACTGTATGTATAGTTAATTCGCCGTGAGGTTCCATATTTCCTTTTTACAAGTCCGAACTTTATAAAATGTTTTCTATTTCGTGAGCTAAATAACCCGATGTAACAATAACAAAAAAGTGGTATGAAAATGAATTCATGCCACTTTTTCAGTTAGGTAACGCAGGGTATTAAGAATTATTATTTACCTGTGATATAATCTTTTCCGCAATCACTTCATTAGCCGCTTCCAATTCCTTATGCTCATCAACCGAATCCCCCGCAAAATTATCCTCTTCATTCAGCGGATTATTTGTCCCCAGCCCGCTACTGACACTAATTTTACCGTCAGTATTTGCTTTTGTCGGGATTGGGAATTTCTTTTTTTGGTTACTTGGCATTTTTTTCACCTCATCAAATAGCTTTTGTACCACCCTGTTTTTTATACTATTTTAAGTGAGAAAATTATTCATATAGTAACCGTCTCTTTGAAATATTCATTTATTATTGCAGGTGTGACCACTACAATCAGAAATAATACACTTCAACTTCTTGAACAATATAGAAACCACAAAATTTCTTATTGTGATGCGTTAAGTGTAGCAATGATCAAAGAACAACAAATTCATAAAATCTTTGCGTTTGACTATCATTTTGAAACGATGGGAGTCGAGATTGTACGGTTATGAAATATTAATCCTGTGACTATCTCAGTTCCTGCCTTAACCTACGCAACCTGTAAACACGATAAACACCAAAACATTAAGAAGTCGTACCAATATTTGTATCAATGGATTGAGCAAGAGGAATACCGGGGAAACAATGTAAATAACTTAACCCATTTCGAAAAATATCCGATGAATCAAGATCCATATTCAGCTAACCAGAATTTGTAATGATGATTCCAGTTAAAAAGGAGCAAAGTTCCTCTTAAACAGGGGATTCACGATTGGGTCAAACAAATAATTTTACTACCTTCCTTTGAATAAAAATAGAATACCTTCATTCAAGGCTGGATCCGTTCGGGTTTAGTCTTTTTTTGCTGAAATTTTTTGCATTACAAATAAAAATTCATCTTGATTTATATACTGAGTATCTATATACTAAGTAAATAGATACTCAGTATATAATGAATGTAGGTGATCGAATGGTGGATCTAATTCTTTCCTATCAATGGGAATTGTTCATCGCAATAGAAGTGTTATCCTTTGCTTCCCTGCTTCTGTTCGGGATTGTACGTTACCTTTTTGATAAGCGTAACGTTAGTCTGTTGTTCCTTTTTTGTTTTGTTGCACTATTGGTTCTCGAGGCTATACTAGCAGTGTTTATCTATGGGGAGACAGGTGAAATATCAAAATTTCAAATCATTATTACGGTTTTTGTAGTATATGCGTGTACGTTTGGAATTTTTGACTTTATGAAATTAGATCGTTGGATGCGTAAAGTAATTGGAGGATGGCGCAATGTCCAACTTCTTTCAGCTAAGGACATAGAAATCATGAATAGACAGAAAGATCCACAGTATATGGCCAAAAAATACCGTTGGAGTTCCATTGCACATCTTATTGTATTTGTTGGTTTTCAAATAGCGTTCTGGATTTACGGAACCGGTGGCGCAGCCCAATCCCTGGAATATATAAAGGATTTATCTTGGATCGGTACAGAAAATGTTATGGAAACACCATATGCAAATGAGACGATTTATGGTATTTCGATGGTTTGGGGGATTGCTTTTATCGCCGATTTTATTTATTCGTGGTCATATACAATATTTCCATCTAATTCGAAAGGGTGACTAGTATGATTCATACGAAAGGTGTTAAAAAAGAGTATAAAGCTGGGGGAGAGGTGATACCCATACTAAAGGGTGTTGACTTTTCTGTCAAACAAGGTGAGTTTGTAGCCATTATGGGGCCAAGTGGGTCAGGGAAAAGTACGCTTCTTCAGCTGCTTGGTGGGTTGGATATCCCAACGGAAGGCTCGATTGCACTGGATGGTGTAAAATTAGAAACAAAATCAGAAAAAAAACGGACCATTATAAGACGCCAAAAGATAGGTTTTGTGTTTCAAAACTATCAGCTCCTTCCAACATTAACAGTCTATGAAAATATAGCGTTTCCAATGCATGCGAGTGGCAGAAAGATTGATACAGAGGCTATTTATGATCTTTTGGATGCTGTGGATTTAAAAGGCTATGGCAAACGATTTCCGCACGAATTGAGTGGGGGACAGCAACAGCGCGTAGCAATTGCCCGTGCACTAATTAACAAACCGGCCATTCTGCTTGCAGATGAACCAACTGGTAATTTAGATAGGGAGCATTCAAGCGATATTTTAGAGTTATTGTCCTCCTTTCATCAGGACAGAGGGCAGACAATTGTTATGGTGACACATGACATGTTTTCCGCAGGCTATGCGGATCGTATTGTCCTGTTTAAAGATGGGATCATTGAGACCGAAGTAAAAAGGGAGGATGATGATTATGCTGAGTTCCTTTCGCGTTTCATGGCGTAATTTGACCAGGTATAAAAAACGTTTTCTCTTTACGCTTATTGCCATCATTCTTGGCGTGGTTGTTATGACAGCAATGCTCATTGCAAAACAGACAACTTCAAGTACACTTGAAAGATATGAAAAAATGTATATGGGTGATACGGATTTTTGGATTCAAAGTAATAATCGTGTTTTTCAACAGAAGGAACTAGACTGGTTATTCACCCGAGATGAAGTCAAAAAGGAAAATGCCATTTTACTTAAACGAGGAATTGCAGAAATAGATGGAATGAATCCGGCGCAGACATCTGTACGGTTCACAGGTGTATCAACTTTCGATAATGGTTTATTTGAACTTCCTGTAAAAGAGGGTGATATTTCCGAGGAAGGGCTTATTATTACGGAGAATGCTGCAAAGCTTTGGAAAAAGGGAATAGGCGATACGGTTACATTTAAAAATATGGGCAGTATGGACGTTACCGCAATTGTTTATGAGGGCTCGATGCTAAGCAGTCCCCGGACAAAGGAACAGGCGAGTGTCAGTTCTTCACAAGTTATGGTTCCGCTTGATATTTTGCAAGAATGGACTGGAGCAAAAGGGCAGATTACCAGCTATAGATTTGTAACAAACGATGGTTCAAAAAAGGATGAGCTTCTTGCTGCTTATCAAGCAGAGCTTGCATTATCTGATTTATTCGTGCAGCCAGTCGTTATGGATGACAGGCAAAATAATGATGTGGAAGGTCTATACTATACGTTCGATATAATAGCCATTTTATCTATATTTATCAGCGGGTTTATTGCGTTTAACATGATTTATGCGGGTATTATTGAACGAAGAAAAGAATTCGCTGTGATGAAAAGTTTAGGCTATACAACTAAAGGTATTTATCGTTTGGTTCTTCAGGAAATCGGACTTCTTTCCTTAATAGGAACTGTTGTTGGGCTCCCGCTTGGTATTTGGTTTGGTGATTTCTTTCAGGAAATGCTGATGTCAGCAATTGCCTCGCAGGATATTACATACGATATGGAATTGGCGGCACCGCTTACTATTTCGGCAACAGTTGGGCTTCTATTTCCTTTCTTGGCTGCTGCTATCCCTGTTTATCGGGCGGGTAAAACACCAGTTTTGGAAGCAATGGTTGATCGGACAGTATCACGGCAGGGCGGCAAAAGAGCAAGTATTATCCGGATAATCGCAGGTATTATATGTACCGGAATAGGATTGATTGATAACGCTTGGGCATTTTTACTGCTCTTTGTCGGGCTTGTCCTTTTGTACCCATTGTTTATGCGAGCAATTCTAAGAATTATCAATCCCTTATTTCAGATCACTTTTCGGTTCGCTGGAAAGCAGGCAGTTCGATCAGTCAGCCTGTTTGAAAATCGTAATGCAAATACATCCGCAATGCTAGCAATTGGTGTTAGTTTGGCAATGTTTATGAGTGCGGCTCTTGAATCACTTCCAGATGGAATGGAGGATGAAGTTCGCAGTACATTTGGTGGCGATATCCATGTCATGAAGGAAACACCATGGCAGGATGATGATCTAGATGTTATTCAAGGAATCGAAGGTACTGCAAATGTTTATCGATTTGCAGACATTCCAAATGTTACGTGGCAAACCAAAGCTGGTGAAGACAGGGAATTTTCCATCATGAGCTACTCAGGTGATCCAGATAAAGCTGCATTCTTTCGTATTTCAGATGAAGCCAAGGAAGTGGCCGGGTTCCCGCAACTTTATCTCGGAGAACGCGCATTGGCTGAGTGGGGTGGCGAAGTTGGAGATCATATTACATTAAATACTCCCGCTGGAAAGACGGATTTCTATGTAAAAGGGAGTGTGCAGACCTCCCACTATACAAGTTATGTAGCATTTGTAGAAGAGTCAATACTTGGGGAGGTTCTAAATTGGTCCCATCTGTTTCACGTGGCGATAGTTACAAACGGAAAAGCAAGTATTCCATTCATATATTCGAAGCTATCGGAAAATTATGGGGAGGAACTTTCAAGTATATCGAGTTTATCGCAACGGGTAGAACAATCGACCAACGCGTTAACTGGAATGAATGAGCTTATGCAGGGGCTGCTTCTTTTAGTTATAGCGCTATCCGCTATAGGGGTTAGTAATACACTATTTATGAATACACTTGAGCGGATAAAGGAAATTGGTACGATGCGGGCAATCGGTTTTACAAAACGGCAAGTCAAATTTATGATCATTGCAGAGGGATTAATTATTGGGGTTACCGGTGTGGTTGTAGGGGTTGTTTATGGCATTCTTGCTACCTACTTAAACGCACAGTCTGATCAAGCGCAGGCACTATTAAGTTTTACGGTTCCGTGGGTAAGTTTATTTTTGGCAGTTGCAGGTGGTATACTATTTACAATGGTTGCAGCATGGTTGCCAAGCATCACGGCATCACGAGTTCCGGTTAAGGAAGCGATATCTTATGAATAAGCGGGGATACTTATGTCTGTAAAACACTCATTACTCGCATTACTATATGAGAAACCGAGCCATGGTTATGAGTTAAAAACAGGTTTTGATGAACTTGTTCAAAGCATGTGGCCGCTCAATGCCGGTCAGGTATATACGACACTTGACAGGTTGGAGCGGGATAATCTCGTTGAATCACCGGGACATGATAAGAAGGATCGTAAACTATATACGATCACCGAACAAGGAAAAAAAGAACTATGGAACTGGCTAAAAAATCCTGTAGAGCGTTCTTTGCTCAAAGACGAGTTTTATTTTAAATACCTCTGTGCCAGTCACGTAGATTACCAGGAAAAACAAAATATGATTCAGGTGCAGAAGCAGACAATTATAAAAGATGTCCTGCACCTTACGCAATTTAAAAAACAGATGAACCAAGCTGGGAATCAAACAATGAAGCTGCTTGTAGAAGGGGCGTTGCTTCATTTGGAAGCGGACATAAAATGGCTGGATATGATTGCGAAGGATTAACGATAGGTCGTGCTCAAACTGAAATTAGGTTGGGCACTTTTTTTCAGCCTGTTTTTCAGGACACCATATTAGTTAGCATAAAAATTGGTGTGTAAACGTTCAAGAAGGTTTTTAAAAAATAAACTCCCGCCCAGACCAGTCAATTTAAATTAACCGAAGGAGCAGCATTTTCAATTAGTAATGCTGCTTCATGGTTGATGCTATTTCCTCGATTTTTGGACGTTGCAATGGGTTAGGGTGAAGCGAGCGGTTAATGATGTTAGCGAAATTAGCTGGTAAGCGGCGACAGGTTTGAACTTTTTCCGCACACCGTTCTAATTGATCATATCGATTGCCATCATAGGTTTGAAATGGCGCATTCCCGGTAGCAGCAAAAAATAGTACTGCACCGATTCCCCATATGTCTGCTGCAGTGGTCAATTGGTCACCGCGAGCTTGTTCGGGCGCCATGAATTGGCGTGTCCCAGCACCTTTTTTTATTTCCCCTGGTTGAGCTGCAATACTAAGGTCAATTACTTTAGCCAATGGAGGTTGATTAATGATATTGGATGGTTTTAAATCTAAATGTAATATTCCTTCTTGATGAAGGTAATGCATAACAGAACATAATTGAGCACCCAAATGAGCCAATTGCTTCACGGACAGACGACGGTTCTGCTGTGTCTTGACCAGGTGATGAAGCGTTTGACCGGTTAGCGTTTCCTGTATCATGATCGGGAAAGGATCGTTGTGAACCTCATAGGCACGAACAAGGTTTGGATGGGTTAATCTTTTTAAGTATTCTCCTTCCCGTATCAACCGTTCCTTGGCAGCACGCTTTTCCAACCGGTCTGGTCGCAGGCATTTTCCAATACAGCTACAGTAACGATCCTCACTCCACACATGATAGACGTCGCAGTCTTTTCCACGACGCATGAGTTCTATAACGGTATACCTGGGAAAAAGATAATCCCCCTCCTTAATGAACGCAGGATTATCGGTTAGTTGCCCGTTAGTTTGGTTTCCTTCGGTGTCAGTTGTCATGGTTTAAACTCCTCCTTGCTGTCATCTGATTTAGGATCGGAATTAGCAGGGAGTGGACGACCCCCTAAGACCAGGATCATCCACACACCTAGCATCCCTTTCCTGATGATGACTAGTTAATCAGTTTCGCCATCAGCTGAGGTACCGCTATTACTCGTTCCGGTTACAGAAGAGCTGTTTGTTGCAGCTGGAGTTACTTCACCAAAGTAAGTCATGTGCGTTTTCCCTCCTTTATTTGATTGAATCCTACTGCATTGATTAAAGTTGAACCTTTCTGCCATCGTTGACTTTATCAATGCAGTTTATCGTATGGCAGGGATTATCAATTCGAATGAATAAAATGACCGAAAAATGAAGAATTGAATCGAATAACTATAGAGGATAGCATAGTACATTTAATAGTATAGCGGTCTTTTAAATGGGTTCCCATTACCTTTTGTCGGCTTGCAGAATACCATTTAGCACTGAAATGGTGTAAAATTGGGTCAAATTAAAATGGGAGGCTATAGTAATGGCAACAATTGAGGATTTCATGAAGCTGGATATTCGTATAGGTACTATACTAAAGGCTGAGCCATTTCCGGAGGCGCGAAAACCGGCAATTAAATTAGAAATTGACTTTGGGGAAATTGGTGTTAAACAATCATCGGCGCAAATTACGAAACGATATGAGCCTGATCAGCTAGTTGGTCGTCAAGTAGCCGCGGTAGTAAACTTTCCGCCAATGCGTGTTGCCGGTTTTAAGTCGGAGGTACTGGTTCTCGGCGGTATGCCAGGGGAAGGCGATGTAGTACTGCTAAGACCGGATGAAGCAATTGACAATGGTTCGCCTGTTGGATAACAGCATAACGTTTATACGAAATGGCTGAACATGCAAATTGTATTTTCGGCCATTTCCTTTTCCACTTGCCAGGCGTGGATAAAAATGGCACTTTCTTAAATGTCACTTATTTGTCATGACTATGATCTTTCTTTTCCAGCAAAATGGTTTATACTATCTGTAAAGTGTAAATAGGTTTATTTCAACTATTATCCTTATTGCTTAATTCCGCTCATAATGGGGAAACTTAGGGGTAGTAGTTAAAAGATATAATAGACTTTGATCAGTAGTGAGCAAATGAGCAGGGAGGTTTTATCGTGATGAATGTTGATCCGGTCTTGATGAGCAGGTTGATTACAACGATGACGCTTGGCTTTCATATCATATTCGCAACGCTTGGAGTAGGGATCCCATTAATGATCTCGATTGCAGAATTCATAGGAGTCAAGAAAAAGGACCCGCACTATAGGATGCTAGCCAGGCGCTGGGCACGCGGCTTTGTGATTACAGTTGCAGTTGGTGTTGTAACCGGAACCGCTATTGGTTTGCAATTATCGCTTGTATGGCCGGAATTTATGCAGGTTGCTGGCAATGTGATTAGTCTGCCGTTGTTTATGGAAGTGTTTGCGTTTTTCTTTGAGGCCATTTTTCTTGGCATGTATTTATACACTTGGGATCGGTTTAAAAAGCCGTTCACCCACTGGTTGTTATCGCTACCGGTTGTCATAGGCGGCGGGCTTTCCGCGATATTTATTACTACTGTTAATGCCTTTATGAACACACCGGAAGGATTCACAATGGCAAATGGCGCGTTTGCAGCGGTCAATCCAATTACCGCAATGTTTAATCCAGCCACCCCATCTAAAGTGTTTCATGTATTAACTTCGGCGTATGTAACGTGTGCGGCTATTCTTGCAGCAATTTCTGCCTTTATGATGTTACGAAAAAAAGCTTCTGACTATCATAAAAAGGCATTAAAGCTTACCGTTACAGTTACGTTCATATTTGCATCCCTAACCGCTATAGCCGGAGACCTGTCGGCTAAATTTCTTGCTGAACACCAATCAGAAAAATTGGCTGCAGCTGAATGGCACTTTGAAACAGAAAAAGGGGCAGACTTGATAATGTTTGGCTGGCTTGACGAGCAGAACGAACCGAGGTACGAGTTTCGGTTCCCTAAATTGTTGAGCTTTCTGGCACACAGCGACTTTAATAGTGAAGTAACAGGGTTGGAGGAATTTCCTGAAGAAGTAAGACCACCGCTTTGGATCCATTATATGTTTGACTTAATGACCGCTATTGGCATTTTTCTTTTAGCAGTGTCAATGCTTTATCTCATCTTAAGTAAGGTGAAAAAGTGGAATGAACATAATAAAGGTCTGCTTATATTAATTTTTCTATCTGGACCATTAGCATTTTTGGCGATCGAGTTTGGCTGGATTCTTGCCGAAGAGGGCCGCCAGCCGTGGATTATTCGGGGCTATATGACGGTAGAGGAGGCCGCAACATCCTCCCCTTATATTGGACTGATGTTCTGGTTGTTTTTAGGTTTGTATATCGTGTTGGGAACACTTTGTACTGTGACTTTACGGAAAATGTTTCGTTCGAATCCTGCTGAAGAGGAATTGGAAAAATTGTACCCAACGATAGAAAAGGGTGATGATTCATGAGTTATGAAATGATTGGAATTACCGTTTTATGGATTTTTCTCTACGGTTATCTGATCGTAGCTTCCGTAGACTTTGGCGCGGGATTCTATGCATATTACGCCAAAATTACGAAGAAAGATCATGTGATGAATCAATTAATTTCCAGATATTTATCACCGGTATGGGAAGTGACGAACGTATTTTTCGTATTCTTCTTTGTCGGTGTCGTCGGGTTCTTTCCAGATACCGCTCATTATTACGGTACCGCGCTGCTGGTTCCGGGAAGTATTGCGATTATACTGCTGGCGATTCGGGGTTCTTTTTATGCATTTGAAAATTATGGCTCAAAAAAGAGCAATGTATACATGTTTCTGTATGGCGCAACAGGTTTGTTGATTCCGGCATCATTGTCTATGGCATTAACATTATCAGAAGGTGGCTTTATCGTTGAAGAAAATGGGGTTGTTTCCCTGAAGTATTTCAAGTTATTTACCAATCCATATTCATGGAGTGTGGTATTTTTAGCGATCGTATCGGTGCTTTTTATCAGTGCTACATTTTTAACGTTTTATGCTGCAAGGGCAAATGACAGGCCGGCATTAACGCTCGTGAGGAAATACGCTTTATTTTGGAGTGTTCCAACGATCATTGCCAGTCTTACGGCATTTATTGCATTAAGTCAGCATAACCAAAGACATTATGAAGCAATGCTTGATTTATGGTGGATGTTCGGCTTATCTGTCGGATTTTTCCTGATTGCAATGGCCCTGCTTTATCAAGGAAAACATTATGGACTTGCTTTTATAAGCGTGATGTTCCAATTCTTCTTTGCCTTTTTCGGCTATGGAGCGGGACATTTGCCATATATCCTTGATCCGTATATTACGATTACAGAGGGTGCTACACATCAGTCAATGGGATTTGCATTGATAGTTGCATTTATTGCGGGATTGTGTTTGTTAATTCCCTCCTTGATTTTATTAATGAGGCTGTTTTTATTCGATGCGGATTACGTGAAAGGCAAAAGATAATAGTGTAACTAACATTTGACGATTTTAAAATAGGGGAATTGATCAATGGTGCGTAATTTAAAAGAAGTAGCATTTAAACAGAAAAGCAGTCTGGTTTTTTTGCTGATTTTAGCTGTCATAACCAGTGGGGCTATTATTGGACAGGCTTATCTTTTTGTCCGGATTGTTGATGGTGTTTTTTTACAAGGGCAATCCTATAAAGCGATCCTGCCATTTTTGGTGGGATTGCTGATCGTTCTGTTGATAAGAACCATATCTGCTTATGTAAGTAGTCGGACAGGTGTAAGGATGGCTGCAATAGCAAAGGCTGATTTTCGCAAGGCCCTTTTAAATAAATACGCAAGTAACCCTGTACAGGCCTCATTACGTGGGCAATCGGGTGAAAGAGTGAGTGTTATGATGGACGCTGTTGATCAAGTGGATAGCTATTTTAGTCAATACATTCCACAAGTGATGCGCACTTCCTTTATTCCGCTTTTCATTCTGATTGTGGTCTTTACGCAGCATGTCAATACGGGCCTGATTATGACTATTACAGCACCGTTTATTCCAATTTTTATGGTCATTATTGGTATGCAAACGAAGAAAAAGTCAGAAGAGCAGATGGAGCAGCTTGGGGCATTTTCAGGCCGGTTTCTTGATATTTTACAGGGGCTTGTCACACTTAAATTATTTGGACGGGCAACACAGCAAAAACAAGCGATCGAACAAAGCAGTATCGGGTTTCGTGATGCGACCATGAAGATCTTAAAGATTGCCTTTACTTCGTCGTTCATGTTAGAGCTGATTTCAATGCTCAGTATCGGGATTATTGCCCTTGAGGTATCTATCCAATTAATTATTTATGAAAGCATTTCCTTTTTTATCGGTTTCTTCGTATTAGTGCTTGCACCCGAGTTTTATAATGCTTTAAAGGAACTGGGAAGTGCTTTTCATAACGGAAAAAGCAGTATGGGTGCAGCCAATAAGGTGTTTGCTGAATTAGCTGAAAAAGACTCTGGCGTTCAATGGGAGAATCAAAGCTTGCAAATAGAGTCGACCCCGCCAGCTATTGTATTACAAGACGCAGGCTTTAGCTATGGAGAAGAACAGTTTGCCTTAAAGAATATAAACGCAGAGATACCGTCATACGGGCAAATTGCCATTGTCGGCGAGAGTGGGTCGGGGAAAACAACACTATTACATTTGCTCGCTGGATTAGTTGCGCCGTCAACCGGAAGTATTCTTGTTAATGGGCAGCCGTTATCAGTTTACAAAGAAAAGGACTGGTTTAATCAATTGAGTTATATTTCGCAGCATCCGTATATTTTCTCCGGTACGATAGCAGAAAACATTGCCATCGGCGGGAATCATGATGCATCCCGTAGTGAAGTAGAGCAGGCTGCTGAGCAGGCGGGAATTGCGGAGATGATTCAATCACTTGATGCAGGGTATGATACAGCTATCGGGGAGGCGGGCAGAGGACTTTCGGGCGGTGAAAAACAGCGGGTTGCCCTGGCAAGAGCGTTTTTGAAGCAGCCATCGGTGATTCTTTTTGATGAACCAACCACCGGGCTTGATCTTTATACAGAACGAATGTTACAACGTTCGATGAGGCAATTGTCCAAGAATGCTACAGTAATTACCGTTGCCCACCGTCTTCATACTATTAAGCATTCAGATAGCATTCTTTTCCTGGAAAATGGCCGGTTGATTGCAGCTGGTACCCATCATCAGCTGATGAACACAGTGGCAGCATATCGTGACATGGTGTCGGTTCAACAGGGAGGGATTGCAGAATAATGAAAGATTTAGCAATTGTTGTTAAGTTAATGATGGCGGAAAAAAAGGATATTTTTTATTCGATTCTGTTTGGCTTTGTTGCTGGTATAGCTGCTGTCGGGCTTTTTGCTGCAAGTGGATACTTGATTTCCAAAGCAGCCTTGGCCCCTCCTATTTATGCGTTAATTATTTTAACGTCTACAGTGAAGCTGCTCGGTTTTACCAAGGCGATTAGCCGTTATCTGGAGCGGTATTTTTCCCACCGGGCGACATTTACGATTTTAAGTAATTTGCGTATTTTTTTCTTTGAAAAACTGGAACCATTAGCCCCGGGAATTTTGCAAAATTACCGAAGCGGGGATCTGCTGGCGCGAATTGTTGGCGATGTGGAACGTTTACAGAATTTCTTTTTACGAATTTTTTATCCACCGATTGTGTTGACGATCGTGTTTTTGAGTACCATTCTATTCACATCCTTCTTTTCTATTTATGCAGCGCTCGCCTTACTTATTGGACTTATAATAACAGTTTTTGTTGTCCCTGTATTATTTGCAGTGAGGCAGGCGAAAATTGCCAGTCGAATACGCGAGGGAAGGGGAGAACTATCGACGGAGGTTACTGAATTTCTCCACGGTTTTCGTGATTTGAAAATCTACCAGAAGCTAGAGGAGAAAGAGCGATCACTAATCCATTCATCTGAGGCGTATATTAAAGAGCAAGAACAGGAAGGCATCAACATGATGTATAGCCAATCTGTAAATACGTTTATATCACTAATAGTATCGTGGTTTATCCTGGCGCTGGGTGCCTATTTTGTAGTGGAAGGCGAGCTGGAAGGGATATTCCTTGCGATGCTTGTAATGATTTCATTGACGGTTTTTGAGGATGCATCGCCAATGGCTGTTCTTCCTATCTATTTGCAAGACTGCAAACGAGCAGCAACTCGCCTATTCTCTATTGTTCGTGAGGAAAAAGTGGAGGAAGAGATACAGGAAGATCTGAAACAGCTGGAGCATCATAAAGCGCCCTCGATTGAATTGAATGATGTTACTTTCCGTTTTCCAGATGAATGGAGAACAGCTTTTCAAGATGTATCTTTACGTTTGCCAGCAGGTTCCAAGACAGCTATCGTTGGGCCGAGTGGCTCGGGGAAATCGACATTGTTACAGCTGCTTTTAAAAATATACAAGGCTGATCAGGGAAATATTTTATTCGATGGTGTTTCCATCGGCACAATTGATCAAACGAGCATCTGGAATGTAGCTAAAGTTGTTTTGCAGGAAAACCACTTTTTCTTTGGTACCGTCCGGGATAACTTGCTTTTGGCTAAAGATAACTTGACTGATGAACAGATGGAAAATGCACTAGCCAACGTGCGATTGGAGCATCTTTCCTTAGCTGATCCTATTTTTGAAAAGGGAGAAAATCTGTCAGGTGGTGAAAAACAAAGGCTGGCGATTGCCCGTGTAATGCTGAAGGGAGGGCGGCTCTGGCTGTTGGATGAGCCCACCTCGTCTATAGATGCTCTGACCGAGCAAGCCATTTATGAGCGGCTTTTTAAACAAGCGAAAGACGATACACTCGTATTAGTGAGCCATCGTTTAACTGGTCTGGAAAAAATGGATCAGATTATCGTAATGGAGCAAGGAAAGATTATTGAATCTGGTACATTTGCAGAACTAATTGAACGAAAAGGCTATTTTTACAAGATGAAAGAAATAGAAAAAGGTTTGCTGTAGTGCTTTTATTATTATAACCATTACTAATGAAACTTTTCCCCCTCCCATTCGTACTATTAAGGAGAAACCGGTTGAACATGGTTTGCTTCTTACTATAATTCGAGTATTATTGGAAAGGAAAGATTTAAGGGAAGGGGGATTACTTTGAATCTGAATAAATTGTTTCATGGCAATTCGTTCATTAAATGGAAAAAACCAATGAACTGGATTGGCTACATCATTCTTATTGTTATATTACTTGCCGTGATTGGTTTATCCTCCGTTAAAATATTGACGGATTACATATGGATGGATTCGCTTGGATTTGAGCAAGTATTTACAACGACTTTAGGAAGCAAAATAGTACTTGGTGCAATTGGATTTGTCCTATTTGCGGCTGGTACTTTTATCACATTGTACTGGATTTTGCAGTCATACTTACGTCATTTTGATCGTCATCAATTGCCCAAAATTTTGTTGACGCGAAAATGGATAATGCTTATCATGCTTGGTATTTCCATTTTTATTGGTTTATTTGGGAGTATGCTCACACAAGGATTTGGCTGGGAAAGAGCGTTGAAGCTAATCCACTATGCCTCTTTTGAACAAACGGATCCATATTTTAATCTGGATGTTTCGTTTTACATGTTTATATTGCCGTTTTTAAAATTTGTTGTCTCGCTACTATTGTCATTAACCATCTTTTTCTTGTTGATTGAAATCGGTGCGTACTCGGTATTCCACATGTACCGATTAAGCCGTTTCGCGCAATTGCACCTTGGGATAACACTTGCTGTAATTGGATTGTTATTAGCCGGGAATCATTTGCTGGCACCTTATGAGACCCTTTTAACTAGTAAGGTGAACCTTTTTCAGGACAGCGTAATTCATGGATTAAGTTACACCGATAAAGTTATTAACATCCCTAAGGCCTACGTGCTTGCATTTGCTGCAGTGGCCGGCTCCGTTTGGATGATTATCGCTTTAATACGCGGAAAATTGCGGTCGATGGTAACTCCTGCAGCCGTCTATATTGCGCTTTTGCTTGTAGGCCAGGGAGCTTCCGCTGTCGTACAGAATTTTATCGTTTCGCCAAATGAATTTGCCAAAGAAGGTCCTTATTTGAAACATAATTTGACATTAACGAGGGCTGCATATGACCTCGATAAGGTTAAAGAAAAGGAACACCCGGGAAATTATTCGCTTAGTGAAGCCATGATTGACCGGAATAAACAAACTATTGATAACATCCGGATGAACGATGCGAGACCGCTTTTGGAAGTATATAACCAATTACAGACGTTTCGAACGTACTATAAATTTAATGATGTTGACATTGATCGCTATCAGATAGATGGGGATTATGAACAGGTTTTTCTTGGATCGAGGGAACTTAGCACAGAGGATCTTCCGGATCAGGCAAAAACGTGGGTGAACCGTTATTTGCGCTATACGCATGGATATGGAGTTGCAATGAGCCACGTGAACCAGGTTACCGAACAGGGGCAGCCGGAATATATGATGAAGAATCTCCCCCCGGAGGGTGTGTTGGATATTAAACGTCCACAAATCTACTTTGGGGAGGAATCCTATCAAAATGTAATTGTGAACAGTAAAGTTGATGAATTTGATTATCCTTCAGGGGATGAAAATGAGGAAACCCGGTTTGAGGCTGACAGTGGAATTCCGCTGAAGGGCATTAAACGACTATTGTTTGCGCTGAATGAAGGTTCTTTCCGGATGTTCGTATCGGATCAAATCACGGATGAAAGTCAATTACTTGACACAAGAAATATTATGGATCGCATTAAACGGATTGCGCCGTTCTTCTCCTATGACAAGGATCCGTATATTGTCGTTCGGGACGATGGAACGCTTGTCTGGATCGTTGATGCTTATTTGACAGCGGAACGTTATCCATACGCCGAGCCTTATCAGGGCGATTCGAATTATATACGAAACCCGGTAAAGGTGAGTGTTGATGCATATACTGGTGAAGTGAAATTTTATGTCGTTCAGCCAGATGATCCATTGATGCAAACGTATCAAAATATCTTCCCGCAGTTATTTACGACAGACATACCAGAAGACATTCAGGCACATTTCCGGTACCCTGAGAAGCTATTCAAGGTTCAAGCTTCCATGTACGGAACCTATCATATGAAAAATTTGGAGGTATTTTATAATCGGGAGGATTTTTGGCAGTTCCCAACGGAGAAATATTTTAATGAAGATATCGAAATGGAACCGTATTATATGACAATGAAGCTGCAGGAGGAAGATCAGGAAGAGTTTATTTTAATGATGCCATACACTCCGAAAAAGCGGCAAAATATGATTGCCTGGATGGGAGTTCGTAATGACGGTGACCATTACGGAGAGTTGTTTGTCTACCGCTTTCCCAAGCAGAAGAATATTTACGGTCCACAGCAAATTGAAAATCGGATCAATCAGGACAGTGATATTTCCAAGCAATTGAATTTATGGTCGCAGGGTGGATCCGATGTTATTCGCGGCAATTTGCTTGCAGTTCCAATTGAAGATACGCTCTTGTATGTGGAGCCGATTTATATTGAATCGTCCAATGCCACGTCACTTCCAGAAGTCAAGCGGGTTGTTTTGGCTTATGGTGACAAGATCGTGATGGAAAAAGACTTTAAAACAGCACTTGATAGTATGCTGGATTTAATTGATCCTAAGCGCCAAAAAGATGGTAAGCAGGATGATAAAAGTGATGCCAATAAACAAGAGGAGCCTGCACAGCCACTTACAAAAGCAGATGAACAATTGCAGGAGTTTGCCGATCTATTTGATGCTTATCAGAAAGCATTATCAGATGGAAATTGGGAGGAAGCCGGAAAACTTATGACTGAAATGGAGTCTAAGCTGAAGGAATATAAGTAATCGTAGAAGATAGATTTCGGAAAGCAAAGTCAGGGGAATCGGCAAACGGCCGGTTCCCCTGACTTTAGATGTGCTTGGTATGTGACGGAGAAGTTCCGTAAAACGATCGAGCCCCGCGGGAAATTGGAAAGGTGCCGTTAAATTCATAGGCTAAGCTGTCAGCTAATATTTTATTCGGTGGTAGTTATACAAATCTCCTATTCAATGCCCCCGAATTTGTTAAACGCCCCATGCATAACAGGACCAACGTACTCGTTCAGCTTCCATCCGTGTGCAATTGCTGCTGCAACAAAATCTTTGGCAGCGGCAACGGATTCTTCTACTGATTTTCCATTGGCGAGATTAGCTGTAATGGCAGCGGCAAACGAACAACCTGCCCCATGATTATAGGTTGTGGAAATTTTCTTCTCTTCAAGCAGAGTAAATTCCTTGCCATCATAAAAAAGGTCAATAGCTTTTTCATGATCCAGTGCTTTTCCACCTTTGATGACAACCGTTTTGGCACCAAGTTCATGTATTTTTACTGCAGCATCTTTCATGCCGTCAATTGTTTTAATTGGCCCCGTTTGCGCGAGCTGTCCAGCCTCAAACAAATTTGGTGTTGTGATGGTTGCGCGGGGAAGCAGTAATTCACGCATTGCATCGGTATTTTCCGGCTGCAGTACTTCGTCTTCACCTTTACAGACCATTACGGGGTCAATGACAACTTTATCCAAGTTGAATTCATCTATTTTCCGTGCACCAAGTTCGATGATTTCTACTGAGCCAAGCATACCGGTTTTCATAGCATCGATTTTTACAGATAGGATGGTGTTCAATTGTTTTTCTACGACATCGACATCAATTGGGTATACATCATGACTCCAGCCATTATCCGGATCCATCGTTACAATAGATGTAAGGGCGTTCATGCCGTATACTCCAAGCTCCTGGAAGGTTTTTAAATCTGCTTGAATGCCAGCCCCGCCGCTTGAATCAGAACCAGCAAGTGTAAGTGTTTTTTTCATTGCCATATAAATTCCCCCCTATTATTTAATATAAATAGGATATAACAAATTCCCTGTAAATTAAAGAATTATTGTTTACAGTTCTTGTCGGGTATTATAGTGAGGGGAACTTATAAGTTGAATTACAATATATTGCATTTCTCTGTAAAGTCTAGTAATATATAAACCACTAATATATTGCATATACGTGCAGTAGATCCAGAAGCACAAACACAACTTAGAGGGGCAGATTGTATTGAAAACTAAACTATCATTCTCATCTTATTTCGTAGTCGGGGTCATGTTGTTTGCATTATTTTTTGGTGCGGGAAACCTTATTTTCCCAGCACAGCTCGGACAAAATGCTGGAACGAATATATGGCCGGCAGTAATTGGTTTTTTGATTACTGGGGTTGGACTACCGTTACTTGGAATTTTAGCAATGGGTTTTTCGGGAAGCCGGAATTTGCAGGAGCTGGCAACCAGGGTTAATCCAGTCTACGCAATCTTTTTTACTTCCCTGCTTTATTTGACGATAGGTCCATTCTTCGCGGCACCACGGACAGGTACGGTTGCTTACGAGGTTGGCATTGCGCCATTTGTAGGGGAAGGATTTCAGCAAGGCGGTTTGTTACTGTTTACCTTATTGTTTTTTGCTGTTACCCTTTGGTTTTCATTAAATCCCGCAAAACTGGTTGATAATATCGGTAAAATATTAGCACCAGGAATTGTTATTCTGTTGGGAATTCTGTTATTCATGGTAATTACCCGACCAATGGGGGCTATTCAGTCACCGCAGGAGGCATACAATGAAGGGGCATTTATACAAGGCTTCCTGGAAGGATATAATACGATGGATGCACTTGCTTCCCTGGTATTCGGTATCATCGTTATCAACGCGATTCGTGCAATGGGTATTTCATCAAATCGTGGAATACTTCATGCAACAGCAAAGTCGGGACTTGTTGCAATTGCATTACTAGGTGTTATTTATGTTGGAATTGCTTATTTAGGAGCTACGAGTACAGAAGCCTTTGGGATTTTTACGACCGGGGGACCGGTTCTAAGCAGTGCAGCATCGTATTACTTTGGAACATTGGGCTCTATTCTGCTGGCAGTTGTGATTATATTAGCCTGTTTGACAACGAGCATCGGACTGACAACGGCTTGTGCGGAATATTTTCACACGTTATTTCCAAAATTCAGCTATAAAATGTTTGTTGTATTATTTGCGACATTAACATTTGTGATCGCAAACTTTGGACTTGCCAACATTATTACTTATTCGGTTCCGGTTTTAATGTTTCTCTATCCACTGGCAATCGTCCTAATGCTTTTAACATTTTTGTCACCGCTGTTTAATCATTCACGTGTTGTCTATGTTTCTGCAACAGTTGTTACGTTTATAATTAGTATTTTTGATGGATTGAAATCGCTTTGTGATTCACTCGGGATAGATTATTTTGGATGGATGACACCGATTGTTTCCTTCTATGAGCGGGCGCTGCCAATGTACAATCAAGGACTTGGATGGCTGCTTCCAGCTCTGGCAGTCATAGTGATTACGGGTGCTATGATTCGTATCCAACGATTATCTACAGCAAATGCATAAAGTGAAACTTCATTTGGTGGGGGTTTCCTTACCTCCCCCACCAAATGTTAGTTGAACAGAATCGGACCTTTATGGGCAGTTAATCCCCCACTTACTTTTCATTGCTACATTCGAAAATTGATGTGGGGGTTTTACTGCCCGTTAAGGCGGGATAAAAATGGCCGGTCCTCTTTTTTGATAAATAGAGGGTCGGCTTATATATTTAATCAGAATTTTTAAAGTAAAACTCATCAATCGCCCGAAGCCAATTTTCCTTCATAATTTTAGCTGCTTTTTCACTATCACGTTCTTTCATGAGTTTTATAATTGCCGCATGTTCATCGATTGATTTCTCCGTTAAGACAATTGAATTGTGAAAGAATAGTCTCCTGACATGGGCCTGCAGTGATGCAACGATCGAGCTAATATACTGGTTATTTGCAGTATCAACAATGATTTGATGAAATTCCTCATCAATTTTTAGTGCAGAATAATAATTTTCCGAACGGATAGCTTCGGCAAAACGCTCATTTGTTGTTTCAAGTAATGCAGTAATTTTATCCGTTAGCTGAGCAATGGCCAATTCAGCGGATAATGCTTGTAACGCGGCTAAGGGTGGAAGAAGCTCATTGATCGATTTTTTTCTGACTTCTGTTACTTGTGTTGCCTTTCCCGGGTACATTTTAACAAAGCCATTTACTTCAAGCAGCTGTAGAGATTCACGGATTGGTGTTCTGCTGACACCTAGTGCTTCGGCAAGTTCAGTGTCGTTCAATTTTTCTCCTGGCTGCAGTGTCCCATCTATAATCCATTGTTGAAGCTGGCTGAAGGCATTTTCTTTTGCTGATTTGCGGACTGGTTTGGTAAGATCGGAGGGTATCGGCATATCAATTCATCCTTATTAAATAAATTTTTAGGTGGGCCACCTATATTATACATGAAAAACAATTGTATGGGAATATGCAATATATCAGGATACACTACTACCTTTAGAAAATGGCAGCTTGGGAAACGCGATTAATTGACAGCAATAAAAGGATGTGATATTAAAATAATAGAGCTTAGCACTCGTATAGTCAGAGTGCTAAAATGGTTATATAAACAATTGAAAGGGAGAAGCGGCATGGTAAAAAAAGAGTTTAAAGCAGAATCTAAGCGGCTGTTGGAATTGATGATTAACTCGATTTATTCGCAGCGTGAAGTATTTTTACGAGAGCTGATTTCGAACGCTAGTGATGCGATTGATAAAATTTATTATCAAGCATTAACGGATGACAATTTAAGTTTTAATAAAGAAAATTACTATATAAGAGTGGAAGCAGATAAAGAAAATAGAACACTGAAGGTTATCGATACCGGAATTGGTATGACCAAAGAAGAACTGGAAAATAATTTAGGTACCATTGCCAAGAGTGGTTCGTTGGCTTTTAAAGATGCAAATGAATTAAAGGATGGCTATGACATTATTGGCCAGTTTGGTGTCGGATTTTATGCCGCCTTTATGGTAGCGGACGTTGTTACGGTGGAAAGTAAGGCATACGGTAGTGATGAGGCATATAAATGGGAATCCAAAGGCATCGACGGCTATACGATTACGCCAGTTGAAAAGGATCAGTTAGGTACAACGATTACTTTAAAAATAAAAGAGAATACCGATGATGAAAACTATGATGAGTTTCTGGAAGAATATCGTTTAAAAGCAATTATCAAAAAATATTCCGATTTTATTCGTTATCCGATCAAAATGGATGTAACGGAAAGCAAGCTGAAAGAAGGCAGTGAAGACGAATATGAGGACCATATTGAGGAACAAACAATTAATAGTATGGTTCCAATCTGGAAGAAGAACAAAAATGAGCTGACCGAGGAAGATTATGAGAACTTTTATCAGGAAAAACGGTATGGATTTGATAAACCGTTAAAGCATATTCATCTTAATATTGATGGAACAGTACGGTATAACGCTATTTTGTATATCCCGGAAAATAGACCTTACGATTATTATTCACAGGATTATGAAAAAGGGCTGGAGCTATACTCTAATGGTGTTTTAATTATGGAAAAATGTGCCGATCTCATCCCGGATCACTTCAGCTTTGTAAAAGGAATGGTAGATTCTGAGGATTTATCGTTAAACATCTCGAGGGAAATGCTGCAGCATGACAGGCAGTTGAAATTAATTGCGAAAAATATTACTAAAAAGGTTAAAAATCAGCTGCTAAGTTTGCAAAGGGATGACCGGGAAAAGTATGAAAAATTCTATGAATCCTTTGGCAGACAGCTGAAATTCGGTGTATACAATAACTTTGGCCAAAACAAAGAAACATTGCAGGATTTACTGATGTTTTATTCTTCCAAAGAAAAGAAAATGGTAACGTTGGACGAGTACGTTTCCAGAATGCCGGAAGAACAAAAGTATATCTATTATGCTGCAGGGGAATCGAATGAACGGATTGAAAAGCTGCCACAGACTGAAATGGTAAAAGATAAAGGCTTTGAAATCTTATATTTCACCGAGGAAGTCGATGAATTTGCGATTAAAATGTTGATGAACTATAAAGAAAAAGAATTTAAATCGATATCTAGTGGCGATTTAGGTATTGATGAGGATGAAACGGAAGAAAGCAGCGAAAAAGCAGAGAAGGACAATAAAGAGTTATTTGCAGCGATGAAAACTATTTTAGCCGATAACGTAAAGGAAGTAAGGGCATCCAAACGGTTAAAATCACATCCTGTATGTCTAGCTGCTGATGGGGAAATATCGCTGGAAATGGAAAAGGTAATCAATGCCATGCCGGATAACCAGCAAATCAAGGCTGATAAGGTGCTGGAAATCAACGTAAATCATGAGGTGTTCCAATCGTTAAAAGATGCGTTTGCAGCAGATAATGGCAAATTGGATCTATACACTAAACTATTGTTTAACCAAGCACTACTGATTGAGGGAATGCCAATTAACGATCCGGTTGAATTTACGAACGACATTTGTAAAGTAATGGTTTCTTAATTCCTGACTAGAAGAAGATCAATGCGATCACTGCGTTGATCTTCTTTTTTTACATAAACTTGGACGGGTGCAGAATGGACTTCATTGATTGCCTGCCATTTGCCCAAGCGGCCCATTTTCATTGATTATATCCTGGATGCTGTAAACGGAGATTGGAAACATTGGAAAGCCGACATAATACGGTGTGATTTCGTATGGCTGAAAATAAAGAACAAGGGCTTTGTCAGCAATGTAATAGTCCTGGTCAGGTTCTATTCCTTTAAACGTATCCAAGAGATCCAGATTCCGTTCCTGAATTTGCTTTTGGACAATCTCTGACAGTACGTCCACATAATCACTGCCAGGCTTAAACAAGTCTTTTAGATTAAAGTTTTTGCCAGTTTGCGTATCGAAGGTTAGTGACTTCATGATAGTTAACCCGTGTGCGTAATGATAAGCGATTGCATAATTTGTGGAGGAGAGGCTAAGTACATTTCTTTCGTTCGTTTTGATTTCATAATTACCGATCATCTCAGTAAATGAATCCGCACCTTGCTTCTGGTATTGCAGATTAATCAATGTTTGTACCTGTTGAACGATTTCCTGGTTAATTTGTTGCTGTACCTCGGGGTTTTGTAAACCAAATAGTTGTGGGTAATGGATGGTGGTACCTTGTTGTTGATAAAGCATTGTTCGGATTGAAACAGGTAAAGGCTGATTAGCCATTTCACATCATTCCTTTTATGAAGGTTATGATGTATCTTATTCACGGTCTAGGATAATGTCCATATTTTAAATGATGTGATGATGCTATCGGCATAGTCAAAGTAAAAACCAGGGATCGCTATCCCTGGTTTTTACAAAGAGACTGTTTTTTAAGGGGGTAGGAAAGTATAAAATTCCAGGTCTATTCAGCTTGCACCCGGGGTAGGCCACGTCCGGCTCCAGCGCCTTAGTTCAATCAATAAGGATCAGCGTCATGACCTTTTTCAACAGCTTGCTGTGGAGCTTTTTCGCTATCTTTATTACCAATTGGATTTTTGCTTGATCCGTCTTTTGCGGCAGTTGCTAAACCTTCACGTAAACGACGGCCGTATTCTTCATCTGCTTCTTCAGCTAGTGCAATCATTTTATCCTGGATTCGCTTGTCACATTGGGAAAGGTCACCTACCAGATTGGAAATGAGTTCGTCCCTTTCCCATTCCTCAAAGTTGCGATAGGTCTCTCCCGCCTGTTTCGTATTACTCTGGCGGTCAATTGATTCTCGGACAAGGTTTCCTTCTACTTTTGGTGTATATTCTTTGCCAATTTGCTCAGCTTCTTTTAAACCACCCAAAATCGAAGGCTCGTAGTTAATGTGCGGGTTTCCTTTAGGATGTTCAGCCTGATAACGCATTTGGCCGCCTTCCTGGTTTGTTGCGACACGTTTTTTGGCAGCGTTGATCGGCAGCTGCAAGTAGTTGGAGCCAACGCGATAACGTTGTGTATCAGAATAAGAAAATGTTCTGCCTTGCAGCATTTTGTCATCAGAGAAATCCAGTCCGTCAACAAGAACCCCTGTGCCAAATGCTGCTTGCTCTACTTCGGTGAAAAAATTTTCCGGATTCTTATTTAGCACCATTCGCCCAACTGGAAGCCATGGGAAGTGATCTGCCGGCCATAGTTTGGTGTCATCAAGCGGGTCAAAATCCAGTTCCGGGTGTTCATCATCACTCATGATCTGCACAAACAATTCCCATTCGGGATAGTCCCCTTTTTCAATTGCCTCATATAAATCTTGTGTGGCATGACTGAAGTTAGTTGCCTGGATCTCATTTGCTTCTTTCACCGTCAAATTTTTAATGCCTTGCTTCGGTTCCCAATGATATTTGACAAGAACCGCTTCACCGTCTTTATTTACCCATTTGTACGTATTCACTCCAGACCCTTGCATCATTCGGTAATTTGCTGGAATACCCCATGGGGAGTAGACAAATGTCACCATATGAAAGGATTCCGGTGAATTCGAGCAGAAATCGAAAAACTGTTCACTGTCTGGAACATTAGAAACGGGATCTGGCCTAAAGGCATGAATCATGTCAGGGAATTTCATTGCGTCACGAATAAAGAAGATTTTTAAATTGTTGCCAACTAAATCCCAGTTCCCATCCTCTGTGTAAAATTTGACCGCAAATCCGCGTGGGTCTCTGACTGTTTCCGGGGAATGTCTGCCATGTATTACCGTTGAGAAACGTACGAAGACAGGAGTTTGTTTTCCTTTTTCCTGAAAAACCTTTGCCCGTGTATATTTTGCAACTGGTTCATCCCCAACAGTTCCATATGTTTCGAAATAACCATGAGCACCGGCTCCGCGAGCATGGACAACTCGTTCAGGAACGGGTTCCCTGTCGAAATGGCTGATTTTTTCAATGAAATCATAATTCTCTAATGTAGCAGGCCCTCGTTTGCCAACCGTCCTGACATTTTGATTGTTCGTAACTGGATGTCCCTGTCTGTTCGTTAACGTATCTTTGTTCTCGATGTTCGTCTGATGGTTATCATGATTTGGCTGATCTTTCATTATGTTCATCTCGCTTTCTGTTACTATTTTTCCAATACTAATATCCACCCATATACTACCCAAAAGGCGGTGAATCATTCTTATTTTTGCTCTGATGTAGTAAAAAAGCGGAACATCAACAAGAAATTAGAGGAATTCCCGCTTATTAAAAAGAAAAAATCACTGATCAAACACAAAAAGCCGCTGATCAAGCGGACTTGACTAGCCAAACGGAAATATCAACTGAATAGTGAGGTTAGTCGGTCAATAAAAAGACGGGTGATTTCCTTTTTAAGGCTATTCGCGACGCCCTTTCCTGCTTCAACCGCGCAAAACAGTTCGCCTTGAATACCTTGGTCAAGGAAAAACGTTCGGGCCAGAATAGGCGGGAAAAATCGATCCATTTAGACATCAAGGAAAAATTTCAATTGGACGATTATTACGCCAACAGTGCTATTCAAGCTGCCAAGGCCCAATTAAAAAGTCTGGACGAGCTGAAAAAAATCTATATCGAAAATAAGTCAGCACAAATCCGTTCTATCAAACGGAAGCTAAAACAGGAACGCTCCAGATTAACCACCTTAATGCTGTTGCCTTAGTGATTGGCGGATTTATTGGATATAACAAGCGGGATATCGAAGGATCATAGGGACAGTCATAAAATGAATGATCGCCTGCACATATTCGTGCAGGCGATCATTCATTTACCCTCTCATTCTTTCCAATAACTCGCTCTTATCCTTTAATTTTAGTTTTCCCAGAAGATTACGGAGTGGATCCCGGGCAATTAAATAAACCCCTACCGAAATAAATACGGAGGCCATGCCGAAAAGAAATCCAGCAAGCACATCTGTTGGATAATGAACCCCAAGGTAAATACGGGTTACCATGATGAACAAAATCCATGCCAATGTTATAAAAGCTATAATAAATTTTGTCCATCCTTTTTTCACGGCAAGGAACAGCAGCAAACCGATTAAACCATAAAAGATAGTCGTTGCGGTCGCATGTCCACTTGGAAAGCTTTCATTTGTCTTTGTAATAAGCTGCAGATATTCAGGACGATCCCGATCAACCAGATGTTTAAGAAGTTTAACTGCAATAGCTGCACAGACGAGAATTGTCCCGCCTAACCAAAGACCTTCCGCATACTTTCGCTTGAAAAAGAGTACAATAACGAGGATGATGGTCAATGCAATGACAAGCCTGATATTTCCTAACTCGGTTATTTTCATAATAAAGGATGTTTTTCCGTTAGATACGTAGGATTGGAAATGGTCAATCCAAGTTAAATCAAAGGTATGAACCCAGCTGCTATCAACATACACACCCCAGCTAATAACGCCGAATAATAACAAAAACACGATTCCCGTCAGGATAAATGGATACGCAGTTAGTTCTTTTATTTTCAACATGTTGCCCTTCTTTCTTAATCTATGAAAATAGCTACCATTTTATATTATCAGTTTTTGTTTGGAAAACAATCGACAAAATGAATTCCAACAATTTTGATAATGGAAATGCTATAATATTTATTGTAGCTTACCTAAATATGTTTCGATAGGAGTATCAGAAAAATGGGTAGTCATGTGACAGTATTAAATTTTGACCAGACGTACCGTAAGCAGGCATTTCTTCAAACAGAAAATTGTCAGTGGCTTGACCTTGAAGGGATACCAGGTACTAATTTGTTTTGTGAAAAAGATGGTTTATTTCTGATTGAACAGAAACTCAAGCAGAGCGGTATAAATCAGATGACATTTTTGGGAAGCGGAAATTACCATTATGTTTCCTTCCTGTTATTATCAGTGATACAAAAGCCTTTTACATTAGTTTTATTCGATCATCATACGGACATGTTTCCAAGTCCGAATGAATCTTTAATTTCATGCGGATCATGGGTGCGCGAATCAGTAAAAAAACTCCCCTTGCTTGAGAAGGTCATCCTTATTGGTGTAAAGGAGGACTGGAAGCAGCAAATACCGTCTGCTATGGTGGAAAAAGTAGCGGTATATTCGGAACAATCCCTTCATACCAGCGAATCCACTATTTTAAAATCTATCATGGATGAAATACCTACAGATTCCGTTTATATAAGCGTTGATAAGGATGTTCTTGACTCAAGAGATGCGGTAACAGCTTGGGATCACGGGACATTGAGACTGCAACCGCTTATTGGAATGGTGAAAGAAATTATTCGGGAAAAGGCGTTTTGTGGTATTGACATTTGTGGTGAATATCCAATTACCCCAGCTAATGAATATCATCAACAAACAATCGAGGCAGTAAACAAAAATGAATATGCGAATCGTGTTATTTGGGAATGCTTAAAGCAAACTTGCATGTAAGTATTGGATATCAGCAAGTTTTAAAAATTTTTATCACACTACCTTGCATTAAACAGTACTATATGATAAATTAACGTTTGACAGATACTGTTCATAGCAAGGTAGTGAAGATTGTTAAGATGAGGTGACAATAGTGAATGTACAATTTAAGAAGGGTATTTTGGAAATTTGTGTCCTTGTATTATTAGAGAAACAGGATTGCTACGGCTACGAATTGGTACAAAGGATCTCAGATAAAATTGAAATTGCCGAAGGTTCCATGTACCCGCTGCTACGGAGATTAACAAAAGAAGGTTATTTTACAACCTACTTGCAAGAATCTTCTGAGGGGCCATCGCGTAAATATTATAAGCTCACAGATAAAGGAAAGGATTATCTTCATGAACAAATGCAGGAGTGGAAGGAATTTTCCAATGCTGTCAATCAATTAATCGAAGAAGGTGTGCAAAACAATGACTGAAAAGCAATTTATGGATCAATTAAATGCTTCTTTAAAAAAGCTTTCAACAGAAGAAAAGCAAGATATTTTGCAGGATTATCAAGAGCATTTTGCTATTGGCAAAGCAGAGGGGAAAACGGAAGAGCAAATTGCCGATGCGCTTGGCTCGCCAAATAAAATAGCCAGAGAACTGCTTGCAATGTATCACTTGGAAAAGGCGGAGACGAATGTAACCGCCGGAAATATGTTTCGCGCGGTTTGGGCAGGAATCGGACTAGGATTTTTCAATCTAATTATCGTACTTGGGCCTTTTATTGCTTTGCTGGCAGTTGTTGCTGCCGGTTGGGTGATTGGATTAGCCTTTAGTTTATCACCGCTTCTTGTTTTAATAAATGTTGTTATTTATCCCGGATCATTTGTGCTTTTTGACTTATTTGCCTCGATAGCGCTATGCGGATTAGGGCTACTGATTACAATTGGCATGTATCATCTGACAAACATACTAACGCGTGGATTTATCCGCTATCTGAAACTGAATACCTCCCTCGTGAAAGGTGGTTTAACTAATGATTAACATGAAAGGTTTATCTATTATTGGTGTCCTGCTTTTGGCTGTTGGAATTATAGGGGTCGTCCTAACCTATCATTCCGCTTTTCAAAAGGAATCTATTTCAGAAAAGAAAATGATAGCGGATGACCAATTTAAGACGATCGATATCCAAACAGACAATTCTACAGTAGAATTCATTGCTACCGACGATTCGGAGCCAAGAGCAGAATTGACGGGAAAACGGCTTAAAAACGGTACAGAAAAATTCACAGTTGATGTAACCAACCATATACTTTCCATAAAGTTAGCTGATGAACAACGCAAACTTTTTAGCTTTGATTTCTTTTCACCATCCTTAACGCTAAAGGTATATGTACCGGAAAAACAATATCATTCGCTAATTGTGTCGAATGATAACGGGAAAATTTTTGTAAATCATGTAAATGCCGATGAAATAAATGCTGTGACATCAAACGGCCGGCTGGAATTTAACGAAATCACTGGCTCCAAGCTAAATGCAAAAACAAGTAATGGACGAATTAAGCTGACAGGACTCGAGGTTAAAGAAGTGGATGTCCACTCCGATAATGGAACAGTGGAATTAAAGCAAGCTGCGGCATCGATTATTCGTTCAGAAACCGATAATGGAAAAATTACGATGGACGATGTAAACGGTGAAATTGTGGGTAAAACAAATAATGGACGTATTTCACTTTCCATCCATGATCTGAATCAGCCGCTCGAATTAGAATCGAATAATGGGAGGATCAATGTTGCGGCGGAAAAAGCTCCTCAAAATGCAACGTTTATTGTGAAAACGGGTAATGGTAAAGTGAATATATTAAATAAATACGATGGCAGCACAATAATTGGCAATGGGGATAACGTCATAAAGTTGACTACTGATAATGGGAGTATTACAGTTGTGAGTGATAAATAGGAACGATCACCGATTAGAAACCAAAGGATGACATGAAATGACTGAATATGAACGAAAGGTATATGAAGAGATTCAAGCCTGGGAAAGAAAAATAGTAAAGCAATCGGGTCTGTTTAACCGGCTGTCAAAAAAAGCGCAGACAAAGTTAAATGGGATGATACCGGAAAAGGTTCATCGTGTGATAACGGAGAGTATCAAAAACATGGTCAAAGCAACGCTGTTTGGTTCTAACCTGATTCAAAACAAAGGACAATCAGCAGGGATGGGCTTGCAGGAACGTGATGTACTTCTTCAGGAAAAGTTAGCCACCTATCGAAAGACCGCTGTTGTTGAGGGAGCCGGAACTGGTGCTGGTGGTATTTTTCTTGGGATTGCCGATTTTCCGCTTTTATTATCGATAAAAATGAAGTTTTTGTTCGATGCCGCTGCTGTATACGGATTTGATGCGAATAAATATGAAGAACGCTTGTTTATCCTGCACGTGTTTCAGCTTGCTTTCTCAAATGACGAGAAACGAAGAGAAACGCTTCATATATTGAAAAATTGGGAGATAGAAAAGGAAAAGCTCGTCGATATGGATTGGCGAGCATTTCAGCAAGAATACCGGGATTATATTGATCTGGTAAAAATGCTTCAGCTCGTCCCGGGATTCGGAGCGATTGTAGGAGCCTATGCAAACTATAATCTTCTCGACCAATTGGGGGAAACGGCGATGAATATATACCGAATGCGAATTTTAGCAACAAAGCCCCGGGACTATTAGGAAAACATTGCAGCTCCTATTGGATTTGCAATAGGAGCTGCTTATTCCTTGATCCTCAATCCCAGTAATCTGGCAAATCCAATTGCTTGATCCGCTGATACTATGCATCCTTCCAAATCATTTATCGTGATATTCAACCGTTCAAATTTACAGGTGCTCAAATCAATTCCGTTTAATGGGGCATTCGCAAACGTCGCCTCATTTAAATGACATTGCTGGAATTGAATATTTTTTAACGCACATTCGTAAAAGTCACTTGCATCCATAGAGCATTCCTGAAATAGTACTTGTTTTAATCTGGCAAATCGAAATGAACTTAAATTGGCGTGACACGTAGTAAACATGACATTTCCTAACGTCGCTTCAGAAAGATCAATACCGAGCATTTTTGATTCTCTAAACTCTACCCGATGGATAATTCCGCCACTGAAGTCCGCATTAGAAAGGTCGCAGTGCGTAAAAATGACGTCGGTTAATTCAATGTCCCGAAATACCACTTCTTCAAATAAGACATTTTTAAATATAACCTGGTCAAAGGCCAAGCGATTCATTTCTTCCCCGGTAATGGAGCAATCTTTTATGGTAATTCCCTTGAAAAAAGGATCGTCGCTAATTGAAAAAGTTTCTTCAGGTAGTTCATGGGGGAGTTTTGGTTGTTGTAATGTATATTTTTTTGTCATCCGCATTGCACTTCCCATCATTTTATTTACTACTATCATTGCATATCAATGCATAAACTGCAAAACGGCTTGTTGCCAAAACATATAGAAAGGAACACGTTCAACTATTTATGAATATTCTAGATTGATCTTTATTTTTAACTAAGGGGGGTGTCTCTGTTGGCGATAAAACCACCGATACTGCAAAGTGGTGATACGATCGGTATTGTTACGCTCGGAAGCCCGTTACCTGCCAGCGTAATAAACAGTAGAATTGAAACGGTGAGGAGCCTTGGGTTTCAGGTTGTGTTAGGTGACTATGTCTATGCGGAAGATGGCTTTCTTGCAGGTACGGATCAAGAACGTGCTTCTGACTTGATGAATATGTTTGCCGATGACCAAGTGAAAATGATCTTGCCTTCAAGAGGTGGTGTTGGTGTCGCAGGGATACTTCCTTATCTTGATTTCACTTTTATCCAAAACCACCCAAAAATTCTAACCGGCTACAGTGACATTACCGTTTTACAAAATGTCCTGGCCCAGTATGCAAATTTAATTACATTCCAAAGTCTGTTGCTGATTGATTTTACCATGAACACGCCAGCTTATAATTATAATCAGTTTTTTTCTGCAACATCAGTATTAAGCGCACAAAGACAAATACAAAATCCTCCTGGAATCCCGCAAATAAGCAGAGTCCCGGGCAATGTGACCGGATCTATTGTTGGAGGCAACCTCACATCATTTGTAGGTACGCTTGGAACCCCTTACGAAATTGATACGAAAGGGAAAATCCTGCTGCTGGAAGAAACGCACGAGCCAATTAACACGGTTTACAGATATCTTAACCATCTTAAATTGGCAGGAAAATTTCAGGATTGCATTGGGATTGTACTTGGAGAATGTACGGAATGCCCGGTTGCTTACGGAACCTCCTATGAAGATCTGATTAATGATTTCCTTGTGCCACTTGGTAAACCATTGATGACCAATGTTACGACTGCACATGGCACGTATAAAGCGGCAATTCCAATTGGTGCAACCGTTAACCTGGATACGGTGAATAATACGTTGACAGTAATGGAGCCTGTGATTAGTTTGACTTAGTAGCTGTAACGCAGGTTAAAAAATATACTTTCAGAGTTTTTATGCTTATTTAGGTTTTTGGTAAAACATGATAAACTAAGCTTTGTTATCATACCGGTAAAGCTACCTATCCATTAGCATAATAAAACTGAGGTGATCTTTTGGAAAAATGGGATCTATACGATTATGACCGTAATAAGATTGGAAAGACACATACACGAGGTGAGCCACTGCCTGAAGGATGCTATCATATCGTTGTTCATGTATGGATTCAAAATGATCGGGGGAAACTCCTGCTATCAAAGCGGCATCCGAACAAGCATTATGGAAACCTGTGGGAGTGTACAGGGGGCTCCGTATTGACCGGGGAAACCAGCTTGGAAGGTGCTTTAAGAGAGACAAAAGAAGAACTGGGCATTGAGCTGAATCCAGAAAGTGGACAACTTCTTTTTAGCGAAGTGAGAAGCAATCACCATTCCGACAACTGGCTGTTTATCTCCAACGCTAAGCTTAATGATCTGGAATTTCAACCTGACGAAGTAATCGATGCTAAATGGGTAAGCAAAGATACATATGAAAAGATGATCCAAAAAGGGGAAATCGTTCCTACTCTGCAAAATTTTTTTAGTTTGTTGTCACGAAGCTAAAAGGAGGGTTAACCCTCCTTTTAGTGCAATTCCATTGTAACCAGAAAAACATCCTCATAGTCGGTAGCCTGCTGAATATCTTGCTCAGTTTCAATGCTTTGATAGGTAGTTATTCCATTTTTATCAGAATATACAGTAGAAGCAACGATTTTCTTCTTGTCTATAACAAGAGGCGCTGGTAATCCAGTTGGACCAGAGGCGTAAGACGTTGTTTCAATAGGAATAGCCTCTGATGTAAATGTTGATTGTTCGGCCGTATCTACCCCATTCGACATAATCGAGGAAGTCCATTGTACATGTTGATCGTCTATTTGCTGTGGAATGAATATGATACGAACGGGATCTTGCCCTTTTGATGGATCAATCGCCGTATTGAAGTCCAGTACGTGCCGATTAAATGTGCCATTCGTATAATAATCAACTGTACTATGTATTTCCTGAAGATCATCGTTATTTACTTCCAGGTCAAATGCGAATGCACCACCACTCATCAGATCAAGCAGGCCATTTTCAAATTCGGTTAAGTCAGCATCATTAAGCTGTGCATCCCCTTTTAGATCATTGCCACATGCGTTTAGGACAAAAACTAAACTTAACATAACCATTAAGCTAAATCGTTTCATGTATTCAGCCCCTTATAAAAAAGTATAAATATCTCAAACAAAAAAGAAAATTATAGCCTGCTGTTCATTTAGATAGCAGGCTGCGTTGATTAAACCAATTTGCCAAATTGTACTTTCCTATTCAATGCATGCATAATTGGAATTCCGATTGCCATCACAACAATTTCTCCTGCAGCAGTTGTCAGCCAGGTGAGCAGGAATGGGAAATCCAAAGCTACGTACAATTCAAAGGCAATGATAAACATATTAAATGTGAATACAAGTGTATTAACAATCATAAGAGCTAAATGGTTTTTAATGAATTTACCAAGCCAGATGGTAATTCCTAATGATAATGCTGAATGGGCCACACCAAACACCAAATCAAATACTCCTGTCGGGGAAAAGATGTTTGTTAACAGGACACCTGTAACAATCCCGGCAAAATACTTTTTATTAAAGACAACCAGGTGATTGAACACCTCCGGGATACGAAACTGCACATTCGAAAAGGCGAGCGGCGGAAAGATTAGTAATACTAATGAGACCGCAACATAAAGCGCCGCAATCACCGCATTTATTACCAGCGTTTTTAATTTCATCTTAGTCACTCCTTAGTTTTTTATCGTGGGATGGTTGCGAACCACGTGTTTGATACGGTTATCAAACCATTTCATTATAAATCTTTTTAAGAAAAAAGCAATAGTAATAATTAGTACCAGATCATAATACTATGTGTTAAAATAAGTTTAAAAGCGTTATTCCTGAGTCGATATTGTACGTGATAGCAGGGATAAGCTCTTACAGAAGAGGGGGATCGTTATGTATTATTTTGCAGCCTATGTTTTAAAAATAGTATTAAGCATTTTTGGCAGAATAAAAATTTATCATAAGGAAAATTTACCACAGTCTGGAGGGTATGTTATAGCTTGCACACATACAGGCTGGGTAGATATATTGTGGCTAGGAGTATCCGTATTGCCAACGAAAATTCATTATATGGCGAAAAAGGAGTTATTCCAAGCTGGTTTGTTAAATTGGTTGATGAGAAAGTTAAATGCCTTTCCCGTGGATCGGGAAAATCCCGGTCCGAGCTCCATTAAAATCCCGCGTAGATTACTGGCGGAAGGGGAAGTTGTCGGTATATTTCCAAGTGGTACGAGAACAAGTGATGAAGTGCCTTTGAAAAGAGGGGCAGTAACCATTGCGAGTCATTCAAAGGTTCCAATTGTACCTGTTGCTTATGTCGGTCCAAATAACTTTAAAGATTTGTTCAAGCGTAAAAAGCCAAGTATTATCTTCGGAGAGCCAATCTTTTTAGATACAGGGCTACCTAAAAAAGTTGCTTCTGAAGCGATGATGCATCAGCTGAATGATGAATTGAACAAATTGAAACAGGGACTTTATGGGTCAAGATGAATATAACGCCCTGTCGCTTGAAACCATCTGAAGCGACAGGGCGTTATATCGTTATATTAAGAAGATCCTTCCTCAATGGAACCTTTCTGTGAGCTGCTCTTTCCTGAAACAAACCATCCAATGACTGCTATAGCAAGAAGGATTCCCCAGAAGGTAATTTTCCAGCCAGTGCTATGGGCAAAGTGCTCATCCAGGATGCCTACATCCTTGTGACCAAGCGTAATAACAGCGAGTTTTACGCCAACCCAAGCAACAATTAAATAAGCTGTTGTTTCCAGCCCGGGGCGCTTGTCTAGAAGTGTAACAAACCAGTTTGCAGCAAACTTGATTAAGATTAAACCAGCAATCCCCGCAATAACTACAATTATAAATTGACCTCCGTCCATCCCGCCAAACGTCGGTAACGGTGTTTCAGGAAGGACTACGGCAAGTGCAACAGCTGCAAGAATCGAGTCAATTGCAAAGGCAAGATCGGCAACACCAATTTTGGCTACTGTAGGCCAAAAACCATTCCCGGTTGATACTTCTTTCTTCTTTTCCTTTCCAAATACATGCTTTAAACCCAAGTAAATAAGATAGGCTGCACCAATTGCTTGGACCTGCCACACATTTACTAGAAAAGATATCGCAAATAGGGCTGCGAACCTGAAAATAAACGCACCGATAATACCATAATTTATGGCACGTTTCTTTTGTTCATCTGGCAGGTGTTTAGCAATTACTGCCAGAACGAGTGCGTTGTCAGCAGATAATATACCCTCTAATCCGATTAGTACTAATAATGTCCATCCATATTCCAGCCAAAGTGAATCCATATCGACTGCTCCCTTCTCCAAATAAAAAAATAGAGGCTTCTACCAGTTAATATGGTAAAGGCCTCAAAAAAAATACAAGACCTTTACCACATTGGCAAAGGTCTTGCTAACAACGCCGTAAGTTGCCGGTAAAGCCGAGAGTCTAAAACGCACTCTGTAATGACGACTTTACTGTTAAAGCTACTCCCCTTTGAAAATCTACTTTTATTTAACCATTTTTCTGAGAATATGTCAATTCGTAATGTAACCTTCTTTTGCCTCGATCATAATAGTCGTTTGTTGTAACGGGGCATTTTGATAGCTCTCTATCACCCCTTTTTCCAAAATAGATTCTTTCGTTACTGTTTTTTGTTTTAGCATAACGTCTACAGAACCGTTAAAGGGGAACACGTCCATCATGATAGTCTGATCGTTCATCCAAGCGACTTCTGCCTTTTTCTGTTTTAAGAAAGCAAATGAATCGGGGATAGGAATACCATCCTTAAAAAAAGGGTGTTCCTGTTCTTTGGCAGCTCCAGGTTCATTCAAACAAATATACAATGATACATTATCACAAAATTGCAGCAGCCCGTAATGAAAGTCGAAGCTTGCTTGGTCGAATGCGGGTAGTGATTGTTTGATCCGCTGCTGTCGCCTCTTTTCATGCTGAACAAATAACCGTGCTTCTTCTAGTGTGCTATTCTCCAAAAAGCGCGTGTAATGCCGGCTGCATAATAGACCTGCATAGGTATCGTTTTGTTCAACCTCATCAATTCCATGTTTGTAAAAAACGGTTTTCGGAAGTTCGGGGAAATCCAAGAATGTATATGGCCTGTTGCTTTTATCATTCCAGAATGGTTGTTTGTCTAGAAGTCTCCAGCCAAGATCATGATGATAAATAGCAAATTCAACTGCTTTTCTTACCCTATCTCCCTGAAAAAGTGCCTCTTGCCAATTCGCCGCGAGCTTGCCAGATATATGGGCATGGTTATCCTGTTCGATTAAAATATAACGATCCGAGTGATCCCGCACAATCAAGTTTATCCACCCTTTCCACCCCGCATTTTAAATTATTATAGCTCATTGCGTTTGTACCGTTCAAGCTGTACCGAAGATGTTAATAAAACAGCTAGCTATAAGTCAACCAGCAACAAAATCTTCTATAAACCTCGCTCCAACCCGGAAAAGTCTAGTTACTACATAATTTTTCTACTGTCACGGAACACTATAAAAAAATAAACAACGAGGAGGCTAAACGACTTGAAGGCTTCGGATTTATTTGTAAGGTGTTTAGAGAATGAGGGCGTAAAATATATTTTTGGTATTCCTGGTGAGGAAAATACGGATCTGGTTGATTCGCTCATTGGTTCTAATATTGAATTTATTGTTGTTCATCATGAACAAGCAGCAGCGTTTATGGCAGATGTCTACGGCCGACTTACCGGGAATCCTGGCGTTTGTTTAGCTACACTTGGGCCAGGTGCCACCAATCTGCTGACAGGAATTGGTGATGCTTATCTTGATCATGCGCCAGTTGTTGCCATTACAGGACAGGCCTGGCTTGAACGTATTCATAAGGAATCACATCAATATGTAGATATTATCGGTGTTTTTGAAGAAATAACGAAATGGAATCAGCAAATACGCGTTGCCCACACCATTCCGGAAATTATTCGGAAAGCATTTAAGACTGCTGTTTTGGAAAAGCCTGGTGCCGTTCATATTGAGCTTCCCGAGGATATTGCCATGACGGACACGAATGGGGAGGTGCTCCCTGTCACACCATTGCCAATATCACAACCGGCAGAGGATGAGGTAAGAAAGGCTGCAGAGAAGATCAATCAAGCAAAAAAGCCAATAATCCTGGCTGGAAACGGTGTGTTTCGCAATGATGCAGCCAAAGCATTAAGAGAATTTGCTGAAGCTAAAAATATTCCAGTTGTAAACACGTTTATGGCAAAGGGCATTCTCCCATCCGATCATCCGCTGACATTGTATACGGTTGGGATGCAGTCGAAAGACTATGTGCTGTGCGGCTTCGATCTTGCCGATTGTATTATCACAGTTGGATATGATTTTGTCGAGTATCTGCCAAAATACTGGAATGATGAGGCAATGAATAAAATTGTTCATATTGACAGTCTACCTGCAGAAATTGATGCCTATTATCCACTTGAGGCAGAGTTAGTAGGAAATGTAGGGGAGTCGTTAAAAGCATTAAGCCCCCATGTGAAAGCAAAAGAACTTTGGCCAGAAGTGAAAGCGTTGAAATCACAGCTTGTAGAAAAACTTCATGCATCTGATGAAGTATCAAGTAGTCCTGTGAAACCACAACGTATTATTGCTGATCTGAAAAAGGCAGAAAAAGGCGAAGCAATTGTTATTTCCGATGTCGGAGCACATAAATTATGGGTTGCTCGTCTGTATCAGCCGGAAAAACCGAATCATACGATCATTTCGAATGGCTGGGCAGCCATGGGTATTGCTGTTCCAGGGGCAATTGCAGCAAAACTTGCGAATCCGGATAAACCAGTAGTTGCTGTTACGGGTGATGGCGCTTTTCTAATGAATGGTGTTGAGTTAGCAACAGCAAAGCGGCTCGGGGTAGCTATGGTAATCGTTATTTTCCACGATGAAAAATATGGATTGATCGAATGGAAGCAGCTGAATAAATATGACCGGACAAATGCGATTGCTTTTACCGATCCAGACTTTTTAACGTTCGCTAAGAGCTTTGGTTGTAAGGGGATTAAGGTAAAACATTCAGATGAACTATTACCTGCCTTGGAAGAGGCACTTGCCAGCGAAACGATTGTATTAGTTGATGTAGATGTAGATTACTCAGAAAATGTCGAGCTAACCAAAACACTTGGTGATTATATTTGTAAACTATAATGCTAAGAGGCTGCACAAACCCCGTAATATTATTCGGGAAGTGACAGCACCTCAAGAATGGGAGGAACGCAAGATGACAAAGAAGTGGCAATTGTGGATTGGCGGGAAATGGCGGGAAGCCAAGGCATATGAACCTTTAAATAACCCGCATACGGAAGAAGAACTGGCACAAATTGGACAAGCGGAACCGGAGGATGCTGTGGAAGCCATTGTGGAGGCGCACGCTGCTTTTCAAAAATTCCGGTCCTACCCTGCACATGCACGCGCGAAAATTTTAGCTAAAGTTGTAACGATTATGGAAGAGCGCAGTGATGAGTGTGCCAAAATTATTGCGCTGGAGGGTGCTAAATCAATCCGCAATGCTCAGGAGGAAATAAGCCGTACTGTACAAACCTATCGTTTTTCCGCAGAGGCGGCCAAGAGCAATTACGGTGAACGAATTCCCATGGATGCGGCAGAGGGTGGCGAAAACCGTTTTGGTTTTACTAAACGAACCCCAATCGGTGTAGTAACAGCGATAACACCGTTTAATTTTCCATTTAATCTTGTTGCCCATAAAGTCGGACCCGCAATCGCTGCTGGGAATTCCATTGTGTTAAAACCCGCAGAACAAACCCCGTTAAGTTCATTGTTTCTTGCTGAGGTATTTAAGGAGGCTGGTCTTCCGGATGGGGTCTTGAATATTATTCCGGGTAAAGGGGATGTGCTAAGTGAGGCATTAACCACCCATCCACACGTAAAAAAGGTAACCTTTACCGGTAGCGTTGAGGTTGGGCATCTGATCCAGCAGCAAGCCGGCTTCCGGAAGCTGACACTTGAGCTTGGATCGAATTCTCCTTTTATTATTGACGAAGGGGTAGATATTGATAAAATCACTGAACGCAGTGTAATGGGGGCTTTTTCCTACAATGGTCAGGTATGTATTTCGGTTCAGCGAATCTATGTTCACCAATCATTGTATCACGACTTTTTAGAACGGTTTGTCACCCGAACGAAACAGCTGGTCGTTGGTTCACCGCTTGATGAGAAAACCAATATAACAGCAGTTATTTCAAAAAAATCGCTGGAACGCCTGCAAAGCTGGCTGACCGAAGCTGTGGAGGAAGGTGCTAAAATTGAATGTGGCGGCAATGTAAAGGGAAACGTTATGATGCCAACTGTTCTGACAAATGTAAATCGTGATTCCAAGGTATCCCGCTTTGAAGTTTTTGGTCCAATTGTCTGTATTTCTCCGTTCGATACGTTGGACGATGCGATTAATGAAGCCAATGATTCCCGGTATGGATTAAATTCAGGCGTTATGACTCCAAGCCTAGAGCGGGCGTTTTATGCGGCTGAACGTTTGGAAACAGGAGGCGTTATTGTAAATGATATTCCAACATACCGAATCGATAACATGCCTTACGGTGGCTGGAAGGACAGTGGTGTCGGCAGAGAGGGAGTCAAATATGCAATGGAAGAAATGATGGAGCAGAAATTTATCAGTATAAAAACAGGTGAATAATTGGGCGAAGTCAGTCCCGGTGACTTTATGCTTTATAAGTCACGGGACTTGCGTTTTTTAGGCAAAAAACAGATTACTTTCTATGTTATACTATATCTGTACAATCATATACTTATAGTGAAAAAAAATAGCTGCTTGAGAGAGGATGGAAGAAATGGTACCGACTATTATCGTGATTGCAGTTGTGGTTATCATTGTAATTTTTTCCATTGTGTCCTATAACGGGTTGGTGAAATACCGTAATTGGGTACAAGAGGCATGGAGTCAAATTGACGTACAGTTAAAAAGACGTCATGATTTAATCCCTAATCTGGTGAACACGGTTAAAGGATATGCAAAGCATGAAAAGGAAACATTGGAAAAAGTTGTACAGGCCCGTAGTCAATTAGTAAATGGCACACCACAAGAGCGAATTGAGGCAGATAATCAAATTGAAGGAGCATTAAAGTCAATTTTTGCATTATCGGAGTCATATCCGGATCTGAAGGCGAACGAGAATTTTCTTAATCTCCAGGAAGAATTGACAACGACGGAAAATAAAGTAGCCTATTCACGGCAGCTATACAATAAAACAGTAGCTGATTACAATATTAAACGGGAATCCTTTCCTACTAATATACTGGCTGGAATGTTTCGTTTTGATAAGGAACAGCTATTATCGATTCCCGAAGCGGATCGCGAAGTACCAAATGTAACCTTTTAGTGGAGGAAAATTATGCTTTATAAACAAATATTGCAAAACAAGCGCAAAACGATCCTGCTGGTCACCGTATTTAGTGTGCTTGTGCTGGTAATTGGCTGGGCAATCGGCTATCTGTTTAATAATGACTCCTGGTCGGGGTTAATCATTACGCTTATCATTCTAGCATTCTATGTACCGATTACCTACATGTCCGCAACATCACAGGTTTTGAGTATGTCCGGGGCGAAGGAAATAAAGCGTGAGGACAATCCACAACTTTTCGATGTTGTGGAGGAACTCTCACTGGCTGCCAGGATTCCGGTGCCAAAGGTTTATATTGTGAATGATCCGGCACCTAATGCATTTGCCACCGGAATAAAACCTGAGAAAAGCGCTGTTGCATTTACGACAGGTTTATTGGACAGGTTGAATCGTGAAGAGTTGTCTGGTGTGGCAGCCCATGAAATTTCACATATACGGAATTATGATATTCGTCTGATGACACTCTGCATAGCACTAGTCGGTGTTATTGTTTTAATTGCCCATTTTGGGTCGCGCATGCTATTTTTTAGTGGTGGCAGAAGGGGTGGCGGGGGAAATAAGAAGTCCAACCCTATTCTAATGATTATTGCACTGGTATTTGTTATTCTGGCACCGATTGCGGCTCAATTTGTGCAACTAGCTGTTTCCAGAAATCGTGAATATTTGGCTGATGCATCTGCAGTCGAAATAACGCGCAATCCTAAGGGGCTGATTAATGCCTTAACGAAAATCAGCCAGAATCCACGAGATGTTAAAAACGCGAAAGAGGCAACAGCATCTATGTATATTGCACGACCTTTAGGGAATAAGCGTAAAAAACGGGGCAGTCTATGGGCTACTCATCCACCAATAGAGAGTCGAATTGAACGACTGGAAAATATGTAAAAAACAGGAACAGTCTTAGGACTGTCCCTGTACTGCAGTTAAATTAACTCGACCACCAAAAACAAGTTTAATAAAATAACTAAAACAGCGATAATCCAAGCTGCAATAGTTGTTATACGTTTGTTGACCAGAACCCCCATAATGGTTTGGTTACTTGTAAACATAATTAGTGGAACAAGTGCAAATGCAATACCAAATGAAAGAATCACCTGGCTTATGACAAGCGCATATGTTGCATTTACCCCGGAAATAATTACAAGTAAAGGCGGAATCATCGTAACAAACCGTCGTACATATAGGGGTATGCGCTTCTTAATAAACCCTTGCATGACAACATCGCCTGACAACGTACCAACTGAAGAACTGGACAACCCAGCGATTAACAAACCGGCACCGAATGCCCCAGCTGCAAATGGCCCGATTAAATGGTTTAGCTCACGAAACGCTACATCCAAATCTTCAACTACTAACCCCTCTTTATAAAATAATGCAGCAGCGATAATCAGCATAGCCATGTTAATAGCACCAGCGATTATCATGGCAACCACAATATCGGTAAATTCAAATTTAAAGATAAGTTTTTTCTCCCGATCATTTTTGCCGACTATCCGGTTTTGCATAAGGGATGAATGCAAATAGATCGCGTGTGGCATTACCGTTGCTCCGAGAATGCCTGTTGCGAGCAAGATACTTTCTACTCCATCAAAACGCGGTATGACCATTCCATTTAAAACTTGAAGTGCATCCGGTTTTGCTAAAAATGTTTGAAATGCAAAAGCAAGTACAACCATCATAACCATTGCTGCAATTCCTATTTCAAGTGAACGATAGCCCCGGCGCTGCAACTCCAGTATGGCAAATGAGACAATCGCCGTTATCAGTGCAGCGGGTAGCATTGGTATTCCAAAAAGCAAGTAAAGACCTAATGCAGCACCTATAAATTCGGCTAAATCCGTCGCCATAATCACTAGTTCACTTTGTACCCACAAAAAATAGGAAATCCCTTTTGGAAACCGCTGTCGTGCTATCTCAGGCAAGTTCTTTCCAGTTGCAATCCCTAATTTTGCAGACAGGGTTTGTATTAATACCGCCATTAAATTAGAAGCTGCAATAACCCATAACAGCATATAACCATATTTTGATCCGGCAGTAATATTTGTCGCAAAGTTACCTGGGTCAATATAGGCAACGGACGCTATAAAGGCAGGCCCTAAAAAGGGTAATATCCGCTTGAATCCTCTTGTTTTCCCGTTAAAAATATTTTCAGTTGCTCCCATAATTTTTTCCTTCTTTTCTAATTGTTTTCCTCCAACCAGTTATATGGATTAATAAAATATAGTTTACCTAATGCAACTTTCGAAATTAGTTTATCCCAAATTGGCATAAATGTCAACCCTCGTTTGACACTTCAACTAGTCATTAACAGGACGGATGTCACATGAATAGCATGGATATAGAAATGAAAATTGGAGGAAATAACGATGCAAATTCATGTGGTTAAGCAGGGGGAAACGTTATGGGGGATAGCACAAAGCTATGATGCAAATATCTACCAAATTGTATTAGTAAATCAGTTAGATAATCCAAATGTCTTAGTCGTTGGGCAGACACTGGTTGTTCCGATTCCTTATCGTGAATATGTGGTGCAGCCTGGTGATCAATTGTGGTCAATCGCGGATAGGCATGGTGTAACTGTCCAAGAGCTTGCCGCGGTAAACAATATTACAAATCCATCACTCATCTATGTAGGTGAAATGCTTGTACTTCCTTATTTTTCCTATACGATACAAGCAGGTGATACGCTTTGGTCAATTGCCAGGAAGTATGGTGTAACCGTAAATCAAATTACACAGGCGAATAATATCACACCAACATCTGTGCTACACCCAGGCCAAACATTGCGAATTCCTCACAGCAATCGGCCGGTAACAGAAATAAATGCTTATATTACACAAATAAATGAACAAGGGAGAGCGGAGGTACTGGCGTTAGGGAGAAATTTCACCTATCTTTCCCCATTTATGTACAGTATGAGAGAAGACGGGACAATTACGCAAATGCAGGAAGGCGCCTTGCTGGAGGCAGCCCGAGTGCACGGTGTTTCCCCACTCCTTGTTTTAACAAACTTTTCCGGGGGAAACTTTGATTCAGACTTGGCTGCCACGATTTTAAGAAATCCAGACCTGCAGGAAAGGATAATTGCAAATCTTTTAGAAACCATAAGGGCAAAAGGATATGCAGGAGTAAACTTTGACTTTGAATACGTTTATCCGGAAGACAGAGAAAATTATAACGCATTCTTACGCCGAGTAGTGACAAGGCTGCGTCCTGAAGGATTGCTTGTTTCAACAGCCGTTGCACCAAAAATCAGTGCAGATCAACCAGGATTACTGTACGAAGCACATGATTATGCTGCACATGGAGAGATTGTTGATTTCGTTATCATTATGACATACGAATGGGGCTGGGCCGGTGGCAGACCATTAGCTATTGCACCAATTAATAGAGTTCGTGAAGTATTGGATTTTGCTGTTACCGTCATTCCCCGCAATAAAATTATGATGGGGATACCATTATACGGCCGTGATTGGAAAATTCCGTGGCAAGAGGGGACAATCGCTCGAACGATCAGCCCGAAAGAAGCCGTCCAGATGGCAGCAAACTATGGCGCCAGTATTCAGTATAATACAACCTACCAGTCGCCATTTTTCCGCTATACTGATGAGACTGGTCAGCAGCATGAAGTATGGTTTGAAGATGCCCGCAGTGTTCAAGCAAAATACGATGTGTTAAAGGAATATGGTCTAAGAGGAGCAAGCTACTGGGTGTTAGGAAACCCATTCCCGCAAAACTGGGCGGTTTTGGGGGATAATTTTAGAGTGAGGAAGTTGTAATAAATATGATATTATTTACAAAATGCCCCTGTATAACTGTGATATAGGGGTCCTTAAGTGTACGCTGCTTTCAAATATAGCCAAAGTATATAGGATTAGTAGCATCATTTTATCTTCCATTGGCGAGAAGACCCCTTCCTCAAGGAATGTATAGGGTGAAATCCAATGAGTAGGTAGGGGATGAATCGCCTCTCCAAGAGAGATTTTTTGAAGTTGACAAGAACGTGTATTCGAGTGATAATAGGCATAGATGGTAGAAAAGGGGGCTTTTAAGGGATGAGCACAAAGGCATATTTCTCTAATCGAATCTATAAAAATACACTTTCCAATTCAGTTGTTGGAGCTATTCGCGATTGCTTATCCTGCTTCAACCGTGCAAAACAGTTCGTCTTGAATACCTTGGTCAAGGAAAAGCGTTCGGGCCAGAGTAGACGGGAAAAATCGATCCATGTAAACGTCAAGGAAAAATATCAATTGGACGACTATTACGCTAATAGTGCTGTTCAAGCTGCCAAGGCTCAATTAAAAAGTCTGGACGAACTGAAAAAAAT
>BMJD01000032.1 GCA_014642895.1 Lentibacillus populi
AACCCGTTACTTAATCCAGGTGCAGCATGATATAAAATCACCTCTGTTCTATTTATACCATAGGTTGAGGTTTATTTATCATGTCCGATACTTGAGTTATTAATGATAATAATGATATTCCAGTGCATTATTCGGAGTATTATTTGTTGGGGAGCAGGGTTAGTTTTTATATTGATGTTGATGTGGAGGATGAGTGATTTTTGTAGGAATAGCGGTAGCTATTCCTGTTTTTTGGTTTTTAGTTTTCAAGGGCAACTTTGCCCTTGAAATGTATTAACCCAGATTCCCCGCAAACACATTAAAGCCATACTTTTCCACCATGCAAATGTCATAAAAACAATTCCAAGTTGTTTTTATGACATTTTTTTACAATACATGACAAACCTCGTAGTATTCGACACAAAACAGACAAAGGATGTTCATGCACTTGTTACTTGCTCAGTTTTTCGACAGCATTTTTGCTATTTGGCTGTGTAAAAACAGCATCGTACATTCCCAATAATCCTAAAATTCGTTTCACCCTTGCTTTTGCGTTTTCCGGTAATACTCTTATTATTTCCCATCCTGTTTGAAATGAACGATATCAACCGTGTCCAGAATCTCTAATACGGATTCTCCTGTTGGGCGAAAGCTGTTTCTGCTGCCCCCCATCAAGTCAAGTGGCTCGTCTTCCATTTCCATGCTTTAGCGGATGAGACATTCGAACACGCTGTACACCATCACGCTTAACATCATGACATAGGCAAAAGCTTCTTCACGCTTAGGCTTTTCCAGGAAGTCTCTGCCGATAAAATAGGGGTTTTTCAAAAATCGGAATCGGTTTTCTACTGTTTGCTGCTCCTTGTAGGCTTTTAGCAACTACTCCACATCCGGCGTCTCCAGTTTATTCATATTGTTTGTTATCAGGATAAAGGTCGATGGCTTTTCACGTAGTTGTTCCAATTGTTCGTCGGATGGTGGATGAATGACCAGTTTTACGGTATAGACCGTCACTGATGGTGGCGTGGTTTCGCCTTTTTTGGGACGTCCCCGTTTTTTTCCGTTTTCCTGCCCTTGTTTCTGAAGCAACATATCTTTCTATCATATGAGCGCCGCGGTGAAATTCGGACAGGGCAAGCTTTGCATCACGTTCACAGGAAAAGTCCTTTTTCTCCAGTTTTTCTTTGTCTTTTTCCCACTTCTGTTTTTCTTTTTCGATTTGGGATGTGATACTTTTTTTGTTTTCGTCCGTCCCACTTATTGGAGTGAACAATGACAAATAGATACGTCTTTCCATCCAGTTTGTCTTTTGCCAACGCTTCCGGGGAAAACCAGTCCGTTATGGTCTTCGAAAAGTGGCCATTTCATTTTTGTCGTCCTGGTTTCCATCCAGAGTTTCTCCATATACCGAAGTTCCCTGACCCGTTGTTCCCATTCCGAACTTTATTTGCGGCAGATCCGGCCGGTGATCTTTGGAATAACCGCGCATAATTTTAAGAAGATGATCGCTTCCTTGTCCTGTCCTGTGTACACAAACGAGGTGGTATCAATATGAAGTCTGTCTAAACTCAAAGCTGATATAGCTTCCTGCACACCTTGAACCGCCTGGATATAAACTTTTTTCAGGTCAGTATGGTAAAGAGCGTCCAGTGCCCGTCCTAATGCATCATCATTAAAATCATGGGCTCTATTTCTGAACCAAATAATAATTCCACATCCTGCCCCTCGTAGAACTCTTCTATTTTGTAAAGTGCCTTTCGACTCGTCAATTGATTGATCATGATTACTCCAATGCAGGTGCCAAGATATATTGCAATCTTCCTTTTTTACGTGAGATAGTTCATCGATCCGCTTGATTAGCCCTCAATTAACTGACGAATAATGGGTGCAACTCCTACATGGCATACTTGAAAATCGGGAATTTGCGGGGCTGTGTTGTTCAATGTCATCACCTCATTGGACTTGTACCTTTACCCTTCGACAATTTTAGCAACGAAGTCCTGCAAAAAAGATTATAAGTTGTAGGGTGGGCGGGGAATATGGGTAATGAAGATGGTGACGGCGAATTATTGACTTCTTTTCCTAGGGAATTTCAGATATTGTAATTGAAAAGGCACTAAATAACCCCTGCCTATTGATTTTACTATAGAGGCGGGGGTTATTTAATAACGATGTTTAACAATAATAATGAGTTTTCTGAATTAAATGATCCCTATATTCTATTTACCCACTTTAATAATCGAATTTAAGAAACTATAAATCGCGTCTCCTGCAATGACTCCTGCAGCCATAATCGTCATATTTTGTTCATGTTGGGGAGCTTTCTTAAGTACAATTATTCTGATAATGATACCTACTAAAACAGCCCACCCAGCAAGCGGATTGATTAATAACAAGCCTGTACTAAACAAAATCCCCAGCTGTTTTCCCGATCCTCCAATAAGTTGTAAAATTGCTCCTGGTATAGCCCATATGATCAAATGCAGAGCAATACTATTAGATACACCTGATTGGATTGCAGCCGCATATACATGATTAATAGGTGGAATTAAACCTTGGGAGAAATAATGATTAAAGGTAAGCAGCACGATGATGGCGGCAACAGAAAATCCAACCATTGCAACTAACAATTGATGTTTCCGCCCTTCTTTTTCAAATGCTGGATCCTCGCCGTTTCCCCTCAAGATAAACCCGGTTTTCAAATCGTAACCCATATCAGCAAATGCTACTCCTGTACATGCGCTAAACCCTGCCAGCATGGCCAACGCTTCAGTCGGAAAGCCGATTAATATTCCAATGATTAGTGTGATTAATGCAACTGCAAAAGCTGGAAACCAGCCTGCATGCATGGCAGCAATACCGACAATTAGTTCATGGGCAAATGCTGCCGCCGCTGCAAATAAGGCAAAACCAATGATCATAAAAAGCGACATATTTGTGTACAAGCCGCCTATGATAGCCATAATAATGGAAACAATCACGTACGCTATAAAACCGTAGCCGAACCCTTGGCCAATCTCCCTTGTATTTTTTGCATACGCTTTTTCCTCATTTTTGACCTTTTTGTTCTTATTAAATATAATGAACAAAACTTGAAACAGTGCTACAATGCCTGCACCAATCATAAATCCGTGCGGTATATAATAATCATCTAAATTAACGCCTATGATTGATGGAGAATATGAGCTAGCCAATAAACCCAAACCAAACATCGAAAGTGCCCAAATATTTCCGATGAAAGCGACACCGAATGCCGACATCGGTATTTTTAATATCGAGCCTATTATTCCAACGCCGATTCCTGTCAGAAGATATTTGGCTCTTTTTCCGCCCTCATCACCAGCTTTAATGGCTTCTGCAGTAGCAATACCAGGGGGCCAAGCTTCTTTTGCCGGGAAAACCTTCGTGTCAAAAAACTTATACAATAACAACGCATCAACAAACATCGCCATGATGACGCCAATGAAAAGTGGAATAATTAATTGAGTCATTCCCAACACATATGGGATACCGATTGGGAGAATTAAACTGCTTGCGGCCCCAAAGGTTGCTGCAGAGATAGAAGTTTGCACTAAATTTTGGGAATGAATCGATTTGAATTTGACTAACTGTTGCAACGGTATTCGGGACAAAATCATGGCAAAAACAGCACCTACAATCGATGTGTTTGCTGAAATCCCCAATGATGTAATTAACTGAACTCCGATTATTGCACCGATTACCGCTAAGAAAATGATTACGGTTAATATTGCAGGATCCTTAATAGATGGATGTTCTATTTCTGGGTGTTTAACATCTATGAATTCTTTTTCTTCCATCGCTGAACCTCCCTAATTTCATGGTTATTTATATACATCATCAACACCTAATAATTGAATAGATTGCTCAATTTCCGTTTTCCCCTTCAGAAGCCTGTCTAAAAATAGACTCTTTTTATCTGGAGTTATCCGGTAAATGGGCCCCGCAATGGTTAACGACCCGAGAATTTTCTCATCCTTTCCAAAGATGGGCACCCCGATACCGAAAACATCCTCTGAAAATTCCCCTTCTGAGTAACACCATCCCTGTTGTTTGATTTCTTCCAGACTGCTTAAAATTTCCTCTTTTTCTACCAAGGTCCGATCCGTAAATTTATTCGTTCCATTATTTATAATTTCCTTTTGTTCTGCCGGAAGCAGGAATGCCATGATTACTTTACATGAAGCTCCAACATAGAGAGGGGTTTGATACCCAATGGATACGGCAAATTTAATTTGCTGGGGACTTTCCGAAATTTCCACGGTTGTACCAGCAAAACCATCTCTCCATGTCAAAAATACAGATTCATTTGTCTCATTACTAAGCGATTTCATGATAGGAACAACAAAGTCGGATAAATTGACTTTTTGCTGAACAGCTGATAGTAAGTCAAGCATCTTTGATCCAAGTTCATACTTCTTTGTCACGTTATCCTGTACCAAAAATCCTTTACTCTCATAAGTTTTTAATATCCGATATAGGACGGTATGATTCATATCCATTTCCTTGGCAAGTTCTCTTAATCCCCATGTAATATGTTGTTTTGTAAACTTACTTAATACATCTAATGCGATTCCCAAAGTTTTCAAAGTCATCTATGCCACCACTTTTCAAGGATGTTCAAAAGGTTAAACATCCTTTTTTATCAATCATCGTTTAACCTTACATCAAATAGTTTCTCTGCCTCTTCTTCGCTAAAAAATTCATTTTTGACATCCAGTTTCACTTTTCCTTTATCTCTTAACTTAGGATCACCATAGCCTCCTCCTGAAGGTGTGACCAATTGAGCAACGTCGCCTTTATTCAACTCCATTCTTGTCGACACTCCAAATGGGCCAACAATTTCTCCGTCTTTTCGATAAACCTTTATCAGGCTGGATGCCCCGTCATTCCCACCGTTCATCCCCCATGGTTTAAATGAAAATCTTCCGTAACTTGCCGATAGATGTTGCTTATCACTTAAAATTTCGTACGATCGAACGACACCTTTACCACCAATAAATTCACCAGCGCCACTACTGTCATCCCGGAAGCTGTATTCTTTTACTCTGACACCATACTTTATTTCTGCTACCTCGATAGGAACATTATATGTTTCACCGTCTCCCATACAGAATTGTCCACCTTGACCGTCGTGATTATCACCTGCTCCCCAACCACCTACAGAAGGCTCTACAATAAGGAAATCATCGTTCGTATCTGGATGCACCCCTGACAATGTTACTGAACATACGGATAACAAATGACCTGCGGAAAGCCGATCCGGTAAAGATGGGGCAAGTGCTTTCCAAATCAATTCTGCTCCGCCAAGTCTAGCTTCAAAATTCATAGATACGGGAGCAGGTCTTTCCGCCGAAACAATGGATTGCTTATCAGTGATAATTCGTAGTGGTTTAAACAAACCTTCCGTAATATTGAACTTTGGCCGAAGAATGGCTAAAAACATGACCCTAACACTAGCAACTAACCCGTAATAGGAGCAGTTTACTGGATTGGTTACTTGTGGATGAGATCCCCGATAATCACAAATAAATTCATCATCTGTGATGGTTACTTTTACTTTGATGTTATAAGGCCCACCTTTTTTTGGATCCCCTTCAATAAAGTCTTCCGCTTCAAAAGAACCTCTGGGCAAAAGCGCTAATTCTTTGAGTGCGTATGTTTCAGAACTTTTTATTAAGTTATCAATAACATCCGTAACCGTGTCCGATCCATAACTGTTGCATAATTCGACAAATCGTTTCGCGCCCGTTCTTAATGCTGCAACTTGGGCCCACATATCGCCAATTGATAATTTGGGCAGCCTTACATTTGTGGAAATAATTTTTTCAACCGCTTTATTTAACTTTCCTTTTTCAAATAATTTAACACCGGGCAGCTGGATTCCTTCTTGATATATCTCAGTAGCATCATTCGTAAAAGAACCGGGATCCTTCCCGCCAACTTCCGTCCAATGCCCCTTATTGGCTGAAAAAGCAACTATCTTCCCATCAGAAAAAATCGGCATCACCAAGCCAACATCTGAGAGGTGAGAACCCCCACCAGTATAAGGATCATTAATAATAATGATATCTCCCTCATACAAATCATCTTTGTGATCGGCAATTACCGACTTAACCATTGGACTTAACATGCCAATAAACGAGGTAACCCCATTTCCCTGGCTGACTAAATTCCCCTGTGCATCCGTTAAACCACACGCATAATCCAGTACTTCATAAATAATCGGGCTCATTGATGTCCTTGCCAAGGCAGCAAACATTTCGTCACCAATCGATAATAATGAATCTTTTATTACCTCGTTTACAAATGGGCTATTATTGTTCATAAACTTTTTCCACCTCAATCTCAATAATAATATTTCCGAATGCATCGATTTCTGCTTTTTGATTATCCAAAATTAACGTTGAAGACGTACTTTCCTCGATAATTGCCGGTCCCATTACAACATGCGATGGATCTAACAAATTTCTGCTGTGAATTGGAATCTCTACCCATCCTTGATCCCTAAAATACACATTCCTATATTCTAGAGTAGTTTCTTCTAATGTAGCTCCGGTTTCTTCTAATTTGCGCAATTTATGTTTTTCCACTTGGCCGAAACCTGTTAAGTGAAGGTTTACTATTTCTACTTCTGCATCTGGCAGTATAAATGTATAACTTTGTTCATGTAACTCATGAAATTTATTTTTTAAGTTTTTTATAAAATTAGCATCCCACGCATCATTCGTAATTGGAACCTTTACCGTATGCTCTTGACCTTCATAACGAAGGTCAACAAATTTATTAAAAATAACTCTCTCATTTTGAATGTTTTCTTCAGTGTATTGTTCTAAGGCTTCTTGCTCCATCTTATTCCATAGATTATTAATTTCATTGAATTCAATTCTATTTAATTTCTGTAAATAGGTTTGAATATAATCATGACGAATGTCAGTCATAAGCATGCCCCAAGCTGAAAAGACGGAAGCTGAAAACGGTACGATAACTTTTTTCATACCCAAGTTCCTTGCAAGTTCAGCTGCATGCATCGGCCCCCCGCCACCAAAGGCAATCATTGTGAATTCGGAAGGGTTATATCCTTTCCTTACCGAGATGAGCTTTAGCGCATTTAACATATTGGAATTTGCCATCTCGATAATACCTAATGCTGCCTCCTCTGTTGTCGTAGTAAATTTATCGGCAACCACTTCTTTAATCGCGTTATTAACTGGTTGTTTATTTACCTGGTAATCAAAGTTTTTCTCGGAAAGTCTACCAACTAATAAATTTGCATCGGTTGTAGTTGGCTGTTCTCCTCCTTGTCCATAACATACCGGACCAGGATTCGAACCAGCGGATTGTGGGCCAACTTTTAAAGAACCCAATTCGTCAATCCAGGCAATTGATCCACCACCATTTCCAATTTCCACAATATCTACTACTGGAGCCTTAATCGGATATCCCGCACCTTTTTCCGACCTTTCTATATAATAATCAGTCGTAACCCGAACTTCACCATTATTGATTAATGAACATTTTGCAGTTGTACCACCGATATCAAAAGCAATAATATTACTCTCTCCTATCATTTCTCCTAATACAGCTGCACCATAAATTCCGGCAACTGGTCCTGATTCTACCAAATTTATCGGATAGTCCTTTGCACTTTCGAAAGTAGTTACTCCCCCATTGGATTGCATGATATATTTAATGCCATCATAATGATGATCACTCAATCTATTTGATAGATTATTAATATACGTGTTCAATATTGGCTTCACATATGAATTTAAAACGGCAGTATTCGTCCGTTCATATTCCCTCCACTCTTTAGTTATTTCACTTGATGCACTAACAGGTATGCCCGGCCAAATTGCTTGCACAATCCTGACTACCTCTTGTTCATGAATGGGGTTTTTATAAGCATGTAATAAACAAACTGCTATCGCCTCAACCTTTTCCTGTTTGAAATAATCTACAATATCGATGACATCTTGCTTATTTAGCGGCTGAAGAACCTCCCCTTTGTAATCCATTCTTTCCTCTACTTCTTTTCTTAAATATCGCTCAACAAAAGGCTTTGGTTTTTCATATTTAAAATTATATAAGTCTGGTCTATTGCCCCGAGCTATTTCTAATACATCTCTGATTCCTTTTGTTGTAATTAGTCCAACTTTTGCCCCCTTTCTCTCTGTAAGTGTATTGATAACAACGGTAGACCCATGGAAAAACATATCAATAGATTCAAAACTTATACCGCTCTTGTCAATGACATCAATGATACCGTTTTCAAAATTTGGTGGAGTGGAATGCGCTTTATCAAATCCCATATTTCCTTCATTATCAATATAAATAAGATCGGTAAAAGTACCGCCAATATCTGTAGCGACTCTCATCTATATCATACTCCCTTCAATAAGTTGGTTCTATATTAGAAACAGTGGTTCATTTTTTTATATTCTACACATTATCATATATTTAAAAAATTTACAAACACGGTTAGTTCCTAAAAGGTTGGTTCGTTAAAAAATGCTTTAAAAAAATCTGACAGCCTCATTTGCTATGTTAAAGTGCAGCGATACCATATTTACTCTTTAAAGTGTATGTTTGTAATCATCTTCCGCAGCTTATACAATTTCCTTGTCCTGTTGGCACTAAGGCGTCGACATTAGGGCAAAGGTTCATCATCTTGGGAAGCATATACAAGCTCTTCTATTAAGAAATTCATATTATTTTTATACAAAAAGTTAAACGTTTAAATTCACAACTAAAGCTTAAGGTAGTGACAGTATGAAGATGAAAATAATGAAAATAACATTAAACGATGTGAGTAAATATTGCGGTTTATCGACTGCCACAGTTTCGCACGGTCACTATGTTGGTACCTACTTAGCGCTTACGGCTCTGGAACGTTATTGGTGGGGAGAGGGAGAATTTAAATTCTTTATTGATGACGATCACCATTATCCAACGATTTGCGGAACAGGTACGGAGGATTATTTTGGTGGTGCTTGGGCATTTCACAAGAAGCAGTCGGACGGGACGATAACATCATCTACTTATAATACACCATTCTTGGGGTATGCATTTCAGTCTACAAAGGACCATACAAGGGATAACTTTCCCAAAAAGGATGCTATTCCTACCCATGGATTCGGAAATGATGCGCTTCCAATGCATGGACTATATAGATGGCATATACCTGACCCAATACGTTTCAATAAAAATCTAAAGGTTGTGTTGCAACAAATTGGTAATGATGATATCAAACTATATGAACGTTCGGACGATGTATCTTCAGTAGCATATTGGTACCAAGTGGAGCCTCACCAACCTTTTCCAACTTTCCCAGATGTGCAAGCGCGTAGACCGATATAGTTGGTAGTAGGATTAGTGGAGCTTGTTATAACCTTCACCATATCGGGCTATTGGATTATGTAGTGCTGTTCTTTGGATTAGGAGGCCAAACTATTGATTCGGTATGATTGTAACAGTTGAACCGGATATCTACGTGAAATGCATAGGGGGATTTAGGCTTTCTGTTACAGTCTTAGTAACGGAAGGCGGCCTGGTAGCCCTCATTGATTAATAATACATTAAACGCCCTTACAAACTGCCAGGGCGTTTCTTTGAAAATCCTATCTATAAAATAGTTTATTTGATTGATTAGAAGGATTTATATTTAGATGTCTATTAATTATATCTCGATATAATTCACCCTTAGTATGAGTCAACTTTAGCCTTTTTATCTAAACCTATATTCCACACCCACTTGAAGGCATTTCATTTTTTGATCCGCTCATGAGGCGGAGATATCTTCAGTTATTCAACTGTTTAGGGTTCGCTGAATAAATAAAGTCTCCTATTATCCCAAAGAATTTAAGCGTCTTTGTCGAATAAATATGTAATGGAAACACCAATTAGCCGATACCTGGGCTCTCCTTGTTCCACCAAGGCAGGAATGGAGTCACCTCAGATAGGACTACTTGCACGGCATAGCTACCCAGTGCCCCTCAGAAACCTCATTAAGTTCGGAATTCTCAACATCAAATTTAAATTCTTTGGTCGGTTCGGTCAACAAGGTTCTTTTTTTCTTTGATTCAATTTTTGGATCGGGGATGGGAATCGCAGATAGCAATGATTTCGTATAATCATGCTGCGGGTTGCTGTATAGTTCTTCGCTTTCAGCAAGTTCTACAATTTTCCCCGCATACATTACAGCCACTCGATCACTAATATGCTTTACCATAGATAGATCATGGGCAATGAACAGATAGGTTAGCCCAAGACGCTGCTGCAAATCCTCCAATAACTTTACAATTTGAGCCTGAATGGACACATCAAGTGCAGATAAGGGTTCGTCACAGACGATAAACTTCGGTTCCACAGCTAGTGCACGTGCAATACCTATACGCTGACGCTGTCCACCTGAGAATTCATGTGGGTAACGGAAGGCATGTGATGATTCTAGTCCGACCATATCAAGCAGTTCTTCAACTCTCTTCTTCCTAGCCTCCTTACTCTTGCTCAATTTATGTATATCTAACGCTTGACCAATAATATCGATCACCCTAAATCGGGGATTAAGCGAAGAATAAGGGTCCTGAAAGATCATTTGCATATGGCGGCGCATTGCTTTCATTTCTCTTTTGGATAACCGGTTTACAGGGACTCCCTGATATAAAATACTGCCATCTGTAGGTTCATTAAGACGTAAAACGGAACGACCTGTCGTTGATTTGCCAGAACCTGATTCCCCAACTAGACCAAGTGTTTCCCCATGTTGAATATGGAAACTAATATTATCTACTGCTTTTAGGACATCTCCTTTACCTAAAATAAAGTGTTGCTTGAGTGATTTGACAGCAAGTAAAGGTCTACTTGGATCCATTTTAGTCTGAATAAGTGGTGCCTTCTTCGGTTTTTTCTTTTCATTTAAACGTGGCAGCGCATGTAAAAGCTTTAAAGTGTACGGATGCTCGGGGTCGGTAAGTATTGCTTCCGTTTTCCCAGTCTCTACAATCTCTCCTTCTTTCATTACAACAACCCGGTCACACATACCAGCAACCACCCCAAGGTCATGTGTAATTAAAATAATTGATGTACCAAAGCGCTCTTGTATATTCTTCATCAGTGCTAAAATTTGTGCTTGAATTGTTACATCCAGTGCAGTTGTGGGTTCATCTGCGATCAGTAACGCAGGTCGGCAGGAAAGTGCAATAGCAATCACAACGCGTTGCCGCATTCCTCCCGAAAATTCATGGGGGTATTGGTTATAACGACGTTCACTGTCCTTGATACCAACTAGCTCCAGAAGTTCAATGGTTTGTTCCTTGGCCTGTTTCTTCGATAATTGTTGATGCTTTATTAAACTTTCAGCTATTTGGTTGCCAATTCGTATCCTTGGATTAAGCGAAGTCATTGGATCCTGAAATATCATACCGATATCTCTCCCACGTATCGATTCCATCTCTTTTTCTGTTTTATTGGCAAGATTTTCTCCAAGAAAAGTAATTTCTCCATCTTTTATATAAGAAGGTGGTGAGGGGAGCAGGCGCATGATCGCCCGGGCAGTAACACTCTTGCCACTTCCAGATTCTCCTACTATACCAAGAGTTTCTCCATTATTCAGATCAAAACTAACACCTTTTACGGCTTCAAATTCATCATCTCTAGTTTGAAAGGATACATTTAAATTATTAACTTGCAATATAGGTTCCAACTGTTTCACCTGCCATATCCATCATTAAAAATACTATTGTAGAATCCTGAGTATTGACATCGGATTAGTAATATTATAAAGTTTACTATATAACTAGGGTTTTTGCAAATTTAATGGAAATAAAGGGGGTACATTTTGTGGAGGGTGGTGACGTCAAAACTGCTGATCTACCAGGGTTGATTCCATATACGTATGGAAAGATGCAACACAGGCATACATATCAATTTATCCTGTTTATTTTGGGCTTGCCAGTTTATTTATATGTGTTTGTCATCTATTTATTCCGAAAGAAAAATGATGCGTATTTTTCTATACGTGAAGAAATAAAACAATCCTTGCTTTCATCAGAATATAGTGAAAGAATGAAGCTGGAATTTAAGGATGAGCTAGTACAGAAACGGAAATTTTTTAATACTGATATAAGTGAAAAGCAAATAGATAATCAAGTGGAGAAGTGGACAGCTGAGTATTTTGACAAAACACTTGCTGAAAAGACAACAAAAAAATTAAAAGAACAAGGAAGAGAAAGGGTAACATTTGCTGGCACCTTTCAACAGCTTTTATTAAAACGACTGTTTTTATATTTATCGTTTATTCCGGGACTGCTTATGTATAGCTTCATTCTTTTATATAGTAACCCTTACATCAAATATTTGGTTGAACGACTGTTCATGACGATATTTGTTGTGGTCGGTGTTGTATTTTTTGTGTTTACTATTTTGTACTTATCACCGTTTGATCCGGCGGCTAATATTCTTGGAGAAACGGCAACAAAAGATCAGATTGCAGCGTTTAATCATTTGCATGGGCTTGATCAACCTTATTTTATTCAATTGTGGGAAGCGATGAAAGGAATTGCCACGTTTGATCTTGGACTGTCCTTTGAAGGAAAAGAGGATGTAGCGGCAAGTATTGCTAACCGGTTTCCTGTAACCTTTAAATTAACTGTAATCTCATTAATTATGGCAGTATTGGTTGCTATCCCAATTGGAATCATTTCAGCGATGAAACGTAACTCATTTTTGGACTATACATTCATGTTTATTGCGTTGATAGGATTGTCTATTCCAAATTTCTGGCAAGGCCTTTTATTCATATTAGGCTTCTCAATCAAACTGAAATGGTTGCCAGCTACGTTTAATCCGGAGAGCTGGTTATCCATGATTATGCCTGTCATTGTACTTGGCACAGCACTTACGGCATCTGTTGCAAGGATGACGCGTTCATCGATGCTTGAAGTGATTAACGAAGATTATATTATAACTGCTAAATCAAAAGGACTAAGTCAGTCACAGGTTTTACGTAAGCACGCGATCGGTAATGCAATGATACCGATTATTACGGTGATTGGTTTGTTATTTGGTGGAATGCTAGGCGGGGCGGCGGTTACAGAGAAAGTGTTTAATATAAGCGGTATAGGCAGTTACATCGTTGACAAGCAATTTATTCCCGACATCCCAGCGATCATGGGAGGTGTTGTCTATGTTGCGATTACAATTTCTTTAGTCAATGTGATTATTGATATTATGTATGCATTTTTTGACCCGCGTATCCGCTCAAAGATGAAACAATATTAAAGCAGGTGCAGCAATGTTAAATATTAAAGGGAAAGTTCACGAGAATAAAAACGAACATGAACATGCATTGAAGTTATATGTTGAATATACACAGGCCAATTTCACTTGTATCCTGTCGCTGATTGTTACCATTGTTTTGTTATTGGCCAGTATCGATATAACTAGTCTTACTATAAAACCTTATTTGTTTATAGCTTTTGTCGCGTATGCAATATTTACAGGGATGCAAATTGTTATTACACAAAAGATAAAAAAAGACCTGTTAATGTTGGGGGAAATACAAAAACATACAAGAAAATGGGGGTATATTCAACTCTTCAGTATATTAACAGGAAATATTTTTATAGTTATTTTTGCCCTTAATTTAATAAAAATGAAACAGACACCGGAATACACCTTTGCTGTATATATGGTGCTTACACAGATAGCGATAATCGCCATTTCAGCGCTGAATGTCTTTAAGCCTTATGTTGCGAATCTATTTCCTATAGCCATGATTGTTCTATTTATCATTACACTATTTCAGATAGCTGTTCTTTTCATTGTTGCGAGATACGCAAACGGACATACAGTGGATCAACGAATGATATTTATTGTGATTCCGCTTTTTATCATTTCTGTTACTGGGAATTTCTTTGCCTTATTACTGGGATGCAGTTTGCTTATTAAAATCCGCAACAACTATAGGCCGGGTACAGGTAAGTGGAATGGGATTTGGGAAAAAATATCCCAAAATATGACGGCGATGTTAGGTATGCTTTTTATCATCGTAGCGTTTTCCATATCAATTTGCAGCTATTTCACGTTTGACTATGATATGGCGGTTGAAAATAATTACAGTGCGATTCTTCAGTCACCAAGTCCGGCTTATCCGCTTGGTACGGATAATTTTGGTAGAGATGTATTTTCAAGAATTGTATTTGGTGCACGAATATCGCTTGTTGTGGGCATAGCATCGACTGCAATCCCAGCAGTTATCGGGGGGATATTTGGGGCATTAGCAGGCTATTATAGTCAGCGAACAGACAATATAATAATGCGGTTACTTGACGTACTGTATGCCATCCCTGGTCTGCTGTTGGCGATCGCAATCATTGCTGCTTTTGGGGCAAACACGATTAATTTAATCCTTGCACTTAGTGTTGGTTCTATCCCTACCTATGCAAGAACGATGCGGGCAAATGTATTGATGGTGTCGAATTATGAGTTTGTGGATTCTGCTCGTGCGCTTGGTTCAAGTGATTTATCGATTATTTTTAAATATATTGTTCCAAATTCACTGGCGCCAATGATTGTTAAGGCAACACTCACAATTGGTGGAGCTGTTATTGCAACAAGCAGTCTCAGCTATCTTGGGCTTGGTGTAGAACCACATATTCCGGAATGGGGAAACATTTTAAAACTGGGTAGTGAATACCTGGAGTCTAATTCCTATCTGGCAATCTTTCCAGGCTTTGCTATTATTGCGCTTGTATTGTCATTTAATTTTTTAGGAGATGCATTGCGGGATGCACTTGATCCGAAAATGGATTAAATAAATATCAGGGGGAGTTCAGATTGAAGAAAAGACTATTACTTGTATTGTTTAGCTTGATTTTGTTATTGACTGCTTGTATAGAAACAAAATCAGAAGTTTCTAAAGAAAAAGATGCCGACTCGGATAAAAATTCAGACGGGTCAAATCCGGAAATCGAAATACTTGGAATGAGCAGTTCAGAAGATGATATAAATATTGTTCGTGACCAGCTGATTAAAAATGGCTTTGATGTAAAACTGAATCTACAGCCGGATTATGGCAGTTTTAAAGCGCAGCAAGACGCTGGAAATTTTGACGTTGCATTATCAAGTTGGACAACAGTAACGGGAAATCCGGATTATGCGGTCCGGTCTCTATTTAAAACCGGTGGTGACTATAGTATTCTTGCTGATGACGAAATTGACAAACTGATTGATCAAGCAGGTATCGAAACACCTGAAGAATACGTGGAAACGTATAAGCAGTTAGAGCAGAAGCTTGTATTTGATAAAGCATATATCGTTCCACTTTATGGTTCCTTTAAAACGCAAGGCATTAACACGGACATATTGGATAAGGATTCTATTAGACTCTCAAAATCCCGTGCACTTGCCTGGGAAACAATTGATTTCAAGGATAAATCAAAACGGGATAAAGATCCACTTATGCTATCACAGGAAAGTTCAACGCTAACATCACTGGATCCGATTAAAGGAAATGACGGTTCCATCAATACGATTAATACAAATATGTATGTACGTATTGTAAATCTGACGGATGATGATGAAGTTACTTCAGACGGATCACTCAGTTATAATTTCGGCATAGCGGAAGGTAACTCTGACTATTACTTTTTATTAAGGGATGATATTAATTTTGCTGAAATCAAGGATGGCAAGGCAGTAGATACAGGGGAACGCGTTGGTGCCGATGATGTAATTTTCTCCTTAAACAGGGCAAAAGACAAAAATTCTGTTCCCGATCATCGAACATATACGTTACATGAACATATTAAAGATGTCGAAGTAGTAACAGATCTTGATGCACTGGAAGCTGTTACGATATCTGGTGGGGACGATACGATAAAAGCAGCACTAGAAAAAGGGCTGGATACAGATATTAATGAACTTGTTTCCGATAAGAACAAAGCGAATAATGAAGCAGGAAAATATCAAGTTATAAAACTGACAACAACGGAACCATTTCCACAAGTACTAAACTATTTGGCACATCAATCTGCAGGCATTGTATCCAAAAAACAAGTGGAAAGTATTAATACGTACGATGTTGATTCCTACGATGTAAACAAAGATATTGCTTATGGTGACCAGGATACAGTAACAGAAGGTGACAAGTACAATAATACGTTGTATGCAAGCGGTCCATACATTTTATCTTCCAAAGATAATTATGAAGCAACCTTTTATAAAAATCCCGCTTACATGAAAGATACAGAACATGAACCGAAAATTTCTACTGTTAAAGTCCGCTTTATCAAAGATGCGGATAGTACACTTTCTGCATTACGCAACAGTGAAATTTATTTATACTATGGTGTTCCGGAAACCAAATACGATGTTGTTGATAAGGATGATAAATTAACGAGACAAAGTATTGAAAGCAATGCAGTAACCTACTTATTATTCAATACGGAAAACAGGGAAGTAGCTGAAAGTGAAAATTTGCGAAAAGCTGTTTTGTACTCGATTAATCAAGATGAGTTTCTTGACTTCTATCATGGTAACAAATTAAAGGCTTCTTCAACGGTTAGTCCGCTTGTAGATACTGGAAATGAACTGAAATCTGATCCGGAAAAGGTGAAAAAATACCTAAAGAAGTATAAAGATAACAAGTAAGCAATAAGAGATTATTTTAAGAGACTGTCCCAGAATGATTGTTGTTGGGGCAGTCTCTGTGTTTCCGGTTTTCGAAATTATAGAGTGACCGGGCTTAGGTGGAGTAGGGATTAAGGTTGAGATTCTAACTGCTGTTATTTTGACAATGTGTTGTTTAACAGGGACAGAAAAATTACCCATGAATATTGCGGTATCGAGTAAGTACAGTCCAAACATTCCGCAACACATTTATAAAGATTGTAAAAGACAGCCTACTCGGCGGTGACTATGGAGATGCTGACCGGGATCTAGCACCAGTTTTGATATTCTTAGTAAGTGAGGCTTCCAATTTTATTACCAGTCAACTAAAATAGGAATCGTTGTCGTACTCCTTAATGTTTCTTGCGACAAACATTTATCGAACTGAGCTCATTCCACCTACTGGGGCTGTCTAGTAACCCTAAATCTAAAGCCAAAATCAGAGACCAAAGCTGCATTGTACGCAGCAATGTTTCAGTCTGTGAATGGTTGTTAATATAGAGAATAATACTCATTAATATATTAACACTACTAGTAGTCAGGTTTACGTTCTAATTGATTAGTAGTACCATCCTGACGACTGACCCCCCATGTATGCATTTTCAGTGCATAAAATATTTAAATCTTTATTCTTTACAAAATTCATACATCTTATTAACTTATACTTAATGTTCTATTAGTAATATTATAATTGACTGATTAAAAAAGATATTGGGGGATTTTATATGAGAGTGACTAAATTAATGCTTATTGCAGTTATTTTAATTGCAGTGATGAATGGGTTTAACAGCTCAGCCGTAGCAGAACCAAACGACAATATGAAGCTTCAATTTAATTCCGATGGAAAGTTTAAAATTGTACAGTTTAACGATATGCAAGATGACGAGAATATCGACCCTAGAACTGTAAAACTAATGGAAAAAGTACTTGATGACGAAAAGCCCGATCTAGTTGTGTTGAATGGGGACAGTATAAATGGTGATATGGAAACATCTAGAGAGGTCATGAAGGCTATCAACAATATTGCTCAGCCAATGGAAGAAAGAGGGGTGAAGTGGGTCGTCACTTTCGGTAACCACGACGCGGATCATACATCGAAGACCGGTGTTGATGAGGAAGATATGCTAGATATATATATGTCTTACAGATATAATCTGAACAAGCCGAAAGCGAAGGATATCACTGGGACTGGTAACACAAATCTGTTAATCCAGGATTCCAAGGGAAAGAATGCAGCATTCAATATTTGGTTGTTTGACAGCGGGAGATATGCTCCAGAGGAAATGGCCGGACAAGATTTTGAAGGGTACCCAAATTGGGACTGGCTCCGTTTTGATCAAATAAAATGGTACTACGAGACTTCGCAAAAGTTAGAACACCAAACTGGCCATAAAGTCCCATCACTCGCATTTATGCATATTCCTCTTCAAGAGTTTGAATATATGTGGTACGCGAGCCCAAGTGAAAGAACAGAAGAGAGCCATGCCAAAGCTGTCGAGAAGCATGATATCACAGGAGAAAAGAACGAATGCGTGTGCTCTGGTCCGTTTAACAGTGGCATGTTTGCTGCTATGCTAGAAAGGGGTGACGTGGAAGGCGTCTTTTCTGGCCATGACCATGTGAATACTTATGACGGCAACTATTACGGAATCAAGTTGGGCTATGCGGGAAGCACAGGATTCGGCACCTATGGTTTGGGGGGGAATGAAGATCACAGATTGCGCGGCGCAAGGGTGTTTAATCTCCAAGAAGACAAAAGAGATGTTTTGGTTGAAACCCACATGGTTTTTGCAAAAGATTATGGCATTCAATAAGAGAAAACTGATTAAAATGAACACGTCTATCAGGGACATTACTCCAGCAAAGAGACATTTGCTGGAGTAATGTCCCTCTTTTTAAGGGCGACAAGACAACTATTTAAAGAAATGACTCTTTTTGAAAAATTTCACGATAACTTTCTTTATTTTAGAATAGTCCCCAAACGTAAAGAAAAAGTGCTTCCCCCAATGATTAAGATGGAATAATTTGGCGGTACTCGAAACTGCTAAAATAAAAATGTTAAACAGCATTCTCCTGGCTCATAAATTCTTCGTGCTTCTCTAGCTTTTTCCGATACACAACTTTAGATAATTGGATACTTACTTCATAAAGCAAAATTAACGGGAAAGAGACTAGAAGCGGCATCAGTAAGTCTGGTGGTGTCAACATGGTACTAATGATGATTAAGGCCAAATAGGCAAACTTCCTTATTCTACTCATGTAATCTGGCGTAATGATTCCAAGGGTAGTTAAGAACATTGCTGCGATTGGAAGTTCAAACAGCAGTGCAAATGGGATGATAGTCTGGAATAAAAATTTAAAATAACGATCCACCGTAATCAAGACATCAAACATTCCCTCCGATAACGTAAGGATAAATGGGAATACGAATTGAACGAAAATTTCATAACCAAATACCAATCCGATTATAAATAAGACAAAAATAAAAGGTATGTAAGATAGTGAAACTCTTCTTTCATATGAAGTTAATCCGGGTCTAATAAATGCCCAGGTTTGGTATGCTAAAACCGGAATTGTTCCAGTGATTGCTACCACACCTGCCATTTGAAAATAAATCCAAATGATTTCTGTCGGACTGATCACCATTAAGTCAATATCTATATCATTTATAAAAAAAGTATAGATGTCTTTTACAAATGCAAAACCTAGCATGAAAAATAAGAAAAACAGGACTAGTGTAGCAATAATTCGATTTCTTAACTCTGTTAAATGCCCTGTTAAATTCAATTCTTTATTATTTTTGCTTTTTTTCCACTTTATTAGAAAACCCATTTTCAATCCCCCTTCATTCTTGGAAAAGCTTGGCTTCTCACCATTAGCGGAGCAACAGCTTATTCTTCTTCATAAAATTACTTTGCAAAAAGACGAACGAATGCGATTTTTTTAAAAAGCAGAATAAGGAAGATGCAGGGTCTCCCCCGCACCTTCATCTTTTTTCCGAACGTTACTTACTTTTACCCGTTTCTACTGTTTTTTCGCTTTCATCCTTTTCATCTTCTTTTGTCAAGTCCTGGGCTGCTTGTTTGAATTCATTTAATGTTTGACCGGTTGCTTTGCCGATTTCAGGGAGTTTCTTCGGTCCAAAAATAACTAAAGCAATAATCAAAATTATAATTAACCCTGGAATTCCTATACTTGATAACATATATCCCACCCTCTTTTCCTTACTTATTAACGCCATTCTAACATGCTATTTTTTAAAAATATGCATGATTGAAGATAATTTACCGAAATTTTACGATAGCTTACCAATAACTTAAAAAATGATTGTTAACCTAGTAATTGAAGACACCAAAGAAGGAAAATCATACATACTAAAAAAGGAGGAAATCATGTTGAGCAATCATTTGAACATGGACAGGCGTCATTTTTTGAAGGTTGGTGGAGTAACAGCAGCAACACTGGCATTGGGAACAACCGGTCTTTTAGCACTGGGGGAGAATGGAAATAAAGCACTCGCAGCAACCAGATCGCGAGGTTCGTTTGGCGGATATGGGCCACTTGTTAAAGATTCTGGAGGTATTTTGAATCTTCCGAAAGGATTCCAGTACCGAATTATTTCAGAAGAAGGTGGGAGGCTTTCCGATGGTCGTCCGATTCCCGCATTATTTGACGGAATGGCAGCATTTAAAGGAAAGCATAATTCTACTATTCTTGTCCGTAACCACGAATTAACGAGCCAAACAAATAATCCTGTAATCGGCCGAAATCCATACGACAAGAAAAATACTGGTGGAACAACCGCGCTTATCGTAGGTCCCGATCTTAAACTGCATGAAGAATATGTTACATCTTCCGGTACGATTCGAAACTGTGCTGGTGGAGGAACCCCTTGGGGAACATGGCTAACTTGTGAAGAAACTAGAAATACTGGACATGGTTATGTATTTGAAGTTGATCCACTGGATCCTGAAAATGACTTGTCTAAAACACCTATCAGAGAAATGGGAGCATTTTCTCATGAGGCTGTAGACGTAGATCCCGCAACTGGCATTGTCTATATGACAGAAGACGATGGTCCAGAAAGTTATTTCTATCGTTATATTCCAAATGATCCTAGCGGAAAAATTGGTTCCTTGCAAAAAGGTGGAAAATTACAAGCTGCTGCCGTAGAGGAAATGAGTTCGAATGAAATGAGCAACTTCTATAGCAACAAGAAATTTGGCATTGTATGGAAAGACCTTGATCCCGAGAAACCTACCTTGGATGCACGGAATAAAGGATGTATTCAATTTTCCCGATTGGAAGGCTGTCACTTTGTGGATGGTGTATTCTGGTTCTCTGACACAGATGCAGGGGATAAGAATTTGGGAAGAATCTATCGCTATATTCCAGCTACGAATACGTTAGAGATTTTCTATGAATCTACTGAAACGAATGATTTAGAAGCCCCAGATAATATTACGATTACGCCATGGGGTGATTTATGGATTGTAGAAGATGGTGGAGGTTCAGACCGCATTATCGGCTTAACCCCAGAAGGAACAACTTATATCTTTGCAGAAAACATACTAAATGATTCCGAATTGGCTGGTCCAACATTTTCCCCAGATGGAAAAACATTATTCGTAAATATACAAACACCCGGTATAACACTGGCTATTCAGGGACCTTTCTCACATAGGAATGCGGCTAGAAGTCGTTTAATGGGGCATGCAGCACCTCCGGAAAGTTATGCACCAAAGGTCTCAGACAAATTAACTGCATTTGCCGAAGCTCAAGGGATGTCTCGTTTAGAAGCAGCTGCTTTTCATCGTCATGGTATGCCAATTTTATAGAATAGAAGCCGGTATATACGTGCTAGAATTGTTCGACATTTAAATAATAAAAAAGAAGGGGAGATTTTTCATGATGAGTTTTAAGAAAAAATTAGGTTATGCCTTATCATCCGCAGCTCTTGGATTAGTTTTAGTAACAGGAGGGACATTTGCCTATTTTAGCGATACGGCAGAAACCCAAAATACCTTTGCTGCGGGCACATTGGATTTATCATTAGACCCTGAAGTAATTATAGATGTGGAAAATCTGATACCAGGAGATTCGGAGTTTCGTACTTTCTATTTAGAAAACAATGGAACAGTCGATATCAAGGAAGTGATACTGAGAACCAGCTATGAGGTGGAAGATGCTAAAGGTGATAACACGGATGACTTTGGAAAGCATATTCGGGTAAACTTCCTTGAAAATGCAGATAAATCCGAGGACTATGGATACAACGATATCATTTTTTCTACCACTTTATATGATTTACAAAATATGAGTCCAGATGCGGTAGAAAAGAATATTGTTGGTATTGGAGGAGAGCAAAGTGGATTACCGGCCGGTACCAATGACACGATGTTTGTTGCATTTGAATTTGTAGAAACGGAAGAGGATCAAAATCAATTCCAAGGTGACAAGCTAAAACTTGATTGGTCGTTCGAGGCTAGATAGTAGTAATCAAATAGAATCAAAGGAGAGAGATGATTTCTCTCTCCTTTACATACTTAATCATGTTTTGGGAGGGAAGGAAAATTAGTATCAAAAGAAAGTTGGTAATGGGTATCGCTGGGATGATAGTTGGGCTGAGTTTAATTGTTGAGGGGTCCTATGCCTATTTTACAGATACTCATGCAACAGACAGTTTTATTACCAATGGTACATTAAATCTGGAAGTAGATAAGGAGACACTTATGCAAATTGAGAATATGGTTCCCGGGGATACCGTTGAGGGTCGGATAGAGCTCTCCAACAATGGAAGTATCGATATGGAAAAAGTATTACTGCATTCCACCTATGAAGTAGTCGATAAAGGGGAGCCAAACCAGGAAGATGATTTAGGCGAACATATTCGTGTGAAGCTTATCCACCATGATAAGGAAGGAGAAAAAGTTTTATTTCAGCAAAGGCTATCCCAGCTGACTAATAACCCCGAGCAAATGATAAATGCTTTTCCTAGCGGTAGTGGGAAGGAATCATTTACAGTTCAATTTACATTCGTTGACAATGGCGGAAATCAAAATCACTTCCAAGCAGACAAACTAAAAGTTAAATGGAATTTTGAGGCCGTCCAAAGAGATGGTAAGACGTCTTCCGCATCAAGTACGCACGCTTCTTTTCATGACAAAACCAGTATAGATGGGAACCTGGCCATTGGAACATGGAATCAGGAAAAATCAATTAAAACGGATGAACAAAGCAACCAGCAAGTAGAGAAAGATGGTCAAGATACATTGGAAAGCTCTGAGAAAGCAAATGTTGAGGATAAGGAGCAGGAAGCAACTAACGCGGAAAGCAAGCAGAACTCGGAAGAAAATAGCTCTGGGGAGGCTGGGGAAAATTGAAACCACTATTAAAATGGGGAAATCGGATTTTAACAGTCCTTATCATCCTATTTATCGTAAGTGTTGCAGCTCTCGTTCTTTCTAATAAGCTGACGAATCAGGAGTCCGGAATATTTGGATATCAATTAAAAACGGTGTTATCCGGGTCGATGGAACCTGGTATTCAAACGGGATCGATTATTGCCATAAAATCAGTGGATGAAGAGGAAAGTAAAAAATTTCAAGCAGGTGACGTTATTACGTTCCAGGATGAGGACAAAAAATTAATCAGCCATCGGATTGCAGATGTTACGATGACAGATAGCGGAGTGAAGTACACTACCAAAGGGGATAATAACGATGCAGCCGACATTGAACCGGTATTGCCTAATAATGTGGTTGGAGAATATCAAGGACTTACCGTCCCATACGTCGGTTATCTGATTCATTTTGCCCAGTCTCCAAATGGAATTCTTCTGTTGATGATCGTCCCGGGTGTCATCCTGTTAGGTTATTCTGCATTCACCATTTGGAGTATGCTAAGAAAATTGGAAAATAAGAATCAAAGCAATTCATTAGAAATGAAATAGCTTAGCGCGCATCACACGTTGACCTGTATTAACAGCTAAAATCGGATTAAAGGGGATGGAAATCAATGGGTAAAATGATGAAAGAAACGATGACAACATTGAAAGAATCAGGTATTCGGGTAACCTCGCAGAGACTGGCCATTATTGAGTATTTATCCAATACAGTGAATCATCCTAGTGCGTATCAGATATACAGCTCCATAAAAAAACACTTTCCCAATTTAAGCATTGCCACTGTTTACAACAATTTACGTTTTTTGGTGAAAAAAGGAGCCATCAAAGAATTATATGTAAACGGCTCTAGCTGGTATGATTATAATACATCTGATCATTATCATCTAGTATGTCAGTCCTGCGGGAAAATTGAAGATATGGATTATCCGTTATTCTATGAAATTGAAGATTTCGCAGAGGATTTTTACGGGTATATCATCCAGACACATAGTCTCCAGTTATATGGATTATGTAAAGCATGTCAGAAATAAATAGAAATGCATCCGTTTGAGTAGATCATAGAGACAGTAGAAATTTAGGAAATTATTGTTAATATAGAAGAATAAACTTCCGGAGGGATTTTTAGATAAGGAATAATTGAAAGTCAAACTGAATGAAAAAAGTTGTGTTTAATAAAAGAAACGGTTTAAAAGGTGCATAAACTTTTTAGCAGATTTATCTTATGTAAATTTTTGCTGCGAGTTAATATTGTTAGGAAAGGGGTTTTTTGATCTGATCAACAAGCTCTTTTCTTGTTTCTTCTGAACTGGCGTTTCATTAATTCGAGCTAAATATACCAAGAATGTTAACTGTATATAAAAAGCACCAATTTTTCCATTAGAGGCTAGATATTTTTATAATATGCATTGTGCAACGATTTTAAAAGGGTATTCAAGTAATGTTAAGGGATATTAGCTTAGTTGTGCTAAGGAAATCACATCATTTCGAATAGGGATTATTAGCTTTTGTCCAGCATGGTGTAAATTATCCCCAAGTTCATTAAGGATTTATAGCAAAACTAAAATGTTATATTTTCGTTAATCCGATGTTAATAAAACCAGGAATTAAAGACCAAGATTAAAGAACGAGCCATTAAAAATAACATAATTACTTAGATCCAAAACTCCATTTAAGGTTAAAGTTAATGTAACTCCTTCGATTATCCCGTTACATATTACCTGCCTTTTCCATCAGGATATTTTGCCTCCTTTACAAACTTAACAATGAATTAATAACCACATTATATAATTAGAATAGATTTAAATAAATAGGGATAAGGAAAGGAGCAAAATCATATGTCAAGGGAAAAATCACTGGAAGACTTGATTCAACAATTAAACGAGGAAACCATGCAAAAAAATGTCGATAGACGGGGATTTATTCAAGGGGCTGGAAAAATTGCTGGTGTTTCATTAGGAATGGTAATTGCTCAATCAATGGGCGGAATTAAGGTTGATGCGGAAGCAAAATTTAGTGACTATCCATTCTCGCTTGGTGTTGCCTCTGGAGACCCACTTCCTGACAGTGTCGTTTTGTGGACAAGGCTAGCTCCAAAACCTCTCGAAGGCGGAGGTGCCCCTGCACGTAATATTCCTGTACAGTGGGAGCTAGCAAAGGATGAAAGCTTTCACCATATTGTTCAGCGTGGAACGGCAATCGCAAGGCCGGAATTGGCCCACTCTATTCATGTAGAAGTTGAACGTTTACAGTCTAATACGGTCTACTTTTATCGTTTTAATGCTGGAGGTGAATCTAGTCAAGTTGGCAGAACGAAAACACTTCCAGCCTATGGATCAAGTGTATCTAGTCTTACCTTTGCCTTTGCCTCCTGTCAGCAGTATGAACATGGTTATTATACTGCCTATAAACATATGGCTAAGGAAGACCTCGATCTCGTTTTCCATCTCGGAGACTACATATACGAGTATGGTCCAAATGAATATGTATCCGGTTCAGGTAACGTAAGAACCCACAGCGGACCCGAAATCAAGACGCTAACGGATTATCGCAATCGGCATGCCCAATATCGAACCGATGAAGATCTGCAATCTGCTCATGCTGCGTTTCCGTGGGTGGTGACCTGGGATGATCATGAGGTGGAAAACAATTATGCAGATGTAATTCCGGAAAAAGATCAATCTGTAGGAGAATTTATTGAGCGGCGAATCGCTGCCTATCAAGCATATTACGAACATATGCCTCTGAGAAGATCGTCTATGCCGCACGGGGCTGATATGCAGTTATATCGCAGCTTCTCTTATGGTGATCTAGCAAATTTCTTTGTATTGGATACACGCCAGTACCGATCCGATCAAGCAAATGGCGACACTAGTTCGCCGCAAACACCAGAATCACTGGATCCATCTCGTACCCTACTGGGTGAAAAACAAGAGGCTTGGTTAAAGGAGAACCTAAGCAACTCCAAGACAAAATGGAATGTACTGGCACAGCAAATATTCTTCGCAAAACAGAACTTTGGAAAAAGCCCAGATGAGCCGTTATACAGCATGGATGGCTGGGACGGTTATACGCCTTCCCGTAAGCGAATTACGGACTTCTGTGCCAGTAAAGAAATGAATAATTTGATCGTTTTGACGGGCGACGTTCATGCGAGTTGGGCGTCTAATCTGATGGCTGATTTTAATGATCAAAACTCTCGTCTTCTAGGGGCAGAATTTGTCGGAACATCGATTACATCTGGTGGAAACGGAGCGGATAAACGCGCGGATACTGATCGAATCCTAGAGCAGAATCCACATATCAAATTTTTTAATGACTATCGTGGCTATGTTCGTTGCCATATTACACCTTCACAATGGAAGGCGGACTATCGCGTTGTTCCTTTTGTTACAAAACCAGGGGCAGCCATTTCTACAAGGGCATCTTTTATATATGAGAAAGACCAAGAAGGGTTGAAAGAATTGGCTGCTTCTCTCGTTCCTCTTGGTAAGCAACGATCCAGTGAGGTTGAAGAAGATCGATATCGAGCACACGACCGTGCACATGAGAAGCAGCGTAAGAAGGTACGGGAAAAACAACTGAATTAATATTAGAAAGGGTGGTAGGCTAATGCTCTCAAACATTGGGATTCCAGGATTAATTTTAATACTTGTTCTTGCCCTGATTATTTTTGGTCCATCCAAGCTACCTGAAGTCGGCCGGGCATTCGGTAAAACGTTGAAGGAATTTAAAAATGCTTCACAGAATTTGATGGCAGGGGATAGCGGGAATGAACGAGAGGTAACGGAAAAGGACAGTTCATCTTCTTTGGAGAAATAACAGGCTGATCAGAGGATAGAATGAGGGGACAAGAGACCCTAACGACCTATTTTTTAGAGACAGGAGAGGAGAATAACCATAAAAAAAGACTTTTACGGGGTTAGTCTTGAGTACTATTATGGTAGTTTCACTAACTGGTAATGTTTTTGCGAATGGGTATGGAAAAGAAGTAGACCTAAAAGTAATATCCTATAACATTCACCATTGAGCAGGATTAGATGGTAAATTGGATTTAGAAGGAATTGCCAAGGTTATAAAGGATGCTGGTGCTGACGTTATTGGAATTCAGGAAGTTGACCGCTTTTATGGTGACAGAAGCGATTTTCAAGATCAAATAAAAAAGTTAGCAGAATTACTCAGCAGAAAAAAGCTTGCAGAGAAAAACACCATATTCTCTGCAAGCTTTTTCCATTATGTCAATTTCTAAAATCTCCCTTGCTGCATTAGTAACGTGAATAAGGTTTGCCTAAACTCTAGTACTGGTAATTGAATCCCCATCACTAATATCTCGTTATATCATAATTTTTAAAGTTTTTTCCCTATCCTTCCCTTTCCGCGTACTTTCCTTCAAATATTTTTTGACAAATCCAATCATTATGTTAATATGAACATGTTCATATAAAGAACTTGTTCATGTTAGAGGGGAGGGCATAGATAATAAAAAATAAAATAGCAAAAAACAGGGTATGCCATTTTAAGTGCGTGTTCAAAAAGTCGCCGCTTATCATTTGGTGACTTTTTGAACATCTTCTCTAAATAAGATTTTAAATTTATTAAACCAAACAGGAGGTATGCAAAAAAGATATGAATCCTAAAATTCATAAATCTATCTTTTGGCCATCACTTTTATTAGTGGTTGTCGTAACTATTTTTTTAATAATCTTTCGGGATACTGCTGGTCCGGTAGTATCCAACATGATGACAGAAATTACCTTTCGTCTAGATTGGGCATTTGAATTTTTAACTATCGGTTTATTCATTATTTTAATCTGGCTGATGGTTGGCCGGTACAGCAGAGTAAAACTTGGTGATTCAGATGATAAACCTGAGTTTTCCCGGTTTAGCTGGGGAGGTATGCTTTTCTGTGCAAGTATGGGAACAAGTATTATGTTTTGGTCAATTGTAGAACCACTCTACTATTATACTGGTCCTCCATTTGGTATCAAGGGTGGCTCGACCGAAGCCGCTGATTATGCAGTAAGCTATGGTTTGTTTCATTGGGGAATTTCTGCATGGGCTTTATATGCATTACCCGCTGTCGTGATGGCGTATAGCTTTTTTGTTCGTAAAGACCATTCTTTGAAAATAAGTGCTGCATGTCGCGGGGTGCTAGGTAAACATGCAGATGGATTTTTAGGAAAAGCTATTGATGTTTTAGTTATTTGGAGTATGATCGGTGGGCTTGGTACGTCGCTAGGTCTTGGGGTTCCGATGATTTCTGCAGTGGTTAGTGATCTTTTTGGCATTGAACCATCGTTATGGTTAAATGTCGTTATTATTATCATCTGGACGTTTATTTTTAGTTCAAGTGCATATTTAGGACTATATAAAGGAATCCGAAAATTAAGTGACTGGAACGTCTACATGGCATTAGGCTTGGCATTATTCGTTATAATCGTTGGGCCAACATTATTTATTCTCTCTTATTTCACAAATAGTTTGGGGTTGATGCTGGATGATTTCCTGCGGATGAGTCTGTACACGGATCCAATTGCAAAAAGTGGATTCCCGCAAACCTGGACTGTTTTCTATTGGGCATGGTTTGCCGCAACGGCTCCGTTTATCGGTATTTTCGTTGCCCGGATTTCTAGAGGGAGAAGTATTCGGGAATTGGTATTTAATGTGTTAATGTGGGGCTCCCTTGGCAGTTGGTTATATTTTGGAGTGTTTGGTGGATATGCAATGGATCTTGAGTTAAGTGGCAAACTAAGCTTAACTGAAATTTTAACAGAACAAAGTGAACAAGCTGTCATTGTTGCCGTGTTAAATTCACTGCCGCTACCAATGGTTGTTTCTATATTCTTTGTTATCCTTGGCTTTATTTTTCTCGCGACATCAATTGATTCAGCAAGCTATGTTATCGCCAGTGTTGCAACTCAAAAATTAGGTCCGACTACCGAACCTGCACGCTGGCACCGTCTATTATGGGGTGTGCTTCTATCGGCACTGGCCATTAGCTTAACTATTGTCGGGGGTCTTGATGTAGTACAAACCTCATCAGTACTCGTGTCTGTACCTGTTCTGATTATGTATGTGCTTATGGGACTATCATTGATAAAATGGTTAAAGAAAAATGAGCATCTGCATGTCTATGTTAAGAAATAATAGGTGGATTAACATGTGGATGTTCATAGTTAGGAAGTGACTGAATTGAGTTCTGGAAGAAAGGAAATACAACGAGCACGTATGTGGCGCTATTTTTTGGATGCTGCAACGGAAGTGATTGAAAAAGAAGGCATCAATCATGTTACCATTCGAAAAATAGCAGAAAAGGCAGGATATACAAGTTCTACCGCCTATAATTATTTTAGAGACTTATCCCACTTGAAATTTTTTGCGGCAATGCGATTTACGAAGGGGTATACGGATGAATTGCCTGTGTACCTTGAAAAAGGGAAGAACACCGTTGAAAAATGGCTCTATTCCTGGGAATGCTTCTGCAGGCATTCATTTGAACAACCTAAAATTTATTCCGTTATTTTTATGGATAACTTAGGGTCTGTACCGGAAGAATTGCTGGATGATTATTACAAAATTTATCGGGATGACCTAATTGGTTTGCCTGAACAAATCAAGTTGATTATTATGGAGCACAGTTTTTCAAAGCGTAGTGCCTTGTATATCGAAAATGCAGTAGACGAAGGATTGATCGAGAAAAAAGATATTGATTTTATCGCTGATACAACGTTAATGATTTGGAAAGGCATGATGAATACGGTGATGAATCAACGTCGGAAATATACGACAGAAGAGGCGATTAAGCGGACACTTTATTATGTATATGAAAGTGTCATAAGGGTAGTAAATCCTGATAAGAGAGAGGAAATTGAGTTTCTGCCAGGGAGAAAAATTGAAGATTAAATCCTGGAGTGATAGTAACGTGCGAGAGAAAAGTGTTGCCTAAGAATTAGATAAGAATGATATATAGGAGGTTAATGACTTGGTATTTAATGTTAAAGATTCCAAGGAGCGAAAGATTAAAACAGAATTTCCGAGAGAAATAGCGAAGATGGATCATGTATGGATTCCTATGTCAGATGGCGCAAAATTAGCTGCAACGATTTGGCTTCCAAAAGATGCGGAAGAACATCCGGTACCTGCTATACTGGAATATATCCCATATCGGAAAAATGATTTTACAGCGCTTCGGGATTCCATTAGACATCCATATTTTGCTGGGCATGGGTATGCCAGTATTCGTGTAGATATAAGGGGTTCAGGTGATTCAGACGGTATTTTATTGGATGAATATTTAAAACAGGAACAAGATGATGCATTAGAAATACTTGACTGGATAGCAAAACAGCCGTGGTCAACCGGGCACGTAGGAATGATCGGAAAATCATGGGGCGGTTTTAATAGTCTGCAGGTTGCAGCAAGACAACACCCAGCATTGAAAACAATCATTACATTGTGTTCCACCGATGACCGTTATGCAGATGACGTCCATTATAAGGGTGGCAACCTTTTAGCATCAGATATGCTTTGGTGGGCTTCCACTATGTTTGTGTATAATGCAAGACCACAAGACCCGGAAGTTGTAGGAGAAAGCTGGCGGGACAACTGGTTGGACCGGCTGGAGAACACACCTCCATTTGTAGAAGAATGGACTCGGCACCAGCTGAGGGATGCGTACTGGAAGCATGGGTCAATTTGTGAGGACTACGCTAAGATTCAGATCCCTGTATTTGCTGTAAGTGGCTGGCAAGATGGCTATACCAATGCAGTGTTTCGTTTACTGGAAAATTTACCGAATGAAAGTAAAGGGTTAATTGGACCATGGGCGCATGAATATCCTGAAGTAGCAATACCCGAGCCTGCAATCGGTTTCTTACAGGAATGTCTTCGTTGGTGGGATCAATGGTTAAAAGGAAAAGATACGGGGATCATGGATGAGCCTAAACTAATTTCATGGATACAGGACAGTGAATTGCCCGCTGTAAGCTATGATGAAAGACCTGGCAAATGGGTTGCTGACTGGTCGTGGCCATCGAGAAATATAAATGAAAAAAACCTTTATTTAGCAGAAAAAAAACTAACCAATGAAGTAATGGCTGGGGAAGAAACGGTTATTCCTAGCGTACAAGAACATGGATTTTATGCAGGAGTTTTCTGTCCATTTGGTCAACCAGGCGATCTTGCCGCTGATCAACGTTTGGAAAATGGTAAATCTGTTGTATTTACATCAGAACCTTTACAGGAAACGATGGAGTTGTTAGGGCATCCCATCTTTCATGGTGAACTGTCATCAGATCAGGAAAATGCATTGTTAGCAGTGAGGTTATGTGACAAAGCACCAACCGGCGAATCAACTTTAATTAGCTGGGGAATGTTAAATTTGAATCATCACTACTCACATGAACGGGCAGAACCACTGAAACCGGGGGAAAAATACAAGGTCACAGTGCAGCTTGATGCATTGGGACAACAAATACCAAAGGGTCACCGGTTAGAAGTAGCAGTATCACCAACATACTGGCCTCAGGCATGGCCGTCTCCAAAACCAGTTACATTAAAATTGTATTCGGGTAAAGACACGAATATCTCATTACCAGTAAGAATACCACAAGCTAAAGATGCAGAATATGGCCATTTCGAAAACCCTGAAACAGCCAAGGTAATGGATAAAGAAATTATTCGGGAAGAAAATAGAACAAGACACGTATCACATGACCTAGTTAATGGAATTTGGAAATTAGAAGATTTCTCAGATGAAGGCGAGAGAAAATTGCATGCAAATGGCCTGCAGTATGGCAGTATCAATAAAAATACGTTTACGATTAAGGAAAATGATCCACTATCTGCAAAGGTGACGTGTGAATGGGAATTGAATGTCGGACGTGACGACTGGCAGACAAAACTAAAAAGCTATAGCGAAATGACGAGTGATGAAACAGCATTTTATCTAGTCAACACGATTAGTGCTTTTGAAAATGAGGAAAAAATTTTTACTAAAACATGGAGGAAGGAGATACCTAGGGAGTTTGTGTGAAGAAGCGCCAACGTTTTTGAGGTTTAATGTTAAGAGGAAAATGGGTATGGGTCAATTTCTTAAGAACAAGACAATATATTGTAGGGAAAAAATAAACACTCGTCGCATGTTTTATTGAATTATGGTACACTTCATAAATATAATTATTCTGAATTGGAGGCATCATTTCGTGTCACTTACAAAAGATTTTAATAGTATAAAAAACGAACTTGTAAAAATTAGTCATCAACTATATGAAAATCCAGAGCTTGGAGATGAAGAATATGAATCTATGAAGTTACTAGTAGATTATCTTCGTTCTTATGATTTTGAAGTTGAAACAGGGATAGTAGACCGACCTACAGCTTTTAAAGCGGAATTTACAGGAGAGAAACCTGGTCCAACGGTTGCTTACTTGGCAGAATATGATGCCTTACCGGGGATTGGTCACGGATGTGGACACAATTTGATAGCAACGATGGCGGTTGGGGCTGGAGTTGTTCTTCGTAAACATGTACAAGAAATAGGTGGAAAGGTAATTGTGCTTGGTACACCAGCTGAAGAAACAAGCGGCGCTAAAGTACCGATGAGTGAACAAGGGACATTCAACGACATTGATGTAGCTATGATGGTACACCCTGCGGACATTTCTTCGGAGAGTGGCGCTATGCTTGCCATGGATGCTATTCAATTTTCATTTACCGGGAAAGCGTCCCATGCAGCGGCCTCGCCTGAAGAAGGAATTAATGCACTGGATGGTGTCATCCAACTGTTTAACGGGGTTAATGCATTACGTGAACATGTACCATCGGATATCCGTATTCATGGCATTATTTCCGAAGGTGGTCAAGCGGCAAACATTGTCCCGGAAAAAGCAGTTGCTCAATTTTATGTTCGGGCAAACAAACGTGAAGTTTTAGATGAAGTTGTCAAAAAGGTAGAAAATATCGCGCATGGAGCAGCAGCAATGACAGGAGCTGCGGTTGACATTACCAATTTCGAATTAAGTTATGATAATATGATTACAAACAAAGCGTTATCGGAAACATTTACCAAAAACTTAAAAATACACAGTCAACAGCCCGTTTATACTGCTGTAAAACCTTCAGGATCCGCAGATATGGGAAATGTAAGCCACGTTGTCCCGGCGATACATCCATATGTAGGATTGAATGAGCCAGGCCTTGTCTTTCATACAAAGGAGTTTGCGGATAAGACAATCACAGAAGATGGGGAGGCAGCTATTGCTGAAGGTGTATTAGCGTTAGCACAAACTGGCTATGATGTGATGACCGACCGGAAATTGTTGACTACTATCAAAACGGAATTTGACAACAAATAAGTTCAAGATTTTTTCGTCATGGACAGACAGTGAAATTTCTGCTTAAAAAGAGCTTTTTGCAGTGAATCACTGCCTGTTTTGTTTTAACACATTGCAATAAAATTTTACTTACAAGAGGAGAGGGTAAGGTGAGTGAGGAGTCGGTTTTAAAGGATACAGAGCCAACTAAACCGAAAAAGAAATTTGAATTTCCCCATGTTTTCGCGATCTTATTTGCTCTTATTATTATTACGGCGGTACTATCCTATGTGATCCCTGCTGGAGAGTATGAACGTGAAGTAAATGAAGCAGGGGAAACCGTTGTGGTAGATGGAACTTACCATACGGTTGATTCGAATCCTGTTGGTTTTTTGGGTATTTTCGAAGCGGTGCATAAAGGAATGGTCGAAGGTGCTGGAATTATCTTTTTCATATTCATTGTGGGTGGAGCATTTGGTATTCTTAACGCTACAAAAGCAATTGAAGCAGGATTTGCCAGTATTTCCGCTAGAATGGCGGGGAAAGAGATTTATTTGATCCCGGTTGTGATGGTTTTATTTGCATTGGGAGGCGGAACATTTGGTATGTCAGAGGAAACTATTCCATTTATTTTAATTCTGGTGCCTTTAGCAATAAAAATGGGATTTGATTCCCTTGTCGGTGCAGGAATGGTGATTGTTGGCTCCTGTGCTGGATTTACCGCAGCATTTATGAATCCTTTTACGGTAGGCGTGGCGCAGGGAATAGCAGAATTACCACTTTTTTCTGGAATGGGCTTTCGGTTTATTGTTTGGTTTATTTTTGTAGCCATTAGTATTGCTTACGTCATGATTTACGCGAATAAGGTTAGGAAGCGTCCAGAAATAAGTATGATGTATCAGGTGGACCAGCAAAGGGACATCGATCTTTCCATACAAAAACAACAACAAAAACTAAACTTACGACAGTCTCTTATTATCGGAGCGTTAATTTTAACCATTATTGGACTTGCAATTGGTGTGACATTTTTTGATTGGTACATCATGGAAATTGCTGGATTATTTTTATTAATGGGGGTTATTGTCGGCTTTATAGGTAAATTACGGGTTAATCAAATTGCTGAAGCATTTGTCAAAGGCAGTGAGGATTTGGTTGTTGGAGGATTAGTTGTTGGGCTGGCATATGGTATTCTGGTCGTGTTAGAGGACAGCAACACCATTGACTCGATTCTGTTTTTTGTTTCCAATTTAGTCGGTCAATTACCAACGTCTTTCTCAGCAATGGGGATGTATATTACCCAAAGTCTGTTAAATTTTATCGTTCCATCCGGAAGTGGTCAAGCTGCTTTAACGATGCCTATTATGACCCCGCTAGCTGATTTGACCGGAGTTAGCAGGCAAACAGCTGTCTTTGCCTTCCAATTAGGTGACGGAATATCCAATGCTATCACGCCAACTGCCGGGGTTCTTATGGCTTCACTGGCCATCGCTAAAATTCCTTGGGTTAAATGGCTCAAATGGTTCTGGCCGTTAATTGTCATTCATTATGTAGTTGGTGCTGTATTAGTAACGTTTGCGCATTTGTTTGTATGGTGAGAGGGGTAGTTTTGAGGTAAGTTTTTGATGGGATGATAACAAGAGGTAAAGTCGATTACCTGGATTGTTGTTATGGAGTTTATGATCTGCAAGCGTGTCTAAAATTGTGTGGGGATGGACCGGATTGGTTGAGGAGCTATACCGCCGGTTGGCAAAAGATGAGTCGCACTCCCATGAGAAGCCGATCTATTATCTATTCATTATAGCATATTTAGGTTCATCATAAGTTTATTAGTAACATCATTATTTTGGTTTTGGATAAAGTCGCTTATTTACTAGAAATGCAACTCCCAATCAAGCAGAAACCAGGAGTTGCATTTTCTCATAATTAGTTCAATGAATCTAACGCTTCTTTAATAGGGTTTTTTCCAGACACCACCTGAAACTCTTTTCCAATCGTTGTATCATTTTCCAAGCTGGCAGCGATGACACTTGCAATATCCTCTCTCGGAACTTCGCCTCTTTCAACATCGGACCCTAGCTCGACTTGACCGGTTCCTTTATCGTTTGTTAACAAGCCAGGATGGATAATCGTATAATCTAAATCGGAGTTCTTCAACCATTCATCTGCATAATGTTTTGCTGCAACATATGGTGCAAACGATGAAGCAGCTTCCTGTATTGCTTCACGGCTTGTATCAAACGAACTAATCATAATAAACCGTTTCACATCAGCAACTTTTGCCGCTTCAATAGTTTTTACTGCACCATCCAAATCTACCATAATGGTTTTATCTTTACCCGTATGCCCACCAGAACCTGCTGTGAATACGATCGCATCAACGCCTTCTGCTGCGTTGGCAATCGCATCGATGTCTTGTTCCAGGTCTACGATACTAATTTCCGCACCAAGATCTTCAAAAAAGGAAGCCTGCTCCTTGTTACGGATCATTGCTTTCGCTTCGAGGTTATCGTTTTTCTGAATCAATGAAACAAGATGTTTTCCAATTTTACCATTAGCTCCTACGACAAGAATCTTCATTTTCTTCATCCTTTCTGTGTTAATGGAATAAGGCTTTTAGCTAAGGGGGCCGTTTTTTCAAGCGATGGCCTTTAGGCAGTAAACGATATTTAAAATATTCGATTACTTCCTACAAGGGCTAGATCCTATTTGCATATGCGCATTGGAAGCGCAGGGTAATCCATGCGGTAACGGTCAATAACCTTCACTCTGATCTTATCTCGTTGTTTCCTAATCGGCCTTTTTAGCATGAACATCAATGCAAATAGGAAAAACGTTGATGACCAACAGCAGTCGCTATGATTACCTTGAATTTTCACTCAAGTCCTCTTTTCCCTCACCGTCCGATTGGATCCATAGTAACCCTATAATCCCTCCTTGGCATGCTATCTTAACTGATAGGATTCGTTTATGTGTTCCATATATACATTTTCACTCATTGTATATAACTAAACAACTATTCTGCTTTTAGTTCTTTCCGAAGGTCATATTAGGAAAGCTCCTGATTGAACAACCTAAATGGTGATTCTTATCCTATTGTGGATCGTGAAAAATCAGCCGGAGAAGATATTATGGCTAAAACAGCAAGGAAATAAACTTTTAGTAGCCAAGTCAAATTTTTATATTCGTATCCAGACAAATTCATTGGATTTTTAGATATAATTTAAGGGGCTCCTCATTTGAAAATACTAAGCGAGTATAACAAAAAAATACTCCCTTTCCCTTTTACAGCAGAAATTCAAGAAGGTTAGGCCACTTAAGTCACATCAAGGAAAACGTATTACTATTACTTATCCCTTATTAAATATCCCACTTAAATCCTTATATCCTTTATCAATATCCAAGCTATTAATTGCATTATCATAGTGGTTTGTCAGGCATAATTTTAGTTCATCACGTTTCTTTTGTTTAAGTAAATGTACAATGTCCAAGTGTTCTTTATAACCATATGGTTCTGCTGATGAATCTTCGAAAAATATATCAAATAAGATTAAATAGATTGATGTTTGGTTAATTAGCTTTTCAACGAAATCAATCAAAAATTTATTACCGCACTTCTTCGTATAAATCATGTGGAAATCTTGGTTTGCTTTTAAATAGGCCATAATATTTTTGGCATGTAAAGCCTCTTTTTCCTCCACAATACATTTTGCCATTTCCGCGAAGTCATTCTCGTCTAAACGATCAATGGACTGTTCTGCTGCCATAATCTCCAAGTTTTTACGCAGATCATAAGCTTGGAGAATTTCATCTCTTGTTGGATTTGTCACAAAGGCCCCCTTGTTAGGTACAATGTTTACTAATCCCTCACCAGCCAATAATTCTATCGCACTTCTAATGGGAGTCCGACTGACCATTAACGTTTCAGAAATTATATTTTCAACCAACTGTTTTCCCGGGGGAAGCTGTCTGTTTAATATGGCTTCTTTTAAATTGTGATAAATAAAGTATTTGATAGATTGTTTCTTTTGTATTTTAATTACCTCCTCGTAACTTATGGTTCTCATAAAACAAGTTAATCGAAATAAATATATGCAACTTTAGAAAAATATTGACAACTGGAATACCAATGACTTAAAAAGCATATATTGTACTACAATTTGGAACTACAACAAAATGGTTAATTGCAATTAGTAAGCGCTAACAAATATGTGATTACCAGGGAGGAAAAAAGAATGAAGCGTTTTTATCAATGGATCATAATACTTGTTCTCATTTTAGTAACCACTACGGCGTGTAATGGAGGTGAAGAAGCTAACGGTAAGGAAAAGGGTAATGTGTTAGATAGAGTGGAGGATTCTGGTGTATTACGGGTTGGATTTGAAGGAACATATCAACCATTTAACTACTTAGATGATCATAACAAATATGCTGGTTTTGACGTAGATATAGCGAATGAATTAGCTAAAAGATTGGGTGTTGAAACAGAATTTATTGCTACTAAATGGGATAGTCTCATAGGGGGGCTAAAGGCAGACAAATTTGATGTCATAATTGCCCAAATGACTGTAACGGAGGAAAGAAAGCAAAGTGTTGATTTTACAGCTCCATATGTAGTAACAGGTTCTGTTTTAATCACAACAGAGGATACAACCGGTATTTCCAAATTAGAAGACATAAAGGGAAAAAAGGTTGGAGTAGGTGGAGGGACAACGTTTGAAGAGGTTGCTAAAAGTGTTGACGGAGCTGATGTTACCTTATATAAATCTGTAAATGACTATATTCAAGATTTGATTAACGGGAGACTAGATGTGATTATCAATGACCAATTATTGATGAGCTATAACATAAAAGAAGAAGAGTTGCCAATTAAAATAGTAAGCGAAATTCTAAATAAAGATGAGATAGGAATGGCTGTAAAAAAAGGTAGCGATGAATTAGTTAAGAAGTTGAATCAAGGGTTAGCTGAAATGAAGGAAGATGGAACATACGATGAAATTTATAAAAAATGGTTTGACTCAGACCCTTTAGTTAAATGATCAATAGGAAATAGATTCAACTACAGAGAGGGGACAAAGCATTATGCATGCAGTAGTTCTAGGTACTGGAATGATCGGCACTACGGTAGTTAGGGAACTTGCAAAATATCAAAATATAGAGAAGGTAACGGCAGTTGATGGTGTCAAGGAAAATGTAGACAAATGTTTATTGGTTGCAGATAACCCAAAAGTAAATGGTCACGTAACTGATTTGCAAACTGAAAAAGATATTTACAACGTATTAAAGGATGCTGATATTGGTATTGCCTGCTTGCCACATTCGTTAAGTTTAACAGCAATCAATGCCGCAATAGCTGCCAAGTGTAATCTGGTTGACCTTGTCGGATCTAAATATGAAGAAAAAATAAAATTAGATAATCGAGCTAAACAGGCAGAGGTTATTATTGTACCAGGCTGTGGGGTAGCTCCAGGCATAACGAATTTTTTAGCGGCAAAGGGAATCGAAATGTTAGACGAAGCCGATGAAGCTGTAATGATTTGCGGGGGAATACCAAGGCATCCGTTACCACCGTTATGGTATCAGGTCGTTTTTCGTTTGGAAAGTGTGATGGGTTTGTATACAAGACCAGCACTTGCAGCTGAAAATGGAAAACTTATCAGCTTACCCCCGTTATCAGGGTTGGAATTAATGAACTTTCCGGAACCCGTTGGAGAGTGTGAGGCAGTAATTACTGATGCCCATAGTGCAGCGTATACACTTAAGGATAAGGTGAAAAAGCTGTATGAAAAAACAGTACGATATTCCGGACATTGGAGCAAAATGGCTGTCCTTGCTGAACTAGGTTATCTTGACAAGGAAATAATTGAAGTGGATGGGAATCCAGTCAGTCCAGCAAGGTTTACGGAAAAGATCTTGGAACCAAAACTTCGTGGTAAATCAAATGAAGATATTACGGTGTTGCGTGTGGTTGTAAAAGGTAAAAGAGATGGTATGAGCACTAGTTATACCTGGGAAATGGTAGACTTCTATGACCATGAACGTAACATAACATCTATGGCCAAAACTACTGCGATTCCGGCAATGTTAGTTGCTAACTGGATTGTAAACGGTCGGATTAAAGAAAAAGGCATCATTCCTGTCGAAAAAATTATGATTGGTGAACGGTTTGATCCATTTATAAGTGAATTAAATGAATACGGGATTGATTTAAGGTTTCAGGAGAAACATTATTAATGTAATTTAGTTCAAGCATTTGTCAGAGGCAATATATTAATGGAGGGGATACGCATGGATTTTTCCATCATTATTGAATCTTTACCTCCTTTATTAAATGCTACCTTGATAACTGTCCTATTAGCAGTGGTCTCTGTAGTGTTTGCATTAATATTGGGGTTTTTTACTGCACTGGCTAGAATTTCAAAAATTAAAGTATTAAAAGCAATAGGGTCCTTTTATATATCTATTTTCCGTGGTACCCCTCTTTTAGTACAAATTTTTGTCATCTATTATGGTTTGCCACAAATAGATATTGAATTAAATCCGATACCATCAGGTGTCTTAGCCTTGAGTCTTAATGCTGGGGCCTATCTTTCCGAATCCTTTCGTGCGGCAATTTTAGCTGTTGACAAAGGTCAAATGGAGGCGGCAGTTTCAATGGGTATGACATATGGACAGGCGATGAGACGTGTTATTTTGCCACAGAGCATCCGTATTGCAATTCCAACCTTATCCAATACATACATCATATTGATAAAGGATACATCACTTGTTTCTGTTATCACCGTTACAGAATTGCTGCAAATGTCTACATTAATTATTGCAAAAACTTTTGAACCTTTAACAATATACTTATTAGCTGCTGCTCTCTATTGGATAGTCATTACATTTTTCACTGCATTGCTGGATCGTTTAGAAAAAAGAACTTCTAGACATGTTGCATAGGAGTTTTTTCATAATAATTCAAATTAAGATTTACATGGGGGAGGGGAAGATGTGGAAGTAATAAAGATCAGTAATCTAAAGAAATCTTTTGATGACAATATTGTTCTTAAAGATATTAACTTAAATGTTAGCAAAAGTGAGGTGGTAGTCATTATGGGTCCAAGTGGATCCGGTAAGTCAACGTTGCTTCGTTGCATCACATTTTTAGAAGAACCTGATGATGGTGTGGTAAGACTTGGCGAAATAGAGTTAGAAGCTGGACTGCAACATAATAAACAAAGAAAAACTGCCGTTCGAGAATTACGCCAAAATACTGGTTTTGTCTTCCAACAGTTTAATTTGTTTCCACATAAGACTGCTTTAGAAAACGTAATGGAAGGCCCTATTATAATTAAAAAAATGGATCGTCATAAAGCAAAAGAAAAAGCGAAGGAATTATTAACAAAGGTTGGATTAGCTGATCGAATGGAACATTATCCTGCACAACTTTCGGGCGGGCAACAACAAAGAGTTGCTATCGCTAGAGCGTTATCAATGGAACCAATGGTAATGCTTTATGATGAACCAACCTCTGCGCTTGACCCGGAACTTGTTCGAGAGGTTCTTCTAGTTATGAAAGAATTGGCTAAAGAAGGTATGACAATGGTAGTTGTAACGCATGAAAAAGAATTTGCTAAAGATGTTGCTGATCGGGTTATTTTTATGGACGACGGCTTAATTGTAGAAGAGGGAAGTTCAGCAAAAATGTTCAATAATCCTGAACAAGAACGTACTAGGCAGTTTCTCCATGATGTTAGTGAGAAAGTCTAAAGGTAAAAAAATCATGAAAAACGCTATACACGAAACCGGATGGTTAAATTTAGCGTTTATTTGTTTGATGTAACGAGATGCTTGAAACGTAATACGATTACTATATTCCAATGTGTTTTATCGGATAAAATGGGGGTTTATAAAGCTAAAATAACTATTAATGGTAAGAAGAAAAATCCAAGCTTTTCCCCCCGAAAATAGGGAACATGTTCAAGTGATTAAAGGTTAATGGGATAAAATGGAAACCGGGCATGCCCAGCTAGTTATATGAATTTCTTTCCCGCCAATAGACATCTTTAAAATTTAAAAATAGTTAACGGATTATTCAAAATAAAATGGTATGATAATCTTGTTATTAAGGGGAAAAGTGTACCCATGAAATAACCAAACCTGGAAACCACTTATCTAAGAGGGATAATAACAGAATTAATGTTGTTTTTGTCGAGTAATAAAACCATCTTGTATGATAATATAGATGAAATCGGAAAACCAACAAACCATATAAGATTAATAAAACAACACTACACTGTTAAAAAGCGAGGGATTGTCATGCAAGTGAAGGATGCTTTATTAACAGGAGATTTGGCTGAAGGAACGGTTATTGCCGGTAAGGAAGGCCTTTCACGAGCTATCCGATCGATTGAAGTGATGGAAGTTCCAGAAGTGGGAAATTGGGTAACCCCTGGTATTTTAGTCATGACCACTTTTTATTCGATCAAAGAGGAACCGTTAAAACAAATTAATATTGTGCAAACCTTAATCAATAAAAAAGCAGCGGGGATTGTCATTAAACTTGGGAGGTTCGTCGACTCTATACCTGAAGGAATATTGGCACTTGCAAATGAGAATGCCTTCCCAGTCATTACGATACCGAAATATATTTCCTATATTAATGTGCTAACTCCACTTTATGAAAGGTTATATAAAGAGAAACAATTAGAGGAAGAAAAATCTCAGAGTCCATTTTCAGAATTTGAAAAAATAAATATCCCGTCTTTATCAGAAGCGATTGAGAAATTATCTGAAATTGTAGGTTCACCAGTTTATATTGAGGATTCTGAAGGTAGGATACTATACGTATCTAAAGATTTTCACGCTGATGGTTGGCGAAAATCAACTTCTCTGTTTTCGAAGCCAGATTATCCCACCTATGCCAAAACGCTTGAAATGTGGCGAGTTGAATTTCTTGAAAAGAGTCATTGCCTATTTAAAATCCAAGGGTTCCGTGATCGATTGGTTCTACCGCTTATTACGAGGGAGAAAGTATTCGCCATTGTTCATATCCTGTATAAAGAAAGACAGCTACAGGCAGATGACATTTCTTCTGCTCATATGAAAAGGGTAACCCGTAAATTAAGTGAACTTTTTATGAGTGAGCAATTGTATCTTCAAAAGAAACGCCTTGATGATATGGAGCTATTGGAAAAGTACTTGAACGATTTAGAGAAGCTAAACAATAATACGGTTGTATCGGTCCTCCATTTTAATGCGAGTTGGATTGGGATGTCCTATTATCCATCCCTTTATTTAATTGATCATTCTTGCTTTATAAGAAAATTGATAAATAATCCTGAATTATTCATAGAAACAGATTCTGCAAATAATGAAGGTTAGAATAAAAATTCAGGTGAAATTTTATTAATTCTCTTTGTAAATTTCCTTTTCATTTGTTAAAAACTATATAAAATACACCTTTTTCCATAATCGGAGGTGAAAAAGGACATACGTATCCCGTTGAAGGAAATTCCATTTTTTTGATCTTTCCTTGAGTCCGTACAAATCGAGCTAACACAGTAGAGGGAGCTGTTGGATGCGATTTAGCGTACTAAAAAAGGCGTCTTTGTATAACGAACTGCTAGATAGTTTGAATGTTATGTATCGCCCAGATCGGGTCACTTTTCCTGCAATTTTAATGAAACACGTGCGAATGGTCTGGATTCGATGTTTTTTCATCTTTTCCGGCATACAAAAGCGGCGCAGTCCATTATTCAAATTGTAGGCTAGGACAGCAATTTGCAGTTTGTTAGCGTTGATTTCAAATGCCGTGCTGCTCATTTTGCCAAAAGCGAAACCGAGCTTGCCTTCTTTGATGTAATTTTCCATTTTGCCGCGCTCAGCATAAAATTGCACGGTTTCTTCCGGGGAATATTTCAGTGTTGTGACAATGAAAGTCGGAATAAACAACAATTGGTCAGCTGGTTTTTCTAATTTCAGCATCACGTTGCGGCTTTTATCCCAACTGGTAGCTTTGTATGTAAATTCCCTATAGAATTCGTGATGGCAGCCATCATAAATATCGATTTCAGGGTCAGAAAGTATCTCATTTTCAAATTCATTGGCAATTCGTTGCAGGCGTTGGTTAGCCTTCAAACGGATCACATAATCCGCGCCTAATTTGTCACAAAGCTTGTATAGCTCCGGTGTGGCAAATCCGCTATCCCCACGAATGATGATTTTGATGTTCGGATACTTTTTACTTAATCGTTTCAGTTCGGGGCCCACGAAGGCAACGATTTGTCTTGATGTATAGACGTTTCCAGCACGCAAGGAAGCTTTGAGGCAATCTCCTGTTTCCCCTTCAAACATAAAAATGGGATGGTAGCCATTTTCACCGTAATGCGGATTATACGAACTGCCATACTGATCCCCGTAGGTTGGTGAGTTGGATGAATCAATATCCAGCACCAGGACTTCAGGTGGCTCCAGTTCATGAAAACGGTCGGTGATTGTTTGATTGACATCTTGGAACTGTTTCATTGTTTCCTTGTCCAAATGTTGGTTTAACCGGGACATGGTAGGCTGGGATGCGAGTTCGGACTTATCCAGAACTGTCGTGAATACCGGGTCGTATTTTAAGTTATCTGCATGATCGTCTGCATCGTAACCAGCAGCATTTTGGTAAATCTTTTGCATGATAACATCATGATTTACGTGACTGCGATGGGATACGTCATCCTTTACATGAACCATTTCTTCAATGGCTTTATGTAGTCCGATAACATCATTAAATTCCTTATATAGCAAAATACCAGCGTCACCCGTTAAGTCACCACCGTCAAAATTAACTTTCACACGTTTATTGAAGTTCATGGATTTTTCGTTTACACTTGTCATAGAAGGAGCCCCCTTGGTATGTTTTTGTTTAGTCACTTACAACGTTACCAAAAGTTGGGCTCTTTTTCATTTATTTCACTTTCACTTTTTAGGTGATCAGCGTTAACGCGCAAAGTGCTGTTACAACGGTATCACCGAAGGCTACAATATAAAGCTATGAATAATTCAGGATAATTTACTCGATACACTTACCAACAGCAAAGTCATCGTTTTCGAAAAATACCATAACTTTTATGCTTTCCTTTCTTGCTCTAGTCAACATTATTCCAAAATAATAAGGGAGTTAAATGCCATAACCGATCAACATAATAAACAAAATCTTGCTGATCATCTTAAAATAGCTATCAGCTCTGGAATAAAGGATACCGATTCATTCGAGGACTCTGTACGATCTGTTACTAAGGTTATGGAAATTGGCTGTAAGGTAAGGCCAGAGGAGAATATTTATACACATGATCAATTAGGTATTTACGAAATTCTTTTCAAATTGTCTTCTGATCCATTTGTTCAAAAATACACGGAAAATGTTCTTAACCCACTTTTACAGGCCCAACATAGTGATTTACTGGAAACACTTCAAGTATATTTAAATGAAAATGGAAATGTATCGAAAACATCTGAAAAATTATTTGTCCATCGTCGAACACTGACATATAGACTTCAAAAGATCCAGGAATTAATTAATATGGATTTAAATGATGCGAATCATCGTTTTGTTTTAAGGTTTTGCATTAAAATAAAGGATCTTTCTTAAAGGCGGAAAACCGTCTTTTTTTTTGCCAAAAATAATATGGGAAAATTTTTGAGAAATATGTTTCACACATTTTGCATTCCGTAGAATTATTACAATATTTATAATCATTTAAAAGGGGTGATAACATGTTAGGCATTATCCGTGTCTTGACGACAGCTCAAGAAGAAATTCTACAAGAGCATGGCGAAAGTATGAAAGAAAATTTTCAGATCGATTCCGTAACCAGGTGTATACCTGATCAGCCAAATGGGATATTCAACGATGAATCTGAAATAATTGCTATTCCTAAAATTACCCAATTAGCACATCAAATGGCTAAGGAAGAAAAAATAGACGCAATTACGATAAGCTGTGCAGCAGATCCAGCTCTCGATGAAGCACGAGAAGTAGTAGATATCCCCATTTTTGGGGCAGGGATCTGTGGCGCGCATGCTGCTAGTATGGTTGGGGAAAATGTGGGTATCGTTGGTATTACGGAAGCCCCGCCTATACGAATGAAAGAAGAGTTGGGACGGCGATTTTATTCCCATTCCTTCTCGCCAAAGCTTCGAAAAACAACCGATTTATTTACTGAACATGCAAAAGCGGAGCTGTTACATGTGGTTGAAAGCACCATACAATCAGGTGCGGATGTTATTTTATTTGCATGTACTGGCTTTTCGACGATACGACTGAAAGATTATTTGGTAAAGCATATTCATGTACCAGTTATTGATCTGGTAGAAGCTCAAGGGATAGCGTACCAATTGATTAGGAAGGGTGAGTGAGCTTGAACAAAAAAACTTTTGATGTCCCATTTGTGATTTTCTCCATATTAATTGCATTATTTGGAGCGATTATCGGCATGCAGCTCATTACTACACTTGGGATTACACCAAATACATCAATCATCGGGGCTCTCATTGCTATGTTAATTGCGCGTATTCCGATGCAAATGTTTTACAAATATCGGTCGTTAGAAAATCAGAATCTCGTACAGACAACAATCTCCGCCGCCACTTTTGGTGCTGCTAATAGTTTATTAATACCAGTTGGTTTGCCTTATGTAATGGGTTTACCAGAACTAATTATTCCGATGCTTATTGGAGCTGGTGTTGCGTTACTTATCGATGTGTTTGTTCTATACAAAGTATTCGATTCAAAGCTGTTCTCCGCAAGTGAAACATGGCCATCAGGGGTTGCGACAGCAGAGGCAATAAAAGCTGGTGACCAAGGAGGGGCGAAAGCGAAATATCTAGGTCTAGGGATAGCTGGAGGCATCGTTGGGTCGCATTTTGGGATTTCCATGTCAGCCTTTGGTGTCGCTTTTATTGGAAACATTTGGGCGTTAACCATGTTTGGTGTTGGCCTGTTATTACGGGGCTATTCCATACAATTGTTTGGCGTTGACTTAAATGAATACTATATTCCCCACGGCATGATGATTGGTGCAGGATTAGTCGGGGTATTACAATTTATATTTACCCTATGGAAATCCAAAAAAGAAGAAACAGCTAGAAATGGGGCTGAAGATAAAAGCCAAACTCGTTCGGATCGGGATGTGAAGAATGGCTTTGGTCTTGGATATATTCTTTACGTACTTGGGGCATTGATGCTTGCCTTGATCGGTGGAATTATTGGTGACATGACTATATTACAAATGATTCTATTTGTTGTATTTGCTGCCTTTGCAGCACTTGTTAGTGAAATTATTGTAGGGATTGCAGCGATGCATTCTGGTTGGTTTCCTGCATTTGCGGTCACATTGATTTCATTACTATTAGGAATGATGCTTGGTTTCCCTCCAGTTGCACTTGCTTTATTAGTAGGATACACCGCAGCAACTGGTCCTGCCTTTGCAGACCTAGGATTTGACTTTAAAGCAGGATTTATTTTACGGGAAGGTGAAACATCTGCCCAAGAATTATATGGACGCAGAATGCAGTTGAAAAGCTCGTTAATTGGCTTTGGCGTTGCGATTATCATGGTAGCACTTTTTGCAAATCATTTTTTCGCACAAGATTTAATTCCGCCAGTAGATAAAGTATATGCAACGACAATTGAATCCGGCTTATCCGGAAATGTGGGAATGCTTCTTTTGTTATGGGCCATCCCAGGAGCCATCATTCAATTAATTGGTGGGCCGAAACGGCAAATGGGCATCCTGCTTGCTACCGGGTTGTTAATTGTTAATCCAATAGCGGGTTGGGCGGTTATTGCAGGGATTATCATTCGTGCCGTAATCCTTAAAGTGAAGGGACCAGAGGCTGAAAATGCGATGTTCACGACAGCTGCGGGATTTATTGCAGGTGATGCGATTTATAGCTTCTTTACATCTATTTGGAAAGCAAGATAACAGGGGGAAAGCAATATGTCAAGAAGAATTCTAACCTTTGAAGATGCTAAAAAAGCGGTTTATGGTGGTTGTATTTTGGGCGGAGGCGGTGGAGGCTGGATAGAAGAGGGCCTCCAAAAGGCGGAAGCAGCTTTTATGATGGGAAGCCCGGAATTATTATCGATTGAAGAGCTGGAGGATAAGGATTATGTCGCTTGTGTTTCCTTAGTCGGGGCTCCTTCCGTTAAAGAAGCTTATATTGATTCGAAGCAGTTGACGGAAACCGTAAAACAAATGCAAAGAGAGTTTGATAAACCGATCAAAGCATTGATGACGAATGAAAATGGAGCATCGACAACGGTAAATGGTTGGTTGCAGGCTGCCGCAACAGGTTTACCTTTCCTGGATACACCTTGTAATGGAAGAGCACATCCGACGGGTTCTATGGGTTCGATGAATTTATCAGAAGTAGAAGGTTATACATCTATCCAAACCTTTGCAGGCGGTAAAGGTGGTAAAAAGGTGAAAGGGTCAATTACCGCTTCACTTGGCCTTTCTTCCAGTGCAGTAAGATCCGTTTCCGTTCAAGCTGGAGGAATGGTTGGTGTTTGTAGAAATCCTATTGATATTGGCTACGTGAAAAGGAATGCTGCTGTCGGAGGAATTACACAGGCGATGGAATTAGGAGGCGTATTCCTTTCTATTCCAGAAGGTCCCGAACGTATTGAGGCTGTCACCTCTTATCTAAAAGGAAGGGTTATCCATTCTGGTAAGGTGAGTCATTTTGAGTTGAAGGAAACAGGTGGTTTTGATGTTGGGACTGTTGTCATTGATGATTTGGAACTAACTTTTTGGAATGAATATATGACAGTTGAGATGCATGGCGAAAGAAAAGGAACATTTCCTGATTTAATCATGACATTTGATGCGGAAACAGGAAAGCCACTTGTTAGTGCTGAGATTAAGGAAGGTATCGAAATAGCAGTTATTTCCGTCTCAAAAGAAAATTTAAAATTAAGCTCTACCATGTTTAATGAAAAGTTATTAAAAACAGTTGAACCAATTATTCAAAAGAAAATTATTTAAGGGGATGCTTGGAATGTCTTTAAAATATACAATGGACGTAATGGAACTTCTTGATGATATTAATGTGAATGGGCAACGTGTCGTTGATTTATTTAATGGATTTGACCATTGTGAAGCTACTTATGAAACCGTTCGAGGAGAGGAAGGATCGACTGACTTTGTGAAAATTGTTATCAAAGGAACGAAAGGGAAGCTCTCTGGTGGTAAAGCACCTTCACTCGGAATAGTAGGTCGACTTGGAGGGTTAGGAGCTCGTCCGAATCGAATTGGTTTTGTATCGGATGGGGATGGTGCTGCTGCAGCAGTAACGACTGCGTTAAAATTGGCGAATATGTCTGTCAAAGGTGACCGCTTACCAGGGGATGTTTATATAACAACGCATATTTGTCCAACTGCCCCGACGCAGCCACACGAACCGGTTGATTTTATGGGTTCACCTGTTGATATTTTAACAATGAACAATTATGAAGTTTTCCCGGAAATGGATGCTATTATATCCATCGATACAACGAAAGGCAATCGCGTGTTTAATCATCGTGGTATTGCTTTATCACCAACAGTAAAATCAGGATATATCCTTAAATTCTCTGATGACTTGGTACGTATCATGGAAATGTCAACAGGGGAGTTAGCCGTTACCTTCACCGTTACAACACAAGATATTACGCCATATGGCAATGATGTGTATCATATTAATAGTATTTTACAACCAGCTGTTGCAACAGACGCACCTGTCGTGGGGGTTGCTATTACAGCGCAAACTGCAGTTCCCGGATGCGGTACTGGTGCAAGTCATGAAGTAGATGTCGCTCAAGCAGCTCGATTCTGTATTGAAGTAGCAAAAGAATATACACAGGGCCAATTTGACTTTTACGATGAAGAAGAATTTAACCATCTAGAAGAATTATATGGTTCTATGAAGCATTTACAAACTTTAGGAAAAGATAAGTCATGAATAAAGGCATTGTAGGTATAATAACTATTGGTCAATCACCAAGGACAAATGTAACACCTTCTATCCAGTCCATTTTGGGATCGGAAGTGGTGATTAAGGAAAGTGGTGGATTGGACGGGATTGCCGAGGAAAATATGCATGAAATTTCTCCGAGTGATTCAGATACAACCTATATTTCCAGACTAAGAAATGGGAGGGCAGTGAAAATTGGCAAAAGCAAGCTTCTTCCTTTATTACAAAATGAACTGTCTCAACTAGAGGAAGTAGTAGATGTTGTGATCATGTTATGTACAGGAGATTTCCCTACACTTCGAACAAACAAGCCAATTCTTTATCCTGATAGGGTGCTGAATCATACGATTAAAGCTATTATGCCGTCTGGATCGTTAGGATTGATCATCCCTCTAGAAGAACAGAGGCATTCACTTGTTCAAAAGTGGAAAGATCAGGATTTAGAGCCGCTCGTCGAAGTCGCCTCTCCTTATGAGACAAGTGATGTAGCTGGAGCAGCCCGTTCGTTGAAGGAAAGAGGGGCAGATATAGTTGTTCTCGACTGTATGGGCTATAACGAAATGCATAAGCAAAATGCAGTAAAGGGTAGCGGGTTACCAGTTATTTTACCCCGAACGTTGATAGCTCGTATTGCCAAAGAATATGTTTCTTAAATACATTTGTGGTCAAAATGCCGATTCTTGTATTAGTGAGTTTAGTTTGTGGAATTGGCATTTTGTTTTAGCAAATTGTTATGAGGACTTTTATCCTGTACCCATTATGGTTAATTCAGGCTTAGGAAATATTTCTATTACCATTTATTAAATCGGGGAGCTATCTTTGCCTTATTGATGCATTGTTAATGCTGACGTTAACCGTCTCTTTTTAGTATGAATAGTTGCGTACGGGACTCATCGATGCATTGTTATTTGTGCTGACAGGCGTATACTTAAGAAAAAGGAAAGGAGAGCTTAAAATGAAAGACTTTCAAAATATAGTTGCTAACATCATGGAAAACAACTTCTTTGTGGAAAAAACGGTAGTCATTCTTGTTCTTACAGATAAGAGTACGGAGAATTTAGCCGAAAAATTTAGAAATGCACTGGTTGCTGAAGAATGGAATGTAGATTTCCACGTGATGGATGACCGGAAAAAGTCTGGGGAAGAACCACCTGTAGAAACTGCCGAAAAGATGCTTAACTATGACCTTGTCTTTTGCTTAACCAAACATTCCTTAACACATACGGTCGCCCGTAAAAATGCTAACGCGAATGGAATTAGCGTTATTACCATGCCCGGGATAACCGAAGATATGTTTTTAAAGGGTGCGATGAGTGCAGATTATAGTGTTGTTGAAAAAGAGACAAATGAAATGACTGCAAAGTTAACACAAATGAATAACGTATCAATCTTTACTGGAGATAGGTATAAATTAAGCATTCCAATTAAGGGGAGAGATGGCGTTCCAAGTACAGGGGTATTTCGTCATAAAGCTGCTTCGGGCAATCTTCCTTCTGGAGAAGCGTTTATTGCTCCGGTAGAAGGTGGTGCGACTGGAGAAATTGAGATCAATGGTTCCATTGCTGGAATTGGCTTAGTAGATGAGCCCGTATTGTTAACGGTTAAACAAGGTCGCTTGGTTCATGCGACAGGAGAAGTTGGAAAGCGTCTGCTGGAGTTACTGGGTGATGGCGATGGAAGGCTACTTGGGGAGCTAGGTATAGGTACAAATTATGCTGCTCGATTGACAGGAAAAATATTAGAGGATGAAAAGGCTTACAATACCGTGCATGTCGCGTTTGGTTCAAACCATACATTTGGTGGCACGATTAAAACAGACGTACATATTGATTGTGTTACAAAAAAACCAACGTTGGAGTGGAATGATTAAGGAAGATGTTGGATTTTGTTAAAGCTGATATAAAAAGTCCAATATTTGAGGGGTTGCCTTTTCAGGAATTGACGGATATCATGGCAATAAAGACGCCCTGGGAAAGGGTTCTTTGTTATATCCATGGGAAACGTTCAGACCAAAACTCCGGTGAAAAAGCATCCCTGTCGAATGCGATGTGGGTCATGTCCAAAATGTTCAAGGAGAGGTATCTATAATAATAGGTTGTAATACTTTAAGAAAAAAGTAAATCTGCTAGTACTTATGAAAACTGGCAGATTTTCTGTTTATATAGTTTTTTTCTATACTTACTCTTTATTAGTGAGTAAGAAATGGAAGGTGCCTCCAAGGAACACCCCCTTCTAATTCGGCAATTATTCGTTATGTACTTACTGCAAATATTTACTTGCCTGGATAGATTCAGATATAACCCAAGGCGATTAGGTCTAGTGAAATCCAACCGCTTCACAAGGTATAAAGTTCACCACTTTCTCTCTCTGTGCAGAAATATCATTGGATTTTGTCCAGTTAAAATTATCAGATGAAATGCCACGCTAATATGAAAGCAAAATAATACGAGGTTTATAAAACCACTCCTAAAAACCGCATTTATTCAATCATATATGATAAAAGAAACAAAAACCAAGTTAGAAGAAAAAGAAGTCAGCTCTCTCTTATAACTCGGTTCAATTGGAATATGAAAAAATGTATCTGGATAATAACTGTTTTATAGTTCTTACAGCATTTACAGTTGGGTTACTTTTGCATTAAGACGGTCTATTTGCTTTTGTTTTGAACCCTTTATTGAACCAATCCATTTAACTGAAAGGGCACTAACAATACCTGCAAATACTACATAACCTACTAGCATTGTAGGGAATCCTTTATTTAGACTCAGTAAATAAGTTGCAATCATGGGTGTTAATCCGCTGGCAAATATTCCTGAAAATTGGTATACAAACGATATACCGGTATATCTGACATGAGGATCAAACAATTCTGAGAATAATGCCGCTTCAGGCCCGTAAACTGCAGCGTAGAAAATTCCAAATGGGATAATAATAGACAACCAGATTAATGTGTTACTAGCCCCGGATGTTGACATTAACATAAATGCTGGAATGGCTGAAAAGCCAGTGATCAGACTACCATACCAATAGGTTCGGGTTCTCCCAATTCTGTCCGAAATGTAACCAAATAGCGGAATGAAAAAGCACATAACAAATGCTGCTGTAGAAACTCCTAACAAGGCAACATTACGGGATACATCCATGTTTTGTGTGAGATAGGTAATAGAAAAGACACCCATAATGTTAAAGAAGACACCATCAATATACCTTGCCCCCATTCCTGCGAGCACATTTTGGGTATTACCACGCCACATTTCTTTAAAAGGTATTGCGGATTCGGCATTATCATTTTTAATTTCCTGAAATTCCGGACTCTCCTCTACATTTAGCCGAATCCATAACCCTATAAAAACTAACAATGCACTTATACCAAAGGCGATCCTCCATCCCCAATTCATAAATTGCTCGGATGATAGTATGAACGACAATATTCCTACTACCCCCGAAGCAAATAAAAGTCCGATGGATAGACCGATTTGTGGCAGACTAGCATACAAACCACGTTTTGATTCGGGAGCATGTTCATAAGTCATAAGGACAGCACCTCCCCATTCTCCTCCGACAGCAAGTCCCTGTACTAAACGCATAATTAGCAGGATGATAGGGGCTGCAATTCCTATTTTTTCATAAGGTGGCAGAAAGGCCATTAAGGTTGTACTAACTCCCATAATTGTTAAGGTTAGAACAAGCATACTTTTACGTCCAATTTTGTCTCCAAAATGCCCGAAAACGATTCCGCCCAAAGGTCTCGCAACAAATCCCGCTGCAAAAGTTCCAAATGCAAGCATGGTAGAAATTACAGGATCACCTGTTGGGAAATATAGTTGGCTAAATACAATACCTGCAACAACCCCGTAAAGGAAAAAATCGTACCATTCTATCGTTGATCCAATTAAGCTGGATGCTACTACACGTCTAATCATCCTTTTCTTAGCTACATTCATACATTTCCCACCTTTTTAATAATTGATATCATCCGGGTAATTCTGAAACCGATTACATTAAAATTGAAAACTCAAGAAGCTTGACATAAGCTTCTTGAGAGGTACTTATATATTACGATAATCCAAGTGCTTGTATTTATCTAACAAGCGTATTGGCATATGCAAAGCATCTTTGCGGAATGGTGGTGCCAGCTGGGTTCCGTCCACATAGATGTTTAGTACGGCCGGTTTCCGCTGTTCCAATACTTCCTTCACCACCGGACCAATGTCTTCTGGTTTATCAATCGTATATCCAATTGCCCCCATGGACTTTGCTACTTCTGCAAAGTCTGGACCCTCAATATTAGAACCAAC
>BMJD01000033.1 GCA_014642895.1 Lentibacillus populi
GATGACACTCTCTATACTACCAAGTGGGATCCTTTTTCGTAAAATCGATTCTACGCTTGTTTTCCCTCAAATTTCTTCATTACAGGAATGCTTTTTATTATTTAACGCTGATAGAGAAGAATCTACTGCAGAATTCATTTCAGAACCAGCATTAATAATGGAATCTACCCTTACAATATACTTATTAATTAATTCTTCTGGAGCTTTAGTTACTAAGCTTACACCAATATATGCAACTGTGTTAACAAGTAAAGCCCATGCCAACGCAGAGAAACCAAAAGGAGGTGCAACAAAGAATGTAAATACAGTTGTAACGATTAATCCTAAAACAGTACCTGCAAATGCCCCTTCCTTTGTTCCTCTTTTCCAAAATAATCCGCCTATTGTAGCTGGTAGAATTTGAGCAAAGAATGGCGAAGATAAAGCATAAGCGTAATCAACTATATATGCTGGTCTCAGGGCAACAACCACTAATGTTAAAATCATTAAAATAACAAGCAAGACTCGCCCAAAATAAACGACTTTTTTAGGTTCGATATTCTTTCCTTTTAATTCGTAAGCATGATGAACATAGATATCCCGTGAGCCAATAGCACTTGCTGATAAAAGTAGTGAATCGGCTGTTGAAACACCAAATGCAAACAAACACAATAATGATATAAACGAAATAATTGGTGGTGCATATTCAGTTGACAACACAGATATAATACTGTCTGTATCAGCAAAATCTGGTCCTAAAATAGCTGGGGCTAAGATTGCACCAAGAATTGCAATTAGGAAATAAACGAAAACGTAAGCTACAGGTAAAGACCATGACATGGTTCTGAATGTATCCTTATTTGCTGCAACATACATTCTCATAAAAATGTGTGGCCAAACTACAGTCGCTACCGCACCGGTTAATACATTAGATAAAGTTCCTTGCCAGTTAAATGTTCCGTTTGGTCCAGGATGGGATAATATAGGTGTCAATTTAGGATCATTTAGGATTGTACTCACCGCCTGGGCCAAACCACCGTTAGGAAAATAAGTTATCGTTAAATAAACAACTAAAACGATTAACGTACCAGTACCTAACATAAAGTGAAAGGCGTCCATCCATGCTACCGATTTCAATCCCCCGCCAATAATATGCAATGAAACAACGATCGTCGCAAATCCAACGGCTAGAATATAAGGCAACATCCCGTTTGTTGTTACAACTGCAGCATCACCAATAGCTATAAGCTGCATTGCAACGTATGGCACAATAAATAAAACTAAAATAGCTGCTACCAGTAACCCATAACCATTGGAATTATATCGTGATCTAAGGAAATCAACGGGGGTAACGAAACCGTATTCTTTTCCTAAAATCCAAAGGCGATAACCTATAACAACAAATAGTAGCCCTGCAATCATCCCACCAGTATTTGAAAGATATCCTATTCCTTCCCTGTAAATAGCTGCAGGAACACCATAAAACGCTAACGCAGAAAACACAGAAATTGCTGTAGTAGCCAATAGTACAAATGGGTTTATTCCACGATCAGCTGTAAAAAAGGCCTCTGACGATTTACTCGTTGCTTTAAAGGATCTAAATCCATGATATACAAGTATAGTTCCATAAATTAATATTCCGATTATTATTAATACATTTGCATTCATTTAACTGCACCTCCTTTATTCATCGTACTTCACATGTCTTTGCGTTTTGAAAAAGTTATTGAAATAAAGGCCCCAAACAAATGCTGCTACCAACGGTATTACAAATAATAGGAATAATTGCAAAGGGATCCACCCAAAAAGTATCGGATTTGGTACATAGGGTAATAAAATCCAATCAAATGTAAAATAAACAACGTTAAAGAAAACAAAGAGTACTTTTGATTTCATACTCATAACATTTCCTCCTCAATCGTAAATTTTTTATTGGTCAATTTAAAAGCCCTTATTACTTTTTCTCCTGCATTTTCAATTAGTTCATATGCATTTTCCATCGCTTCGTTCAGACTCATTGGTTTATTGATGATGTCTATAACTAGATCAATTCCATGATAATATACATCAATAATACTGGTTTCTTCACTTCCCACTACAGCAATAACAGGGATATTATATTGTTTAGCGATCTTTGCAACTCCTATAGGTGCCTTTCCATATACGGATTGAAAGTCCAGTTTTCCTTCACCAGTTATTACTAAATCTGCATTTTTCATGTGATCTTCCAATTTAATCTTTTCCAATATTTTATCTATACCAGAATATATTTCTGCATTGCAAAAAGCTAACAACCCTGCTCCAAGTCCACCAGCAGCGCCTGCACCTTCCTTATTCATAATGTGAATGTTTAATTGTTCCTCTAATTTTTTCCCATATCTATCTAATAATTGATCTAATCTTTCAACATCTTTGATTGAAGCGCCTTTCTGCGGCCCATATACGTAGGAAGCTCCATTTTTTCCACACAAGGGATTTGTCACATCTGAAAATACAGTTATTTTCGTATTCTTCACTCTACTGTCTATATTTGAGGTATCTATATATTCCATATTTTCTAGAGCTTCGGCCCCAAATCCAATTTCTTTGTTATACCTGTCTTTAAAAGTGACACCTAAGGCCTGTGCCATTCCGACTCCAGCGTCGTTAGTAGCACTACCACCGATTCCAACAAGAATTTCCTTTACACCATAATCGAAAGCCACTTTAATTAACTCCCCCGTCCCATAGGTTGTTGTTTTAAAAGGATTTCTATCTTCCTTTTTTATAAGTGTAAGTCCTGATGCTTCTGCCATAGCGATAACTGCGATATCATTATCTATTAGCCCAAACTTAGCTGTAACTTTTTTACCCAATGGACCAGTTACTTCTTTTTCAATATATCTACCGTTTAATGCTGTGACTAATGCTTCAACGGTTCCTTCTCCACCATCGGCAAGTGGAAGCTTTGTGACAGCTGCTGATGGCTCGACTCTTTTTATTCCCTTTTCGATAAAATCTGCTACTTCAAAAGTAGTTGCACTACCTTTGAACGAATCTGCAGCAATAATAATATTCAATTCACCACGTCCATTCTATACATTATGACGGAAAGCGTTTTCTCTAAAGTTACTATTCATTATAACTGCAATACTTCCTATCTTCTACGTTCTGTATACCAGAAACACGTAGGTTTATAATCGAAACATTTATTACACATAACAAATTTTCGATTGAATGAAATTACATATATTCTAATTTTGTGTATGAACTATTGCTCTTTGCTCGAGAATAATCTTATTCCTTTTTGCATATGCTTCCAATTTAGAAAATAGCAATTTAGTCATAAAGCCATACATAAATGATAATTGAATTGGAAGTTTTTTATTTTTTTTGTAAATATGAATGGAATTGGAATTGACAAATACTATTTTTTTGATAAGGTCTGCTTTCAACAACTTTTCGCTATAAAACCATTTTGTAATGATTATGTTATCTGTTATCGTAACTTGAGGTTTAATAAAAAAGATAAAGACAATTAAAGCGACATAAAATGATCCTATAGATACGCCAAGAACCAAATTAGCAGGACCCATACTTTGGGAAAAAATAAAAAGCAATAAACCTGGAAACATAATTGGTATAAAGCTATAATAACTACCTCTAAACGTAGATGGAGCAATTTGATTATTGAACTTTTTCATATGATTAAAGCACCTCTTTTTAAATGCCGCTATTACTTTTGCTCATTTCGTCTAAGCATAACCCCAGACAAAATGAGCTAACATATTATTTGTTTTAATATTAAGGAAATTAATCGTGATCAGAAGTTTTTTACTCAGTTATAAACTAAAAAATCGTCTTATTCTATACCGCAAGATTTTTTACTTACAAGGGACCAATCTTTTCCTCGCTTATTTCCCACAGTCTCCCTTGTAAAGAGTAAAGTCAAAAGAAATGCAACAATCATACAGCTAGCTAAGAAATACAAACCAGTAATATAACCTGTTTGGGAATCCCATCCACCACCCGTATTAATAAAGAATCCTAAAGCAGTTGGTGAAATACCACCAATATACATCCCTGTCATTGCAATTCCCATCGCAGTACCAGTGTATCCACTTTTAGCAGAATCTGTAATTAATGAGAAAATAACTGGGAAAATTGCGTTTGTACAAATACCTGCAAAAAGTTGAATGCAAACTAACAATAATATACTTTGTGCACTAAATTGAAAAAGAACTAAAGCAACTGTTAACCATGCAAAAGAAATCAGCATTGTTCTTTTACGGCCTATCGTATCAGATATACTTCCCCAAAAAATCTGACCGAGCCCCCCCGTAATTGTAAAAATAACTGACCATGCTGCAGCGGCTGCATAATCAAAGTTACCAACAAAGGCCAAATAAGGTGATAACCAAAAGTTTAATCCCGTAAATGCTGCTTGTCCTAATAGTGCACAAAGCGTTCCCACTAAAATATTAGGATTCTTTAGGGATTCTAAAATAGCACCCTTTTTATTTTCTTGAACCTCTACTGAATCTAAGGTAGGAGTCAAATTCATATTAATAGCATTTTTTTCATATTTTTTAAAGTTTTTTGGAGTTGAAAAGAACCAGTAAGCTACATAAATAGGGACGATTAATAGTGGAACAAGAAGGAACGGCATTCTCCAGTTCCCATCGGTATTTACAAGAATAACTGAGATTAATAATCCACTTAGTAACGTTCCCCAAGGATATGCTGAATGATGAGCTCCTAAGGCAAAGCCTCTACGCTCTTTAGGCCACCATTCCGCAACTGTACTAACTTCAATTGACTCTCCTATACCTCCAAACATATTCTTAATCACCTGAAAGATCACAAATCCTACTGCAGCCGAAGTTAAAGGAGAAACGCCGGTCAAAACGGAGAAGAATGTATATGCTAATGCTATCCAAACCCCGCTATATTTTCGTGCCCAACCTAAACCTTTTTTATCCGACCAAGATGCACCCCAAATGGATAAAACACCAGTAGATAACATAATTAATGAAACCATTTGCCCTACAACATTCGCAGAAAGTTCATATTCATCGACGATAGCCGGCATGACCCGATTCATAATTTCTCTACTTGTTGCGTTCATAGCAAAAATGAGCCATAAAAAAACTAAAGCTATCCAAGAATAGGATGGGGCACGCGGCAATAAGCCTATTTCTGGTTCTTTTGAAATCTCAAGTTTTGAAGCAGTATTTTTCATAAGTTTTCCCCCTCGTATTACGATGATTTGAATCTCAAAAACCGGAATAAAGTCTACCATTGTAAGCATTCTTTTTATAGCCTTTTTAAAAGATTGTCTTCAACCCAGTACAGACCTTCCCATCAGCTCTTGATTAAAGGGAAGTTACAATTCTGATATTTTTCTATAGAATATTCGTGCCCAGGAAGAATAAATTCCGCCCTTTTTCGAACTTCCTCCATACTTCCATACATTTCTTTCGTACATGTTAAAATCCCAGCCGGAATATTTTCATGTATGTTTTCAAGCAGATTTGCAACGTCTCCCGATACGCAAAGATTTCCCTCTTCAGTATTTACCAAGACAGATTGATGCCCATCTGAATGTCCCGGGGTTAAAAATACCTTTACGCCTGGTACAATCTCTTCCTCACCATCTACAAATCTCCAATTAAAATAATTGACAGCAGAGGAATCAAACAGTTTTTTTAAGTAGATAGATTCTTGACAAGGTATAGGATTATTTGCCGCTTCCCATTCTTTTTTCTGGACAATAAAACGTGCGTTTGAAAAAAGGTTATTATTTCCGGTATGATCATAATGAAGATGCGTATTGATTACAATGTCAACATCTTCTGGAGTCCAGCCCACCCCTTGTCTTAATGCTTCTGTTATTATTTCATCTGATTGCTGTCTGCAAGGACAAATATTTTCTTTTACCCATTTCAGATCATGAATCCCAGTATCTATTAAAATATTATACCCACCTCCAGATAAGGCCGTTGCCCACATTGGAATCCATAAATGTTCTCCTACGTTGTTTTGATAGGTCAAAGAAGATTTTTCAACATATAACTCGCCCATTCTTAAGGCTCTAGCTTTCCATTTCATATTCATTTTTTCCTCCCATTTTAATAATTTCAATACCATTCAAACAAAAAAATCAGTTAAAACCAGTCGACCATAACTTTTCTCAACACGATAAGAAAACGCTTTCCTACTAATATAAATATTATAATTTTAATTTAATTCATTTTCTATGTACTGTAAGCCAAAAAAGAAACATCATAAAAGCGATATATTTGTTATGCATAACAAATATATCGCTTTTATGAACTACCATTAACTATTCCATCAACAAGAAAGCTATTCTTAGTACAACAAAGTCCTTATATTTTCTCATGTCATATCCTGTTTTATGACACAATCTATTTAATTTGTACTGTAAGGTATTTTTGTGAATGAACAATGAATCGGATATTTGTTTAATGGACCCGTTAAACTTTTCAAAAAGATGGATAATTTCACTATACTCACTGATATCCTTGCCATCTAAATTTCCCATTATCTTTTTACAAAATTCGTTTTCTACATTTTTATCTACATTTTCTACTATCAATTCAATATCCATGTCACTATAGTAGTTGATATCTTCATCTTTCGACGATATACCCCAATTTAGAGCAATACGTGCCTTTTCATAAGATTCTCTTATCTTATGAAGTTCCTCCGCAACGATTCCTATCCCAAATTTAAGCCTTAATCCATATTCTTTTTGGGCGGTATAAGCAATCTCTCTAAACGTGGGTTCTATACTTTCCCGGGAAACTTTTTTTAATATCATGATAATATTATTCTTATTTTGCATCATTAGATTCTCAGTGCACTTTATCACTTTATAATTAAATAGATTCAAAATCTTATCTTTCTCTTCAATTATATTATAACTTTCACCTAAGACCTCTGAAATAACTACTACCCTTGGAACATTTTCTTTTATATTAAAAACTTTTATTCGACTCAAGAAACCATTGTCATACTTTTTCTCATCATTGAATAAAAGTTCTTCGATAATCATTCGCTGATTTTCTTTTTCCTTATTTCTTAAATTGTTTATATACGCATCTTTAATCAGCAGTTCAGTCATTCGTTTGATGATTTCCCCGTATTTTTCCACCTCCTGTTTTTCTCCAGTAATACCAACTACTCCTACTATAGTATTTTCAAAATATATAGGCAAATTAATACCCTTTCGTGCACCTGTATACTCACCATCATACCGGATTATAAGATTGTCTCTTGTATAGCTAACCTTTTTCGCTCCTCCATGAAATAAACCTATACGACTAGTATCTGTACTTGCGATTATCATTCCATCGGTATTAATATAGTTGATATCCTGATTAATAATTTTCTTCATGTCCAAAACAATTGTTTGAGCTAATTTTGTTGAAATATCCATAGATTCCACTACTCCTTTAGAAAAGGTATTTATCTTAGGCACCAATTAATTGGGTGGAAATTTCCATACAAAAACGCACTGAATATCACACATACATTTTAAAATGGTTCAGTAATAATTTACGGGGAACATAATCCGACAAATTTGATGATAAAAAAAGGAAAATCCAAACCACCTGTCGTATTGGTTAAGTAACCACACAAATACCAACGAAAGGATGATTTGGATGCCTTAACCGTTATACCATGACAAGCGATGGCGATAAAGTACCTTTTGTCATTTTACATCGAGCAGAAATTCCATTTGGCTATCCAAATATTATAAATTTATGAAAGCGAAAGCAAGTAATATCAATCATTACTTGCTTCCATTCGTTTTCGTTTATAAAATATTACGAACTATATGCTTCGCGTAGATACCAATCATTCCGATACAAATGTATTGGTTAATTTACCTAACTTCTCAATTTCGACTGTAACCTCGTCACCCGGTTGCAAATACACACGTTCTTCTTCTGGCAACCCAAGGACTACGCCTTCAGGAGTTCCAGACAAAATTACATCTCCCGGATTGAGTGTCATATATTGGGAAATATAGCTAATAATTTCGTCACAATAGAATATCATATCTGATGTATTCGAGTTTTGGCGCACTTCTCCATTCACTGTTGTTTTTAACGATAAGTTATTTGGATTTCCTACATCATCTGCTATAACTAAATACGGGCCAATAGGGCTAAAACCATCACACGTCTTACCTAGTAACCACTGATTTGTTCTAAATTGCAAATCTCTTGCTGATAAATCGTTTGCAGTAAAATATCCAAAAACATGATGCAAGGCGTTTTCTTTTGAAATATCTTTTGCCGATTTTCCAATTACAATCCCTAATTCCACTTCATAGTCTAACTGCTTTGTTACTTTAGGTACTGCAATATCACAAAAATTGCCTGTCAGCGTGTTATTATATTTATTAAATAAAATTGGAGTTTCAGGATAAGCTGCATTCGTTTCCTCAGCATGTTTTCGGTAGTTTAAACCAATGCAAATTATTTTACTTGGATTTGTAACACATGGTCCCCAATCCAATTCTTTATCATTAAGCACATAAGAAGAATCAGAACTAGTATCAAGGGTACTAATATAGTTCCTTAAAACAGATAGCGTTTTATATCCACCGTTAATTACATCCATTACTTCTGTGGGTACGTGTTGCATAGGCAGACTGGATAATGCCGATGCAACATCTATTATTCCTTCTTCAACTTTAACACCTAATGATGGACTATTATCTTTCATAAATGTAACTAATTTCATAGTGAATTACCTCCCAAAAAATCTACTATTAAGCACTATTAATTATCGGGAATGATTAATTATTAATCAAACGACTTTCCTTTGAAATTAATTTCTTAACAGGGTTAGCTAATACACCGATCTCTGGAACTTCAATTTCGATACGGTCTCCATCCTGCAGTGTAAATTCATTAGGTGGTACAATAGACGTACCTGTTAATAAAACTGTTCCATCAAAAATGAGGTTATCTTTCGTTAAGTAGGTAACAAGTTCTTCATACTTTCGTTTCAATTGATTTGTATTTGCACTTTCCTCGACTATTTTCATACCTTCACGATAAATACACAATCTAATTTCTAAATTATAAGGATCTGGTACCGATTCAGCTAATACTATTGCGGGGCCAATTGAGCAAGAGTTTTTCCAAATCTTTGCTTGAGGTAAATATAAAGGATTTTCCCCTTCAATATCCCGCGAACTCATATCGTTGCCTATTGTATAACCTAAAATCCTACCTTTTTTATTTATTACAACGCCAACTTCCGGCTCTGGAATTTGCCATTTTGAATCACTTCTAATATTCAAATGTTTATTTGGCCCAATAGTTCTTGCCTCAGTTGACTTCATGAAAAGCTCAGGACGTTCAGCATCATACACTTTGTCATAAAATGTTTGCGAACTGTCACTATTCCCATTAGACGCTTCATAATTTCTCGCTTGGCGACTTTTGAAATAAGTTACTCCTGAAGCCCACACTTCGGGGGCTGCAATAGGGGTTAATAGGTTCAATTCATCATATATAAATACCTCCGTGGTTCCAGTTTTATCGATTATTTGTTGAACCAGCTTCAAAGGGGTACATTTCTTATTTTCCGCATCATTTACTAACTCCATAAAATCAGAATAAGGCAAAAGGGAAACTTGCTGCTGACTAGTTAAAACACCTAAAGTTGGCTTTTCATTATTATTTAAGAAACGAATAATCCGCAATTAAAATCCTCCCTGTAAAATTCCATTTGATCGTTCCGATATTACTGTGTTTCCGCTAACCGCCAAATACTAAATTCTTGGTTATTATATTTTTCGGAAGCAGTAATTTCGCCATTAGCTATTTGTAAAACTTTTGAATAAATTTCTTCTCCAATTTGGTCAATCGTATAATTTTGATCAATTATCTTTCCAGCATTCACATCAATATGTTCGGGCATGTTTTCATATAATTTAGGATTCGTTCCAATTTTTATTACTGGAGCTATTGGAGACCCGGTTGGCGAACCTTTGCCAGTTGAAAATAAAACAATTTGTGCTCCGCCGGCCACTAGTCCTACCACAGATTCAACATCATAGCCTGGTGTATCCATAAATACAAATCCTTTTTCCGTTGGCGAATGAGCGTAATCAATTACTTCCATTAACGTAGAATTGCCTCCCTTTTTGATACACCCAAGAGACTTTTCTTCTAGTGTCGTTAAACCACCTGTTTTGTTACCAGGTGAAGGATTTGCAGCTTTAATATCTTCTCCCACAGCTTTTGCTCGTTGTTCATACCTTTTCACTATTTCCAGAAATCTGTTACCTACTTCTGAATTAACCGCTCGATTTGCCAAAATATGTACTGCACCAACCGCTTCCGTTGTCTCAGCCAGAATACTGGTTCCACCATCCGCAACGATCGAATCCGAAAAGGCTCCAATCGAAGGATTAGCAGTGATTCCCGACCATGCATCTGAACCGCCACATTCGAGTCCAATTGTTAATTCGGAAACATCAGCTTTCTCCGTTGTTTGTTGCTTACTTCGCTCCAATGCATTTTCAAGCCAGTCTTTCCCTTCTTTCAGGCATTCGGTAATCGACTTATCCTTATCAAATATAATGGAGTGGACATGATGGCCATCCTTTTTTAGCGTTTCTACAATTCCTTCAGCAGGGTCTTCCGTTCCCATTCCTAAAAATAATGCAGCACTAACATTTGGATGTCCAGCTGTTCCAGTTAACGTTTTAATGGTTTGGTCACTGTCCTCGGAGTATTGGGATTGACCTGCCTGGTGAACGACTGGAATAACACCTGGAACGAGATTAGCCAACTTTTTGGTAAGTCCTGATAGTTCGCCAACTGTATTGATAACAATAGTATGATTCCTAACCCCGATGTTTCCATTTGCCCTACGATAACCTTCAAATGTTTTCAAAGTTAATCCCCTCCTTTTTAGAACTTTTATCCTCCTCGGTTAATCCGCGAACATTGGATACATGAACATGATCACCTACTGCTATATCCTTTGTTGCAATCCCCATGCACTCCCCATACTTGATAACTTTTTTACCTTTAGGAATTGGAGCAAGTGCTACTTTGTGTCCATAAGGTATCGTTTTTGACACGTTGATTTTTTTTGTCTCATCTTGGAGAGATAAAAGTTCTCCAGCTTTTAAAGTTTCAAGTGCTACCGCAACATTATCCTTTTCATCTAACTTAAGGGCATTGACTTGTTGAATCATCGATATCCCTCCCTAATAGGTAGTTCCTAAGTGTGGTATAGAAAACTCGCCTAACTCCAACATCTCTAGCTGTGTTTGCTTTCCTGAACATACTTTCAACATTTCTTCGATAATCCTTTCACTTTCTTCGTGGATGTTACTTCCTTTAATTGTATAATCAATAAGCTCGTCAAATGAGCTTTCGTCACGTTGAGGTGTTACCGTCATACAAGGCAAAGCAATCGACCCTGTCAACACTCCCCTATTACTTACGATCAACACAACATTACAACCACTTGAAGCCATTTTTGATAACGATTCCACAACATTGCTAGAAATGTTCATCATATAGAGACCATTTTCTTTTGGAATCTCACCGTAATCTAGTACACTATTTATCGAAACTGATCCTGTCATTTTCGATTCAAGTGCCGCCAGTTTTGTTTCCTCTTCAGTAAATTCGCTGCTCTTTGTTATTACAACTGGATCTTTCCAACGCAAACGATGTAACCCCTTACTAGATTTTATTACCTTTTCCTTTTCGGTTGGATTAACTATTCGTTCCGACAATAAATCCCCAGCAGGTTCTAGTGTTTTAGAAAGTCCCATAACTACCTTTGCATCTTTTTCAACTAATTTATCAACAATGCCTCCTATTACTGGACCAGTTTTTCTTAATGAATCATGATCCGTATCAACGTTTAGAATCCCTACCGTTAACCGTGATAAGGGAAGTGTTGTTCTTTTTTGCTCCGTTGCTTCTTTGGCCCACGTTTCGGCAATCGAAACCCCTTTTTGGATGGTATTTGTACCTCCGGAAAGTTGTTGAATGCCAATCCCTTTGATTGGTTTTGTTTTCGGGGTACGATTCAGTAACCCACTTACTTGATTGGTTTCACAACCTAATCCAACAAGCAATGCAGAGTGAATATTTGGGTTTGAAGAGATACCAACAAGCGTATTTCTTGTTAATTTAAAATCATCACCAAGTTGGGCGCAGCCATTTGCATGGACAATTGGAATAGTCCCACTTACCTTTTGGGATATTTCATGTACTACAGCGCTAGAACATATTACGGAAGAAACAATACCAACGTAGTTTCTTGTTCCTGCCGTTCCATCATCCCTCTTAAATCCCTCAAAAGAATAATTCATTTTGTAAACGCCTCCAGTTTAATTAACTTGATTCAATCAAGGCTATTACTTTTCGTAGTTAGTTTCTTAAAAAGACAGCGCTTTTATATTAGGTGATAGTAACTACTAGTTACTATCACCTACATATTTAATCGAATTTGCTAGGTTATACGTGTCTATCCCTTTACAAATACTGTTTTTGTATTTGTATAGAATTCCATCGCTGCTCTTCCTTGCTCTCTGGAGTGTGAACTTGATTGTTTCATTCCACCAAACGGTGCTTGTAGTTCCACACCAGCACTTTCAGCGTTTATACGAACCATTCCCGCATCCATGTCTTCCATAAATGAAAGCATATTACTTATTTTGGTTGTGAATATAGATGCACTTAAACCATATTCCGAATCATTTGCCATATTAAGTGCCTCTTCCAACGTATCCACCTTCATTAGAGCAAGAACTGGACCAAATATTTCCTCTCGTGCAATACGCATATTCGGGGATACATCTTCAAATACGGTTGGTTCTACATAATGACCGATTGCGGCATTAGAAGATGAAGGCTTATTTCCACCAAACAATAATTTTGCTCCTTCTTCTTTTCCTATTTCAATATAGTCCAGAACCGTATTTAACTGTTTTTCACTTACTAAAGGCCCCATCCAAGTTCCTTCTTCCAGGCCATCTCCAACTGTGATTTCTTCTACTTTCTTCAAGAGCTTCTCTTTAAACTTGTCGTAAACATCATTTTGTACAATCACGCGACTAGTAGCTGTACATTTTTGCCCTGTTGACTTTAAACCTCCACTAATTGTAGCTTCAACTGCCAAATCAAGATTAGCATCATTTGCAACGATTACTGGATTTTTCCCACCCATTTCAAGCTGATACTTGATGCCTCTTGATACTGCAGTGTGGGCCAATTGTTTTCCGACAGCATTTGATCCCGTAAAAGAAATTCCGTTGATTTCCGGATGCTCCACAATATCTTGTCCGATAACCGAGCCCTTTCCTGTAACCATATTGACTACGCCCGATGGAATACCTGCATCATGTAAACATTCAATCACTTTCGCACACGTAATAGCAGTTTCACTTGCCGGTTTAATTACAACTGTATTTCCATAAATAAGGGCAGGTGCCATCTTCCAAAGCGGAATTGCTACCGGGAAGTTCCAAGGAGTAACAATACCGACTACACCCACCGGAGCTCTTGACGTAAACATAAGTGCACCGGAATCAGAAGAAGGTATCACGTCACCATTGGATCTCATTCCTTCACCAGCATAATACCTTAAAATTGCCACACCTCTTGCAGTTTCTCCTTTTGCTTCAGGAAATGTTTTTCCCATCTCTTTTGTCATAGTAGTAGCTACATCATCAATTCGTTCCTCTAATATGGATGCAGCCTTAAGGAAATAGTCTCCTTTCACATTTCCCGAAAGCTTTTGCCATTCTTTTTGAGCAGCACGCGCCGAAGTTGCCGCTTGATCAAAGTCATTGCTTGATGAAAGTTGATAGAATCCTACAATTTCATCCTTATTTGCTGGATTATAACTCGTACCCGTTTCTTCAGTTTCAGAAGCACTCCATTCTCCGTTAATATAGTTTAAGTATGTTTTTAGTTTCACATCAGTTGCAGTCATTTAATATTCCTCCTAGTTTTGTTTATCAAAAGTTAATAATTCTACCATCCAAAATCCCTTTTAACCAACTACCAAAATACTGAGCATCATAAATTTTCTAAGTCACATATTTATCAACACCTTATTTTCCATTTACTACACCCCCATCAATATACATAGGAGACCCCATCATGAACTTTGACTCATCCGATGCTAAATATAACGCTGCATAAGCCACGTCGATTGGTTTTCCAAGCTCATCGCCTAACTGACGTTTTTTAATAGTGGATATTGTTGTTTCGGGATCTGAAGACTTTGATATATAGTCTTCCACGAAAGGAGTGTAAATCGTACCTGGCATTAAAGCATTTATCCGTAAATTATATTTAGCATAATCAACTTGCATAGATTTTGTTAATGACAAAACTGCACCTTTTGTTGCTGCATAGGAAGCACGATTAGCTAATCCTATTTCAGCTATACAAGAAGACATATTAATGATTGTTCCCGACCGTTGTTCCATCATATGGGGAATCACATATTTTGAAACGAGGAATATCCCATATACATTTACTTTAAATACTTGTTCCCATGTCTCCGGTTCTATTTCGTGAAGCTGACCAACTCCACTAATTCCAGCGTTATTGAAAAGAATATCAATTCTCCCAAACTTTTTAATAACCTCATTCACTAGGTACTTTACATCTTCGGTTTTCGTGACATTCCCTTGGATAAAAAGTGCTTTACCATTGTTTGAGTGAATCTCGTCTATTGTTTGTTGACCAGAATCTTCATTCAAATCATTGACAACAATGGTGGCACCTTCTTTTGCGAATAATATGGCGGTTTCTTTTCCAATTCCAGATCCTGCACCAGTAATAATTACAACTTTATCTTTTAATCTCATTCGTTATCTCCTTTATTAAAAAGTATTAGGCATCCACATGGATAAGCTTGGGATAAATGCTATCAACAATGCAACAACAACTAGCAAAACTAAAAATGGTAGACTAGCAACTACAAATTTCTCGACCTTTGTGTTGGTTATGGAGCATGTTGTATACATAACCGTCCCAAGTGGAGGCGTCAATGTACCAATACTTATACATACAATAAAGAAAATCCCGAAATGGACTGGATCTATTCCGTATTGAAGGAGCATTGGCATAAACAAAGGGGTTAATATAATAATGGTTACATTCCCTTCAATAAACATTCCAATAATTAGTAGGAATACGAGAACAACAAGTAAAAACGTCGTTGGTGAGGATACATATGCAGTCATAAACATAGTCATTCTCTGTGGTACTTGCTCTAATGTTAACACCCAAGCAAATGCCGATCCTGCTGCAATAATGATCAATATCGAAGCCGCGGTATGTACCGTTTCAATAAGAGCACTAATTAGCTGTGATAGTTTCATTTCTCGATAGACAATTAATCCTAAAAATAAAGCATAAAAAACCGCTATAGCACCAGCTTCAGTTGCACTAAAAACTCCAAAGCGAATACCACCAATAATAATAACAGGCAATAATAACGCAAGAAATGCATCTTTTGATGTTAAAAGAAAATCTTTCAGTGTTGTTTTCTCTTGTTTTTCCGTTTCTAGTTTATGTTTCTTCGCATAAAAATGAACGTAAACCATGAAGCTTATACAGAGTATAGCTCCCGGAATAATTCCTGCTAAGAACATACTTCCAATAGACACATTTCCAATAAACCCATATAAAATTAACGCAATTCCTGGTGGGATAATTGGTGTAATTAAAGATGTACCAGCTGTTAAGGCTGTTGAAAAGGCGCGACTATAGCCTCTTTTTTCCATTTCGGGAACTAGTATTTTTGATTGCATCGCTGCATCTGCGATATTTGAACCAGAAAGTCCACCCATCAGTGTACTAAGAACAACGTTAACTTGGGCTAGTGAACCAGGAAGACGTTTTGTAATCATTTGAGCAAATCGAAGCATTCTGCTAGTTATTCCTGTATAGTTCATTAAAATACCTGCTGTAATAAAGAAGATTATTGCAAGTAGAGGAACTGACTCCAGTCCACCAATCATTCGTTGGACTATAATTTCAGATGAATAGCCATCATTAAATAAAACGTAAACAACCGAACTTATGATTAAAGCGAACGCTATTGGAACATTTAGCAAGAATAACCCTAGTAAGATAACTAGTGCGACAGTGAAAGCCATTTTAAGCTTCCCCTCCTTCGTTTCTACATTCGGCTCGTAAAGACAAAATAAATTTCTTCGTAAAATGAATAGCTGTTATTGCACCACCGATTGGAACGGCTACATCAATCAATTGGTAACTCATACCAAGAATTGGTGTTAATTTACCTGTTGCCGACAAGGTTAAATTGGATCCAAGATAAATAAAAACGTAAATGAGCACAAAATAAACGGCGGCTGCCCGAATAAATTCACTCACAATCCGAAGAGGTTTCGGTAGCTTTTTGACAAGGAAATCCACACCTATGTGGCCATCACGTTTCATTGCCGAACTTATACCTATAAATACAAACCATATGAATAATCCAAGTGCGACTTCCATAGTCCACGCAATCGGTGAATTAAATATATACCGTAACAGAACATTTAAGCCCGTTAGTAGAATTACGCCAACGAGAGCGATTGTCGACACTACATCATCGATAGCATTAAGTCCTCTTTTAATCACTACGTTTCACTCCTTTTACAGTAAAACCTTACTGTTACATAGAGCTTATAGGGCAAGCAGCTTAACGGAATCTATATAGCATACATGCCCCAAAACTCTATTAAACAACTAATTACTAACGGTCCTTCAACAATTCTTGAATTTTATCATATAGACCTGGTGTCCATTCAGGAAATTCGTCATATACGCTTTGTACCTTTTCTTTAAATGGCTCTGTATCAACTTCGTGTACTTTTACACCTGCCGCTTTAAACTCACCTAATACTGCTGCAGTCTCTTCTTCTAAGACTCCTCGTGCATATTCGGCAGCCTCTTCACCCGTTTCTCTTAAAATTTGAACTAAATCATCGGGCAGCGTTTCTATAAATTCGGTTCCTGCAATCCAAGAGGTAATAAACTTTTGATGTCCTGTTAAAGAGAGATGCTTAGAAACCTCATGCGCTTTAACCCCCTGTAGAACTGGAAGTGGGTTTTCAGCCCCATTTACAAGTCCTTGTTGAAGTGCAGTATATAACTCTCCTAATGGATACGGAGTCGCAGCAGCTCCCATAGAATTGAATGTTTTGATTGACATTTGGTTATCTGGAACGCGAACCTTTAATCCTTCTAAATCTTCCGGTGACGTCACCTTTTCATTTGTCAAAAGGTGACGTTCCCCGTAAACAGTAGTGGCATTGATAACTTCGATATTTTGCTCACGTAAATCAGTCCTAATTCCTTCAAACCAGTCAGTTTCTGTTAGATACAGCAAATCATCAAAATCTTCAACCAGATAAGGTGCGGTTAAAATACCAGCATCTGGGACGTAGTCCATTAAGAAATCAAATCCAGCCATAACAATAACATTGTTTCCCATCACCGCCTGTTCAACAACATCTTTCTCGGCACCTAATTGTGAACTTGGGTAAAGTTTTAATTCTAGTCGGCCATCACTTTTTTCTTCAGCGAGTTCTTTCCATTTGGAAGCTAGTTTACCGATTGGCTCGTCGGTTTGATTTCCAAAAGCAATGTTAATTGTATACGTTTTGTCTTTATCTGATGAACCATCCCCACCAGATTCCGATTTGCTTGTACCTGTTTCTGAAGAGCATGCAGCAGTAAAGATTAGTAACAGAATTGCCAATAAACTGATTTCCATCTTCATGTACTTTCCCATCACCATTTCTCCTTCACTCTATATTTGAATAATAAATAGATTCCGAATTATTAATGCATAACTTTCTTAATTTCTTATTGACTTCTACATATACGGTTTTCGTTTCTTCTCATCAACAATGTTTAAGCTTAAGCAATGAACTCAAGGAAAAAGAATACTTGTAGGATTTCCAATTAGTTGTATAAAATCACCTCCTTTTAAAATAAAGCATAAAAATCTGTGTAAGAATCTAAGGACATTTAATTCAAATATCCAGGCGATGAAAACATCTATTAATCACTCATGGCTATTAATAGAAATTCTTTTTGCCAGAGAAATTATCTCTTCTTTGCAAATTTCACTTTTCATTTCCCAATTATCAAGGGTCATTGTAAAACTTACAGCAGCTATAATTTCATTTCGTTCATTCCACACCGGTGCTGCAATACAAGTAAACCCTTTTACAGCCTCTTGATTTTCAACAATATAACCTTTTTCCTCCATTTCGTTTATTTGATCCAGTAATTCATCTAAGTTATCAACAGTCCTATCAGTTAATTTTTCAAAGCCGCTAGCTTTGTACATTTCGGATAGCTTGTCTATTGAAAAAGTAGACAACATTACTTTTCCCATTGCTGTAGCATGCGCTGGTAACCTCATTCCTGGTTCGGACACAATTCTTACCCTTTGTGGACCTTGTTTTTTTGCGATATATATAATTTCATTTCCTTCTAGAATTGAAAGTTGAATCGTTTCTTCAATTATCCTCACTGTTTTCTCAGCTTCACGATCAAAAAATCTCGTTAAATCAAACTGTTGGATATATTGAGCACTTAAAAATCCTAATTTAGGGCCTAATGAGTATGTTTGATCAGTTTCTTTATAAACCCATCCTAATTCTTCTAGCGTATTTAAAATTGAAAAAAGTGAACTCTTATTGATATTGCTCTTTTTTGCAATTTCCATTAACTTTAATTTTCTTGACTCTTTTGCAATTACTGTCATTACGGTGTTCGCTCTTTCGATTGCAGGTACCCAATATTTAACTTCCACTTTTATCCCTCTTTGGTTTAGTATATTAAACTCAGTTTTGTAATCGTTGTCATAACTTAATGTAACATGAGTTTTCATAATAATCAAGATGGAGTCTAAGAATTTTATTTTTTAATTAATATTTGGAATTATCATTTTTCAACTGAATAAAATAGTCCATATCCAAGTAAATGTGAAACACAAACTACCTGTTTGATAGGTGGTTTGATTTAGTCCTATAAGGGATAGTACTTGCTCTGCCTTAAAGGCGTGCTTCGCAAGCCGATTACAAAGTATATTTTATCCTCTATCATGTCCGCTTCAGTTTGATGCTTTATATACTTTTTAATAACTGTCTCATTTCTTCAACAGTATCCACGTAATATCCCCTTCCGCAAAAATGTCTATTTCCTTCCTCTTGCCTTGTACTCGGGGTGTCGATCAAATATAATAACTTAAGTTTTGCACCCCAAAATACAGGGGATTCAGCTGTTAAATATCCTGATTTCCCTTGTCCCTGTTATGTTTTATGTATGTTCTATTTCGGCAAATTAAGCAGCATTATCTCTACCAAAAACTGATTTCCCAAAAAAGATGCCTCAAAGGGTTCTTCTAAATAGGCGTATTCCGGTGATATTTTAAAGAATCGGATATCAATAGTTCCGGATTCCGAAATTGCTGTTATAACGGCATTCAAAAGTTCATCAAACATATCCCATAGCTGTTCCACATTTTTTTTTGCGTCATTTCATCTCGTATATCCGCGAAAAGCCCACCAATCGTCTCGTAATCATTGATTCTGAGGAAATAAGATAAAAAGATATACAGAATATATGTAGTGGTAACATGGGCTCGCATCAAAGTTACAGGATTGGTATTTTCCCAGCCGAAGCAACTGTTTGGATTCCTTGAAGAAAACCTCGATGGACCAACGAACAGCGAGGTTTCAAGCATGTCCACAAGTGTCAGGTATTGATCTGTAAAAAAGTATAGTTTCCAGTCCTTTTGGTAAGGTCATCGACAAAAATAAAGCTTCACCGTTTCGTCAATACCGGGATAATAGACAACTACTTCGAAATAACGCACATTCTTTTTGCGACAACCTTTTTCTTTCCCTTCTTTTTTTAGCACTTTCAAAGGTTCTTTGGCATTCCGTTCTTCGCTGTTATACATGTACTTCCTTGTATCTTTTCTCACGGCACAAATCACGTGCATTAGGCCTTCCTTGGTTGCCCTGACAGTGGATAGGAAACCTTTACTTGGAAACCAACTGTCTACCAGGACGTACTTTGCCTTGAATCCATGTTTGACAGCTCTTTTCAACATACTTAGTGCAATTGTGATTTTGTCGATATCACATTCCTTTATCCGTTTGGCTCCATTTGTTTTCGGGTTTCGTTCTTTTTTGTATTGCTTTTTCTTGTCTTTTCGTTTTAGTTCCTGCTCCGAATGAAGGCTGAGATCAAGGAGGGGTGAAAGCTTGTGCCATCAAACAAACCCATTGTCAGATTCTTAAACCCAAGCGTACTTTTCCCTTTGCGACGACCGGCAACATGGCCGTTGACATAAGAAATTTTTTCAATCTTTTTCCTGTACGAGTGTCTATCGTATCGTCAAAAATAAAAGCTGAATTTGGTTATACTTTCTTTTTGGGGTTAACCAGTTTTTGAAGCTGTTTCGCTACACGAAGTAGCAAACCACGCGTAGGCGAGGGTTGTTTTTTACAAGATAAAATGCATCCTTCTTCATCTCTTCATTGTTTCATAATTACTTTTATAAAGGGAGTTAACTCATAGGCATAGAGAGGAAATCAGAGCATTAAAGACAAAATATCCGTAATCGGGTACCCTTGTTCCTAATCCGGCCTGATGACAAAGCGAACAGAAATTGAATTTCTTCATCAACTTTTGTATAATAGTGTAGAATACAGCCGAGGCAAAGTTAAGAATAGAACGTCTTGTAATGTATACTTCTTTGGGAAGATGGAAAAAGGGTAAACTTAAAAAATCAGAACTTATTGACATTAGTTACTTAACGTGTTACATTATTAACACACAGAATGAAAGGCTTTACATCAAAATAAAAATTGGGCTTGTTACTGAATAAGTATAGTTATTTCAGGCAAAACCATTATCCTATATCAATTATAGGATTTGGTTTTGCCTGTTTTTTTATAATCAAATCATTTTCCACCAATTTTTTATTCAATGCTATATTCCAAAGGACAAAATTTCTTTGCTTTTGATGATTAGACCGTATTCCTTTAACTTCTGTGGAATCGATATGAAAGGATGTGTGAAACTTAGTGAAAAACTCAAAAATGAAAATCAAGCAAATCTTAAATAACAATGCCGTTATCGCAACTGATAAAAATCAAAAAGAAGTAATTGCCATAGGAAAAGGGATTGGATTTAAATATCATTCCAATGATTGGCTTGACGAGGCAGATGCAATTAAGGTCTATGTTCCTATGAATAGTAGCTATCGTGAGAAGATAATACCGCTACTAGAAGAAATCCCATTTGATTGTATAACGCTAACAGAAAAAATAATTGACTATGCCGAAAAAACCTTGAAAGTAACGTTGAACCAAAATTTAATAATCAACCTAGCTGATCACATTAATTTTTCAATTCGTAAATTCAAAGAAGGTATGGATCTTTCAAACATCTTTACCGAGGATATTAAAAGATTTTACTCAGATGTATACAGTGTTGGTGTTCACGCAGTTAAAATGATTAATGATTTTTATCACGTTAACATGAATGGTGATGAAGCAGCTTCAATTGCATTTCACATTATTGACGCAATGGGCAATAGTACTACAGAAGATACATTTAAGATTATTACTGGAGTTAATGACATTGTTGAAATCATTGAACACCATCTCAACCTATCCTTTGATGAAAACTCATTAGATTATTCACGATTTATCATTCATTTACAGTTTTTTATGAAGAAGATATATCTAGAAGATAATAAAAATAGCTCCAGTTACAGTAGCTTTACATTACAGCTTAACGAACAAAAGTATGCAGATATAGATGAATGTATTGGCAAAGTTAACAAATACACTTCGAAGAAACATAATTATCAACTAACGGGCGACGATAAGCTCTATTTAAAAATCCACATCATTAGGCTTGTTAAACACTACCTTTTGTCGTGAATTATATTTGTATAAATTTGAACTCGATACAATAAAAAAGGGGGATTAACATGGCACTCGATTTTGATCAACTCACGGCCGCTATTATCGAAAACGTTGGTGGTTTAGAAAACATTTCATCAGTTACTCACTGTGTAACACGTCTGCGGTTTCATTTAGTAGACAAAGATAAAGCTGATACTGAAGCCATAAAAAAGATGCCAGGCGTCTTAGGTGTGACATATGGTATGCAACAATACCAGATCATTCTGGGTAAAAACGTTTTTACTGTTTTTAATAAAATTGAAAACAATTACAGTATTAAAACGGATGATAATTCAAATGAAAACCATTCTGAAGAACTAACGGATAATACGACTAAAAGAGAAAAAAATGGAATAAAAAATGTATTTCAAAACATCTTGGCTTATATCATTGGATCTGTTACGCCTTTTATTACAGTTGTATATGGGGCAGGCATGATTCGGGTTGTTTTGTCAGTCATCACATCAATATGGCCATCGGCTGCAAATAGCCCAACATATATGATGTTTAATTTCTTAGCATTGTCAGCATTTTATTTTATGCCAATCTTAATCGCTTATGGAGCTGCTAAACAGTTAAAATCGAATCCAGCGTTTGTGATAACAATTGTAGCAATGCTTCTTTACCCAGACTTTGTAGAATTGGTTGAAGGACACGCGGATATGTCTATGTTCAGTATACCGGTTGTTCTGACTGATTACTCACAAACACTACTTCCGGCCCTATTATCAGCATATTTGATTTCAAAACTAGAAAAGTTTTTCTACAAAGTAATTCCAGGTTTACTTAGAGCCGTTTTCGCCCCAATGTTCATTTTAGCGGTGTCTATGCCAATAGTTGTTTTATTTCTTGCACCAATCGGAGCCGTCGTTGGACAATGGGTTGTTCATGCATTTGTTTGGGTCTACAGTATAACAGGTGGTTTAACGGTGGGGCTCTTGGCGGCTGTCTTTCCATTTATAATTATGTCTGGTATGAACATGATGTTTGCACCAGTTATGGTACAAAGCCTTGCATCATCAGGATTTGACGCATTATTCCGACCAGCACTACTTTTGCATAACATGGCGGAAGGAGGAGCATGTCTTGGAGTTGCTCTGAAGACAAAAAACAAAGAACTTAAAACAGAGGCAATTGGTTGTGCAATTGGATGTATTGTATCTGGAGTAACAGAACCTGCTCTTTACGGAATTAACTTAAGACTTAAAAAACCTTTATTGGCAGTAATGATTAGCGGCGCTATTGGTGGAGGAGTTGCTGGGTTTTTAGGAGCAAAGGCATTTGAAATGGGGTACTCAAGTATTCTTGCGCTCCCAATATTTGAAGGTACAATCATAGCAATAATTGTAGCTGTTGTTATAACGATAGTTTTATCAGGTATGATCACTATGGTGTTAGGATTTGATGATGCTCAATCAATCAGTACAATGAAACAAAATGAAGCACCTGTTGGTGATGTTCCAACTTCTAGTACAAGTAAACAAAATGAGACTCCAGTTGGTAATGCTCCTGCTTTCAGTACAGGTAAAGAAAATGAACTAGCTGATGGGAGGTGATGAGATAAATGTTACATCTTTTAAAGAAGATAAGCAAAAGCGCAGTATCTACAAACGATTTAGTTGCCTTTGCAGATGGAAAACTTATTCCACTTAAAGAGGTCCCAGACGATGTTTTTTCTAATCAGATGATGGGAGAAGGTATGGCAATCAGAATTTCAAATGATACGATAGTCTCACCTACGGATGGGGTTATTACTTCAATTTTTCCAACATTACATGCATTTAGCATGATGTTGACCAACGGAATTGAAATTCTTATTCACATTGGCCTTGATACAGTAGAACTTAAGGGTAAAGGTTTTAAGAAACTAATAAACGAAAATTCTCAAGTAAAAAAAGGAAAGCCAATTATTAAAGTGGATCGCGCTTTAATAGAGAAAAACGGATTCGATTTAACAACGATGATGATTGTTGTTGACGATAAGGGTTTTAAAATATCATATCAGACCCAAGGCAATGCTTCTGGAGGCAAAACTGTTGTTGCAACCATCGACAACTAAGAAGTGTAAACAATCTTACGAGGAGGAATTAAAATGGGAAAAAAACAAACAAGGAGTCAATTTCCAAAAGGATTTTACTGGGGTGGTGCTATTGCCGCAAATCAAGCAGAAGGTGCTTATTTAGAGGATGGTAAACAACCTTCTACTGCAGACATTAAATCAAGGGGTTTCTTCGGAGGTCTTAGGAGAGATGCTGATTATTACCCAACACATAAGGCTATTGATTTTTACCACCGCTATAAAGAAGATCTCAAACTATTCCAAGAAGCGAACTTTAACATTTTTAGAACATCGATCAACTGGACAAGGATTTATCCTACTGGAGAAGAGGATAACCCGAATGAAGCAGGATTAAAATATTACGAAGATTTATTTAAAGAAGCTCAAAAAAATGGTATTACAATGATGATTACAATCTCGCATTATGAAACACCACTTGCTCTTATTGATAAATATGGTGGTTGGGACAATAGAAAATTCCTTAATTTTTATCTCAAATTTGTTAAAACAATCGTTACTAGATACAAAGGTCTCGTAAAATTTTGGCTAACATTTAACGAAATCGGGAATGCCTCAGTTGTTCCAATTTGTTGGGACGCTGCCGGCATTGATCCAAATAGTGATAATCTACAACAAAGAATGTATCAGGCGGCACACCATCAATTCGTTGCAAGTTCTTTAGCTACAAAGATGATTCACGAGATCGATCCAAATGCCAAAGTCGGCGCAATGATAGCATACAAAACCGTTTATCCATATACATGTAAAGTCGAAGATGTAAAAGCGGCTGAAGCGAGCAAGAGAAAAGAATACTTTTTCTCAGATGTACAGGCTAGAGGATATTATCCTTCTTATATTTGGAGATATTTTGAAGAAAATAATATACATGTAAAAATGGAAACAGGCGATGAGGAAATCATTAGACAACACACTGTTGACTTTCTCACATTCAGTTACTATCGTTCTAGAGTTGTATCTGCAGACTATGAGGAACCAGCTGAAAAAACAAGTGACTCCCTTGAAGGCCTAGTTAATCCACATTTGCCAAAGACTGATTGGGGTTGGACAATTGACCCAGATGGATTAAGGCTTGCCTTGAATGAACTTTACGATCGTTACCAGTTACCACTCTTCGTTGTTGAGAACGGTTTGGGCGCAAAAGATAAAGTCGAGGAAGATGGTTTAATTAATGATGATTATCGTATTGATTACTTAGCTGGTCATATCAAGGCAATGAGAGAAGCTGTTGCTGATGGAGTAGACTTAAAAGGCTATACAATGTGGGGACCGATTGATATTGTAAGTAACGGCACCGGCCAAATGTCGAAACGTTACGGTATTATCTATGTTGATCTTGACGACAACGGTAACGGTACTGGAGACCGAGTGAAGAAAAAATCATTTGAGTGGTATAGACGTGTTATTGAAAGTAACGGAGATATTCTTTAAACGTACAATGGGTTGTTGGGTAAGACATATACTTTGGTGATCGGAAAAAAGTGTGGAAAGAGTGTTGAAAACAACAACCCCCCTTCCATTACTTTAAACAGTGTAAAAAAAATCAACACTAAATTCTATCTAAAAGAGAGAAGCTGGACAAAAACACAGAAAGAAGGACTTGAATTTTCCTTCTTTCCGTGTTCAAAATTCGACCCACAAAATTATTTACTATAAAACAAACTACCCAAAATTATTACAGAACCAATACCAATTTGTTGGGTGTAAGATGGCACATCCAAAAGACTTAATCCGTTTCTTAACGCAACACACGTATAATCAATGCACCAACCAAGGTACTAAAAATCTTTTCTAGCCCACCTGCCATTTTAATTCATTAAACCCTAGTTTTTGGGTGTGATTTTTTCAATATAAAAAATTCTATTTTGTTAAAGTACCCTCTCAATTTGTTTAGGTAATAATCCGTTATATCCCAAGTAATTAATACTTTTAAGTTATTAACTCAACTTTCGCACTTGAGAAACCAGTCTAACTTACTGTCCCAAAAGCACCTATATGAATTCAAAAATAGCACTTGAAACAATAGTTAGAACAGAAAAACACCTCCACATTTTTATAGTAAATTCGAGGAATAAACTACCAAATAGAAGAGGTGTCTCCTACTATGATAGAACAAAACACACAAAATGAGCAACTACCAAATGAAGTAAAATCTGTTTTTGCGGAATTAAATGTTATCAAGCATTTGTATAAAGCCGGGATTAACAAGACCAAAGGCTTCTCTACATCTTATCTTTTCATATTTGTATTCAGTCAGTCTCGTATTTCATGGCAAAAATCTGTTTCAATACTTAGACAGCAAGAAAGGTGAAGATTGTTCCAAAAAGGACTCCGTTCATCGCTTCTTAAACAACCCTAAATTTTCTTGGCGTCAGTTCTTACTTTCATTAAGTGCCAATGTAATCAATAAAGTTACTGTGCTCACATCAACTTCTCGTGTGAAAGCATTTATCATTGATGACTCGAAATACGATCGTAACCGTAGTAAAAAAGTGGAATTACTAGCACGATGTAAGGATCATGCTTCCAACCGAATCCGTTATTATAAAGGATTTCCCATGCTTACTCTAGGTTGGTCTGATGGTCATACATTCATTCCCGTTGACTTTGCATTATTAAGCTCTGTAAAAGCCCATATTAACGGGATTATCGCCAAAATTGACAAAAGAACATCTGGCTATAAACGGCGTCTGGATGCATTGGAGAAAGGACCTGAACAAGTTGTGAAAATGATTGATCGTGCTTTAAAGAAAGGAATTCATGCTCCTTATGTTTTAATGGATTCCTGGTTCACTCATCAAGATCTTGTGACAGAGCATACTGAGCGTGGCCTCGATGTAATTGGAATGGTTAAAGCGACCAAACAAAACTATATTGTTGGAAACAGAATGGGATCTCTAAAGGAGTTGTATTTCCATGCCACTCCTGTACAGGGACATAATGGGATTATTCGCTCCATCCATACTCATCTATCCAACGGTCTTTCCATTAAGGTTGTATTTGTAGAACACAGATCTAAACAGAAACAATGGTTAGCCATCTTAAGCACTGATTGTACGTTAACTGTTGCTTTACAACAATTAGTTGAATTAATTGAAGACGTCATGAAATAAACAAACCGTAAAATCACATCTTATATCAAAAGTCAATTAGGACAAAGGGTTGCGGGTCTGCCTAAATATATCAGGGATTACCTGCCTAATTTGTGCTGCGAAAGTTGAGTTATTAACCAAATTACTATCCTCCTTTTCTAATGAATAGACTCTTGGCATTCGCCGAGTCAGACGGTTCAAGGTTTTTCTTGATCCGTCATTTTTTATTTCCTCCTATTTTTTGCAGGAGGATTTTTTATTTCAAATAATGTGAACTGGAAATTTGCAAGTCACATTATTTTCAAAAATAGGTCAAAAACCCCTTGACTTTTGGAAAACGCCCCAATAATCGCGGTTGAAGGGAGATTTTTCCCTTACTAACCCTAATTGAGGTGTTGAAAGTGAAACCAGTTTTTATCTCACACGAAGCTTACCAGCAGTTTGTGATGGATCACCTGCAGCAACACTATTCTGGCGGTGTTCTGACACTCGTAAACGGCGATTGGCCCGTTATTACAAAACTTTGGATGACAGATCTATCAAAAATTACAACGATGCTTGCGCCTTTCTATGGCAAGAAAGGACCTGCACCGCGGGATCCTGCATCCATGATGCGGTCATACTTGCTTATGCTTCTAACAAATCCAACCATGAGTATCGATGACTGGGTCGATGAACTTCGCCGGGTTCCCCTTTACGCGATTCTGAGCGGATTTGAACCCGGTGACACCCCTGGCGTCGGTACCTACCATGACTTTTTCACTCGGCTGTGGGGCGGTGAAAAGAAGCATGTCACCCATAAAAAGAAAAGTAAAAAGGCGCGTAAACGAAAACCGAAAAAAGGCAAAAAAGGTGAAAAAGCACCTGTATCCAAGCCTGGCCGGGTCAAACGGCTAGTCGAGTGGATGATCCCAAAACTGGATCAAAAAAGGGAAATGCCATCGGATCGTTTATTTGCATTTTTTCAATCGGAAATTCTTACTGTTTCAGCCAAATTGGGGCTGCTTGGGGATGTGGAAAATTTGAACGTTGCCGGTGACGGTACACCCATCGTCACCGCATCCCACACCCGAAGCAAATCCACCTGTAAATGTCGCGCCCAAGGTATAGCGAATTGCAAGCATGGTCGTATTTATTCCCAGCCCGACTGTGATAGTGGGTGGGACAGTCATCGAGAGAAGTATTTCAACGGATACCATCTCTATATGATCAATGCTTGCGATAGCCCGTATGACTTACCTTTGTTTCCGCGTTTGAATCCGGCTTCCAACCATGATTCCGTCAGCTTGGTTGTCAGTTGGGCTGAATTTTCACAACGGTTCAACTTGGGCGCGGTAGAAAGGGTACTTCTGGATGCCGCGCATGACGCTTATTCCATTTATGAACTCATGGAACATAATCAAGTGGAGCCAATTATTGATCTGAACAAGCGTGCCAAAAATGATGTCAAAACAGATGGTGATATAAGGATATCCCCACAGGGTGTCCCTATTTGCCCGATCGGAAAGAACATGAAACCAAACGGCTACGACAATACACAACATCGGCAAAAATGGAGATGTCCATTGGCATGCGGGACAAAAAATACCTGCAAGACACCCTGTTCGACTGCCAAATACGGTCGAACCTACCACACCTACACGAAAGAGAATAAGCGTTTGTTTCCCAAACTATCCAGGGAAACGGATCGATGGAAAATAATTTATAAACGCCGTACATCCATTGAACGATCCAACAAGCGTGAAAAAGTGGATTATCATCTGGAAGCAGGCCATCATCGTTCAACCATGATGTGGTACGTTCGTATCTACGGCATTATGATGTGCCAACACATCGATGCTTGGTACAGTCATCAAAAGCAAGAATTGGTTTTTCTTAAGGGACATATTTTTTCAAGCGCTGCCTAGTTAACTGATTTTTTAAAAAACTATATCATTAGGCTTATTTGGCATGCCCTTTTTTGAAAAACGTATGAAAATGATTGAGTATAGCCTCAACTCCACTTAATTCCCAGTAATTTTTTGGAAAATATATCATTTCCGCTCTAGAATTTCGAGAGTCTATTTTATTTCTATTTCTGTTTATGCAGAGCTTCTTCATTTATTTTCTAATCGAATTCCTTCATACATCCATTTAACACCAATTAGCTGCGAGAAACTGGTTCTTTTCCTGGGTACCACTTTTCTGAAACTTGATTATTATCCTTTGGCATTACCTCACTCCACGCTTTTTCATAATGTTTCGGTCCTTCGATAGATTCTCCTAATTCTATGGCAGCTCTTAAGGGCCAATAAGGATCACGTAATAGTTCTCTTGCTATAAAGATTAAACCTCCTCTTTTATTTTTTAATATTTCCTCAGCTTGATTAGCGTGGGTGATTAATCCAACTGCTCCAGTATCTATATTGGCATGTGCTTTTATTTTTTCTGCAAAAGGAACCTGGTAACCAGGGAACACATCTATCTTTGCAGGTACCACTGCACCCGAGCTACAATCTACTAGATCTACTCCCTGTGCCTTCATTTGCAGTGAATAAAAGATAAAATCATCAATTGTATTGCCCTCTGGGTGATATTCACATGCTGAAATGCGTACAAATAAAGGCCCATCCCAAACGCTCTTTATCCCATTTATTACTTCTCCTAGAAAACGATAGCGATTTTCTCGAGATCCGCCATATTCATCTTTTCTTTTATTGGTCAACGGGGATAAGAATTCATTAATTAAGTATCCATGTGCACCATGTATTTCGATCACATCAAATCCTGCTTTCTTGGATCTACGAGCTGCATCCTTAAATTCTTCAATTGTATTTTTAATATCTTGTTTTCCCAATTCTTGAGGCATTTTCACACCTTCCCTATAAGGAATAGGTGAAGGTGCAACAATTTCGCCACCCACTATAGCCTTTCTCCCAGCATGGGCAAGTTGAATTCCTATTTTAGAACCACACGCATGAACTGAATTGACAATTGATTTTAACCCAACCACATGTTCATCATCCCATATGCCTAAATCGACATCGGAAATTCTACCCTGTGGGTTAACCGCTGTTGATTCTAAGAAGATTAATCCAACTTGACCAACAGCTCGACTTGCATAATGAATTTTATGAAAATCAGTTACCATTCCGTCCCTGTTACTCGAAGCATACATACACATCGGGGACATTACGATCCTGTTTTTCAATGTCATATTTTTTAAGTGATAGGGTGTAAATAACATACTCATTTAATTACCACATCCTCTAAAAATTCGATTCTATTAAAAAGTATTAATTGATTTCCCACAATTTTTACTGGTTTTTATTATTAAAGTCAAAATACACTTGGCAGCCATAATATTAGCTGCGGGAAAATGGCAGCAAGTATAAGTACTAGAATGATAATAATGATAAATGGTATAACCCCACGATAAATAGTTACCGTTGGAATTTCATCACCTACCACCCCTTTGGTATAAAAAAGGGCGTGACCAAATGGTGGGGTCAAAAAAGATGTTTGTAAAAGTAGCGCAATACATGTTACAACCCAGATCATATCAAAATCGTACGTCCTTATTATTGGCATAAAGATAGGGAAAACGATCATTACGATACCCACCCAATCAATAAACATACCCAAAATGAATACGAGTATCATCATGAAGGTAAAAATACCCCATTGACCAAGTCCAAAAGCTTCAACAAAGTTTTGAATAACCTTATCCCCATTTAAACCTAAAAACATCGAAGCGAATGCTGTAGCCCCAATCATAATAATTAAAACCATCGCAGTCGTTTTTGCTGTATCATAAACTGCATTACTCAACATTTTAAAACTGAATTTACCATACCCAATTGTCATTAAAAAGGCCACAAAAGCTCCAACACCAGATGCCTCCGTCGGGGTAGCTATCCCCATATAGATTGTACCAAGTACGGCCATAATTAGGATAAGTGGCGGAACCAAATTTACCAAACTACCTGTAATTCTTTTTCTTACAGGCATCTCAGCAGCTTCCTCGGCTGTTAATGCTGGGCCTTTTTCAGGATTTTTCCAACAAATAAATAGAACATAGACACAATATAAAAATGCCAAAAGTAGTCCTGGTATGAGGGATGATTTGAATAAGTCACCCACAGACACCTGTGCTTGGGCACCCATAACAATTAACATGATACTTGGCGGAATTAATATACCGAGTGTACCACCAGACGCAATAACCCCCGTTGATAAGCTTTTGTCATATCCATATTTCATCAATACTGGCATACCTAGTACACCCATTGTGACAACTGAGGCTCCAACTACACCTGTCGTAGCTGCTAGAATCGTAGAAACAATAACGATGGAAAAAGCAATTCCACCACGCATTCTTCCAAAAAGATAACGTAATGACTCAAATAACCCCTCCGCAATTTTGGAACCACCTAATAGATTTGCCATAAAGACAAATAAAGGTATCGCCACCAATGTGTAATTATCCATAATTCCGAGTATGCCATTAACAAATATATTAATCGTTTCAAATCCCCAGCCAATAACACCAAAAATTAAAGCAAGTCCACCTAACACAAAGGCTACTGGATGTCCTGTGGCAAGTCCTACGATTAAACCAACAAATAGTAATATTGCTAGAATTTCAGCCATTATATGTTTCCCCCTTCATTAGTACAAGCACCCTTTTTAATACTTCTGAAATTCCTTGTAGGGAAAGTAACCCAAACGCTACTGGTATAACGGTTTTTGTCAAATATACAGGGGCTCCAAATAATGAGGAAGAAGTTTCCATAACAGCCCAAGACTCTTGAGCATTCCCAATGCTTACAAAAAATACACCTAAAATAAACGGGAAAAACAATATAAAATAAGTAATTATATCCATGATGGCTTGTACCTTCAATGAGAGCCGGTTGTATAATACATCAACAGAAACAAGACTCTTTTGAAGAAGAGCATAGCCACCCACAATCATAAAGTGAAAACTGAAAGTCATTGTAATCATTTCATATGTCCATATTGTAGGAGAGTTGAAGACCCTTCGACTAATTACTTCAAAAACAATTAACAATGTTAATGCAACAATAGACCAGGCTCCTATTTTACCTACCCAAGAGTTAATGGAATCGATTACTTTAATTATTTTGCTGATATTTTCCATAAATACCCCACCCTGTCAGTGATCGTATGATTATATCGTTAAACTAGGCGAGTATTCTAACTCACCTAGTTTAATTTTGTATTTCAGCTGATTATTAATCTAATAAAGTTTCTGCGTTTGAGCCAAATCCCCAATCACCTTGTATTTCTCGATAACGTTCATACGTTTCCATAAATTTCTTTTGACTTTCTAATACTTTAGCAAAATTTAAATTTTCTTTTGCTACATCATTTTGTATTTGTTTCGTTACTTCTATTATCTTCTGTACATCCTTCTCAGAAAATTCGGTTACGGTAATATCTCCGCTTTCAACCATTTCATTTGTAACCGTTGCATCTTTATACATTTCATCAAATGTTGTCTCTAGCATTGTTGTCTTCGCTGCAACTTTAACAACTTTCTGTAAATCTTTAGGCAATGATTCCCATGCTTCTTTGTTAATCATCACACCAGTAACCGAAGCTGTTTGATGCCATGAAGGTGTCGCCACATATTTTGCCACTTCATCAAGATTCATCGCCTTATCCCCGGCAGGTCCACTAAATTCAAATGCATCGATAACACCACGCTGCATTCCTTGGTAAAGTTCACCCGATGGTATATTTACTGGGTTACCCCCAAACTCCTGCATTAACCGTGACTGCACAGTACCTACAAATCGAATGTTCAGACCTTCCAAATCTTCGATACTATCTATTGGCTCATTCGATCTAATTCCAGATTCCGTACCGATAAGGTTGTATGGAAAGTAGACAAGTCCAAATTGACCATAAATTTCATTGTACATTTTTTGCCCTTCAGCTGACTGAATCCACATGCCATAATCAAATGCACTAAAACCAGCAGCACTCGTTCCTAACAAACTAAATGCAGGGTTTTTACCAGCCCATGTTCCAGGCCAATCCCCACCAATTTCAATGGTTCCATCACTAACGGTATCCATTAGTTGACCAGCCTTTGTCAATTCACCAGCCTGATGAAGGGTAATGTTTAAACGCCCACCACTTAACTCATTAACAAGCTCAACAAATCTTTCGTCACGATCAAATTGAATGGATCCAGATGTGTAAGTACTTGACATTTTCCAGTTAAAAGTTTCAGAGCCTTCCTCATTTCCGCTTTCTTTTGAGCTTGTTTGTTCACTTAAACATCCCGACAATAATAACAAGACTACTAAGGTTATGGTCGTTATAAAAAATGATCTCCTTTTCATATACATTCTTCCTCCTTTTATGAATCTAATCTTAAAGACTTGTAGAAGTAAATTTGTTCCTTGAAAATGGATTAGTTGCTTACCCTTCCATTACTAGCTGGTGAAGGGCATAGTTTCATAATGAACGTTTAGTTGCAATACAAGCTATAGTTAATCAGTGAAAAGTAAAATACTGATTTTGATCTACTTAATTCTTTTTCCACATCCCCTCCCACAGTGTTTGAAGCATCATGGATTAATGTCTAGTTGAAGAATAATGTATATGCCTTCATGTTAAAACCCAAAATAGATTAGCATTTGTTTAGAACGGTTTCCGGGTCTCTTTTCAATTGTCATCAACAATCTCATGCGTTTCCACAATAAAGGTAGTAATTTCTTCAATAAATGTTTTCGCATGTTCCATTGCTTTCTTCCCTGCTTCAGAGGCGAAGGAAGCCTTCAAACTGACTGTATCTTTAAACCAAAGTTCAACAATGCCATCAATTGGCACATCTTCATATACAGCCGGCTCTCTATTCATGCTGCGGTCCATTACAAGGTTTTGTGTATAACCTTTCACACTTGGCATAGCTTTTAAAAGTTCTGAATGCACCTCTCTCCACTCGCGTTTAAACACCTCTATATCTACATCCGGTCGGCGTTTAAGCAGTGACATCCGCTTTAGAAGTGGTCCGTCATCAGAAACTGGGATCACCTCATTTTGTTCCGCTACAATCAATTGCATATTTCCAATGAACTGCTCTTCGTCTTTTGCAAGCATGTTTATAACATCTGGAGTCGAGCTTTGTTTCATAGAAGCGTTGTCATCAAACCAAAGTTGAGAAAAACCATCAATAGCTTGAGTCCCCCGAGGATAGCTAATCCCTAGCTGATCAGAATTTATAACATGATTTTGAAGGTATCTACGTAGCTTTGGAATCCTGGAAGCAATTGGACCGTGAACTTCAAGCCAATACTTGCGAAAGTCCTCCATGGTCATGTGGTCCGGTCTTTGCAAAATACCCATTCTTACGATCATTTACTTTCCTCTCCTAACTTTTTGTTTACTATTGCGCCGTATATCCTCCATCAATAACTAACTCACTTCCTGTTACAAATTTAGATTCATCTGACGCTAAATACAGAGCACCATAAGCAATATCTTCAGGCTGACCTAACTTTGGCCATGGAAATTTACTTTCAAGGGGATGGCCATCACTTGTAGCTATTGTGTTTGACATCGGTGTTTCGATGACACCCGGGTGAATCGAGTTCACTCTTATAAAATCCTTGCTCAATTGAACGGCAGCAGATTTAGTCATTAATCTGATTGCTCCTTTGGAAGCATGATAGGATATGGAACCTTCACTGCCAACAAGACCATAAATGGAAGAAATGTTGACAATGGATCCTCCACCGGATTTTTCCATTAGTGGTGCTGCATATTTCATACCGAGAAAGGTTCCTTGTGTATTTACCGTTTGAATTTGATTAAATTCTTCAAGGGAGGTTGACTGTAATCCCTTTCTTGATAAGATACCTGCATTATTTATGAGTATATCTAGTATTCCGAATCTATCTTCTGTAATAGCTATCACATTCTCCCATTCTTCTTCCAAGGAGATATTATGTTTTACAGAAATTACTTCTCCCCCTTGATTTTTTATTTCTGTTTCTGTTTCATAAAGAGCATCTTCATTTATATCTGATATGACAACTTTCGCTCCATGTTTGGAAAATAATAATGCTTCTGCTTTCCCTTGACCACTAGCAGCCCCTGTTATAATGACTACCTTATTTTCTAATCGCATCCTTTCATACCTCCACTTAAAGTAAGCCCTTTCATCTCATAAGAAGAAAATAATTTACTCATTTTTTATTCAGCACACCACCTTCAATTCTCCTGAAGTGAAAATGCCTTCTTCTTCATCAATAAAACAATTTCCCCTTCTGAAACAATTTCTTCCCGCTGATTGTAAACATAGACACTACGGGTTAAGACACCTCGATCTTTTTTGGAAGTCTCTTTCATTTCTTTTACAACAAATTTTGCATGGATTGTGTCCCCGGGAATAACCCCATTTTTGAATCGCCAATTGATCTCTAGTAAGCCAAGCGTAGAATCGTTCACATCACCCATCATCGCTTGCAATCCAGTAACAACGGAAACGGATAACAATCCATGGGCGACTCTTGTCTTAAATGGAGTTGATTTAGCAAACTCCTCATCAATATGCAAGGCATTAAAATCACCGGACAGACCTGTGAATTGTACGACATCTGTTTCTGTAATCGTGCGACGAGGAGATAGCATTTCTTCTCCAACTGAAAAATCATCAAAGTACATCGTCATTAAATTCATCCTTTCATTATTTATTAACGCCCCGTCCAAACCGGTTCTCTCTTTTCTTTAAACGCTATCATGCCCTCGTTGTAATCCTCTGTTCTGCTTAACACAACTACCTGGTCTCTTAAGTATGTTAAAGAACTTTCATAATCCATATTTTGAATCATATACAAGGATTCCCTACCTTGATTGAGAGCAACAGGGTTTTTGGCACTTAATTTTTCTGCGATTTCATATATTTTTTCTTCAAATTCTTCTGCGGAAAATACGTCATTAACCAATCCCATTTCCTTTGCCTTCTCTGCATTTATACGATCTCCGGTATACATCAGCTCAAACGTCTTTTTGGAACCGATGCTGTTTACTAAAGAAGAGCTGATCATCATTCCCCATAAACCTACATTAATTTCTGGTGCTCCAAATTGAGCCGACTCTTTTGCATATGCTAAATCGCAAGAAACTGCGAGTCCAAGTCCACCGGCTAACGCATAACCATTGATGGCACCAATTACAGGTTTTTTCATTTTACGTAAAGCTAATAAACAATCTCTATATTTCGTAACGTGACCTTTAAATTCTATAACACTGTTATTATCACTCATTCCTCCAAGGTCAGCCCCGGAACAGAAAGACTTTTCACCTGCTCCTTTTAAAACGACAACAATTATCTCTGGATCGTTGGACAATTCTTCACATGCTTGGATAAACTTTTCCATCATTTCGCCTGAAAGTGCATTATGAACTTTAGGTCGATTTAGCAGTAAGGTAGCCACGCCATTACGTTTTTCGATGATAATTCCTTCACCTGTCATTTTAACATCACCCTTTCATGTTAAATATATGTGTATCTTGTTTCATCTTGGAAATAAGCTTCCAAAGATGAAACAAGCCTATTTTTATACCTTTGAATGGGATAAATAATCATTAATGAAATTCGTTGTCGTATTTCCTCGTTTAAATTCAAAATGTGTCAGAATCTCTAGCAGGACTGGTATATTTGTTTTAATACCTTCCACTTCATAATCTTCTAAAGCCAAAACTAAATTCCCAATCGTTTCCTCGCGATCCTTCCCTTTTACAATCAGTTTTCCAATCATTGGATCATAAAATGGTGTTACAGTTGACTCTTCCTCCACAGCTAATTCATGGCGAATATGTTCTCCAGTTGGAATATTGAACTTAGTGATTTTTCCAGGAGAAGGGAAAAATGTCTTCGGATCCTCCGCATAAATTCTTACTTCAATCGCATGACCATTTAATTCAATATCTGTTTGATCTAACGTAAGGGCATCTCCAGTAGCAATTTTAATTTGTTGCTCTACTAGATCTAAACCGGTTATTTCTTCTGTAATTGGATGTTCCACTTGTAACCTAGTATTCATTTCTAAAAAATAATAATTTTTATTTTCATCCATGATAAACTCAACGGTTCCTGCGTTTCTGTAACCAATGGCCTTAGCAGCTTGGACTGCCGTCTCACCCATTTCTTTTCTGTTTTGCTCATCTAAAAACGGTGACGGCGCCTCTTCCACGACCTTTTGATGACGTCTTTGAATAGAGCACTCTCTTTCCCCAAGAAAAATCGTATTGCCCTCATGATCTGCTAGAATTTGAATTTCTATATGTCGTGGATTTTGAACTAACTTTTCGATAAACATGGCACCATCTCTGAAGAAATCTGTTGCCCGTTTTTGATTTCCACTAAATGCTTTCCTCAATTCATCTAGATCATGAATAATTTGCATTCCAATGCCACCACCACCTGCGGATGCTTTAAGCATAAGTGGGTACCCAATTTGGCCTGCTACTATCTCGGCTTCCTCTAAGTGTAATAAAGGTGTACTATTACCAGGAACAATCGGAACCCCTGCCGCTTCCATTGTTTTTCTCGCTTCAATTTTGCTTCCCATTTTTTCCATCACTTCAGGAGTTGGCCCGATAAAAGTTATTCCATTACGCTTCGATTCCTTTGCAAAATTGGCGTTCTCGGATAGCAATCCATAGCCAGGATGAATCGCATCCGCTTTAGCTTCCTTCGCTAGTTCGATAATTTTATCTACATTTAAATAGCTTTCATTCACACGTGGTCCACCAACTAAGTAAGCTTCATCCGCCATTTTGACGTGAGGAGCATTTTCATCAGCTTCTGAGTAAATGGCAACTGCTTTAATTCCCATCGAATGACAGGAACGAATCACTCGCACTGCAATCTCGCCCCGATTAGCAATCAGTATTTTTTTGAACAAAATAATCTACCTTTCTAAATTAAAGATTGTCGTAATAGCTTATTTTAACTTCAAAATGACATCTCCATCGTTTACAAAGTCACCTTCATTAACAATAATTTCTTCCACTTCTCCATAAACTTCTGCTGAGATAGGTATTTCCATTTTCATAGATTCTAAAATAGCAACCTCCTGCCCAGCAGTTACCTTATCTCCATTACTTACTACAATTTTCCACACGTTTCCCGTCATGTTGGAAGTTACATCCATGATGATCACCTCATAAAGTAATTTTTTATAAATATTAAAAGTGGGATTCCACTTTCCCTTGTTCATCAATAAACCAATCTTTTAACTGTCGTTTTAACACTTTTCCAACAGGTGTCATTGGAAGTTCATGTTTTTCAACAACTTTTATATACTTTGGAACTTTATATCTAGCAAGACGTTTAGAAGCATATTCAAATATTTTCTTTTCACTTAATGACGCTTCTTGCTCAAGTACGATCCAGGCTAACCCTACTTCACCCATTACGGGATCGGGTACACCTGTCACATATGCTTGATTAATCAGTTCATGACTTGTTAATACATCCTCAATCTCCTTAGGTGCTACATTTTCTGCACCCATTCGGTATATTTCTTTAATTCTTCCAGTTAAAGAAATATATCCATTTTCATCTATTACTGCTAAGTCACCTGTTTTTAACCAGCCGTCATGGTCAATCGTTTCAGCGGTTTCTTTTTCTTTGTTGTAATATCCACCGGTGACTAAAGGCCCTCTGCAAACCAATTCTCCTTCTTTTCCAAGTGGGAGATCTTCTCCAGTGTCTATATCCCTGACTTTGAATGTAATATTTTTTCCGTCTAATTCATCGGGCCCCACATGTCCTCCTGGAATGACGCACCCGACATATTTTGAAAGATAAGAAATAGGATCATTTGGGTCAGTTTGCAATACTCCAGCTGCACACTCTGTCATCCCATAACCTGTATTTAATTCTTTGATTTTCAATTCGTGCTTTATATCTTTCCACATCTGATTGGAAACCTCAGCCCCTGCACAATACATGGATTGTAATTTAGACAAATCACGTGGTTGTTGCTGCTGAACATCCACCAATTTTAATCCAATTGTTGGGACACAGAGGATATCTGTTGCCTGGTGCTGTTCCATTAAGTCCAATGCCTCTGATTCATTGAAATTGATTTGAAGAATTAAAATTCCACCGACCATACTTCCAGCAATAATCCCTTCAATGTAACCAAAGCAATGATAAAATGGAATCGGAATGAAAATACTTCTTCCTTCTTGATAGCCACGGTTGATACAACTGCCAAATGCACTACGCCAAATCATATCATGTGTAACAAGGACACCTTTTGGCATTGAGGTCGTTCCAGATGTGTACATAATGTCCGTCACATCTGAAGCTTGAGCCTTTGGTATACGATTCATGACAGACTCTGCTCGTCCTCTTTCTATCGAGAATACCAGATCATAAAAATCTGTGGTTCCCGGATAATTTTTCCCCTGTGGAGAGAAAACAATAATCCCTTTTAAATTGGGAAATTGCTCTGACTGATTCCGTTTGAAGACTTCCGGGCATAATTCCTTCAGCATGGAAACATAATTAATGTCATTCCACTCATCTACCGTAACGATAAATGAAGAATCGGACTGCTTGATTAAATAGGCAAATTCTTCTTTTTTTAACCGGTAATTGAGCGGAACGGTAATTCCACCAGCGGCAGCTACACCAAATTTTGTGAAAATAAATTCAGGATAATTCGGGAAAATTAATGCCACATGATCATGCTGTTTTATTCCAAGATCCATTAAGCCTGTCGAAAATTTCTTGCTTAAATCTTCCGTATCTGCATAAGACCATTTTTTTTGATCGGAAATGATGAATGCTTTATTTTGATATTGCTTGGCCATCCGAAAGAAAAGTTCGTGAACAGGTTCCGGCGTCCATTCTTTATTTTTTAGTTCAAATGTTTTTCTTCGCTCGTTTAGAGTGACCACTTTTAATGTAAACCTCCTTCCTCCATCTGATAGCACTTCTTATCCCCTTCTCACTACTGTTTTCTTATTGGCAATTCCCTCTAAAATATCCCGATTTTCACTGTAAAGCTCGAAGCGATTTATTAGATCATTTCGTAGTCGATCACCTGGTACCACATCATCAATAAATAATTGTGATGCTGGACTCCACACATTAATATCTTTGTTATATTTTTCTCGCTGTTCGACAATATATTTTTGTCTTTCCTGTGGATCTTCGATGGATTGAATTTTATTAAAATACATCGCGTTAACGGCTGCCTCAGGACCCATTACTGCTGGTTGTGCTTGTGGTAGTGCTATACATGCATCAGGTTGCATCGAAGCACCGGACATTACCACATACCCAGCACCGTAAGCTTTTCTCACAATGACTGAAATTCGCGGTACAGTTGCATTTGCTACGGTAGATAGCATCCTTGCACCTCTACGAATAATTGCTTCTTTTTCCACTTTGCTTCCAACCATAAATCCAGGTAAGTCAACCAGGAATAGGATTGGAACATTATATGCATCGCATAAGGATATAAAATGTGCCGCCTTTTCCGCTGACTCAGGGAAAAGTACGCCTCCCTTAACTTTGGATTGGTTTGCTACAATTCCGATTGCCCTTCCACCAAGTCTAGAAAAACCTGTAATCATTTCTTTGGCATAGAGCTTTTTAAACTCAAAGAAAGAATCCGCATCTACCAGCCGGTTAATGACTGCATGCATATCGAGTGGCACACGCTGGTTTGCTGGTACAAGCTCTACAATATCTTTCCCTGGCAATGGTTCCACAGATTCAGCTAGAGGAACGGTCTCTTTCCAGTTTTGCGGCATGAAATCCAGGAAACGTTTTGCAGCATCTAAAGCTTCTTCTTCTGTTTCTGCCAGCATGTCACCTAATCCGCTAATTTCGTTATGCAAACGGGCCCCGCCCATTTCTTCCATGGTAACTTTCTCTCCTGTTGCCATTTCTGCCATCCGTGGGGAACCAAGATATACACTTGCATTTTTATCCACCATGACAACAAAGTCACATAGAGCAGGAAGGTATGCACTGCCAGCTGGTGACGCACCAAAAACAAGTGAAATTTGTGGAATATTCCCTGAAATCCGTGCAGTATTATAAAAGATTTTCCCAGCATGGCGACGATCGATAAATGTATCGAATTGTTCATTTAAACGTGCTCCGGCAGAATCGATCATGTAGATTAAAGGTATTTTCCGCTTCTCCGCCAATTCTTGCATTCGTATAATTTTTTCTATCGTTTTAACTCCCCAAGTTCCAGCTTTTACGGTTAAATCATTAGCAATGATTGCCACTTTACGCCCATTGATTTTCGCAACTAGGGTTACAACCGCATCAGCAGGCAAAAATTGCTCATCATTTTCACGCGCAAACACACCATCTTCAATCTCAATACTTCCCTCGTCAATCAAATATTCAATTCTATCACGTACGAACATCTTATTCTGTACTTTTAATTTGCTGTAGTAAGGGCGATTTGACTTTGTTTTTATTTCTTCTAGTTTTTCGTATACTTGTTGATCCAGTTCATTCTTTTTATACAATACATCCTGTTTCATGACCCATCACTTCCTTATTGTTTTATTTTTCTCGTTAATCGCTTACAATAATTACTTATGAATAAGGACTATCTCAAGCAATTTAACTCATTGTTAATCGGTAGGAATTCAAACTTCCCCCTTTAGATACCTTACTTGGAAGTAAACGACCAAGAATTCGCTCAATTTCCTCCGTTACTTCCAATAGTTTTTCGAGATCAATGCCAGTCGGAATTCCGAGTTCATTGCACATATGAACTAAATCTTCTGTTGCTATATTTCCGGCAGCCCTACCAGCTCCACTAAATGGACAGCCACCAAGTCCGCCAACGGAAGAATCATAATGTGTGACTCCCATTTTCAATCCAATATACGCGTTAGCCATTCCCATTCCTCGAGTATCATGTAAATGTAAGATGATGTCTTTATCCGGCCACCTGTCCTGTACCTTCCCAACAAGTTTCTCTGTGGAAACCGGGTTTGCCCATCCAACTGTATCACCGAGCAAAATACGGTCAGGGTTTTCACCAAAGCTTTTTGCTTTTTCCATCGATCGATCAATCAATCGAATCACATGATCCGGATCGGTATCCCCCTCATATGTACAGCCAAAAGCTGTCATTACCGCAATCGTATGGACAGGAATATTAAATGCATGCAGTGTATCCATACGATCATCCATTTTTGCAAATGTCCCTTCGATCAATAAATTTGTATTCCTTTTGGAAAAGGTTTCGCTTGCAGTTATACTTAGCACACCTTCCAAATCAAATTTCCCAGTCGCTTGAGCCCTTTCAATCCCTTTCGCATTAAGATATACACACTGGTATTCTGTTCCTGGATACCTTGTAAATCCCTTCGCCACCTCTTCTGCATCCGCCATTTCAGGCACCCATTTCGGACTAACAAAAGATGTAACTTCAATGACAGGGAAATTGCATTCTGAAAGCATATCCACGATTCGAATTTTATCCTCCGTAGATACAGGTATCTTTTCAATCTGCATCCCCTCCCTAGGTCCTACTTCACGTATCATTACCTTCTTAGGAAATGTCATATTACCCCCCCTTAAAATGTAATCACTTGTTCTCAATTCCTAAATACATAATATTCAGTATTGCGTCGGTATTGCCAAGGAGTGTATGCTGCCATATTTAGCTGAAATACCATCCTTTTTTCTTTTTACCCTCTTTATATTTGATTTGTAATTTAATTTAATCTAAATTAACTACAATGTTTCTTGGGTTACGTGCAGTTAAAAACTCAATTGGTTCCGTTTTGCTAGGGTTACGCTCGATATGTGGCAAATAAGCTGGAACCCGCAGGAAATCTCCTGGATAGAAGTCAACATAGGATTTGTATCCTTTGTCATATAAAAGTTCCGTAGTACCACAAATAATAAATCCAGCTGTTTCGGCTTCCCCGTGATGATGCTCTCCTGAATCCTTGGCAGGTTCACCGGTTACACGGCCAATCCAAAGATTTGGTGCTTGAACTGCGGTTCTTCTTGGCATATTCATCGTTTGATCGGTTGAATTATCTAAATCGGAGGCTTTCACAACTGAAATTTCTTCTTGAACGTTGGTAGCTTCCGGATTCACAACCGTTTCACTTGGGTCCACGTATATTACTTGGTAAGATGGTGCCATTGTTGTAATAATGTGAAGCGTTTCTGAACCACTCTTATTTTGATACATATATGGCTGATAAGGTGGGATGTAAATAAAATCGCCTTCATTAAGCTGTACAGAATTTTTATATCCTTCACCATAAAAGAACATAGCTTCCCCGCTTAAAATATAGTGAACTGTATCAGATTGCTCGTGATGCTGTGCATTCGACTTGGCATTTGGTTCAGCTGTCAACGCTCCCATCCAGATCTTCTCTCCAGATACCCCCTCTTTCCACTTAAGCTTTTTTTGTTTTTTATCCACAATTTTTAACTCATTCTTTTTTACCTTACCAGGTTTACTGTTATCCACCTTTCTTTCAAACATACATTCCCCTCCATCAATAGTTATGGTAAATTCTAATATGATCCATCCGTCATTCTCAGGGCATGTCGGAAATGATATGATTTTTAATACTTCCAATTCCATCAATTTCTACTTCTACAACGTCTCCACTTTTTAACAATATAGGTGGATTACGTTTTGCACCAATTCCTGGTGGTGTTCCTGTTAGAATGATATCCCCAGGCATAAGTGTCATGGCCTGTGAAATTTCAGAAATAATTTGCTTAATAGAAAACATCATCAGATTTGTGTTACTGGACTGAACCATATTCCCGTTCACTTTACAAATTATATCTAAGTTTTGAACATCTGCTATTTCATCTTTCGTAACTAACCAAGGACCTGTTGGACAAGACTTATCTATACTTTTCCCCATAAACCATTGGCCGCCATGAGCCTGCTGTACATCCCTGGCAGATAGATCATTTGCACACATAAATCCAAAAATATAATCGAAGGCTTCTTCTTCTGTAATCTTTTTACCTTTCCACCCTATAACAACAGCTAGCTCTGCTTCATAATCGAATTTATTTGTATAGTTATTCGGTAGCGGAATCCTTTCATAAGGTCCGGCTATTGTACCTGTGGCTTTTGTAAAGATAGTTGGTTTTGACGGTAAATCAATATCTTGCTGCTCTCTCTCATTAAAATGTTCTAAATAATTCCATCCTACACACAAAATGTTGCGTTCTAATTTTGGGATTGGAGACACTAGCCGCTCTCTTTTTATCTCCCTGCGATCAACATCAGAATGAAGGATTTTATTAATCCTCTCAAGCCCTAAGTTCCCAGCTTTTATAACTGATAGTACATCGCTAAATTCATCACCAATATCAATTACGGTGTTATCTTGAATTACTCCAGCACGTATTTGATTTCCATTATAATAGGAGATAAGCTTCATTACATTGTCCTCCTGTTTACACTCACAAGTATAATGATATTTTCCTTTACACCTTTGCTTTTCTGGCAAGTGGGGATATAAATGAAACCGCCTTCACTTAATTGGATACCATTTTAATATCCTTTGCATCCGCCATTTCCAAATCATTCTTTTTTGTGATACCAAGTTTAAGGTTATCTGCCTTATTTTCTAACAATCTCTTTTCCCTAGAGAAAATTATTATTATACGAAGTCACATAAATCGCTAACATTTCCCTCCAGTCAATACGTGACCGGTGATAGCAACGAGCATTGGTGCCTGGTAGTTTTAACATTACCACCACCGTTATTTCTGTTAATATCTAAATATTAACTATTGTCTTAATTGTACCAGGCACTACTAATAATGTATAATATCTATTAATTATAAATTGATAACTATAAGTTATCTATAGGAGGCGATTTTAAGTGGAAACTCTTAAATTAAAGTATTTTCAGACAGTTGCTCATATGGGTCATATGACAAAAGCAGCCAACGATCTAAATATATCTCAACCCGCATTAAGTAAAGCAATTAACCAATTAGAAGAAAATTTGGGGATTAAATTATTTAATCGAAAAGGAAGAGAAATAGAATTAAATCAATTTGGAAAAGTTTTGCTCGAACATATTGATCGTGCTTTTTTAGAGATAGAGCAAGGAGAAAAGATCATTAAGGAATTAGCTGGATTAGAAAAGGGAAATGTTACCGTAGCAGCTACTTTCCCGCATTTTTTTCCATCTTTAATGAGTGATTATCTGAAGGAATATCCAAATGTAAAAATAAAACAAGTTCAAGCTTCTTCTATAAATATGAAACAATTGATACAAAACAATAAAATTGATTTTGGTATTTCTACTGCTCCAATCATCGAACAAGATATTGAATGGATCCCATTATTAGATGAAGAAATCTTTTTAACGGTACCGAAGAACCATCATTTATCTAATCGAAAAAACGTTTCATTAAAAGAATTAGAAAATGAAAGGTTTATCGGTTTAGTATCAGGATACGGATTTCGAGATATTACAGAGAGCTTTTGCAGGCGGGCCGGCATGAAGGCAAATTACTTAATCGAGGTGGAAGATTCGGGCGCAATTTTCAAACTAGTTAGAGCGAAATATGGAATTTCTTTTGCACCCGAAACGTCATTTCTATCTGATCCTCCAGGGGTTACTCCTATTCCAATTAGTTTTCCCAACTGTAAACGAACGATTGGGATAGCTTATAAACAAAACCATTATTTTTCCGAAGCAGCTAACAGTTTCCGGCAATATATAATTGACTTTTTTACAAATTACTCTAAAAACAGAAAACTAATTATATGAACAAATTTCCATATGGAAGTGTAGGTGATAACTTAAAAGTGGACCACAATAGTCATTGAGAAGTCCCTCACTAGTTTATAATAACCTATGAAGGAAAATATTATTTTCAACGTGGGGGGACTGGGGAGATGATAGATTTGAAAAAGAAACAAAAGGTCTTATTAATGCATTTAAGGGAGGGAAGGTACATAGGGAAATAGCCAAAAGGACTGGCGTTGACCGTAAAACGGTAAGGTAATACATTAAGGAATACCAATCGCAGAGATGTGAACTGGCACAATTAAAACAAGATCTGACACTTATTTAGATGTAACACCACAATATGAATCACACGAACTAGAAAAAATATCCATCTACTTAAACGACCACCTGCTAAAGCAGGTGGATTTTGACATAAATGTCGGCGACTAAAGTCGCTCTTCAGGCTGAAGACCTGCTCAAAGTCCATAAGCTGAAGCATACTCAAAATTAGACTAAACTCATTCTTCAATCTTGAATATTTCATCCTTACTTTCATTGAATTGATTAGCTATATAGTTCCTTATTATTTCCTCAGTCACTGTTCCAACTGTGGCACAAAAGTATCCTCTCGCCCATAAGTGCTGTCCCCAATACCTTTTCTTTAGTTCTGGGAATTCATCCTGTAATAACCTCGATGAACGCCCTTTTAGATATTGCAAAATTTTACTTGGGGCTATACTTGGTGGGCATGACAGCAATAAATGAATATGATCCTTACCCACGCTGCCCTGTAAGATTGTTACATTTCTTGCTTCACATCCCTGCCTGATCAAATCCCTTGCTCTCCTTGCAATTGGGCCTTGTAACATCTTATACCTGTATTTTGTTACCCATATAACGTGATACTTTATATCATAAACTGCATGGCTACTTTTTCTATATCCGTCCATACCTTCACCTCACCCTTAGTATGAACATATAAAGATAAGGCTAAAAGCGGATACCGTCTAAAGACGGTGGTCGGGTAGAAAACAGGCGCGCGCATTCAAACATTGAACCACGTTTCCTGTAGCCCCCCTACGATCCCGGACGGTCGGATTTCCCGAGTCCGGTTCTGACCCTGGATTACTGTCGCTACATAAGTTTTCCTCACATAACACAGGTTTAAATGTCGACACACATATTCACCCATTATTTTGTCAGTTTACTTATGCGCTAGCCATCGGAAAAGATTTTAACTTTTTATAGACTCGGTGTTCTATTGCTTCTCGATGGCGCCCCAGACGCCCAGAGGTTCTTTGCTCTATTCCGGTGTTACCGTTATAGAAGTTTATTTTCCATAAATTTAGAAAGGCATTACCCTTCCCTCTTCGCTACTACAACCTCATGCGTCAATCCTAAATCCTCCATACCACTTTCGCTGGTAGCTTATATGGTTGATCTTTGCTGGTTGTTGCCGTCCCAGCTGGAAGTAGGACCTTCCCGTCGTTATCTCTGAAAATCTTTCTCTAGATGCCAAAACCCCTACCCCTGCAGCTTCTATGGTGCACTTGACCGTTTCTTCCCATAGAACATCGGCCTTCCCCACTAACTCACTAGGTCGGCGCTTCACATTCTCCCTTATAAACAGTTTTAAAAGGTACGTGTTTTCGGGGCTACAGTATTCGTTAAAGCCTTTTGGCCCCCAGATTTGCTCGCCACTCTAACTATTCCGACTCTTACTCTCTCTGTGTAGAGTTAAGCCGCAGTGACTTTTACTTCCAAGCAGAACGTGGTTTGTTACCTCCCCACGCATTGGATATGCTGGTCATCCGAACCGATCAATTGATGACAGGAGACTTTCACTCCATTAGATTCTCAGCCTTGACGGCTGCTCCGAGTTAGACCACGCATTTGTAAGTTAAACAGTCAAAGTAATACTAAAAACACACAATTATTGGATAAAGAATGGAAGAATCGGGATGAATAGGTACAAACAATTTTTTAAAGAAAAAACCCTCGTCACAAACATTGTTGTGACAAAGTTTTAAATGATTTACAAATAGAACCTTCCATCTCAAACTTAAACATTTTCCCTTTTCATTTGATATCATTTTTATGCAAAAAGTTGATTTTATGGTGTTTTGAAGGATACGATTTTCAATGATATCATTTCTCGTAGTAATACCAATGGATCAAAGTATTATACACATCCTTACAACATTATCATTCAGCCACAATGGTAAGTGACACTTTCCACAATGGATTTCCATAGTACATTACTTCCTTCCATTATAGAGCAATCTCTTTTTTACCAGATGCATTAACAAAGCCTTTTATATGTCCACCTTCGGTCTAAATGAACTATCTCCTTTATTACGACGATGCTGATGTAATACGTGAATTTGTTGTAGTTTTATTTCCATTTCTTCTTGTAAACACTTCAATCTGTTTCTTAGATTGTTATCACGCTCGCTATATAGGACTACTGAACAAATAATATTCCTTATATATCAAGGGTCTAGTATTTGAATTTTGATTCATGAAAGCATCAATTTTATTGTAAAATATTACAAAGAATCAATCTTCAACATAATATTTTTCGCTTTCACCCTGGATTCCCGGAAAAAACACTATTTTATAACGAGGAATGGGATAGCAATGGGATTTAGACATACAGATCCTCGTTACATATAATTTTTGTGTAACGAGGTAAAAATGTTGCTGTGTCAGCAATTGTAGACTGTCTCGTTATACATTTCGGGAATCCAGGTTTCACATTAAAATATTGATTACGGCCAACAAAATGTACCACTAGTGATATGTTATTTACCACCGAATGACAAGAAATGTACCATCAAATGAAAATAAATGCAGCACTTACGCGATACCTTCTATATAATTAATGAGCATGCCTTTGGTGTAACATGATTATAGGAGGTATTTTTTAATGATTCACTATCGAAAGGTACTGGAATTGCACGATGAAGGCATTAGCCTTAGAGGCATTTCAGTAAGTACAGGCAACTCTCGCCAGAAGGTAACAGAAGTTATTTAGAAGAAGAAATGTCAGATCAATGGTTGGAGGAATTCCTTTATCCAGAGACAACGTTGGAGGCATCAGGACGAAAGCCATTAGATTTCGAATATATTCATAAAGAGTTAGCGAAGCCCAATGTGACCCTATCGCTGCTTCATCATGAATATGAAATTGAATGCCGTGCGAATCATAAAATTCCATATTCCTATTGTAGCTTTGTTCGTCACTACAGTAAATATGCGGATAAATATAAGGCTACATTACGCATTCGAAGAAAACCTGGTGAGATCATGGAAGTTGATTGGGCGGGTTCTACAGCCTTCATTATTGATCGAGATACCGGAGAGAGAGATTAAAGGCCTACATTTTTGTCGCGACGCTGCCATGCAGTTAATTGTCGTAAAGGATGATCTTCACCGGTTTAACGACTGGTATAAATGGAAAGGAACCGTATATGAGTCAGGAATTAACGATCAAACAAAGATCGCAAGATTATTGGAGGAGATTACGAAAACTGAAAAAAGAAATAGAAGTATTAGAAGAACAAAATAGAGAACTGGATGAGCATATTGATGGGTTCTTTTAATAAATCAATATACCCACAGCCACCCCTCCCCGCCAGCCGGCGGCGAAATTTTGGTGAAGGAGGTGGGCTAGCCCACCTCCTTCACCAAAATTCTGGCTATACTCTAAAAAAGTAAACCGGCTATATTATAAAATTTTAAATTGGCCTTTACACACGAAAACACCCAGAGATAAAATCCATCAGAATAGTGCAATAATGTATCACTATGACCAAAACGTGGGACATCCTTTTTTTAAGTTGGATCGCCCATTTGTCACTTTAAAAGTTATTTTGCACCCGTTTTAAGTGTTATTTTGCACTTTAAGAGGTACCGCACATTTCAGAAATTTTGTACGTTAAAAGAATGAATCTTAACCTAAAAAAGTCGAATTCCTGTACGCTAAGGAACCGACTTTTTAGGTTGGATTGTTAAATTAAAGAACCAATTACCGGACCCCGAATTTTGGACAATAACACTCTTAAACTAGCTTTTCCTTAAAATTACGTTATTTTCACAGTTTATCTTCTTTTGTCCACCTGAGATTATAGCCAATGATTCCATTCCAGGATTGGCTGGTTTCAAGGCGTGGACAAAAGGAAGAAAAATGGAAGGGGGATTAAACCCGTATTTCCTTTATGTCTGCCTTCTT
>BMJD01000034.1 GCA_014642895.1 Lentibacillus populi
CGGATAAGCCACGTCCGGCTCCAGCGCCCAGCGGCTAGTGTGCAACACCCGCCTCCGTACGATAAGTCAACATCGACTCCCTCCGGTCGTCGTGTTTTCTTTATCTCCTACGGCTCAGTCCAGCACATACGCCGCTAAACGGGCGCTTCCACCTTTGTTCTTGGCACTTCGGACGATGTTCTTGATCCCCGAGTTGACGCTACCTGAGTTTCCACTCGATGCTTCCCTTACCCTCCTCATTTTCGTAACACTTTATCCATAGTATTTAAGTTGAAATCATGCTACACTAAGTACGATTTTACTGATATGGAGGATTACATATGATAAAAGGATTCAAGTTGCTTTTCCCCGTAGCCTTATTGGTCCTGTTTTTAAGCGCTTGCGGTGATAAATATGAAGGTGATTTTTCATACGAAATTAAGGATTTCACCTTTACTAATCAGGATGGGAAGGAAATTAGTAAAAGTGATTTGGAAGGGAAATTCTGGGTTGCAGACCTTGTTTTCACAAATTGTGAGACGGTATGCCCGCCTATGACCTCCAATATGGCAAAATTACAAAAGCAATTAAGTGATGCTGGTCTTGATGATGTTCAATTAGTTTCCTTTAGTGTCGATCCAAAAAGAGATACGCCAGATGCATTGAAAGAATATGCCATGTCAAGAGGTGCAGCAAACCTTGATAATTGGCATTTATTCACAGGATACGATTTCGATACGATTAAAGAGTTTTCTATAAAATCGTTTAAATCACCACTAGAAAAGGATCCCGACTCAGACCAGGTTTTACATGCAACAAGTTTTTTTCTCGTTTCTCCTGAAGGAAACGCCATCAAACGATATGACGGCAGAAAACCTGGTGACATGGAGAAAATAGTCCAGGACATAAAGGATATGCAATAGGCTGCAAACGGAGCAGAAATTTACTGCTTCGTTTTATTTTTTTGTACGATCGGATCTTGAAAATGGACAGGCTTTCCTGTACGATATAGACAAGCTACCCGAAAGACCGAAAGGAGGGAAAACGATGGATGATAAATCGATTTCATTAAGTGAACTGGCAAAAGCACTATATACCATTAATCGCCATGCTAAAACTGCACCTGATCCAAAACACCTATATTTTATTAAGAAGGAAACCATTAAACAGCTTTTACAGAAGAAACATGCAATAAAAGTTGGCCTTCACTTTTCCGATCATCCAAAACTCAGCAATCAGCATTCAACACTACTTGTTAAAGTGGATAATTACTATTTTCATATACCCCCGACGAAAGAAGACTTCAAAGAGCTTGAGCACCTTGGTACACTTGATCAGGACTTTCGAAATCCTCGAACAAAAATGTCACTTTCACAAGCAAAAAAAATAATCTATCGTTATATTGATTGGAAGCCAAAAAATGAGTCAAAGCAGACCCGGAGAAAACAGTATACCTCTTCCTACTATACTCCGTCATCTCTCGGGAAAATGGAGTGGCCTCCAAAAAAAGCACACCGTAATTACTAATGGAAATCAGGAAAAGAGCGCATGTAAATTAAATACATGCGTTTTTCATGTTTTAAACGGTTCTGAATAAGGAATTGGTATTATATGAGGAGAGGATAACATGCGGATAGAATTAAAAGATTTTTTGTATGAGCTTGGTAAATACGCTGACCAAACCCATATTTTAAAGGACAAATATGAAAAACTGGCAGATGATGAAAAGGTATTCGTTTTACAGCATTCCCCTGATAATCAGCTCTCACCAATCGTACAGGACAAACTGGCATTTGACTGGTTATCAACAATGCAGCAGGAAATTGGAGCAGCGGACGAAAAATAGCGTATGAACCGAAATCATACGCTTTTTTTCTTGCCCCTTTTTACGATTACTTCAAAAATCCGGACAATAAATAACATACAACCAAAAGCTGCCAAACTTTGCAAGGCTGTCCGAATCAGACTACTTATTACATCATCCGACTGATGGACACTAAAGCCCAGCATACATATTAAAACAAGCATGCTTGTAATCAGATAACTTATAACCTTAGTCGACTGTAACGCAACAAACCAATGAATAATTGGCTGTATTATATAATAACAGGTAAAAATTCCGATAAAAATGACAATAAAATAGAGTTGCTCTTTCGTTAAGCCTAGAGATAGCAGCTGCGTCAGACGAATCCAGCTGAAGCCGGTAAATATCATGACACTTGTCCCTCCCCGTTTTTATTAGTAACCAGCTTTAACGAATAGTTGCTGTTATATACAAGGACTTCCCACTTCTGTTAGCAAGGATGGATTGTGTGTTGTCTAACTCTATCAACGCTACCTTTCCGGCAAAGAGTGGACAGCATCATTCTTACAATTAATCATTAATCAATCTACATATAGATTGAACGATATGACTTTTCATATCGATTAAAACCAATTTTGAATGTAAATCACTTAAAATGCTTTGTTTCGCATCTCCCTTCCCCATCCAGCTCCCCACTTCTAGTCATATAAACATGTTCAAATCATGAAAACAAAATCTGTACCAAACCGCTCTATTAAGGATGAGTCTATAATCAATTGAAGCTAAACAACACTTACCACTATTTTCCAATTCGTTCATATAGTATTTACAGTTATTTTAATATGGCAGGATGGCGGATCTTGTAACAGTATCTCTCTAATCTCGTCAATGTTCACTTCTTTAAAAATTTTGGGCTTGGTGAAATGAATAAAAAGTCGTTATACATTCGAGAAAATCTCCCATTAGTGAAATTATTAATGTACAAATTCAATATTTTTAGCTGTCCGTTTAGCAATAGATTTCCCCATTATTTGCTCAACAAGATAGAGAGTCATATTAATCCCCGAAGAAACCCTACTATCATGCACGACTTTGCTGTCTGAAACAACTCTAATATCAGGGTGTTTTTTTTGTAATATTTTCAATGCTAAATGATGAGTTGTTGCCTTCTTCCCATCTAACAAACCGGTTTTCCCCAATATAAATGCTCCTGTACAGATAGAGCATATGTATTCAATACTACTATGTTTAATAATCCAGTCTTGTATCTTTTGATTTTTAACCACAGATTGTACTGCCCTTAAGGGGCCACCTGGAATTATTAGTATATCTAATTCAGGGCTATTACCGATACTAAAATCAGGTTCTACTTTTATCCCTGAATGAGTTTTTATTTGCATTCCTGTGTCTGTAATTGTAAATACCTCAAATGGTCTCGTATGTAACAAATGCTTTTTGTAAAGGGTAAACGCTTCTTCAACTTTGCTATTGCTGGTTAAGGATAACACTTCTGCCGGACCAGCAAAGTCTAAAATATCTACAAAATCATAAAGTAAAATTCCCACTTTTCTTTTTTTCATATTATTTCTCCCCGTATCAAAACACTTTACTTAAGCGTATTATACAACCTATTCATGTCCCCGATTACTTAACCTCTTTTCTCTACAGATAAGGGTTTGAAGTTATCGCTCCCTTTTCCAAGCTCACACACTACTTACGACTTTTATCGTACACGGTGTTCCAACTAATCCAATCGATATGTATGGCCGGAACACCAACAGGTCACTTCAATGAGATAAACCCTAGACATTTTATCCAGCCTACTTTCAGCTATGCGGACAATTAGGGTTCACGTTTCTCATGAACCCAATTGAAACACAATATCCTCTACTTTAATGGCCATTATTTGCAAGTCATTATTCTTTTTTACCTTTGAAAAATTTTGCTTTTCGAAAAACCCGACCGATCTTTTCAAAGCCTCTAATACCACAAAATTGAAACCGACATAATTGGATATATAGATACAATCATCAAGGGCAAATAATAAAAGTAACTCAATTAATCCTTTATTTCTATATTTATCATCAATTCCTATGTAATGTAGCCTTATGGCGGGAAAATGTTGATTACCTAATAATGTTGAAACATCCCCCCAACCCTCACTATTTCTTTTTGACCTCGTCAAATTAACGTAATCCGTAAACAATGTATAATACCCTAGAAGATTATCCTTATAGTAATATAAATGTGTTTTGCAAGCATGGTGCTTTTCTAATCTGATCGCTTCTTTTTTAAAAACTGTTCTACTTTGGGCTCTGAACATTTAAAAAGGTCAACATCTCTCATATGTTCTTCGCCAAGAGATGTTGACCAAATAAATTCGGTACTTATTATTTTTTCGGCCATGATTTCGGCATCCTTTTTTTCATTTGACGGGCTTTTTTTATTTTTTTTCTCATTTCAATCATTCCATCTTCATCCACTGTACTTTTGTCATTCGCCCAACGAACAAATTCCTTATAATCTTCTTCATTATCGAATCTTATATCCATAGGCTTATACTCTGCTACCTTTGGCATATTTATTCGTCCCCCTTCGCAGCATAAGCTCACCTCCATTAAAGCCTATGCCAACTTATATCTTCATTATGCATGGATATAGTCATTGTTTCAATTTAAATTAATTTTTTTCAGAAAACTCGCCTTATATTATCGGATTTACCTGGGGCAACTATATTCCGGGAGTTACTCATGCCATTCATAAGAAAAATTTCCGCCAAAGCATCTGGTCTAGCACCTTCGCAAACTTTTAATCTAATTTTTTTGGACAATCATGTATATTACTAGATTTTCTTGGCAAGCCTTGCAATATAGCAATCTACCAATTCAGGAGGACGAACGATATGAAAAACAAACTTATTATTGGCATTGGTTTTTTTATTTGCCTATTTATCTTTATTCCAACAGTAAATGCGGAAAGTGGTCAATTGTACAAAGTCGAAACGTCAACAGCAGAACTGCGGGCCGAACCTGGGCAGGAGGCGGAGATCATTGCCGAATTGGAAGGTGGAGACGATATTACGGTGTTCCAGCAATCGTTTGGCTGGGGAAGGACCTTTTATAATGGCAAGGAAGCGTGGGTAGCATTATATAAACTCACCGAAATCAAAGAGGAGAAGGAGACTACGGATACAGAGAAGTCGGCGGAGAAAAAAGCGGATCACGAAAAAGTCCCCGGTGGAACGAAAATGAAACCCGAAGATTCAGACTCACCTTCAAGTCAAGTGAGCGTCGAAAATAATAAGCCAGTTAAAGAAACCAAAGTGGATCAAGACCAGTCTGATTCACCGGCTGCAGCTGAAGCGTGGGATGTTGCCAATGGAGCGGAAGGACGGCTTTTATCCCCCGTGCAAATAGAAAATAAAGACAAGCAGAAGGATCAACGTGATAATAAAGCACTGGCTGGTCATCATGTTGTGATCGATCCCGGCCACGGCGGAAAAGATTCGGGAGCAATTGCCCAAGACGTATATGAAAAAACACTGACACTGGCCACCGCAAAAGAAGTAGCAGATAAATTGCATGATGAAGGAGCGTCTGTTACCTTAACTAGAACAGATGATACTTTTATCTCCTTGGATGAACGGGTACAGATTAGCACTAACCATGATACCGATGCCTTTATCAGCCTGCATTACAACGCATTTACCAAACCGGCTGTCAAGGGGATCAGTTCCTATTATTATGCAGGTGATAACGACCAGAAACTTGCCCGCTCCATTCAATCATCATTGACCAAAAACGTCGGCCTTCATGATCGTGGAGTAAATCAAGCCAATTTTCAAGTATTGCGGGAAAACAGTGATCCTGCCGTACTAATCGAACTTGGGTTTATTAGTAACCCTGACGAACGAAAGACTATCCAAACGGCAGCCTATCAGAAAAAAGCAGCAGATGCCATTACATCCGGATTGGAGAATTATTTTACAGACTGATATTGAAATCGGCTAATAGCCGATTTCAATATCAGCCTTTTTTACAGATTTATATACCCCCTAGCGTTGATAAACGATTTTAATTTATGATTAAATACAGATTATTTGCTATACTCTAGAGGTAGACGTTGACTATTGATTGAAGGGGGCATAATAATTTGAATAAAGCGTTTATCTACATTATTCTCGGGGCGGCACTTTGGGGGACAATTGGCTGGTATGTAAAGCACTTATATACATTTGGTTTTACACCAATGGAGGTCGTCACATTACGCGCCTGGTCAACCGCCATTCTGATGCTGCTTTACATGATGATGACAACCCCAAAGAAATTAAAACTAAAATCGATTTCTGATATAAAATATTTTTTGGGTACCGGTATTTTAAGTATCATTTTTTTCAATTATTGTATGTTCACAGCAATTGAGCTATCGACAATTCCTGTTGCCACTGCCCTGCTCTATACAGCACCGGCGTTTGTAACCATTTTATCATTCCTATTATTTAAAGAACCATTAACAAAAGTAAAGCTGATGGCATTATTCATTACCCTGATCGGTACCTGTTTTGTTGTTGGCCTGATTCCGCTTCAATTAGCATCCCTTCAATTAGGTAGTTTATTATTCGGAATCGGCTCCGGGGTCGGCTATGCCCTGTATAGCATTTTCAGTAAGTTTGCACTAAAAAAATACTCCAGTTTGATCATTACGACTTACACATTTGTGGTCGCAGCCATTGTCTTATTGCCGTTTTTTCCATACAGCGAAATGGGGCATTTGCTGCTGGAGCCAGCGGTGCTTTTCTATGCATTTGGTCTGGGATTTCTCCCGACGGCGTTAGCTTATATTATTTATACATATGGATTAAACCAGACAGAGGCATCGAAAGCATCCATTTTAACAACGGTTGAACCGGTTGTCGCAACACTGATCGGTATCTTCATTTTTCATGAAGCATTTTCCTTTTTCCAAATGGTCGGGATGGTTTGTATTATTGGAGCAGTAATAATAATGCAAGTATATGCCAAGTCCCCAAAAATTGCTGCTGAAATAGAGGAACACTACTCAGCAAAGCAGCATTATTAAAAGTGAGTGTTCAAAAAGTCGCCGAATGAGCAGGCCGGCTAAGGTCTCAGGCGTCCTGTTACAACGCCGGCACTAGCACTTCCTGTGCGTCGCAAGAAGGTCGAGGCGGCGTAGCTCCCGGCACTGGGCTTGTACAGGAAGTGCTAACTTCTGCTGTTAGCGATTGTCGTGGGCGGTTTTAGCAGAAGATCCCCTAATGTCAACTCTAGAGTTAGCCGCTTATCATTTGATGAATTTTTGAACATCCTCTAAAAGTTTCTCGTCCACATGTATTTTCCCTCCTCGATTAGAGGATACTAATCGGAAAGTCAGGTATTGGGGGCATACGTATGGAAGAGAAAAAGAAACTGGATTTGCTTTCAATTGCTTCAGTTCCTTTGGTGATGACATTGGGGAATTCCATGCTAATCCCGGTATTGCCGATGATGGAGAAAGAATTGAAGATTACCTCGTTCGAGTCCAGTTTAATTATTACTGTTTATTCCATTATCGCAATTATTCTTATCCCAATTACTGGTTATTTGTCAGACCGGTTTGGCAGAAAAAAAGTAATGATCCCAAGTCTGATTATTACTGCGATTGGCGGACTTATCAGTGGTCTGACTGCCATGCTGCTGGAAAATTCGTATTATTGGATTTTAATCGGCAGGTTTATCCAGGGAATTGGCGCGTCTGGCGCATTTCCAGTTGTACTGCCATTAATTGGTGATATGTTTAAAGATGACCGGAAAGTTAGCAGCAGCTTAGGGCTGGTGGAAACTTCAAATACGGCTGGAAAGGTACTAAGTCCCGTTATCGGTGCAATACTGGCAATGATTGTCTGGTATGTACCGCTCTTGGCTATTCCCGTTTTCAGCTTTATCTCGCTTATTCTCGTTTTCTTTTTACTAAAAGCACCAAAACAACAGGAAAATCCGGTTGCCTTCCGTGAATTTCTGAACACGACCAAAAAGCTGCTGGCCGAAAAAGGAAGATGGCTTTATGCAATCTTTGTAATCGGTGGAATTCTCATGTACGTCTTATTTGGCGTTTTATTTTATTTATCCACACTGCTTGAGGACACGTACAATATAACAGGAGTAATGAAGGGGCTTATTCTTGCTGTTCCCCTGCTTGCATTGTCTTCAGCCTCCTTTTTGACTGGAAAAAAGATTGGCAAGAACAAACAAGTGATGAAATGGCTTTCTTTTTCGGGTTGCTTATTATTATCGTGTTCCGTGTTTGTTATCAGTTTTTCAGAGCATATTGATCTGCTTATCGGTAGTTTAATTTTTAGTGGAATTGGGATTGGGATAACCCTTCCATGTCTTGATACTTTTATTACGGGCGGCATAGAAAAAGAACAAAGGGGAACAATCAGTTCCATCTACAGCAGCATGCGATTTATCGGTGTTGCACTAGGTCCCCCGCTATTTGCTGTCATTATAAAAACATCACATCAAATTCTTTTTCTATCAACTGCAGGTGTTTGTGTGGTTGCCTCGGTTCTTGCGCTTTTATCCATTAGACCAGCGAACCTGCAAAAGGCCAAGTCAAGCAAATAAGTTTTTAGGTACGTTACGATGTAAACAAACATTTCCTTGATACGTGTGATTTTGATCACGACATGAATCATTGAAAAGCATTATCATGTAAGCAAATCCACTAAGGAGGAAATGATAATGGGTACATTTACTGCTGAACATACACCAGCTGAGATTGTAAAGCTCTTTCCAAAAGCAAGTGATCTATTCAAACGACGTCGTATCGATTTTTGCTGTGGTGGCGACAAACCGCTAAGTGAAACATTCACAAAAAGGAATTTGAATGAAACAGCTGTTTTAACCGAATTAAATGATGCATACGATACATGGCAAAACAGTGATCATGACGTAGTCGACTGGAGTGCTGTTCACCCATCAGAACTGATTGATCATATCGTTTCTACACACCATGCATACCTGAACGAAGAGCTTCCGGCTTTAGGGAAATTTGTAACGAAAATCCTGCGTGTTCACGGTGAAAAACATAAACATTTACAGGAATTACATCGTCTGTATAATGAATTTAAAGTGGAAATGGAAGAACATATGATCAAGGAAGAAAATGAAGTATTCCCGCTTATTAAGGAATACGAAAAAAACCCAAGCGAGGAACTTCTGAATCATATTCGGAAGGCGAATGGCGGGTTGGGTGACGAACATGTAGCAGCTGGCAACTTTTTAAAGCGTATGAATGAAATTACAAATGGATTTGAACCCCCAATAGACGCCTGCAATTCCTACCGCATTACCTATGCAAGGCTTGCCGATATGGAATCAGACACATACGAGCATGTTCATTTAGAGAATAACGTGTTATTTAAAAACTTGGCGTAAAGACTTTTCGCTCTCATGATAACAAAATTCCCCCCTTTTCCTTACAGGGGGGAGTTTTTATCTTTGTTCCTGCATATCATAGTACAGAAACATTTTGTGTCACTTTTTATTTATCTTTTTATCTTGTATCTTAAGTTACGTTTTAACCTATGTTATTATTGGATAAAGCTTTTTGTTTTGCTAGTACCAATTTTGCTTGTTTTTTTTCTAAGCGCATTTCAATTTGGTTGATACTTTTTTGATCTTGCAATAGTTCTTGTCTATTTTGCTTTACAAGTTGTTCAAAAGTTTGTGATTTCGGTCTCATTTTGCTACACTCCTTATTTATTGTTAACTCTATTATACCCTATTTTCTGCATTACAAATCGAAATTGTATGAACTTTTTGTTAACATTTTTTGAAAAGGTGGTAATAATTTGCAGCAGTTAATTAATCAGCAAGTAAAAAACATTGAAATATCCGGGATCAGAAAATTTTTTAACATGGTGGCAGATGAAACAGATGTTATATCCTTAACGATTGGGCAACCCGATTTTTATACTCCAGAACATATAAAGAAAGCAGCAACACATGCTATCGATCAAAACAGGACAACATATACACATAATGCAGGTATTTTAGAACTAAGAAAAGCAATTGCCGCCTTTAATGAGGCAAATTACGGGATCAGTTACAACCCCGAAACAGAAATCATCGTAACAACTGGTGCTTCCCAGGCGATTGACATAACCTTTCGTACGCTTCTGAACCCTGGTGATGAAGTTATTCTTCCTGGTCCGATTTATCCAGGCTATGAGCCTTTAATTACGTTGGCAGGTGCAAATGTGATTTATGCCGATACAACAAAAGATAATTTCAAGCTAACCAAGGATAACTTGAGCAACCATATTACAGATAAGACAAAATGTGTTGTACTGCCATATCCGTCAAATCCTACAGGGGCCTCTTTTACCAAAGATGAACTGCAGGAGCTGGTAACTGTTTTAAAACAGCATAACATTTTTATTGTCGCCGATGAAATATACAGTGAATTAGTTTATGATTACCGGCATGTTTCGATCGCAAGCTTCCCCGAAGTCCGTGATAAAACAATTGTTATCAATGGATTATCCAAATCACATGCCATGACAGGATTTCGGATTGGTTATGTCCTTGCGCCTTTTTGGCTCCGGGAACATATGCTGAAGGTTCATCAATATAATGTCTCCTGCGCATCATCCATTAGCCAGTATGCCGCACTTGAAGCATTAACCACTGGTGCAAACGACTCTGCTGCCATGCGTGATGAATATCGCAGGAGACGTGATTATGTTTATGAAAAATTAATCCATATGGGGTTACATGTAAATAGACCTGACGGGGCATTCTACTTCTTCCCGAAATTCCCGAATGCTGCGGTAAATTCATTTGAGTTGGGAATCCGTTTAGTTCGTCAAGGAAAAGTTGCGTTAGTACCCGGGGATTCGTTTTCCTACTTAGGTGAAGGATACATGCGGCTGTCATATGCGTACGATTTACCTACAATAAAAAAAGGATTAGCCAATCTTGAGACTTTTTTGAAAACGGGGAATTTATAGTTCAACGTGGGCACCTTTTGGGTAAAAGGTTGTCCAGGTTGGATATTCATCCATCGTTTCAATACTTAACCTTCTCTTTTTGTTTTATTTGTTCGTACAAATTTAAAAGTTTATCCAATTCCTGACTGGTTGTTATCGATTCCATACTAGTGAACCCTTTTGTCATAGCAACTTCAGTCATTTTTTTTCGTAAAAATTCGATGCGTTCCAGCAGATTCTCGATATCATTCATTTTTGCTCAAACGTACCTCCTTAATAAAGTTGATCAGCCATTTAACTTTAGCATAGTTATACAAATATTGACAAGTCTAAATAATTTTGTAACGGTTCATTCGAAAACAATGTTGCAAAAGGAGGTAGTCTAAAAGCAACAACACCACCTGTCATATGGATCTTTTGAACATTTTCACAAAGTTATTTCTCGTCCCTCCAGCAACGTTATGTTACCATATTATTAGGTGTGCAACAAAGAAAGGATGTTTCCATTGGTTGAGACAAAAAAGAAAAATGAATGGGTTGAATGGGGCAAAGCCATTTTTATTGCCATCCTACTTGCATTTTTTTTACGGACTTTTGTATTTGCTACTTCCATTGTCGAAGGAGAAAGCATGGAGCCTACTTTAGAAAATGGTGAGCGGGTAGTTTTTAATAAATTTATTTACCTTTTCGGTGAACCTGCACGTGGAGATATCGTCATTATTCAACGTCCAATCAAAAATTATGTAAAAAGGGTTATCGCATTACCAGGTGAGACAGTTAAAATGCAGGAACATCAGTTATATATCAATGGAGAGAAATACGAAGACACTTTTGTCAGCCAGGAAGCCATAAACCATACAGGCAACTTTGGACCTGTTCAGGTACCTGAAGATTGTTATTTCGTGATGGGAGATAACCGTGCAATAAGCAAAGACAGCCGAAATGGTTTGGGTTTTATTAATAAAGATACCATTATCGGGAAGTCTGAGTTTATCATCTATCCATTTGAGGAATGGTCAAGAACAAAATAAGAAAAAGTTTTAGCCTTTTTTAGCTTAAGGCGGGAAGCAGAAAACAGGGTCAGTCACAAAGCGTGGCTGACCCTTAATCCACGTATAGCTCCAGCGCCCAGAATCTTTTGTTTCTTCTTACTCATTATCAAAAATACAGTACCCGATATTCAGCAGTACGAGTACTAAGCATATAATTCCAAAGGCTGTTTCCCACATGAGCACGTACCCCCTCTATGTAATTTAAAACAAGCGGCAAAACATAACATAACAGCTTTTCATTATTAGCATACCAATAATTCAAGAAGAAATAAAGTGAAACTTCATTAAGTGACGGTTTCAACTAAATGCTAGTTGAACAACTCGGACTTTTACAGGTAGTTGTCCCCTACTCACCTTCCTATATTCTTTTACAGTCCGCAAGTGGGAATCTTACTGCCCGTTAAGGCGGGATAAAGCAGCATAATTGTATTGTCCCCTTTTTTTATGAACTAATGAAAACGTCCATACATTTTGTGTACATTTACATATAGTATAACTGTAAACGTCCAGGAGGTGAAATACGATGTCATTTGGTTATGGCGGCTTCGGCGGCGGTTGTGGCTGTGGCGGTGGCTACGGGTACGGTGGCTACGGATATGGCGGCGGTAATAACTTCGCGTTAATTGTAGTACTTTTCATTCTTCTAATCATAGTCGGAACAGCCTTCTATTGCTAACAAACAATTCCAGCTTGTGCTAATGCACTTAGCACAAGCGTTTTGTTATGATGAAATATGCCCTCATATATCAATCTCCTTCCGTTTGCTTGACGAAGGAATCTTCAGTTCTTCACGATATTTCGCAACTGTTCTTCTTGAAATAGTAATTCCTTTTTTTGTTTTGAAATAATCGGCTATCTTTTGATCGGAGAATGGCTTTTGTTTGCTCTCATTTTCAACGATATCCTTTAATAATAATTTAACCTTTGTCTGTGATGCCGAATTCCCATCACTTGTTGCCAGTTTGGAAGCAAATAATGATCGAATATCGTATGCGCCTTTTGGGGTTTGAATTACCTTATTCATGGTTGCTCTTGAAACAGTTGATTCATGCATATTAATTTCATCGGCTACCTCCTTCAAGGTTAGCGGCTGCAGGGCTTGAAATCCATTCATCAGAAAACGGTACTGCTTACGTACGATGACATTGACAATCTTTAAAATAGTTGATCGGCGCTGTTCCAAACTGTTAACCAGCCATTGGTAGCTTTTATAGTTTTCCTGAATGTAGCTGGATACCTCGTTTTTGCTTGTTAAAAAGTCTGCATACTGACTATTCAATCGAATTTGCGGTAAATACCCATCATTTAAATAAACGGAAAACCCGTTTCCTGCAGGCTCGACAATAATGTCCGGGTTTAAATAGTCAGCCTGAAAGTTGGATATACAACTACAAGGCTTTGGATCAAGATTCTGAAGACAATCGTTAACTATTTTCACCTCAGATAAAGATACGTCCAACTGTTTGGCAATCGTATTCCATTTTTTATTCGCCAATAGATCCAAATGCTCCCTAATCACACATTCCAGTAAAGGTTCTTCAGGATAATAATGGGTTGCCTGCAGCAGCAAGCATTCCTGTAAATTCCTTGCACCAACCCCAACCGGTTCCAACTGCTGTAACAGCTTAATCCCATTGTCTATTTCTTTTTTATCAATAGAACTATTTTCGGCGATTTCTTCTGTGTTTAATGGCAAATAACCATTTTCATCTAAATTCAGGATAAGATAATGGACTACTCTTCGTTCATCTTCCGTAATATCAAGCCACTGCATTTGTTCAATTAAGTTTTCCCGCATCCCTTTTTCCTGATTTGCAATATAATCAAATGTATCTGCGGTTTTATTGTTTCGATTGGGTTTATGATAAGGGACATCAGGGACTTTTTCCTCTAATTCGATTAAGGGATTTTCCAATTGCTGATCCTGCAGAAACTGATATAACTCATATGTGGAATACTGTAATAACTGTATAGCCTGTCGCAATTCAGTTGTCATTACTAGATTCAGTGTTTGTTTCTGTTGAAGTACAAGTTCCATTTTATTCTCCCCCCTGATAGCTTCATCAACATAGTGAATCCGCTTTCAATATATTATAATACTTTTTAGGGAAATAATCGATGGGTATGTAAAGTTTTTTAACAAAAAATCGAGTTTGGCAAGGTAATTTTCCAATTACATTCATAGCAGGTGTTCCGAATATTAATTAAAAAAATAGGTAGTCCCTGATCGCCGAACCACAACCCAGAAGTTGCATCGTTGCAAGGTTTTTTAGGGCTTTTTTTATTTAGAAACTCAAAGGATATTCACAAGGCGCAAATTTAGTTATAGTGCGTGTTCAAAAATTCGCCGGATGAGAAGGCCGTTTTTTTATTATCGTCTCCAACGACTTATGAATATCTACCTGGAAAATTTGAATAGCTAAAGGATTGCGCTTTCAAGTAAATCATTAAAACAGGAGGCAACACGTTTTAATTCCCCCATGGGGCGTTTAAAATATATCTAATTTTAATAGGTTTCTGCTATAATAAAAGAAAAAAGATAAAGAGGGATCAAGCATGTTGTTAAAAAATTTCTTCATTGGTCTATCACAAAACCAGCTTCTAAATAGTCTCGCCAAAAAATATGGTACCCGTCTCGGAGCACAATCTGTTGTTGCTGGAACCAATATGGAAGAGATGATCCAAAGTGTGAAAGAGCTAAATGCGCAAGGCATCTCTGCAACAATCGACAATCTGGGGGAATTTGTTTCAGAGAAAAAGGAAGCGACAGAAGCAAAGGAACAGATCATTGATGTAATTGAAGCAATCCATGAAAATAACGTTGATGCTCATATTTCCTTAAAACCGACACAGCTCGGACTTGATATTGATTACAATTTCTGTTTTGACAATTTAAAAGAGATTGTGACTAAGGCGGATCAATATGAGATATTTATCAATTTTGACATGGAGGATTATGACCATTTACAGCCATCCTTTGATCTTATCGATGAATTGTCGAAGGAGCACAACAACATTGGCACAGTCATTCAATCCTATTTCTTTGAGTCAGAAGCGAATATTAAAAAATATAAAAATTATCGTTTGCGTATTGTAAAAGGTGCATATAAAGAGTCCGAGAATTTGGCCTATCAGGACAAGCAAGATATTGATCATAACTTTATCCAATTGATTGAATATCACTTGTTAAACGGAAAATTCACGTCGATTGCAACTCATGATCATCATATTATTAATCATGTTAAGCAGTTTGTGAAAGATAACAATATTGCAAAAGACAAATTTGAATTTCAAATGCTGTATGGGTTTAGGAAAGATTTGCAGCTTCAACTAGCAAACGAAGGCTATAATTTTTGCACCTATGTACCGTTTGGCAGTGACTGGTACGGCTATTTCATGCGCCGCCTTGCCGAACGCCCGCAAAATATCAATCTGGTAGTCAGACAGGCATTCAACAAAAAAACCAACACTGTTATTGGTGTTGGGATTGGAGCGTTTTTACTTGGAAGGCTTAGTAAAAAAATAAATAGGTGATGATAGAAAGATGCGCCCCGCATCTTTCTTTCTTAATAAACACCGTTTTCGTGTACAATTAATATTGCTTCCCGCAAATGGACTAACACCTGATGATGTATAGGTTCTGTAAATTTAACCAGATAGATAACCCTCCTCCTAAGTCAAACCGCTATCCAATAATAATCCGCTCTTTTGGATAATGATATTTTCCTGACTTCTTATTTTTCTTGAACATAAGTAAAAATGTTATTATACCGACCCTGCCGATAAACATAAGGATCATGAGAATTATTTTGCTTAAAACGGTTAGTTCGCTTGTAATTCCGAGTGACAGACCGACCGTTCCGAATGCAGAAGTTACCTCAAATAAAAGCGCTGATAACGAAAACGGCTCCATGATCGACAACACAAGCAAAGAACTATAGACAAAGATGATAGCCATTAATGTGACGGTTACCGCCTTTAACAGATCTTCTTCGTGGACTTCCCGTCTGAATAAACGAATACTGTTACCGCCGCGGGCAAATGTGATCAGAAAGATAATCACCAGCGCGAAAGTGGTCGTACGTATCCCCCCACCAGCACTGCTTGGTGATGCACCGATAAACATTAAAAAAGACATAAAGAGATGATTTTGTTCCGTCAACTGGCTAACATCCATCGTTGCTAACCCGCCACTTCTCGTTGTTACAGATTGAAACAAAGAAAAGAAAAGAATTTCATGCCATGATTTATCGGCAAAAAAATGTCTGAAATCAAACAAGGTAATAAAAATAGTACCGATTACAATTAAAGCAAAAAAGGTGATTGTTGTGACTTTCGTAAACAGGGAAAATCGAAAGCGCTGATGATTTCCTGTTTTTGAAAACAAGTACTGCTTCACCTCTACCAAAACCGGATAGCCAATTGCACCAAATATGATGAGCAGCATATTGATAAACTGGACAAAATAATCATCCTGAAATCGAATCAGCGACTCACCGGTAATATCAAATCCTCCGTTTGTTGTCGCACTAATCGAACCAAAAAAACCATTCAAATATGCTTCGCCTGCTGTTGGGAAATATTGGAGAAAATACGTCCCCAAGATAATAAATCCAATAAATTCGATTGTTAAGATAACTAACAGAATTTGCTTGATTAATCGAACCATTCCTTCAAAAGTTGTCTGATTTTGGTCCGTCATAATTAGCCGACGTTCTTTCAAGCCAATTTTTTTCCCTAACAATAGCCAGATGAATGTGCCGATCGCCATTACGCCTACCCCACCTAATTGCAGAATCAGGGCAAGCAGAATAATTCCAGTTGTGCTAAACGTGTCTACTATGCTTATCGTACTAAGACCTGTAACACTCATTGCACTGACAGCGGTAAACAGAACATCTATCAGCGGGACATCAACCCCATCTTTATGCGCTACTGGTAATGCCAGCAGAATGGTTGAAATGACAACGGCAAGAAAATAAAACACCAGGATAAGCTGTACCGGTGATAATTTATTTACTAACTGGATTAATGGATGTTTCGAAAGCATGATGTAGTTACTCCTTATTACTTCAATTATTATATCAGTTGTTTCTTAAAAACTTAATCTCATTATAGCAGGCGTATTTCATTAATGCTTGCTTTTTCGGTAATTTTATATTTTTACCTGTTCCAAAAAAGGTGTCCAAGCGCAACTACTTTACCAATTCTATTTTAGCTGAAATGAAACCTTCCAATGATTTCAAACGTACCTATTTAAGGGAACAGTTCCAACATCGTATTATGGATAGGAGTAACGAAATATGAAAAATAAACAAAACAGCCTGAAAACCTTTATCTCACTCTTATTATCAACCAAGATTCCAAAACTGGCACTGACTATTGGTTTAATTGCAAGTGTTCTTACGACATTTGCGGGGTTAGCTGTTCCATTGCTCACAAAAAATTTGGTAGATGGCTTTTCGGTATCCTCGCTAAGTGCTCCACTTATCATCGCTATTGTTTCAGCTTTTATTATTCAAGCGGTTGTCAATGGGTTATCAATTTACCTTTTGACCGCTGTTGGACAAAAGATTGTTGCTAAGCTGCGTGAAAATATGTGGGTGAAGCTTATTCGATTACCTGTCAGTTATTTCGATAAAACGTCCAGTGGAGAAACGGTAAGTCGTGTTGTAAATGATACGAGTATCGTAAAAGACCTGATCTCGGACCATTTCCCACAATTTGTTACAGGAATTATTTCAATTATAGGTGCAATTACAATTTTACTAATTATGGACTGGAAAATGACATTGATGATGCTGCTTTCTGTTCCAGTAACCATTTTAATTATGATCCCATTGGGACACAAAATGGCGAAGATATCCCGTGGCCTTCAGGATGAGACGGCTTTATTTACAGGTCATATTCAACAAACACTAGGCGAAATTCGTTTAATGAAAGCATCTACCGCGGAACAAACCGAGAAAACGAAAGGTCTATCCGGAATTGAAAAACTACTAGGATTTGGATTAAAGGAGGCTCGTATCTTTGCGCTAATTGCTCCGATTATGTATCTAGTCATCATGGTCGTTATCGTCATGATTATTGGATATGGAGGAATGCGGGTTGCAAGTGGAACCATGTCAACAGGTTCACTCGTAGCCTTTTTACTCTATCTTTTCCAAATCATTATGCCAATAACTACATTTGCTATGTTTTTCACCCAATTACAAAAGGCAAAAGGAGCAACCGAACGTATTATTGATATTTTAGAATTACCATTAGAAGAAGGGAGAGATGGGTTGGACATCGATGTCGCAAACAAATCGATTTATGTTTCGAATGTGTCGTTTGCGTATAGTAAAGATGAACCTGTCTTGGAAAATGTGACTTTTACAGCCCAGCCTGGAGAAAAGATCGCTTTTGCGGGACCTAGTGGCGGTGGAAAAACAACATTATTCGGTTTACTAGAACGATTTTATAAGCCGACTACAGGAGAAATCCGAATCGGCAATACCTTTATCCAGGACTTATCCATGGAATCCTGGCGCAGTCAAATTGGTTATGTTTCTCAGGAAAGCGCCATGATGGCAGGTACGATTCGCGCCAATTTATGTTATGGTTTAAAGGATTGGGAAACGATACCGGACGAACGCTTGTGGGAAGTAGCTACAATGGCTTATGCAGATCAATTTATCAAGTCATTTTCAAATGGATTAGATACAGAAATTGGTGAACGCGGTGTCAAACTGTCAGGTGGACAAAGACAACGCATTGCCATTGCACGTGCCTTCTTGCGCGATCCCAAAATCCTTATGATGGATGAAGCAACCGCAAGTCTGGACAGCCAATCCGAAAGTGTTGTCCAGCAAGCATTAGCCCGGCTAATGGAAGGAAGAACCACATTTGTCATCGCTCACCGATTATCGACCATCGTGGATGCAGATAAAATTATATTTATTGAAAATGGGAAGGTAACTGGAAGCGGCACTCATCAGGAATTGACACAATCACATCCATTGTACCGCGAATTTGCCGAACAGCAGTTACAATAAATACAGGGAAGTTCCCGAGGTAATTGGGGACTTCCCTGTATTTATGATGCTTTATATAATTTTATCGATAACCCCGTAATCTTTAGCCTCTTGTGCTGACATGAAATAATCGCGGTCTGTATCTTTCTCAACCCTCTCTAATGGTTGCTCGGTACGTTCGGAGATGATTTCGTTCAGATGCTTCCTCAATCGGATAATACGCCTTGCATTGATTTCAAGATCACTTGCTTGCCCCTTTGCACCTCCAAGCGGTTGATGAATCATTACCTCACTATTTGGTAAAGCAAGTCGTTTCCCCCTCGCCCCCGCTAAAAGCAGCATCGCACCAAAAGAAGCAGCCATCCCCGTACAAATGGTTTGGACATCCGGCTTAATAAATTGCATCGTGTCGTAAATAGCAAAACCGGCTGAGGTTGATCCTCCTGGACTATTGATGTATAACGAGATCTCCTTATCAGAATCCTCCGCTGCAAGGAATAACAACTGTGCGACAATGCTGTTGGCTATCTCATCATTAATTTCTGAACCAAGCATAATAACTCGATCCTTTAACAAGCGTGAATAGATATCATACGACCGTTCTCCACGATTCGTTTGCTCCACTACGTATGGAATAACATTAGACATAATTAAACTCCCTCCTATGCCGCAAAGGAGATACCGCGTTTAAGCCCTTCCAGCCGTGATAATAATGCAGCTAGTTCTATCTGATAAAATGGAACCCACATCGTTTGCCCATCTTTCATTAAAATTGTGATCAGCACATAGGTTAAACTACTACCTGCAACAGGCTGAACAACAGGGCTTATCTCAGAACTCAGTCGCGAACTCGGATCTGCCATTTGCGGCTCCATCACTTCATTTTGATAAAGACGGACAATGGTGATTGGATCTCCATTGCGCAGTGCTGTCACATACGTTGACGTTTTATCTTCTTCCGGGTAAAAAACAGGACTATCATAGGTGATTGATTCTAACCTTTTCCGTGCACGATGGAGTGATGCTTTAACAGCACCCTCACTAGCATCGATCATAAATGCTATTTCCTTTGCAGTGTAACCAAACACGTCAGCGAGCAACAATGCTACTCGTTGTTTCGGTGTCAATTCACTCAGCGCAACCTCCATTGCCTTAAACGTGGCATCCGGCAAGACATTCTCTTCTTGCCCAACTTCAGTTAAATCCGGATTTATTTCTACATTTAATTTTCGTTTACGATACCCATCAATCCATGTATTGGAAGCAATACGAAACAAATATGCCTTGGAAATCGATTTTGGTTTTTTTAACAAATCTTTATACGCCTTCGCTAGGGTCTCCTGCATTAAATCATCGCCGTCCCATCTGGATTTTGTCAGTGAAGCGCAATAATTTCGCAGTACATGCATGTAAGGTTGAATCAAATCAGTAAATTCTTCATTCATTTCAATGGGAGTGCTCTTAACAAGCGGCCGCATGTTTTCCCTCCTCTAAAATCACCTTTCATTTATATAAACGAAAAAAGAATCATAAAAGATACGGGTATGTAAAATTTGTTTATATGCCTACATTATAATACAAATCTCATTTAATTACCTGGCACCCTGGGTTTTGATCATTACTATAAACTCCTCGTTCTGTTACAAATATTTTGCACTACCTCTAAACAGAACAGACATTTTGTTGTAAACTATAGCATAGTGTTTGGAAATACATAAAAATTTTTAGAGGAGAAATGAAAGTGAATGGTACCGCACACGCAGCAATTGGAGCAGCAACAGGATTTATTATCGCCAACACGTATCACACTACCCCTACTGAGACACTTTTTTTAGTTGGAATAGGGACTGTCTCAGCATTAATCCCTGATCTTGATATTGATGGGAAGCTTCGCGGCAAGATTACTTTATCGCATAAAATGATTCAGACTGTTGCGCAGCTGATCGGGATTCTAATGGTATTTTACAGTTTTTATGAGGGAGTCGATCAAGAAAGATATGTCGGTATCGGAATCGGGTTAGGAATGATCGTCATATCGTCCGCTATTAAACAAAAGCACATGTTAATCATTACCGGGATTGGTGTTTTAGCAGGCGGATATTCCCTGCAAGAAACGTGGTTGATGCTCCTTGGTATTTATATCTTAATCGCGTCCGTTGTTTCGCATCGCAGTTACACGCACTCGCTAGCAGGGATTATTTTTTTCGGGGTTATTGCCTCTAAATTGGAAGCATCATTTGGGATGGACGGTATTTTTTATACCTGTCTTGCCGGATATATCAGCCATTTGCTTGCCGACAGTAAATTATTACCATTTAATAAACGAGGAATTAAGCTGTTTTTGCCGGTCTCGTCAAAAGAAATATAGTTTGGGACAGGCCCCCGGCGCTTCTACTTAAAGCGGCGAGGTCTGTCCTAAATCAATTCTTTAAATTTATTAATTAGCGACTCCCCCTGATACCCTTCCTCAACCAGTTCTTGCAGCATGTCTTTAATAATTCCTTTTTGCCGGTCGACAATTGTTCCCATAAATAACACATTGATATGTTCGCCAATCAAGTTTATGCCAATTATGGATGTAATAAACGTTGCAGGTGCATTGCTTTCTTTTGTAATTTTAACCTGAATCATAATTTGGTCTTTATTTTCCTGCAAACCCTCGAAAAATGTTTGATACGTATGATCCAAATAAGCTTCGATAACCCAACGATTCAGATCATCTTCCCGGTTAATAACCAAGCCGTCTAGTAAAGGGATCTCGTGCTGGATGATGTCTTCTTCAACGCTTTCAAGAATCTCCAATTTTTTTAATTTGAATGTTTTCATCCATCCACCACCTTCCCTTTGTGTACATTTTACCCGCCAATGTAGGACATTTCAATTTTTTTCCGATTCTCATTTTTCTTTTCTGCTCGTTCATCGGAATAACGATCTGTTCTGCGATGCCACAGAGAAGCCAAATTCCGTTCAAGTTGTTCTTCTGTAAGTCCTTCCCGTAATTTTCCCCGAATGTCATAACCACTTGATGCAAATAAACAAGTATATAATTTTCCATCCGCGGAAAGCCGGATTCGCGTACATGTACCACAGAACGAATCGGTAACCGATGAAATAACCCCTATTTCTCCCCCACCATCTTTATAACGGAACCTGGAGGCAACTTCACCATAATAATTTTCTTCAGCAGCTTCAAGTGGCATTTCCTCGTTAATTTGTTTGATAATCTGTTTTTTGGAAATAACGTTTTTCAAATCCCAACCATTGTGATTGCCCACATCCATAAATTCAATATAACGGAGGATAATGTCTTTCCCTTTAAAAAAACGAGCCATCGGTAAGATTTGACTTTCATTCATCCCCTTTTTGACAACCATATTGATTTTTACCTGCAACCCAGCCTTTTGTGCCGCTTCAATTCCCTTTAATACGGGACGAATTGGCACACCCCTTCCATTTATTTCAGTAAATACGTCATCTTCAATTGCATCCAGGCTAATGTTTACTCGCTTTAGACCGGCCTCTTTTAATTTTACCGCTCGTTTCGGTAATAATATACCATTTGTTGTTAATGCAATATCCTTAATTCCTGGTATTTCGGTTAACGCCGCAATCAATTGACTGAGGTTTTTTCGCAGTAATGGTTCCCCACCGGTAATCCGAATTTTTTCGACCCCGAGCTTGGCAAAAGCATTGGTAATCCGGATAATTTCATCAAAACTTAATAATTCCGTTTCAGGTAAAAAGGCGTAATCATTGCCAAAAATCTCCTTAGGCATACAATAGGTACAGCGAAAATTGCACTTATCAATAACGGAAATCCGTAAATCCTTCAGTGATCTGCCAAGTGCATCAGTAGTCGGTGACGTTTTCTCTGGCATTTATCTTCACTCCTTTAAAAAGTAGCCTGGCCGTCCATATCCTCGACAAGCAGCACCTCTACAACTGCTCCTCTCTGATATCCTCTTGTTCCGCCCGGCAAAACCATTAACGCATTCGTATGTGCGAGTGATGTCACCACATTTGATTTATCGATTCCGGCCAGTTTTACCCCGATATTACCACCTTCATAGGTTAAATAACTGCGAACAAACCTGGTAAATGGATTAGGTTTCGGAAAATCCTCTTGCAGTGTTGCCTTGATTCGTTTTAAAAATGGCTGCTTGTTGAACAAATAGTGCTGGATGATCGGACGGGTGAACAATTCAAATCCAACATAGCACGCCGACGGGTTCCCTGATAAGCCAAATAATAGTTGGTTTCCCCTCACTGCAACTGTGGTTACACTTCCTGGGCGCATTGCTATTTTATTAAAAAGCACCTCTGCGCCCAATTTCTCATAGATCGCCGGCATTAAATCAAAATCGCCAACAGATACTCCACCTGTTGTAATTAATATATCCACTTTACCAAGTACGTGTAAAATTGTATCATAACTGGAAGCAAATTCATCAGCTAATTTTCCAAAATAAATACACTCGCCACCGGCACGTTTGATCTGTGACATAATCATGTAAGCATTTGAGTTACGAATCTTTCCTGGCTGCAGTTCGTCTTCAACATCCAATAATTCCGTACCTGTTGCAATTATACCGACAACAGGTTTTTTCGCGACACAAACGTTATTGTAGCCAAACGTTGCCAATAACGCCTTTACCCCTGGGTTTATCAATGTTCCTGCTTCTATTAATACTTCCTCTTCTGCGACTTCTGAAGCTTTGGAAACAATATTTTGCCCTTCCTTCATTTTGCGTTTGATCGACATATAGTTTTTTCCGTTCTTTTCATATACCTTACAAACCTCAAACATAGCAACACAGTCAGCCCCATCAGGTATTTTTGCCCCGGTCATGATTCGGGTTGCTTGCCCTTTCTTTAATGTTTTCATGGGAATCTGTCCTGCTCCAATATGCTCCACCACCTCAAATTCAACCGGATGATCGATTGCGCCCTGCTTTGTATCAATGGAACGCAATGCAAACCCGTCGTATGGCGATTTATCAAATGGAGGGACAGGATGCTTGGCAACAATGGCTTCTGCAAGTCTCCTGTTATCACAATCATCTATAGAAATGATTTCCGATTCACCAAGTTTGCTGTGTTTCATAACATTTGTTACGGCATCAATCACTGGAATTGGTTTTCGCCTTTCCACCATTATATACCAATCCTTTCTACCAGATTTATCTATGTTAAGTGTAACAAAAATATTCCCTAATGGACATTTATCTTTATTATAACGCTCTTTTCCGAAATGAAAATATGATAAACATCACACTTTACCTCAAGTTCATGATTTGAAGTGGTTTTCTTTACGAGAATAAAATAAAGTGAAACTTAGTTCAGTGGGGTTATTTCCGCCTGTTAATGCGTGATAAAATTACCTGGTTACCCAAAAGTTATGTATAATTGTATATATTCAAGATTCACAATTTTATATAGGAGCGTTTTGGATGGTTAAAAAAATAGTACTTCTATTAGTGGTTTTAGCGTTCGTCACTGCTTGTTCCAAACATGAGTCGGTTGTTGTAAAAAAAGAAGCAAACGATGATCCGAACGAAAATCCTGAGCTAGTCGAACAAAATAATGATGATGACGCGAATGAGTTCATTGAATTTGCCTTGCCAGAGGAAAAAGTAATGGTTAATTTGAAAATGGTGCCAATTTTAAATTCCTATTTGGAAGCTTCAGCTAATCGGGCAGAAGCGATTAAAAACATGACTATATTACCAATTCAAGCCGGTAATACCAATTTATATTTGCTCGAATTTTCCTGCAGCAATGATTTATGCTCTTACATATTGCTTGATCAAAGCAAGGATAATCCAGCATTACTTGTGGCAGATTTGGCAAGAACTGTCCAGTCAAAGCTTTCACCGGATAATTCAAAAATCCTTCTGCAGTTTAACCGGGAAGCATCGCTGCCAATCCCGTTAACAAACTTGGTTGTGGTTGATTTAGTGGAATGGGAACAGATTTCCTTAACAAATGAAACAAATGATTTACAGGTATTAGCCTTTCATTGGCCAATTATTACAGCTGAATGGACTGACGATCAAACAATCACAGTATCATTACCAGACGTAACAGAGCCTGTCAACAAGCTTCTTCAACAATGGCAGGAAGCCGGAAAGCCGATAACTACTGTAGACTTGCAACTGTCAACTAAGTAAAGAAAGATTTTTACCACTTAAAGGAAACGACCCTAAGTGTGTTCAATACGACTGAATAATATAACAATGAACAGAATAAGGCTATTGAAAATAAACCAAAAAGCAGCATGGACAACATGCTGCTTTTTATTCAAATACAAGCTTTTCCGTATGGTCTATCACCACTTTTTCTCCCTCAACTGTAAATTTAGCTTTGCAATATAAGTTATAGCTCCCCTTTTTTGTTTGTTTTATAATAGCTGCATCCTGCGGGTGATAACTGCCTCCTTCCTTTAACACTTTTGTAACCGGGCTTCCTGTATAATCATGATTTTTATAAGCTAGTGAGACAGCTATCAATGGTGTGTTGTGTTGTATTTCAATTGGTTCTTTACCCACGTACTGAATGGAACGATAAACCTTTATACCTTTATCAGCACGCTCAACCCGTACGTGCAGGATAAAATCCCCAGCCCGTTTCGAACTACTTTTATCCGTCACTAATTGTGCATTGCCTCGGGAAAACGCCCAAAGGCTAAATCCGCTTAAGCAAATAATAAATACGATAAAAAACAGTACTTTCCTATTCACCACATATCCCCCTGATCTTTATTATTTATTATGACGAAACAAGCCGTAAAAAAGTTTCATTTTTAGGAAATAAGATTAGCATATTCAGGTAAAAAATAGAACGCATATTTTAAACGAAAAAAACAATTATAACTAGTGATGGTTGAAAAAAAAGGGAGGAATTCATGTGACTGTATCTTCACAGGTAAAACAAACAATTGCTGGATTAAAAAGTGCTCAAGCGAGCTTTGAACAATTTGCATTACAAACTGAAAATAAACAGGCAAAACAGTTGTACCAGAGTGCTGCTCAACAAACACAATCACTTTTACAACAGGTTGAACCACGAGTACAACAAATTGAGCAGGAAGAACCACAGTATAAACAGTAGGAAAAAATGGAAGTATATGTGTTTGGATGCACTTCGCAAAACTGTTTCCAACATTTTTCAGGGGCTGGTTCTAGCCAGCCTCCTTCCTACATAAGGGGTGATCACAATGAAGGTTAAAAAATTAATCGTGTGGTTTGGTCTTATTCTCTTTTTAACTAGTTGTACGCAGGATACAGATACCAATTCTGCAAACGATGATCAAAATGATGAATTCACCAAATTCACCAAGATTTCCTCCGATAATTTTATTGATCAGGATGCAGCAAATCAAGCTAAAAAGGTTCTGACTAAATACGAAGAAATTAAGACAATTAAAGCGGTGAATACATCCAAATACCTGGTTGTGGGGATTGAAGTGCATCACAACAAACGGTTTCAATTAACCGATTTGCGTAAAGAATTCACCAAAACGCTGAAGAAAAAGTTTCCAAAATTCAAGACAGAATTATCCACCGATAAAAAAATGTTAATCGAACTCGACCGTCTTGAAAATGACATTAACGGAAACAATATTTCCAACAAACAGCTGGAAAAAGAAGTGAAACACATTATCAAACTATCCAAGGAACAGACCTGACACTGGTCGAATGGGGAACCATCTTCTAATTTTCAAGGAAAAGAGTGATTGGAATGGCAGATAAGAAAAAGAAAAATTTACCTCCACAAGCACAAAGATACCAAGCATTTCAGCAGCAGCGCGAAGTAAAAAGACCATTACTAAAAAATTGTATCAAAGCATTTTTAGTAGGTGGATTTATCTGTTTTATCGGCCAGCTCATCTCAACGTTTTATATTTATTACTTTGATTTCACCGAGCAAACTGCCGGAAATCCCACTACTGCAACGCTTATTTTTCTTACGATGCTGTTAACCGGATTTGGTATTTACGACCGTATTGGTCAATTCGCCGGAGCAGGATCTGCTGTGCCGGTTACCGGTTTTGGAAATGCTGTTATCTCTGCCGCAATTGAGCATCGTACAGAAGGATTTGTTTTAGGTGTTGGTGGCAATATGTTCAAACTAGCTGGATCAGTCATCCTTTTTGGTGTATTCTCCGCTTTTATCATTGCATTGATTAAAACCATTTTAGTTCAATGGGGTGGATTGTAATGTTAACGGGGCATAGAACCTGGATTTTTGAAAACAAGCCTGTCATTCTGTCCACTGGCACTGTTGGCGGCCCATTTGAAGCAAATGGAAACATCCCGAAAGATTTTGATTTGCTTCATGATGATATGTGGCTGAAACAATCCTCATTTGAGCAGGCACAACAAATGATGCTGGAAGAAGCATGCCAATTTGCTATAAAAAATAGCCCAATTGATAAAGGGCAGGTCGAATTTTTTTTAAGCGGGGATTTGATTAACCAAATTACACCGACTAGCTTTGCCGCCAAAACAATGGGGATTCCCTATTTTGGATTATTTAATGCATGTGCAACATCGATGGAAAGTTTAGCGTTAGCTGCATTCCTGATTAATGGAAATGGTGCAAATTATATTTTAAGTGGTTGTGCCAGCCATAATGCAGCCACGGAAAAACAGTTTCGCTACCCTACAGAATATGGTGGACAAAAACCACCAACTGCACAATGGACAGTAACTGGTGCAGGTGTTGCATTAGTTGCAAAAAACGGAACCGGTCCACAGATTACGGCAGCAACCATTGGTAAAGTAGTCGATTTGGGGATGACCGATCCATTTAACATGGGCGGTGCAATGGCTCCGGCAGCAGTTGATACGATTACCGCACATTTTAAGGAACGGGATGTCGATCCATCCTATTACGACTTAATTATCACGGGTGATTTGGGTCATGTCGGCAGGGAAGTATCGTTTGACATGTTGAAAAAACAAGGCTTGCAATTGGAAGAAACAAAATACGTCGATTGCGGGCTCACGATTTACCGGGAAGACCAGCCCGTTCAATCAGGTGCAAGTGGTGCTGCATGTTCCTCGGTCGTCACCTATGGCCACTTTTTGAATCGTATGAGAAAAGGAGAACTTAATCGTATTCTTGTTGTTGCAACTGGAGCGCTGCATTCTACATTGAGTGTACAGCAAAAAAATCCAATCCCGTGTATTGCCCATGCAGTTTCGATCGAATCAGGGAGTGATCTATCATGATATTTTTCTGGGCATTTGTTATTGGTGGAGCAATTTGTGTGATCGGTCAAATCATGCTAGATGTTTTTAAACTGTCACCCGGTCATACATTAAGTATTCTTGTCGTTGTTGGCGCCGTATTGGATGGTGTTGGTTTATATGAACCGTTAATCGATTTTGCCGGTGCAGGGGCTACAGTACCAATTACGAGCTTTGGTAATTCCCTTGTTCATGGAGCAATGGCTGAGGCCGAAGCACATGGTCTGATTGGCGTCGTAACTGGCATGTTTGAAGTGACCAGTTCCGGGATATCCGCTGCAATCGTTTTCGGCATGATTGGTGCACTAATTTTTAAACCAAAAGGATAGAACAAAGGCGCAAGCGCCCGTTTAGCGGCGTATGTGCTGCGCCCTGCCAAGCAGGGTGGTTCGGTGTTGCCGCGCAAAGCGGCGGTTTTAACCGAACATTCCTACCGTAGGAGATAAAGGAAACACGACGACCGGAGGGAGTCGATGTTGACTTATCGTACGGAGGCGGGTGTTGCACACTAGCCGCTGGGCGCTGGAGCCGGACGTGGCTTATCCGGTTATTAAGTTATCCACAGCCGCAAAATTTTATAATTTCCTAGACGAGCACAAAGGTCTTGCCCGCAGATAAGCACCATTTGGCCGACAAACCGCGAAATTAGGCTCGGATGTCACCAGCGGAATGTGATAAGTCCGGATCATAGCGGCAAAGCTGCCAAAAAGCAAGAAATATCGTAACACCTCTCCGGAAAGGATGAATGTAATGACTGTTGGATCACAGGTAAAAGGCTGTTTTTCTTCTATCAAGAGTGCAGAAGCTACATTAAGCTTATTAGCGAATAAAACACAGGATCAACAAACAAAAGAAGTATTTGAAAATACACAAAAAATTTTGTCAGAAGTAAAAGAAGACCTGCAGAAACAAGTTATCTGGCTGGGAACAGAAGAATCACAATACAAATTCTAATCTGGAAGTTTGCTGTACGGTGATGATAGCAGGTTATACGTTTCGTGTTCAAAAAGGTTCCGGGCCGGCTACGTCTCAGACGCTCCTGTTGGAAGCCGGCACTATCACTTCCTGTGCATCGAAATTCTAGGCGACAGTGTTTCGAGCACGGCTTATCCAGATGTAGTTGTCTTCTACGTTGGGTACGGGTTTTGGAAAAGATCCCCTGCTGCTAACTAGAAACATCCGACTTTTTGAACATCCTCTATAAGAAAGGAATATGTACTATGCCAGAATGGGTAGAGATTATTATCAGAACACTTGCCACTATCGTTGCCCTCTTTCTTATCACAAAGGGGCTTGGCAAAAAACAGTTATCGGAAATGAATGTATTTGAATATATAACAGGTATTGTTATCGGGGATATTATTGCTGTCCATGCAACCGACGTGGACTCCAATCTTTTCTATGGTGTGATAGCTGCGTTTTTATGGTTTATCATTCCATGGGGGGCTGAATATCTATCGATGAAAAATAAAACATTACGTGATTTTATCGAGGGAAAAAGCACTGTTTTTATACAGAATGGGAAAATAATGGAGGATAATTTAAAAAAAGAACGATATACGATCGACGAATTACAGGAAGCTCTGCGTGATAAAAATATCTTCAGAGCAGCGGATGTTGAATTTGCCGTTCTGGAGCCATCTGGTACATTAAGCGTACTGCCTAAAAAAGAATACCGCCCGTTAACAGCAAAGTATCTTGGAATAGAGGTCCCACCGGATAAACAGCCGGAAACGGTTATTATGGACGGTAAGGTGTTACATGAACCGCTGGCAAACCTGTCATTGAATGTTAACTGGTTAGAAACAGAGCTGGATAAACTGAACGTCAGTATCGAAAACGTTTTTGTTGGTGAAGTTGATAGCGATGGCCAATTAACCGTTGACCTATACGATGATAAAATTGCAGTTCCCAGCCCGACAGAAAAACCGCTGTTGCTTGCTACACTAAAAAAATGTCAGGCTGACCTGGAGCTTTTTGCCTTGGCAACGGAAAATGAGCAAGCGAAACAGTTGTATCAGAAAAACAGTAAAAAACTGAAGTCTGCGATTACACGCATTACGCCCTACCTCAAATGATAACGTTTGAAGTAGGGCTTTTCTTGCTCATCCTTCTGTTCAACATGTATGATAAAATATGTTATACATCTTGTTACATAAAGGAGCATGACCAGTATGAGAGAAAAACTGAAAGCATATCGTTTCCCGTTAATCCTTCTTGTCTCCATCATTGTCGGATCAGTCATCGGACTTATTTATGGTGATAAAGCAAACGTAATTAAACCACTAGGAGACATATTTCTTAATCTTTTGTTTATGGTGGTGATGCCCCTTGTTTTCTTTTCAATTGCTTCGGCGATTGCCAACATGAATAGTATGAAGCGATTTGGGAAAATAATGGGATCCATGATTACCATTTTTATTGTTACCGGAATTATCGCATCAGTTGTAATGTTAGTTGCAACTGTACTGTTTCCACCAGGTTCAGGGGCGAATATTCCCTTGGAAACACCGGATGACGTTGAACAATCATCATTAGCTGAACAGCTTGTTAATACATTTACCGTACCGGACTTTGTTGATCTATTTTCAAAAGATAACATGCTTGTCCTCATTATTTTCGCTGTACTGGTTGGGGTTGCGACCGGCTTATCTGGCGAGCAAGGGCGCCCGTTTGCCAAATTTTTATCAAGTGGATCAGAAATCTTTATGAAGCTTGTCCAATTAATTATGTACTATGCTCCAATTGGTTTAGGCGCTTACTTTGCCTCCCTGATTGGGCAGTTTGGTACCGATTTGATTGGCGATTATGCAAAAGCTGTCTTGATTTATTACCCAGTAGCTATTTTGTATTTTGCAATTGGATTTACCTTATATGCCTTTTTATCAGGTGGCAAAAAAGGGATTGGACGCTTTTGGAAGAACATACTAAACCCTGCTGTTACCGCGCTGGGAACAGGCAGCAGTATTGCTTCTTTACCTGTTAACCTTGAAGCAACAAAAAGAATGGGTGTTCCGAAAGATATCCGGGAAACCGTATTGCCGCTCGGTGCCACCATTCATATGGACGGTTCATGTCTCTCTGCCATGTTGAAAATTGCATTTGTTTTTGGCGTGTTTGATATGGATTTCACCGGAATTGACACGTTTTTAACGGCAATTGGGATCTGCCTGCTCTCCGGGATTGTCATGAGCGGCATTCCGGGTGGTGGTTTTATGGGTGAATTGATGATTGTTACCTTATACGGCCTGCCAATAGAAGCATTGCCAATCATTTCGGCAATCGGGGTTGTAGTTGACCCACCAGCAACGATGATTAATGTTACAGGGGATTCCGTATCAAGTATGCTTGTTACCAGACAGCTGGAGGGGAACGGCTGGATGGAAAAGACTGAAGCCGAGTAAGATTAATATAGCAGAGTCCAGAGCGCACCTTACCTTCGTAAAAAAGGGTGCGCTATTCAATCGTTCCGCTTTTCTTATCTATCCTTTGCAATTTCTTTTCTATTTGGCACAAGTGGCGGCTGCTCAAGCCATCTGTTTTTTGTCATCATATTAAACCATTCTTTGGTAACCATCAGATTTTTCAATATGATCTTTTCATAATTAACGACAAGGTCAGTTCGCATTGCTGCTGCAAGCCCTGCTCCATGATAAGCTTGGGAGGTTTGTAATAAAAAGCCAATATGATACAACATTAACTTATCGGAAAAGGGAGATTCCTGCGAAATTGTAACCTCTGTTTCCCAGGACGTTGGGACAGGTAAATTATCATTCTGCAATATCTTACTGAATGATTGGATTTGTTCGTCCGAGGTTTTCTGTGCTGAGTTTAAAAATTTCCTGATTTCTTTTGATTGTGTAACTTGGCTAAAGGCAATAGATAATGTTTTCTCCAGCATCTTCTTTTTCAGATTAAAGGAGATACTGATAATTTCGGTTGCAGCTAATGGACGTTGGTCCCCAAAATATCCATCCGTAAATTGCTGACTTGAGATAAATTCGGGGTTCTTATCTGGATAAAGGTATGGGTCCCTTTGAAAATGACCCTTTTCTACCAGCAATTCAATCGTTTTGTGATACATTTTCTTACCATCATCATCACAGGAATCATAAAAATGGCGTAAATCTTTTCTGACGGAAGCACTAAGCGCTGTTGTATGTCCCAATAGCCCATGCAGCGTCATAATGTGTAAGTAATGTAAACAGAATATGTCTGAAAATAACCTTTTCGCCCCTTGATTAAGATCTGACTCGGTAAACCCGATCGGAATTGGAAAACCCTCGTTATCGATGAAGGTTGTAATTTGTTTTTTTTGCTTAGCAAACGTTTCGATCGCCTCTTCAAACAGACAGCTTATTTTTTTATCTTCTATAATGGACAGCATGTATTTACTCATTATATCCACTGCTGTTCCATTAATATATTCGCCCCACAATGTACCTATCTCAGCAGATGTTAATTTTAAATCATTTTTATCCACATCATCACCTCATATTTATGGTTCCCATTAACAATGGTTTTATTGTATGTTACAGATTAATTTCCATTTCCACTATCTTATTTCATCCATATCCTGCAATAAATGGTACCATAACATCCCGACAGACTTGACAATGAAGGGGACAAGAATTGTTCGCTTAATAATCTGTTTCTTACCTCCCTTTTAACCGCGGATGTTTAACAGTTGGTTAAATGTGGTAAAGAATAAGAAAAGAAAAATGGGGGTATACAAAATGGAGTTTAACCGAATTGAAAATGGCAAGCTGCTCGTGGAGCTGGATGAAACTGAATTAAGCGACTTATTGGACGCCCTGGAATCGTCTCAAAATGAGAAATTACTACGGGACATGGATAAAATTATTTATACCTATTATCGTATCTTAGAAAAAAGACATCCTTCTAGTTAAGGGGATGTCTTCTATTGTTATTCTTCTCGTACCTGCTTTTATCCTACCCGTAGACAATTTATACTGCATTTCATCGTTTCCTGTATTACTATTAACGTATGTCCATCTCCTAATCTTTCAATTTTTAGAAACATCTTGATGGCAACACTTTTCTTGCCAATTCGCCAAACGCACCTGTGGAAGAGTTAGGAGGATGCAAACAAAATGAAGAGCCTGAAAAATGTGTCCAACGATTTATTAATTGAGGCTTTTATGAAGGCAATTGAATTAAAGCTGGATCAGGATTTTTGCGATTTAATAAAAGAAGAAATAAATGATCGCGGATTAATGATCCAATATCAAAAAAATTCACAAGCCTAAAAAGCAATGAAAATATAGAACAGAAAGGTTGGGATAAACCAAGGTAATATTACTTTTAGGAATATCTAAATTATCTGCATAGCAGCGAATAAAATTTTTGAAGGCGTTATAGGAGCGTTTCTGGAAAAAGGGATTAAGGGGGTGGGCAGTCAGATGAAAAATCCTTGGGAAAATCCCATCACTACTGCCCGTTTAAAATAATATGTACGATATAAATGCAATTTTGGAAACCATCTTAAAACGGAACCATCAGGAATTCCAGCCCTTGCCCTTTTTTTCCTGATTGACAACCCATAGCACCCACTTTAATTCTTTATCGGATAATTCCCGGCCTAAATTTTCTTTAAATTCCTCGACCAGCATGTCAAACCTGTTCAAGCTGCAATTCCTCCCTGTTGTGTATAATCAGTTCTCTACATTACACTATTTTACCAGTTTATTAGTTGGAAAAATACCGATAACTTTCCTAAATGAATACCAACTTGTTTACGTTTTGGAAATGGGCTCGAAGGATTTACTTTTTGCCATATAGTCGCAAAATAAATAGAGCAGCGTATAAATCGGAAATGAATAAATATAGTGCCAGCCTGTTAATACATAAATTCCTGCCCATTCAAAAATCGGCTCGCCAATAAAGGAAGTGAGCAAGCCAAATAAAATGCCTTTCTTCCAGGGGGCAATATGTGGCTTTGTCTGAATCAGAAACATGATAGCTACAGGAAGCAAGCAAAAATGAAAAGGCATCCAAGCGGGAAAAGTAGGAATGAGTTTTCCAACATAGTACCAAAGACCAAGTGCAGTACCAATATAATCAAGGCAGACGGAAATACTGACTGCCAAAATTCCTGCATACAAAAGCCGGTGTGTGCTGTCTTTTTTTCTGTAAAAAACCCAGAATATCCAAGCGCCTATTGATAAGAGTAACGATACCGACCACTCCCAGTGGAATAATATCTCCTCAAACCAAAAACGACCGAATTCTTGATGCAGCTTATGAAACTGGTCAAAAAAAATTCCTGCATTATCGATTTTTTCATCGTTTTTCATTATATTTCATCCTCACGCTCTTTATATATTTTGGTATTTTCTCCTGTATGACCTATAATATTCAGATCTCTTGTACTATTTCTTTGAACTTAATGAAAGTTTCTTAATTTACAGTACTGTTGCGGTTAACTGTTATGAATTGTAACGAATTTGGCAACAATAATGGAACACAGATTGCTTTCGTATGAAAAGAGGCTTCTAAACATGGCGAAAGGAGGAAGGATTCCTTATGAGAACATAACAGACGCTCAGGAAGTACTTAGCAGATTGACGGTTGAATATTGGCCTGAACAATAATTTTCTAACGTTCAAATGGTGGTTATGGATAACGTTTTCATCAAGTCAACAACAGGAAGTGCTGACTTCTACTGTTGGCGATTGTCGTGGGCGGTTTAAGCAGAAGATCCCGTGCTGCCAATTCTAGAGTTCGCTGCTTATCATTTGGTGACTTTTTGAACATCCTCTAATAATACTCAATACCCATTAACAGAAAAAGAAGGATTAAGATGAAAAACAAAAACACTTATAAATCACCAATAGCAGCCATGCTGTGGTCACTTGCTTTACCGGGGTTTGGTCAATTATATAATGGGGATTTCCTTTTAGGAATAATTTTGATGGTATGGGAAGTTATATTAAACTTGCAATCACATTTAAATCTTGGAATCATGTATACATTTAAAGGAGATTTTGAAAAAGTTGACCAATTGCTGAACTTTGAGTGGGGACTATTTTACCCGTCCGTTTTCAGCTTCTCATTATGGCAAGCGTACAATCGTGCTAAGGCGATCAATCACCGGCATCAATATAATAAAGAATTGAAGCGGGTTTACTTGACTGGTTTTTTTATTGGCCTGGTAACCGGTATGAATATGGGGATAAACTGGCATGAGGGCTTTCTTTCAACTATTTCACCAATTTTTGAGACACCAGTTTTTAGCGGGATTGTTTACGGTCTGACTTGCGCGTTTGTTGGTCATCTGCTTGAACTGGGATTTAAACGATTTAGAAGATCAGACTAACAAGCATAATGATGTAACATCATGCATAAATAAAGAAATTTCTGAAACTGGTCAGTCATTCAGACATTGGTTTAGTATTTATTTCCGGTAAGTTTTTTAACTTGATTCAATTACATTCTATCCGAGTCAGCACTATGATTTCAAACCAACAAGTACAGAACCACCATGTAAGTGATCCTGCACTCATGGATAAACTTTCTTGTCCTAGCCTTTATTACTAATCCGAATCGCTACTTTCCCAAATTGCTTTCCTTTGTCAAGATAATCCATCGCTTCCTTGGCATCTTCCAATCCAAATGCCCTGTCAACCACCGGATGGATCTCATGGGTTTCCATAAACTGCAGCATTTCATAAAGCTCTTCCCTACTCCCCATGGTCGAACCGAATAACTGGTACTGCCCATAGAAAAAGTCGCGTAAATTAAGGTCAACCGTATCCTCTGTTGATGACCCGAAGACAACAATTCTGCCGCCTTTTTTCAAGACCTCAAGTGATCTGTTAAATGTTGCCCGTCCAACACTGTCAATAACGAGATCGACCGTTTCATCTTTTAATGCCTCTAGCCAGTCACTTGCCGTATCAAGAACGTGATCAGCACCTAATTTTTCTGCCGCTTGACGTTTTGCTTCACTGCGGGAGGTTACAATCACACGTGCACCTATATTTTTCGCGAATTGAATAAGGTATGTCGCAACACCACTGCCGGCGCCAGGGATAAATACCGTTTCCCCCGCTTTTAATTCACCTTTCGTAAACATCGCCCGATAACCTGTCAACGCAGACAATGTTAATACTCCTGCTTCATCCCACGTTACGTGTGCAGGCTTTTTCTCCAGTTGTTCAGCTGACAGGACAATTTTTTCAGCAAACGTACCATTATCAGGCATTCCTAAAATATCAAATTCCTTTGGTGGCGCAACACTATTTTTATTCCAGCGTAAACTAGGGTTAACGATCACTTCATCGCCAACCGACAACTGTGGGACATTACTACCGACAGATTCAATGACACCGGCGCCATCTGAACCGATCACAAGAGCTGGGACACCCTCCTCCCGGCGACTCGCGATGAACAGGTCACGATGATTAAGACCAGCAGCTTGAAGGGCAACAACTACCTCCCCATCACCTGCCTGTGGGTCAGCGATATCTTTTACTACCAGATTACCATATTCATGTACAAAAGCTTTCATCAGAATCATCCTTTCCAACTATGTATACTACTTGTTTAACTTTCATTTTACCGTTCACCTTTTGCAGCACCGAAAAACCAATTCAACCCCGATCAGCATTGTGTGCTCCGATGTTTGTACTTTCAAGTTTCCGCTCTGGAATTGTTTAACCAATGTATAAGCACCAATCATGCTAGAAAGTAGTAAGGAATAACTGTAAAGTATACTTACCGCTAACCAAACCTCCTGAGAAACGTCTCCAGCTGCTCCTGATTCGTAATATCATGGGATAACAACGGCACATAAAAGCGTTGCTTATCGGGAAATGTTGCTGCAATCATTTTTAGGTATTGCTTTTCATGCTCTTTCCGCCTCGAGAAAAAGTCCCCATCAACGTCATTGGGCAACACCTTGTTTACAATTAATGTTCGCACATGTAAATGATATTTATCAAGCAATTCAATGGCTTTTTTTGTTTCCAAAATGGGAAGCCGTTCGGGATTTAAAACAAACACAAATCCTGTCACGTTTCCATCCAATAAAAGATCCCTCGCCTGCGAAAAACGCTGCTGTCTCGTTTTTAATACATCGTAAATCGGATCCTCAACCGGTTCGCCATCATTCAGCAGCTGGGTATAATTGTCATTTGTCTTTTTCCGTTTTTCCAGCATACCTTCAATCCAAATACCCATCAGCTCAGGCAATGATAACAGGCGAATGGTGTGACCCGTTGGCGCCGTATCAAAAATAAGTTTATCAAAATGCTTGCTCTCTTCCAAAATGATTGTAATTAACTTATCAAATAACGCTGCTTCATCGGCACCCGGTGATGCTTTTGCGGTATCCAGCTGCCGATGAACCTCCGCAATCATTCCGGAATGAACTACACCTTTAATATTTTCCTTTACTCCTTTTATATAATTGTTTGTTTCGATCACGGGATCAATTTCTAATGCTTGGAGCCGGTCTGTTATCCTTGTTATTGTCCCACCGATTTTATGATTAAAAATATCCCCCAAATTGTGTGCTGGATCTGTCGAGACCAACAACGTTTTATACCCATCCTTGGCTGCTTTCCAAGCAATTGCAGCAGCGGATGTTGATTTCCCAACCCCTCCTTTACCACCGACGAAGATAATTTTTTTCGTGAATTCCTGCATGATAAAAACTCCTTTTTACGGGCCTTTCCCAATGTACTAACATAATAAAACGATTGAAAACAGACGCTGGATAGCCTTAAATCGTTCACAACCATGATGCTTACACGTTTAAGCAGCGGGTTTTTGTCCCTTTTTCTAGCAGCAGCGGATTCCGGTCAGCGGTGATTTTTCTATACCCATCCGCAAATGCCAATCATGGAATTTTTCGATCATATACGGATATAACTCCAGTGTATAATAATAGACTGGATTAGGGATACCAATCATCTCTGAATAAAGCAGCAATAAAAATAAATCATCCTGATCTCTTAATTCCCGGGCTATTTCCTGGCGGTGCGGCATACTTAAAACTTCTTCATAATAGGCAGCCAGTTTTTTTAATTTATCGATCATATTTTCACCCTCCTCTTTCTCGATACCGAAAAGGGATCATATCGTTCATGATCCCTTTCATCATCATTGGAATAAACCTCACTATTTCACATTGATATTATCACCCGGAATATCATCCCTTTTACCTGACAATGCCGCAAACGCTGTCAAGGTAATCCAGACGGCGAATACAAAAATGATTGCACCAAACACAAACAATAATGTGTTTGATTCAGTCCCGAACCATGACCATTGAAAGACAACCTGCTGAAACATGGCATATAGCGTCATAAACATTAAAAAAATCATTGGAATCAACGCGATTGCATAATTTCGGCCCAAACGTTTTAACCAAATTGCAATCATTAATAAGCTAATTCCTGCCAACAACTGGTTGGACGTTCCGAATAACGGCCAAAGGAGATATCCGCCTGAGCCAAACCCTTTTGGTCCCTCCGGTATAAGTACTAGCGCTGCACTCGATACAACCGAAATCGTTGTTGCAACATGCGTTTTTGTTAAAACCGGCATTTTGTATTCGGATCCTAGTTCAGCCACGATATACCGCATAAGCCGTACGGATGTATCCAGTGTTGTTGCTGCAAAGCTTACAACAATGATGGATACAATTGTTGTCGCAACCTCAGGCGGGATCATCAACCCTGCCGCAAGCTTACTCGCACCTTCAACAAAAACATTCAGTCCAGCCCCGTTTGCAGCTGTGAAACTACTGTAGGTGGCCAGGAATTCATCTGTATTGGCAAAGAATGTTACAACTGCAATAATCGCAACTAATGCCAAAGCTCCTTCACCGACTGCCCCTAAATAACCAACCATACGCGCATCTGTCTCTCTATTTAGCTGTTTAGAGGATGTTCCGGAAGACACAAGCCCATGAAAACCGGATATGGCTCCACAGGCAATCGTAATGAATAATAATGGGAACCAGGAAACGTCTGTACCTGTATGTGTCACCGGAGCCGTAATATCCGGATTTGTGAAAATAAGTCCTAAATACAAGATTGCCAGCCCAACGACGAGCTGATGGGAATTAATGAAGTCGCGCGGCTGCAATAACTTCCATACCGGTAATGTGGATGCAATGTATACGTAAACCATTAAAATAATGATCCAAATGAAAAACGCGGTCGAGATAGAACCCAAACCAAATAAACCGCTTCCATCTTCTCCGCCCATGTACTGTACCAAATCGATTTGCAGAAAATCTACCTTACTTGCGACGACCGCTGCAATATACATAATGGCTAGCGCTATTAACGACGGTACAAGCATTTTCTGTTTCCGCTTATAAACAGCATAACCAATCCACACAGCTAAAGGAATTTGGATAAATACAGGCAGCACACTAGCCGGGAATGAAATAAACAAATTGGCAATGACCCAGGCAAACACGGCGTTTACCATTAAAACGAGAATAAGAATAATAAACAAAAATAAGATCTTTGCCCGCTGCCCAATTAGTTTGTTGGCGAGCGTACCAATTGATTGCCCTTTATTGCGGACAGACAGTACCAATGTACCAAAATCGTGGACGCCAGCAGCAAAAACGGTGCCTAAAATAACCCATAAAAAAGCTGGCAGCCATCCCCAATATACTGCTATAGCTGGTCCAACAATCGGAGCTGCACCTGCAACAGATGTAAAGTGATGCCCCCAAAGCACAAACTTATTCGTAGGGACAAAGTCGACGCCATCTTCATATTTATGTGCAGGCGTCTGATAATTCGGATCCAAACGAAAAATCTTTTCCGCGACAAATTTTGAATAGTACCGATAGCCTAAAGCAAAAACAATAATTCCGATAATCGCAACCAAAATACCATTCACTTAACCTACCTCCCCATATTTTAGAAATTTAACCCCTGCATTTGAAAAAGGAGCTTATCCTATTAGAAGCTATGTAATAGGAACATATTTTAGTATCTATTTTAACTGATAATTATGGAAGTGTAAATATTTCGATTCTTAGTTCCTGTTAAAAGAGGAATACTTTTCTTGTGTAGATTTAGGGCGGGCCAATTTATTCATGGATCATTCCAATCATTTCGGTCACACTCCTGCTTATGGCATTGTTGATGTTCGAGTTTCCGGCTAACCGGAAACGGCGAACATCAATGATATCGGGGAATACTAAACCGGTATTTTCAGGCAAGTCACAGTATATACACTGCGAGTAGTGTAGAAATGACGAGTCCGAGGATAACTGGAATAAAGTTTTTGCGAACTAGATCCATCACGGAAACGCCGCAAAAGCCGGCAATCGCAATCAGAGAAGACCAGGCGACAATTGTGCCCCCTCCAGTCCAGATTGCCCCCAATTGACCAATTGCTGCAAGTGTTCCCGTATCAATTCCACTATTATCCAGAGATGCTGCCAGTGCTCCTGTTAACGGCAGCCCGGAAAATCCAGAACCATCCAATCCAGTAATGATACCAATAACCAGTACACTGAATGCAGCAAGCAGTGCACTTTGCGGTAAGAACTCCTGTGTCGATTGAACAATATCAAATAAAAAAGCAGGCGGATTTTCCTCGATTCCCAAAATACTTCCGGAAAAATCAGCACTGCCTAAAAAGAAAAACCCAGCAATCGGGATGACTGGCCCCATAGCCTTAAAGGCGAAGACAAATCCATTAGTTATGTGGTTGCTAATATAATCCAAAGCGTGCTGTCTGCCAAACGCAACAGTGGATAATAGCAGCAAAATAACGGCAACACCTCCGATAAACGCAGCACCGTCACCACCTTCCAGACCACTCATTCGTCCAGATGAAAGCTTTGTATAAATCATATAAATAACAACACATAACAATGCCGACGGAACTAGAATGGCAAATATCCTACTCCAGGTTGGCAAGTGATTAGCCCGAGGTTTATGGCTCGATTCTGTTTCTGTCTGCAGTGCTTGAAGATCCTCTTCAATTAATATGCTGTCTTTTGGCCGGATTGTTTTTCGATAAAGCAAATATGCAACAGTAATTGCTATTCCCCCTGCTATCAGTGATAATAATAAGGCTTGATCCGAAACAATCCCGACATCAATTCCGGCAGATTTGGCTGACAAGCTTGGAGCCACCTGTACTATATAATCAGATGAAAGTGCCATGCCCTGGCCAGAAAGTGCAATCGCAACTGCTGCAGTAACAGCTGGCAATCCTGCACGTACTGCTGCCGGAACAAGTAATGCACAAATTAACGGTACAGCTGGTGTTGGCCAGAAAAATAAGGAAATAACATACGTTACAACAACAAGGACGAAATACGAAACATGTCCATTGACCATTATCCTCTGAATCGGCTGAATCATCATCCGATCCGCACCAAGATCACGTAACGAATGCAATAAAGCCATCATAAATGTAATAATCAGGAAAATGCTGAAAAGCTCTTTCGCTGCAACCAAGTTGGCGTTAAAGATAGACGTAAATCCATCAACAATACTCCCGTTGTAAACCCAGGCAATCACAAACGTCCCCAGTAAGGTTGGCAGTACAACACCACGTTTAAAAATCATCGTCAAAATAATAATAAGTGTAAAGATCCCGTACAACCAATGCGATAATGTCAGCTCCACTTGAACCTTCCTTTCTTTCCTGCATGTGTTATAGCCTATGCATATTGTAAATACAGGTGAAAGAAAGATAGTGATAATGACAGATTTGCTAATGATTTGAACCAGCATATATTCTTGGAACACAGCCGATCATTAAAAAACGGGCAGATACATTACGTTTGCCCGTTCTCTTCAGTCGATTCGATTTTCTCGGCACAGCTGTTACATGTCAGTTTACCATTCATTTGTTCCCCGTCAAAAAAACCGTTCTCACAATAAACAGGTTTTCCACATAATTGGCATTCTCCTATTAATTCGCGCAAGACGATTACCTCCCTGTTTTTATTATATTGCAAGTATTAAGTGGATGCAAAACAGCTTCAGCTCGATCGGAGCGCTTGCCGTTCGATCGGGACTTTTGCTCGCTTGATCAATCGGAGTTTTTGCGCGTGTTCGATCGGAGCTCGTGTCTTCGGTCGGGAGGTAGACTTATGGAATCGGGTTACTACTCCTAAACACAGAAATTTCCCGTATGCTCTGGAAATCTGGCTGCTACACTCACCGTCGAGCAATACTCCATTATGTCCATTTCTTTTTATCCTCTTTCCCCGTTTGGCTCAATCCCTATACCAAAAAAACCGCACCATCAGGTACGGTTTTAAAAGATGCAAAATTACCTATGCAGCACTTAACAATGTCTTTGGCTGTTTGTTGAACAAGAAAAATATGCCAATGGTACAAATAACGAATGATGGTAAAATATATGAGCTGTTATAGAGTAAAGAATATATCCATACGTTCATTCCATCGATTGCCGATCCGAAGAATACAACCCCTGCAGCAAAGTGTGCGGCAAAACGTAATATTGAACCAAGAAACACACCTGCCATAATATAAGCTAACGAACGCTTCGTATTCCCTTCTTTTACAGCCCGTTGAATACGCTTAGCAAAAACACCGGCAAAACCGATTACAGTAAAGGCAACGCCATAATCAAGTACGCCTTGCCACGGAACCAAAATATAAGCGGATCCTACCGCAACCTGCAAAACACCCCAAAGGAATCCTGACAACAATCCGCCTTTCAACCCCCAGCGAAACGCAACAATAAAGATTGGAATCATGGCAAGTGAAATCGACCCGCCCTGCGCCCAAATTTTAAACGACAAAAATGGAACGAGATCAAGCATTAAAGCAAGTGCCGTAAAAATGGCCACCTCAATCAAAAATAATGTTCGTTTAGTCCGCATACGAAACTCCTCCCCTTTTCCAGCAGTAAAAAACAGCCGAAAGCGAATATTTTTTGCACACAAAAAAAGCAATGACAAAGGGGAAGCTTCCTGATGGGGAATCCGCTCACATTGCTTTTTATTCCATCAAAAAAGCCACCATCCCTACGCTAGTATTAACTAACAGGTTCAAAGGGTAAGAACTAAATTACTGTTCACTCTCAGCCATATGGCTCCCCCTGCAGACTTTTCTTTCTATGCTTTTTTCGTTACGTGTATTATAGCCTATTTATCATCTGGTGACAATGCCCTGATCCAGCAATTCCTACAGTGCTAAAAATTCCTCAACATCATTCACACACAATTGGATGGCACTTTCCCAGAAGTCCGGCTTCGTTAAATCAACTCCCAAATGAATCTCCGCCAATTCTTCCACGGTCATCCTACCTGTATCACGTAACAGTTCAATATATTCATCTTCAAAACTGCCGCCTTTTTCAAGGGCATATGCATAAATGCCCAGACTAAACAGATAGCCAAACGTATACGGAAAATTGTAAAACGGTGTACCTGTAATATGAAAATGCAGTTTTGACGCCCAAAAATTCGGATCATATTCTTCAAGCGCCCCGCAATAGGCTTCCTTTTGCGCCTCAACCATCAGTTCATTCAATCTCGGAACTGGTACCATCCCTTGTTTCCGCTCCTCATAAAACCGTTGTTCAAAAATAAACCGTGCATGAATATTCATAAAAAAGGCAACACTACGCTGAATTTTATCTTCCAGCACAGATAATTTTTCCTCTTTATTTCGAGCGTTTTTTACCGATGCATCGGCAATAATCATTTCTGCAAACGTTGACGCCGTTTCCGCAACATTCATTGCATACCGCTGATTTAGTCCATTCACATCATTCATCACGTGTTGATGATAGGCGTGGCCTAATTCATGTGCCAAGGTTGCAATATTCGAGGTTGTTCCCGAATAGGTCATAAAAATACGAGTTTGTCCACTATCTGGAAAGCTCGTGCAAAATCCACCCGGGCGTTTGCCAGCACGATCTTCTGCTTCGATCCAGCGTTTGTCAAAAGCCATTCGGGCAAAGCCTGCCATCTTCGGACTGAATTTACGAAAGTTCTCAACGATAAAGTTCGCTCCTTCAGTATAACTCGACGTTGTTACCGAATTCGTCAGTGGCGCCCCGATATCGTACATACTTAGTTTCTCTTGCCCTAATAATCCAGCTTTCTTTTGTAAATACTGAACAAATGGCTGTTTTTTGTTCGTTATGGCATTCCACATTGCATCCAATGTTGCTTTCTTCATCCGATTTATTGCCAGTGGCTCCTTTAATACACAGTTCCAATCACGATGTTTATATGTTTGCAGCCGGAAACCCGCTAAATGATTTAACGTTTGGCCAAACAGCGCAGCATTCCCAGTCCATGCTTCTCCCAACTTTTCAAATACATGTTTGCGAACAGAACGATCCGGATTACTTAATTTATTCGCTGCTTGTCCAACTGAATAGGACGTAATTCTCCCATTCTCTTCCAGATTAACATGCATATTCCCAACAACGGTTTCGTACATTTGTCCCCAGCCATGATAACCGTCGATTTGCAGGTCATTCATCAGTACTTCTTGTTCTGCTGGTAACAATTCTTTCGCCTTTTCCCTGTTTTCATTCAGGATAAAGGAAACTTCCCGCAGTCCAGGACGTTTAAGCAGCTCTTGCCAGGTTTGATCATCAATACTGATAAATTTTTGTTCCAAATTTGTTTTTATCGCACTCATTTTCGCTGATAATTCGCTGCGTTTACCAACTAAAACAGCCGCTTTTTCATCTTTGACATCCTGCGCACTTAAGCAACTGACAAAGGCAGATGCTTCCCGCAGTTTTTTCATCGTTCGTTCAAGTAATTCAACAATTCTTTCCAGTTTAACAGCGTCCACAGTTTCTTTCGCTGGATCAAAATCCGTTATCTCGGCAGCTAAATTTGCCATCTCTTCCTCTATCGTTGCTACATATGTATGAAACGCCGCTGACTCACTTCCACCGGAAAAAATAACATCCAAATCCCATGTAGGTTCATATGTTGTTTGCATCAAACCTCTCCTTTTTATAACAATTTCTACTCCTTTCATTATATCGATAAATGTGAATATTTTCATCCTATTTGTTCAAAAACGGAAAAAACTGGATTGTCAATTTTAACCACTTTTCCAAATTGTTGAGCAAATAGTCAACCCTTTTATTGCAAAACACCTTCCCACCTCTACCAGCAGGAAGGTTCTCTTCTCCAGGTTACCCAGGTGCCTATTTCCCTTTCTTTACCAGCCCATTGTCGAACAACACTTTCTTTTGCTGTTTTCCTCTCGTTGTAACGTAATTATTTTTAAACCATGCGATAATCGATGTCACGATGGTAAACAACAATGCAGCGAATTCCTTAACGATTTCAGAATCAATTGGCAAGGGGGATTTTCCAAATAGAACAAGAATCTGATTTGTTAATGCCAAAACCAATGCAGCAGTACGGATAATAGTTCCTTTATCCAACTAAACCACCTCCCCAAGTGGAATAAGCTTCCTACACTATTATTTTCAGTTAGTTAACATTATGTAACGGCTTATTAATTAGAACAAAAATGGACGGCCAATAGAAAAGCAACCCTGCCACGTATAAACGACGTGAACAGGGTTGCTGCTTATCTTGCATTAGCGGGAAATTAAGCACCCCCTCTTAAAGAATGGAAAACAATTGAAGAAAGAAAAGCGGCGGTAACCGTATAGTCTAATTCATTCCACCAATACATTCAGAGAGGAAAAGGCCTGATGAATGAAGTTTCCCTTTAGCTCGGGGGGCGTTTGACCGGCAAGACCCCATTGGTAATTTTAGAAACAATAATGTTAAAGACAACGACACCAAAAATAATGACAATTATTGCACTAATAAACTGCATCAAAATGCTGACAATTTCGTTTGGAATCGTATCCATCAAAAGGCGGGAACTATAGTATAAAAACGTGCCACCAATTCCCATCATAATCAAACATGTCAGCAATACACCGATTATTTGTTTAAGCGTAAGTTTCCGCCACACTTCCTTATGTTTAAAAGCCGCATAAATTACATAGGCAAGTAAAACAATTACCATCATAACTGCACGATTCATATTATTTTCTCCTTATTTAAGTCTAGTGAATTGGTTTTCCCTGATTGACAGCTCTTTTCAGTACTTGCTGCATATACCCGATCCCGCTGCATTTAAGCAGGGGAAACGTGATCGGTATGGATTCACCAAAACTTCCATAGACAACCCGCTTATATTTTTTACCTGTTAACACACTAGCATTGCATAAATATAGTCAAAATGTTCAGTAAGTACTATTCCCGTAATTTTTGCCAAAAAGTCAAAGTCCAATCAAAGGTGGCACCGTCCA
>BMJD01000035.1 GCA_014642895.1 Lentibacillus populi
AAAAATATTTAAAAAAATAAAATAAAAATAGCCCCTAAGGCGTTGAGCTTCAACGTTTTGGGACAACATTGTTTGATATTCAACTGCAAAACTACGGTAAAAAAATTACAGCATTTGAAATGAAAATGTAATATTATTTTGTCTAAAAATCCTGTTGAAAAATGTTATACTATAGGAGTGTTAATCAAATAAATATGAATAAAAGTGAGATATTGTTTTTATTTATACGAAGCTTCGACATCTTAGAGTACACAACAATAAATTAAAAGGTGATTCAAATATGATAACAATGAAAGATGTTTCAAAAACATATCCGAACGGTGTGACAGCACTTAGTGGTGTCAATATAAGGATTGAACAAGGTGAATTTGTTTACATAGTCGGACCAAGCGGAGCAGGTAAATCAACCTTTGTCAGGCTGATGTACCGGGAAGTAAAAGCATCTAAAGGGTCAATTATTATTAATAATACGGATATGCAACGGTTAAAAGAAAGAAAAGTTCCCTTTTTAAGGCGCAATATTGGCGTTATTTTTCAGGATTTTAAGTTGCTGCCGAAACTATCAGTCTATGAAAATATTGCTTTTGCATTAGAGGTTATTGAAGAATCACCTCGTATGATACGTAAACGGGTAATGGAGGTTCTGGAACTTGTAGGACTGAAAAGTAAAGCCCGGTCTATCCCTGACGAATTATCAGGCGGGGAACAGCAGCGCGTTTCCATTGCCCGGGCAATAGTGAATCATCCGAAAATTGTTATTGCGGATGAACCAACAGGAAATCTGGACCCTGATACATCATGGGGAATTATGCGGATCTTTGAAGAAATCAACTCCAGAGGTACGACCGTTATCATGGCCACACACAGCAAAGAAATTGTCAATACAATTAAAAAACGTGTTATTGCAGTAGAGGACGGGTTAATTGTAAGGGACGAGCAACGAGGTGAATACGGCTATGAAATTTAGAACATTAAAGCGCCACTTTCGTGAGGGCATAAAGAATATTTTTCGTAATGGCTGGATGACGGTTGCCTCAATCGGAGCCGTTACAACAACTTTGATTTTAGTTGGTGTGTTTCTTGCTCTGATGCTTAATCTGAATAAAATGGCAGACAACATTGAAGATGATGTTGAAATAAATGTATTGATCGACCTTACTGCAAAAGAAGATCAGATTAAGCAATTAGGTGACAACATTGAAAAAATGGATGAAGTTGATAAAGTTGAGTTTTCGTCAAAGGATGAACAATTGGAAGGCTTGGTCAAAAGCATGGGGAAGGAAGGGGATTCATGGCAATTATTTGAACAGGATAACCCGCTGAACCATGTATTTATTGTTAAAACAAAAGACCCGCTGGACACAATCGACGTGGCGAACGATATTGCCGATTTTGATAATGTTCAGGAAGTTAATTACGGAAAAGATGTCGTCAATCGATTATTTCAATTTAATCAATATGCGCGCAATATCGGGCTTGTATTAATTGCTGGTTTGGTATTTACTGCGATTTTCCTTATTTCGAATACGATCAAACTGACAATCATGGCGCGAAGTAAGGAAATAGGCATCATGAAATTGGTTGGTGCAACAAACGGATTTATCCGCTGGCCGTTTTTCGTGGAAGGAATGCTTCTTGGAATATTCGGTTCGATCATTCCGATTGCAGCAATTCTCGGTGGTTACTATTACTTGGAAAATAATCTTAGTGAAAGATTTAACCTTAAATTTAGTTTTGTTGAATTATTGCCGTTTAACCCATTTGCCTGGCAATTATCACTCATTATTCTCGTAATTGGTGGATTGATTGGTATTTGGGGAAGTGTGATGAGTGTCCGCAAATTCTTGAAAGTTTAATAGAGGTCCTTCAAAAAGTTGCCAAATGCAAAGCGGTAAACAAAGATTTGGCAGCTTTTTGAAAAAACATAATCCAGAGAAATATTTACAACAGGAGAAGGAGATGCGAGATGAAACGAACAGCCTCATACATACTTGTCGGGTTCCTGTGTGCAGGGACAAGTTTTGCAAGCTTCAGTCATGTTGAAGCAAAGTCAATGGACGATGTAAATGATCAGATCAATCAGTTGGAAAAGGAAAAGGACCAATTAAAAGAAAAACAGGGCGAGGTTACCAATAAAAAAAGTGCTGCCGAACAGAAGATTGATAAAAATTTGTCGAAACAGGATAATGTGGAAAGTCAAATAAAGGGGATAGACCAAAAACTTTCCGATACCAAAAATAAGATCCAGAAAAAGGAAGACGAAATTAAGTCAACAAACGATGAAATTGAGCAATTGAAAGCAAAAATTGAACAGTTAAAGGAAGAAATTAAGGAATTACAAAAAAGCATCAAAGAGCGGGAAAACTTACTTAAGGAACGCCTCCGTGCAATCCAGAAAAGTGGGGGAAGCATGAAGTATATGGAGGTTATACTTGGCTCTCAAAGCTTTGGTGATTTTGTCAGCAGATCATCGGCTGTGAACACCATCATGGATTCTGATAAAAGTATAATGGAAGAACTGGAAGCAGACAAAAGAGCTATGGAAGCGAAAAAAGCTGAAGTACAGGAAAATAAAAAAGAAGTAGAAACCAAAAAAGCTGCATTAGAGAATCAAAAGAAAGAATTGGAGTCACTAAAAGGCCAATTGGATGAACAAGCAGCTGAAAAAGAAAAACTAAAGGCTCAATTGGAAGAAGAACATGAGCATCTGGAAGATTATAAAGTATCCTTGGAAGATGAACAGGAAATTTTACGTGCTCAAGCAGAAGCAACCAGCAAAGCAATAGAACTGGCAAAACAAAAGCAAAACGAGTTGGAACAAAAAGCTAAGGAACAAGCTGCAAAGGCAAGGAGTAATCAAACAAGCTCTAGTTCTTCAGCGCCTCCAACACTCAACAGTTCAAATGGGGGTGCCATGTTTAGCTTCCCTGTTTCCGGACCGATTACTTCAGGGTACGGAAGCCGCTGGGGGACTCTACATGCAGGTATTGATTTTGGTGTAGGAGTTGGAACAGCGGTTTCAGCCGCAGCACCGGGTGTTGTTATTTCTACTAACACGGAATATGATGGTATGATGAATGGCTATGGCAATGTTATACTGGTAGCTCATTCAATTGACGGTGTAACGTATACTACCCTTTATGCACATTTAAGCAGTATTTCAGTTTCGGCTGGACAAAGCGTAAGCAAGGGGCAAACGATTGGAGCTTCAGGTAATACTGGAAATTCAACAGGTCCACATTTACATTTTGAAATCCATAAAGGTGGTTGGAATGCAGCTAAGAGTAATTCAGTAAATCCATTGCAATCACCGTATCTCTACTAACATTTTAATGATATTTGCATTTTTAAAGCATAAAATATATTATTAAAGGCATCGCACATTACGGTGTGATGCCTTTTCCTATAAACTTTGAATCAAAACGTATTGATGGAAATAACTTCTCTTTTACTTGACATATGGGAACAGGAACCACCAATCAGAAAAAAATAAAAATTGGGGTGAAATGATGAAATTCAAAAAACAGTATATTTTTATTTTGATTGCGGCACTTGTTCTAGGTTTTGCTGGTGGTTTTGCTGGCGTTAAGTTAGCACAGCCGGATCAGGCGGAGCAAGACCACAAAGCGGACATTGATTTGCCTTTGGACAAGGATAATGAGGAAATGGAACAACCTAAAAATATGGATAAAGTTGTCCAAGCCTTCAATTTAATTAAAAAGCATTATTTAAAGGATGTTAAGGATCAGGAGCTGATTGAGGGTGCTGTAAAAGGGATGTTAGGCACATTGGATGACCCTTACAGTACATATATGGATGCTGAAACAATGGAACAATTCAATGAAACAATTGAATCATCCTTTGAAGGGATCGGTGCGGAGGTAAGTATGGTTAATGGAAAAGTTACCATCATTGCACCAATCAAAGATTCTCCGGCCGAAGAGGCAGGATTGCGGCCAAATGATCAAATTTTAAAAGTTGATAAGGAAAGTGTTGAGGGATTGGAACTGTACGAGGCTGTTGAAAAGATTCGTGGGAAAAAAGGTTCCAAAGTTGTTTTACAAGTGCAGCGTCCAGGCGTTTCAGAGCCATTTGATGTTACGATCAAACGAGACGATATTCCGGTAGAAACAGTTTATTCCAAAGAAAAAGAAATTGACGGTAAAAAGACTGGTATCCTCGAAATTACTACGTTTTCTGAGAATACAGCAACGGAATTCAAGGAGCAATTAACAAAGCTTGAGGAAGATGGAATAGAAGGATTAGTCATTGATGTGCGAGGCAATCCAGGAGGTCTCTTTAATGCCGTGGAAGATATTTTAAAATTGTTTATTACAAAAGATGTGCCATATGTTCAGATTGAAGACCAAAACGGAGAGAAGACACCATATTATTCGGATTTAAAGGAGAAGAAGGATTATCCGGTCAGTGTTGTCATTGATGAAGGAAGTGCGTCGGCTTCGGAAATTCTTGCTGTAGCAATGAAAGAAGCCGGGTATGATATCGTTGGGACGAAGAGCTTTGGTAAGGGTACGGTACAGCAAGCTGTTCCCATGGGTGATGGCAGCACAATTAAGTTAACATTTTATAAGTGGCTTTCGCCTGAAGGAAATTGGATTCATGAAAAAGGGGTAGAACCGACAATTAAAGTAAAACAAGCCGATTACTTTTATTCGAATCCTGTTCAAATAGATAAGCAGCTAACCTATAATCATACAGGTGATAATATAAAAAACATTCAGATCATGCTACTTGGATTAGGTTATGAACCTGGGCGAAAGGATGGTTATTTTAACAAAGAAACCGAAAAAGCCGTTAAGCAATTTCAGCAGGATAATGATTTACAAGCAACAGGCAAGATTGACAAGGAAACAGCCGGATTGATTGAAGCACAAATTGTTGATCATATTCGCAGTGGCGATGATGATCAGCAAATGGCTAAAGCGCTGGAAGAACTATATAAATAAACAAATCCGCGGGGAAACTCGCGGATTGGTTGTGTTTCGGAAGTAATATCGTGGTAAAATAGGAATTACGGATACGAATAGCAGGAACTAGCTCGCTATATCCCGAATATAAGAAGTGGATATTTAGCTGCTGGAAGGTGATCATATTGATAGAAGCATGGTTAATGGAATTGGCAAAAGGGATTGGCAAGCTATTTTTAAATCCATTATTGTATTGGGCAATTATTATAGTTGTCTTAAGTGGTATGGCCAGAATCAAAAAGGAACGAATGAACTTTGGAACTAAAGTGTTCGATGTGTTTTCAGAATGTAAAAATACATGGCTTGTTTCGCTTGTTACAGGGATTAGTCTGTCAGTGCTTGTTTTGGGTATCGGGATTGCTTTTTCGTATGAAACTATATTCTTGTTAAGCATTGTTACTATTGTACTCGGTCTTGGTTTAAGATTGAACCTTCTTTCGCCAAGCTATACCATTGGATTTACTTACTTTTTATTATTATTTATCCCATACTTTTTGGAGAAGCAAACGTATATTAATCTTGATACAGACCTGCTTACAGAAGCTAACTTTACCGGGTTGGTTATATTGTTGGGCCTGTTGCTACTTGTAGAGGCTGTGTTAGTATTGCGGGTCAAACGAAATGAGTCATTTCCCGATTTGGTTTTGGGGAATCGCGGGAAATGGGTTGGCCAGCATCATATAAAGAAATTGAGTGTCATTCCATTTTTTGTCTTGGTGCCGTCTGGATTAATAACAACATTTGCCCCTTTTTGGCCGTATTTTTCATTAGGTGGGGATACATACAGTTTGCTGCTGGTTCCATTTCTGCTTGGCTTTGATCATGTGGTTAGAGGACATGCACCATACCAGGTTAGGAGAAAATTGGCCAATTCAATCGGTACGCTTGGTGTGCTGGTTTTATTATTCGCTGCCGGAAGTGTGTTTGTTTCCTGGCTTTCACTAGCTGCCGTTATTATTGCTGTTTTAGGCAGGGAGTATATCGGTTATCGGCATCGGATTCATGATAAGGAAAACATACCCTATTTTCATGGATCCGGAAAGGGATTGAAAGTACTGGCTATTATTCCGGATACACCTGCAGATCGATTAGGCATTCTTATCGGTGAAACAATTCATAAGGTCAATGGCAAAAAGGTAAATGATGTAGCCGAATTTTATCATGCATTACAAGCAAGTGGCGCATTTTTCAAGCTGGAGGTTGTGGATGATTCTGGTGAGGTTCGTTTCATAAAGAGTGCACTCTATCAGGGAGATCATCATGAATTAGGCATTGTGTTTACGAAAGAGAAGTACCGGAACGGTGAACGCAAATGGAAAGAAAAGGCTGAATTGAATTGACATCAGGGCGGTGGAACAACACCCAGAGAGCTGAGCATGTTTACGACATCGACAGGAACCGCTAGAATATCGACCGGAAATGCAAGGATATCGTCAGGAAATATGAGACATCGACCGGAACCGCAGGAATATCGTCCAGAAATGCAGAGCATCAACCGGAATTGCGAGAACATCGACTGGATAGCCGGAACATCAACTGGAATGCCGGCAGATCGACAGGAACCGCGCACAAATCAAATGGAATGTGTGCACATCGTCCAGAATCACGTCCGCATTGCCTGGTATCACGGGAATATCGTCCAAAACCGGGCGGAACATCATCCCGTACCACAAGTCTCAGACATAACTAAAAGATAAAGTTACACTTTAAACGTGTATCTTTATCTTTTTTTGTTGTTCGCCTATTAACCCGATTAACACCGTATTCACAGTGTAAACTATAATAATAGAAAAACTCCTTAAATTCAAAAAAATAAATGGTTTTTAGTGATTTGGATCACTAGATAAAGCGATAAAATTTTATATGATATAGCCGATCACTGCTATATTTATAGGACTTTTTAATTGGAAACGCAAAAATTGAATGATGAAGGAGGTTTTACGGTGAGTGTTCAAACCGTGGCATGGGTAACAACATTGTTTTTTATGATGGTTATTGTAATGGTTTTTGGTATTGTTGCACTTAAATCGAGGGAGCGGAGGCCATATGAGCCTATTAAAAAGAAATGGTATGAGGCGCGGAATTTTTATGGTACAGCATTGGTCGTTTTTATGCTGGCCGTAACGATTTATACATTAAGGGAGTTACCGTACGACATACCAGTGTATGGGGAAGAAAACGAACCGACAGTAGTTGAGGTAGAGGCGATACAGTTTGCATTCAAGATGAGTAAAACGGAATTTGCGGCTGGAGAACCGATTGAATTCCATGTAACAAGTAGTGACGTGAATCACGGATTTGGAATTTATGATGAAAATATGACCTTAATTGCCCAAACCCAAGCAATGCCGGATTACACGAACAAAGTGTATATCACCTTTGACAAACCAGGGGCATATCAGGTGCTCTGCTTGGAGTATTGCGGTCTGGCGCATCATGCTATGGTTCAGAAATTTGAAGTCAACTAGTCAAATAGACGGAGGTGTTAAACATGAATGTAAATCAAGTAGCTGAAAAAACGCGGAATAATCAAGTTGTTACCTATCTGGCAATCAGTGGAATTATTGTTATTGCCATGATGATCTTTGGGATTTTGATGCTCCTGCAGCAAGGTGGTGTTATTAATTTGCCACCGGCTACATTCTATCAGTTTCTGACGATACATGGAACAGGAATGATAGGGGTTGCTGCATTAGCTGCCGCTGCAATCATGTGGTATTTTCTAAATAAATATGTAACATTATCTCAAAAAATATTGAGGATAAATTTAGCTTTATTTTTAATTGGTGTCGTAATGGTTATCATTGGTGTTTTTTCCTTCGAATATGCCAGCGCATGGACGTTCTTATATCCGCTGCCGGCTCTGTCAGCAAATGCATGGGGAACGATTGGAGCATTGCTATATCTTGGCGGAATGCTCGTTTTGGGAATTGGGTTTTTGCTCTTCTATCTTGATGCCGGCCGGGCAATTATTAAAAAATATGGCAGTCTGGGCAAAGGACTTGGCTGGGATGTAATTGCTGGCAAAAAGGCTGAACAAGACGCACCGCCCGGGGCTGTTGTGGCAAGTACAATGGTGACAATTGTAAACACGACCGCAATTACAGCTGGTGCGGTTGTACTGATAATGAATATTATTAATGTGATCAATCCAAGTTTTACCTTTGATCCATTACTTGCTAAAAACCTGACATATGCATTCGGACACATTTTTGCCAATGCGGTTATATACATGGCTGTGATTGCTGTATATGAAATCTTGCAGAAATATACGGATCGGCCATGGAAGTCGAGTAAATCATTTTTGGTTGCCTGGACAATGTCGACTGTATTTACGTTAATTATCTATACACACCATTTGCTGATGGATTCCGTTATGCCAAAATGGACATTGATTATGGCGCAGGTTCTATCATATTCGAATGGTTTGCCTGTATTGGTTGTTACAGCGTATGGTGCTTTAATGATCGTATATAAGTCAGGGATTAAGTGGGACATGGCGTCAGGGTTAACGTACGTCGCGATGTTCGGCTGGGTGCTTGGGGTTGTGCCAGCAATTATTGATGCAACAATTGTTGTCAACCATGTGATGCATAATACAAAATGGGTACCAGGTCATTTTCATATGTATATGGGACTCGGTGCGCTTGCGATGATATTCGGATTTATGTATTATGTGGCAAAAGTTGAATGTAATATGCGAATAAATATGCTTGATAAAATGGCGTTTGTTATCTATATACTGGGCATTATGGGGGTAAGCGGATCATTCCTCGTTTCTGGAGCTATTAGTACACCAAGACGCTGGGCCACACATTTCCCGGATTGGATAGGACCAGCACAATTTGGTGCCGTTTCCGGAATCTGTTTGGTCATGGCTGTTTCCATTTTTGTCTGGCATTTTGTGCGTTTTCTAATGAATCGAAATACATTGAATGCTGGCAGCGACTTTAGTAAGAAAAAACTTGCATGATTTAAAAAAAGGGGGAGCCGATAATGAAGCAGGCAGGAATTGGCCTTAGCTTGTATGGGTTGTTAATGATCCCACCTGTTGTTCATTTTTTAGAATCGGTTATGCTGTTCCATATGCTCGTCCAGCTGCCATTACTGATTGTGGCAGGTTGGCTGATGGGCGGAATTTTTATTGGGAAATTCATCAATTTTTTTACAAAATGGAATGCGAGTGGCATCCCAGGTATCTTGTTGTTCATTATTATTACCATGTATTGGATGCTCCCCCGTGTATTAGATGAGGCAGTCAGCCTTTGGTATATGGAGCTGTTCAAATTTATAAGTCTCCCCTTTTTAGCGGGATTGTGTTTACGGGATAGCTGGTGCAAGCTAAAAATAGTCGGTAAAAGTTTTGTTTATTTAAATTACTTGCCAATGTTCGGACTAATGGCATGGCTATACATCGATACACCAATTCAAATATGTAACAATTACTTGGAAGATCAGCAAAAAGTGCTCGGATGGGGATTTTTATTTATCACAATTTGCATGATCATTTATATACTGCAGCAAGTATTTTCAGACCAATCGGAAACCCCGAATCATTAGATTGGTTTTACGAATGCAGCTAGATCATTTTGGATTAAAAATGGAGCGAAAAGGGCACCGATGTTTTTATCGGAATGATCGCTTATATTACCGATATTGAAAAAGGGTAAACGTACAAAGCTTGACATTATTATCAAGAAAAACATGACGCGTTTTTTTGGCAGCCAAGAATATTCCCTCACTACTACATACCTTCAAAGTACTCCCTCCTTGTACGTGAATAGAAATGGTTTGATTGTACTGTATCCGGCTTCGGCCCCAAAACGTTTTAAGGCCATGATCTTAAAATAAATGTTATCAAAATTCCAGGAATCAAACTATCTTTTTAAAATTAAATGCCATTTCCCGCGGGATTTAAAGGCTGCCAAAAAGTAGTGATCGATTTGGTGACATTTTGAACATCCTCTAAAAAATTCCTTTGATATTTTCTTTCCTTTAAAACAAACTATTGATGATGGAATGGAGAAAGGACAGGAAAATGAAAAGTCATTTACTAAGTATGTGGAATGTACTGGATCCCCTTTATTTTCGTTTTACCCGCTTACAATATGTAATGGATCAAAATAAAAAGAAAACACTGTTTCGTGTCAGGCTTACGCGATATAAAGGCAAACCGGTAATACTTCAAGATGGGACAGAAATCAATAAGAATGATGTATTACTTAAAATTCATTTGCACAATGTAAAGATGCTGCATGAATTAAAGCAAGTTAATGGTGATATCAAGCGTGGTGTGTATGTCTATCATATGATTAAACGTTCCTTACCAATACTGGATAGTTATGTCAGACTTCATTGGAAAGCAAATGAAATTAAAGGAATAATCGGAATTACAACATTATATCGAGGTGCTGAACGACTTGGGTTTGAAATTTTTCCGATCAGCAACCCCTATTACATGCTGTATAAAAAATGGACATTTGTACCAATTAACTTTTTAGCAAATGCAGTTTGTCATCATAATCCTGTATATTTGTTTATGTCAAAAGATAAATTATCCCACCTTAACGATCAGTAAGCCCCCTATCATATGCCTATGGATTTCTATAAAGTGTACCGGGGGGCAACTGGCCGTAAAGATTCGATCATAGGAACAAAGACTAAGAACGTCACATCCTTATGCCTTCGTCCTTGTGCCCCACATCGAGTGGGCCTAATGCTAACATTCCGTGGGGAAAAGCGTCCACTTTATTAAAGCGGGGTATCTGACTGAATGGCAATATTATGGAAGGTGATTTCCGGTCTGCTGCCAATGCGGATATTAATTCCGGTTTGACCTAGCCCTTCGCTAATGTAATAAGGCATATTATCTTGTTTGTGCAGTCCTTTAATAATGTGCTGACGTGCAAGTTTTCCCATTTTTGCCAGATGGTATGCTTTAGGGTAGCAGATTTGTCCTCCATGAAAATGCCCCGCCATCAAATAATCAAATTTGTGGTTATCCATATCCAATACTACAGTTGGGTCATGGGTTAAAATGATATTTGTACCTTTTTGAACACGGTGAAATGCTAACGGGACGTCGCTTCGGCCGGTGCTATAATCATCAATTCCAATGATGTTGATCGTACTGCCGTTCACTTCGATTGTTTCACTGGCATTTTGCAATACGTGACAATCATACGCTTCCAGCAGGTTTTTCAGATCGTTTAAATCTTCATCCTTCAGAACGTAATCATGATTGCCAAATACCGCATAAATTCCGTGTCTGGGCTGCAACTCCTTCAGTACTTTCAAATATGGCTTCAGCTTCGGAATACTACGCTTACGATCTAAAAAGTCACCAGTCAAGGCGATGATATCAATAGTTTCATGACGCAATTTTTCTGACAACAGGAGGGGACTCAACGAAATATTTTCCAAATGCATATCGGAAAGATGCAGGATTGATAATGGCTGGTTTTGATTCGTTTGCTCCGTGCCGATTGAAATTTTATTTATGGTAATCTCTTTCGTGTTTTTATAAGCTTTATAAAATAAAATAATTATCGCCATAACAAGCACAATAAGAATAAACAACATTGTATAAACTCCTCTCCAATGGCAATTATAACATGCCAGTGACAATGGTTTTACAGGTAATTGATGGGATTAAAGTGCGTGTTCAAAAAAGAGGATAAAAAGGACCAAGGCCGGCTAAGGTCGCCATGTCCTGTTGCAACGCCGACACTAGCACGTCCAGTAGTCGCAGTTCGAGGCGGCGAAGTTTCGAGCAGCGGGCTTGAACAGGACGTGTCGGTACTTAGTCGAAGATTCCCTATCTCGATGTGTCATTTTTACCGGACTTTTTGAACAACCCCTTAAATGGAGATGATCGAATGAGCCAAACGGTAAAAGCTTTATTTTTACCATTTATGCAACTGCCAACCGGACATCATCATGTTGCAGACGCATTAATCCAGGAACTGGCGAAATGTGAGCGAAACATGAACTGCGACAAGGTTGATATTTTATCCTATAGCTACGGAAAAATGGAGCGCGTGGTCTCGTCCTCTTATTTAACATGGATTAAATTATTTCCAAATGTTTATAATCGCCTTTACCAGTACGTTGCATATAATAAGAGCCAGCAAACCGGTCATTATTTTCTCTATGAAGGACTGTTCTCACATTTTTTAAGGCGGCTAATCAACGAAAAAGACCCAGCGATCATTTTTTGCACCCATGCACTTCCCTCTTACATTGCCAGCAGATTAAAAAGGAAAAAACAGCTTAATAAAATGATCATTAATGTCTATACGGATTTTTTCGTTAATCGGGTTTGGGGGTTGGAAGAAATCGATTATCATTTTGTACCGACCGTTCATGTAAAAAAATTTTTAATGGAAAGAGGCGTTAGCAAGGAACGTATTTTCATAACAGGTATTCCGGTTCACCCAGCCGTTACCAGGCAGGGAAAACAGCGGCCTCTATCCGATAAGCGTGCCGTACTGGTTACGGGGGGAAGTTTAGGAGTTGGGGCAATTGGGCAGATACTTGCCAGCTCAGCAAATGTAAACCGGATTCACTATCATGTGCTTTGCGGTAAAAATGATAGCCTGTACAAACAATTGCTTCGCCAGAACAGACCGAACGTAACCCCATATTCTTATATTACCAGCAAGGATGAAATGAACGATCTGTACGACAAGGTGGATGCAGTTGTCACCAAGCCGGGCGGGGTAACGATTAGTGAAAGCTTGCAAAAGTATAAACCGATTTTTATTTACAATCCTTTACCGGGTCAGGAACAAATCAATGCCAGGCTCCTGGAAAAGCAAGGATTGATTATATCCAGCACAATAAATGAACTGGAGCGGGGGCTTAATCTTTTTTTTTCGGATAAACGTAAACAGGAAATACACAGAAGAAACATGAATGAGTATCATGATAACCTCATGAAGGAGCCAATTTATCAGATTATTGATAAGTGCTTACAAGCTGAATTATTTAAAAAACATTAGCCATTGGCTAATGTTTTTTAATTTGCTTTATTCCGCATGATTTTTTAGCCGAGCATTCGGGTACAATGGACAAAAGAGCACAATGCAAAATGCTCGAATACTTGTTCGGTTTATGTTAGAATAGATAATGGAAATTCCATAGTGGAGCTGAACATTCATTTTTTCCTGTGGAAGATTAGATTTCAAGTTAATTATGATATGATAGATTACAGACGAAAGAACGGAGGCTGGCTTGTGGAAAAACAGTTTGAACTAGTTGCTAACTATGAACCTGAAGGGGATCAACCCAAAGCAATTAAGGAATTAGTTGAAAAAGTGCTGGCTGGTCAGCGGCATCAGACACTGCTTGGTGCAACAGGTACCGGGAAGACATTTACCGTATCAAACGTTGTGAAGGAAATAAATCGGCCGACACTTGTCATTGCCCATAACAAAACATTGGCCGGACAGCTGTATAGTGAGTTTAAGGAATACTTCCCGAACAATGCTGTTGAATATTTTGTCAGTTATTACGATTATTATCAGCCAGAAGCATATGTACCATCAACGGATACGTTCATTGAAAAAGATGCAAGTATCAATGATGAGATAGATAAATTAAGGCACTCGGCAACCTCGGCGTTATTTGAGCGGAATGATGTATTGATCGTTGCCAGTGTATCTTGTATTTACGGGTTAGGTTCACCAGAGGAATATGGAAGTCAGGTTTTATCATTACGGATGGGCATGGAAAAAGACCGTGACCAGCTGTTACGCGAATTAGTCGGTATCCAATATGCCAGAAATGATATTGATTTCCAGCGTGGTACGTTTCGTGTGCGCGGGGACTCGGTTGAGATTATTCCGGCATCACATGAGGAGCATTGTATGCGGGTCGAGTTTTTCGGTGATGAAATCGATCGGATTCGGGAAGTAGATGCATTGACTGGTGAAATAATTGGCGATCGGGAGCATGTAGCGATATTTCCGGCATCCCACTTCGTTACCCGTGAAGAAAAATTGAAAATTGCAATAGAAAATATAAGAAAGGAATTGGCAGAACGACTAAAAGAGCTGCGTGATGAGAATAAATTATTAGAGGCACAGCGCTTGGAGCAACGAACTAATTATGATATTGAAATGATGGAGGAAATGGGCTTTTGTTCTGGAATCGAGAACTATTCCAGACATTTGGCGTTTCGTGAAGCAGGCTCGACACCATATACATTGCTGGACTATTTCCCGGATGACTTTTTGGTAGTTATCGATGAATCACACGTTACACTGCCGCAAATCAGAGGAATGTATAATGGGGACAGGGCAAGGAAGCAAGTTTTAGTTGATCATGGATTCCGGCTGCCCTCTGCACTTGATAACCGCCCATTAAAATTTGCCGAGTTTGAAAAACAAACAAACCAGCTTATTTATGTCTCGGCAACTCCCGGGCCTTATGAAATGGAACACTCACCTGAAGTGACCGAGCAAATCATCCGGCCAACAGGGCTATTGGATCCAGAAATTGATGTAAGGCCGATTAAAGGTCAAATTGATGATCTAATTGGTGAAATTAATAAACGAACCGAGCGAAACGAACGTGTACTTGTGACAACATTAACGAAAAAAATGTCTGAGGACCTGACTGACTATTTGAAAGAAATTGGCATAAAGGTTGCCTATTTGCATTCGGAAATCAAGACGTTGGAACGGATTGAAATTATTCGCGACTTGCGTATCGGTAAATACGATGTACTGGTCGGGATTAACTTGTTGCGTGAAGGACTTGATATACCTGAAGTTTCGCTTGTAGCGATATTGGATGCAGATAAAGAAGGATTTTTGCGGTCAGAGCGTTCCCTGATCCAAACGATGGGCCGGGCAGCGCGAAATGAAAACGGCGAGGTTATTATGTATGCTGACAACATAACCCATTCAATGCAGGTAGCGATTGAGGAAACGAATCGCCGCCGGGAAAAACAAATAGCATATAATGAAGCACATCACATCACACCAACGACGATCAGGAAAGATGTTCGCGATGTGATTAAAGTTACCGTTGCCGCAGAAGATCAGGAGGTTTATGAAGAAAAGGGAACGAACGTGGCGAAACTGCCGAAGAAAGAAAAGCTAAAATTAATCGAGAATATGGAAAAAGAAATGAAAGATGCAGCAAAAGCGCTTGATTTTGAAAAAGCTGCTGAGCTGCGTGATATTATACTTGAGCTTAAAGCTGATGTTTCATAATTACTGCGGAAGGATGACCGTTTCATGCCTAGTAAAGCAATACAAATTAAAGGTGCCAGAGCACATAATTTAAAGAATATTGATATTACCATTCCAAAGAATAAACTTGTTGTTCTGACCGGCTTATCCGGATCAGGGAAGTCATCACTAGCCTTTGATACGATCTATGCAGAAGGGCAGCGCCGCTATGTTGAATCGCTATCTGCCTACGCCCGTCAGTTTTTAGGGCAAATGGATAAGCCGGATGTCGATACGATTGAAGGGTTATCACCAGCGATCTCCATCGATCAGAAAACGACGAGCAGAAATCCGCGTTCAACCGTTGGAACGGTTACGGAAATTTATGATTATTTGCGGCTGCTTTTTGCCCGGGTCGGCCATCCAACCTGTCCGAGACATGGGATTGAAATCAGTTCACAAACGGTTCAGCAAATGGTCGATCGTATTTTGGAATATCCCGAACGTACAAAACTGCAAATCCTTGCGCCGGTTGTTTCCGGACGCAAAGGTGAACATGTAAAAACGCTGGAGAAATTAAAGCAGGAAGGATATGTACGAATTCGTGTTGATAAGGAAATGCGGGAAGTAACGGAAGAAATAACACTGGAAAAAAACAAAAAGCACTCAATCGAGGTTGTTGTGGATCGGATTGTAGTAAAGGACGGGATTGCCGGGCGGCTTAGTGATTCGATCGAAACCGCTTTGGAGCTTGGGGAAGGTAACTTAATCGTTGATGTAATCGGAGAAGAAGAACTGAAATTCAGTGAAAACCACGCCTGTCCAATTTGCGGATTTTCGATTAGTGAATTGGAACCGCGTTTATTTTCATTTAACAGTCCGTACGGTGCATGTCCAACATGTGACGGATTGGGAACTAAACTGGAGGTTGACATTGATCTGGTGATTCCTGACTGGGATAAAACACTGAATGAACATGCGATTGCAGCATGGGAGCCGATTAGCTCGCAATACTATCCACAGCTGTTAAAAAGTGTTTGTACACACTATGGAATTGATATGGATGTACCTGTAAAAAAACTGCCGAAAAAACAAATGGATATCATTTTAAACGGGAGCGGGAAAGAGAAAATTCATTTTCATTATGTGAATGATTTCGGCAATGTCCGGGATAACCAGATCATGTTCGAAGGTGTCTTAAACAATATAGCAAGACGATATCGCGAAACATCATCAGACTTTATCCGGGAAACATTGGAAAAATATATGGCGCAGAAAAATTGTCCGACGTGTGATGGCTACCGGTTAAAAGAAGAAGCACGTGCAGTTTTGGTTAATGGGCTGCATATTAGCCAGGTGACCGATTTTTCCATAACCGAGGCAAACCACTTTTTTAGCCATCTGGAACTAAGCGAAAAAGAAGAACAAATTGCCAGAATGATTTTAAAGGAAATCGGCAATCGGCTTACCTTCCTTAACAATGTTGGACTGGACTATTTAACCTTGTCACGGGCAGCTGGGACATTATCAGGTGGTGAGGCACAGCGGATCCGGTTGGCGACACAAATCGGCTCGGCGTTAACTGGTGTATTATATGTTCTGGACGAGCCATCCATTGGCTTGCATCAGCGTGATAACGATCGGTTAATCAGCACCTTGAAACAGATGCGCGATTTGGACAATACATTAATCGTTGTGGAGCATGATGAGGATACGATGCTTGCTGCCGATTGGCTGATCGATATTGGCCCTGGTGCAGGAGAACATGGTGGTTCGATCGTTGCCAGTGGGACACCTGAAAAAGTAATGAAGAATAAGCATTCCCTTACCGGTAACTATCTATCGGGTGAAAAATTTGTCTCTTTACCTGTAAAGCGCCGTAAACCGACGAAAAAGAAAATTGAGGTCGTCGGTGCGGAAGAAAACAATTTAAAAAATGTTACGGCTAAATTTCCAATCGGCTTAATGACAGTTGTCACGGGTGTTTCCGGTTCAGGCAAAAGTACGTTAGTAAATGAAATTTTGTATAAATCATTGGCAAAACAGCTCTACAAGGGCAAACACAAACCAGGTAAACATAAGAAAATTAATGGCATTACGAACATTGAGAAGGTAATCGACATTGATCAATCACCAATCGGCCGGACACCAAGGTCAAATCCGGCAACCTATACGGGTGTGTTTGACGATATTCGCGATGTTTTTGCCCAAACGAATGAAGCAAAAATTCGGGGCTACAAAAAAGGCCGGTTCAGTTTCAATGTGAAAGGCGGACGTTGTGAGGCATGTCGTGGCGACGGCATAATTAAAATTGAAATGCACTTTTTGCCTGATGTGTATGTTCCATGTGAAGTGTGTCACGGAAAACGCTATAACCGGGAAACACTAGAGGTAAAATATAAAGGGAAAAGTATTGCCGATGTGCTCGATATGACGATTGAAGAAGCATTGGATTTCTTTGCCAACATTCCTAAAATCAAACGCAAATTGCAAACGATCTATGATGTCGGATTAGGCTATATAAAACTTGGTCAGCCGGCTACTACACTATCTGGTGGGGAGGCACAACGGGTGAAGCTGGCCAGTGAACTGCATCGCCGGTCAAACGGCAAGTCCTTCTATATTTTGGATGAACCGACAACTGGACTTCATGTCGATGATATAAAACGGTTACTCAGTGTCTTGCAGCGGCTAGTCGATAATGGTGACACGGTATTGATCATTGAACATAATCTTGATGTCATTAAAACTGCCGATCATATCATTGATCTCGGTCCTGAGGGCGGGGATCGCGGTGGACAGATTATTGCAACCGGAACTCCCGAGAAAATAGCAGAAACAGAAGGATCCTATACCGGACATTACTTGAAACCAATCCTGGAACGTGACCGGAAGCGGATGGAAGAGGTACTTGTGGAAAAAGAGAAGGTGGGGACGAAGTGATAGAAGAGGATGTTCAAAAAGTCACCAAATGATAAGCGGCGAACTCTAGAGTTGGCGGAAGGGGATCTTCTGCTAAAACCGCCCACGACAATCGCCAACAGCAGAAGTCAGCACGTCCTGTGCAAGCCCGCTCCTCATGTACCTGAGATAAGGAACTTCTACTAAAACCGCCCACGTCCTGTGGGCAACGCAGAAGTCACCACATCCTGTGGAAGCCCGGTGCCGGGAGCTACGCCGCCTCGACCTTCAAGACTCGATTCGGCGACTTTTTGAACACGCACTAGAAAGGTAGTAAGCCTGCTCGAGGGTTTGCTGCCTTTTTGTATTTTTGTGAAAAGCAGCTTGGCAGCGTTATGCTGATTCTCGCTCGACAGGGTAATCCAGTAGTCAAATATTTTGACGCATTCCTTCCATTTCGGTAATGTAAAAGAGGAGGTTGTATGAGAGGAGCAAACAGATGAAACCAATAGAAATGGAAGCTGTACAACAGCATTTGGAACGTTTTATAGATAAGGAAGTTTATGTTCATTTAGAAACAACGAACGGTGCTTATGCAAGCCATGTTAATAGTGAAGCGTACAATGTTGGCGCGTATATTCGTAATGCTAAAGTGAAATTTTCGCAAGCAAGGATTGTTGGTGACGGAAAATCTTATCGAGCCGGATTAAAAATGGAATTTGGCTGGATTTACGCGGAAGGATTGAGCGATTGGACGATCCATGGGGACAATCAATTGTTACTCGCCGGTCATGACCGGGAAGGACGTTTAATGGTTTCCCTGCAGTTAAGTGAAGCACCATTCCGTTATTAACTTTTGAGAGGATGATAGACATGGAAAAACATGTTGTTGTAATCTATCCGCATCCAGATGATGAGTCATTTGGTGCTGCCGGTACGATAACAAAATTTCGTAAACAAGGTGTGTCTGTTACATATTTGTGCGGAACACTAGGTGAAATGGGTCGTAACATGGGATCACCGACATTTGCCAATCGGGAAACATTACCGGAAATCCGCAAAGAAGAGCTGATCAACGCCTGTAAAGCACTTGATATCGATTTACGTATGCTCGGCTATCGTGATAAAACACTTGAATTCGAAGACCGGCAGACGGTAGCAGAACACTTGAAAGATATTTTGGAAGAAATTGAACCAAGTCTGGTGATTACCCATTACCCTGACTATGCCGTACACCCCGATCATAATGCACTAGGCGCTGCAGCTGTTGAGGCAGTCCGGCACATGGATGAAACAAAACGGCCGGTAGTGTGGGCGCAGGCAATTTCCAACAATTTTCCTGATGTACTTGGAAAACCGGATATTGTAAATGATGTTAGAGATATTTTCGATAAAAAAATGGCTGCCATATCGGCACATAAATCACAGGCAAACGGCGTGCTTGGTCAATTCCAGCAAAACCCCAAAAATAAAGCAGAAATCCTGGAAGGCGCTAAAAAAGCGTTAGGCAAAGAGCGATTTTATATTTGGGATTATGATAAATAGCTTCCTAAAACAACAACATCCCTTGCCAAAGGAAAATGGCAGGGGATTTTCAAAAAATGAAGCTTTTCATGTTCCGGGAACGTATACATAAGAGTAGAATGTTTATAAAAGTTCAATCAAAGGGAAAATAAAAGGAACCAGGAGGGGTTCGAATGCCAAAACGTTTAACCAGATCAATCAAGGATCGTAAAGTTGCCGGAGTTTTAGGAGGTATTGCCGAGTACTTTAATATAGATGCCACGATAGTAAGGCTGATATTTGTGATTGTATTAATTCCAAGTTTGTTTACATTATCACTGATTTACCTGGTCGCGACGATTATTATACCAAATGAGGGTGAGGTGTATTAATGTTTCTGAGATGGTTTTTATCGATTTTCTTAAATGCAGTCGCATTAATTGCCGTAGCACAGCTGTTTGATTCCTTTTACCTTGAAGGATTCGGGACGGCACTGCTAGCCAGTTTCATCTTATCTATTCTAAATGTTATCGTGAAACCAATCTTAATCGTGTTAACATTGCCGATTACGGTGTTCTCGCTCGGTTTGTTTTTGTTTGTCATTAATGCGATTACATTAATGATTACGCAGGGGGTAATGGATTCCTCATTTGTTATTAATGGATTCGGTACAGCTATCATTGCCTCTATCGTTATTTCTATACTAAATCTTTTATTGAATCAGCTTGTAAAAGATACGATGAGATAAGCTCCAATTTTATACGATATTCGTAATCGCAGGTACGTGCCCTGCGTTTTTTTTAAAAGTAAAGAAAATTTATAATTTTTAGCGATATTAATTCATGATCAAGAATGGCCATGTCCAGCTCCAGCGCCCAGCGGCTAGTGTGCAACACCCGCCTCCGTACGATAAGTCAACATCGGTTCGGGAAGGAGGAAGGCCGACTAAGAACGGACTTTGCGTCCAACGTCGGCATACCCCTATGAAGGGGCATGTTTCCTTTATCTCCTTCGGTTCAGTCCAGCACATACGCCGCTAAACGGGCGCTTGCGCTTTTCTTATGGCCAAGTGTTACTCCATTCGTAAGAAATATGCTACAATGAAAAGCAGTTATTGACTGGAGGAAACCATACATGGAGAAAGTACGGACAAAAGATTTATTGGCAAATTTTAATTTGACGCTTGTAGCTGGTGAGGATGGCATACATAGGGAAATTATTACGAGTGATATTTCACGCCCGGGAATCGAAATGACAGGATACTTTAAATATTATCCGAAAGAACGCCTGCAATTAATCGGTAAAACGGAAATGGCTTATTTTTTGGAACTTACCGATGACCAGCAAAAGGACCGAGCGGAAAAATTGTGTACCGATATAACACCCGGAATCGTTATCAGCAGGGGGATGGATATTCCGGAAGTAATGATAAATGCTGCGAATGACTCTGGTGTGCCTATTTTGCACTCGCCAAGGAAGACAACCCGCGTGATTAGCAGGCTTACCAATTATCTTGAAGCCAAATTTGCCCCGTTTACCGCAATCCATGGTGTACTTGTCGACATTTATGGTGTCGGCGTTTTGATTACTGGGCAAAGTGGTGTAGGAAAAAGCGAAACAGCACTGGAACTGGTGAAGCGTGGTCATCGGCTGGTAGCGGACGATAGTGTAGAAATACGTCAGGAAGATTACGATAGTTTAATTGGAAATGCGCCACCATTAATCGAACATTTACTGGAAATTCGTGGATTAGGAATTATCAACGTGATGACATTATTTGGAGCAGGTGCTGTCCGGAGTTACAAAAAAATTTCCCTAATTATCAATTTGGAATTATGGGATGAAAAGAAACAATATGACCGGCTTGGACTGGACGAAGAAAAAATGAAAATTATGGATGTGGATCTTCCAAAGGCGACTATCCCTGTTCGGCCAGGAAGAAACCTTGCTGTCATTATTGAGGTTGCTGCGATGAATTTCCGGTTGAAAAATATGGGAGTTAATGCTGCAGAAGAATTTTCCGAACGTTTAACAAACATGATTGAACAGGAAAAAGATGATATGGAATAGGAGTGATTTTGTTGACTTGCAGTGCACCTACACTTGATCGAGTATTTTTGGAGCTTGGTCCATTAACCATTTACTGGTACGGCGTTATCATTGCGTTTGGCGCGTTTATCGGACTATTTCTAGCAACAAGAGAAGCGAACCGGCTTGGTCTGAAGAAAGACATCATCGTTGATTTAATTGTCTTTGCTATTCCGATTGCCATTATTTGCGCACGAATCTATTATGTTATTTTTGAATGGGATCAATATAAGGGTGGCACATGGTGGGATGTGTTCGCCATTTGGAATGGTGGAATCGCCATTCATGGGGCATTAATTGGTTCCGTCTTAACAGCAATTGTCTTTGCTCGAGTGAAAAAGGTTTCCTTTTGGCAGCTGGCAGATATTGTTGCACCAAGTCTTATTTTAGGGCAAGCAATCGGCCGCTGGGGGAACTTCATGAATCAGGAAGCACATGGCGGGCCGATAGCAGAAGCTACATATAATAGTTTTCACCAGTACTTGCCCGATTTCATTATGAATCAGATGTGTATTGACGGGGTGATGTACCATCCGACATTCTTGTACGAATCCTTCTGGGACATTCTTGTGTTTATCTTTTTGTTACTATTAAGACGGTTTAATCCGGTTCGTGGTGAGGTGTTCTTAGCATATGCCATGACATACTCGATTGGACGGTATTTTGTTGAATCGATGCGTACCGATAGCCTCGTTTCCGGTGGGCTGCGTGCCGCTCAAGTCATTTCGATCGTGATTATTGTTGTTGGGATTGCCTTAATTATCTACCGTCGTAAATCAGGCATGGCAAAGCATCGTTATGATGGGACCAAAATTGCATCGAAAGATAAAAAGAAATAGCTACAGCATTGTACCAAAAGATAAGCGGTGAATGCAGCTGTTTGCCAACAGACAGTTTTTTGACCATACAACATAGGGGGATTTGGGATTGAGGGGAATTTTCTATCGGGGTTTTAAACAAGGGGTTCACGTAACATGGACATTAGGAAAGGTTATTTTTCCAATTACCCTTATCGTAACAATTTTACAATATACACCAATTTTACCTTGGATTATTAAGCAGCTCACTCCAGTTATGGGACTGTTCGGTTTGTCCGGTGAAGCGGCAGTGCCATTGGTGCTTGGCAATGCACTTAATTTATATGCAGGAATAGCTGCCATCGTATCGTTTGATTTTTCGGTTAAAGAGGTATTTATTTTGGCGGTAATGCTGTCCTTTTCGCACAACCTATTTATTGAATCAACGGTTGCGGCGAGAGTTGGCGTCAGTGGCTGGCTGATATCGGGAATCCGGATCATGCTTGCCTTGCTGGCAGCGACCCTTATTAACTTGCTATGGTCTGGTGGTGTGGAACCTGCCCAGTATGGATTGATTTCATCGTCTGAGCCCAACTTGGACAGCTGGTTAACGATTGTTGTCCAGGGAATCCAAACAGCGCTAGTTGCTGTTACTCAATTAGCATTAATCGTTATCCCATTAATGATTATCATGCAATTTCTTCGGGAAAAAGGCTTTCTGACAAAGTTTTCAAACGGCTTTGCGCCTTTTACTAAATTGCTTGGGATGGAAAAGAACACATCGATGACACTTGTTGCTGGTTTAACGATTGGACTAGCTTATGGTGCTGGACTAATGATTCAGGCAGTAAAAGAAGATGGTGTATCAAAGCGTGATATGTATTTAGCTTTGATTTTCCTCGTTTCCTGTCATGCGGTCGTTGAGGATACGCTTGTGTTTATTCCGCTTGGGATTCCGGTTTGGCCACTGCTTATCATTCGTTTACTTACGGCAATACTATTAACCATCATCATCGCTTTTGTTTGGAAGCGACCAGAATTCAGCAAAAGAAAGGAAGCTTCGCATGAGCATTCATACAATACTTTTTGATTTGGACGGTACTTTAATTGATACAAATGAATTAATTATTGCATCCTTTGAGCATACGTTTCACCATTATGGGAAACCTTTTTCCCGCGAAAAAGCGATTGAATTTATTGGCCCGCCATTAAAAGAATCGTTTCAGCAGATTGACCCGGCTCAAGTTAATGCAATGATTGCGACATATCGCGAGCATAATTTGCAGCATCATGATGAATATGTCACAGCATTTCCATATGTTGTGGAAACATTGACCCGGCTGAAGAAACATGGTTTGCAGCTTGGGATCGTTACCACAAAGATGCGCCATACCGTTAATAAGGGATTAAAGTTAACGGCGATTGATCATTTTTTTGAAACCATCATTACACTTGATGATGTTACCCATGCAAAACCACATCCGGAGCCAATCGTCAAGGCAATGAGCAATCTGAGTGCACAGCCTGAAACTACACTAATGGTTGGCGATAATTCACATGATATAGAGGCAGGACAGAATGCGGGTGTTGCAACGGCTGCTGTAGCATGGTCGTTAAGGGGAAAAGAAGAGCTGCTCGCGTACAATCCAACCTATATGCTTGATGATATAAGAGATTTGTTAACGATTATCGAGGTGTAAAAATCATGCGCAGGACGAACCGGTATCGTGTTAAAGACGCCAATTCTTTATGGCAGATTTATCAGACTGTATCATTCTGGAAGGTTATGAAAAACTTTATTGTGATCCAGATTGCCCGCTACACGCCATTTTTAGCAATGAAAAATTGGCTGTATCGGACGTTTTTACATATGGATGTTGGCAATCACACCGCTTTTGCCCTAATGGTTATGCCGGACATTATGTTTCCAGAAAAAATTACAGTGGGAACAAATAGTGTTATTGGTTATAATACCACGATATTAGCGCATGAATATTTAATCAAGGAATACAGGATTGGTGAGGTTGTCATCGGAAATGAAGTCATGATTGGTGCAAATGCTACGATATTGCCCGGTGTTACCATCGGTGATCAGGCAATCGTCTCTGCTGGGACACTTGTTCACAAAGACGTGCCTGCTGGCGCTTTCGTCGGTGGAAACCCGATGCGGTTGATTTATACGAAAGAAGAAATGGATAAACGGCAGGCCAATGAGGAAGGTTTTTAGAGAAAGGCTTAGTAAATAGTTGGACAAGACACAATCCCTGCATTCAGGAGACGAAGGTAAAATTCTTTCCAAATTGCCATAACTATGGTATGGTAGAAGCAAGTTAATATGCTGGACGGAGAAATGGAGAAACCACAAATCACTAATGTGAAGAAATCATTAGTGCGATTTGTGGTTTTTTTATTGGGTTCCTGTCCTGCCAAAAGAAAATTCCACTTTCATACATGAATTTGCCAGTAGAAGGGTAATTATATCTAGAGAGTGGTTTTAGGGGAGTGATGAAAAGTGACGCAGTTTTCAAGCTTTAAACGCAATGATATTTTTAACAAATTAACGGAAAAACAGCTGGATGTATTTGTAATAGGCGGGGGGATAACTGGTTCGGGTATTGCATTAGATGCTGTCACACGTGGTTTATCGACAGGTGTTATTGAAATGCAAGATTTTGCAGCCGGTACGTCAAGCCGATCGACAAAGCTTGTTCATGGTGGCCTGCGCTATTTAGCACAATTTGAGGTGAAGGTGGTTGCGGAAGTTGGGAAAGAGCGTGCAATTGTTTACGAAAATGGCCCACACGTCACGACACCGGAATGGATGATGCTGCCATTTCATAAGGGAGGTACATTCGGCCCATTTACAACGAACATCGGTTTGCGTGTGTATGACTTTCTTGCCGGGGTGAAAAAAAGTGAACGTCGTAAAATGCTAAGTCCGGAACAAGCGCTGAACAAGGAACCACTGATTAAACAAGAGGATCTAAGAGGTGCCGGTTATTATGTAGAGTATAAAACGGATGACGCTAGGTTAACGATCGAGGTCATGAAAAAGGCTGTCCAAAAAGGGGCACATGCGATAAATTATGCAAAGGCTGCCGATTTTATTTACGGGGAATCAGGAAAATTGATTGGTGTTGTTGTTCGTGACCAGCTGACAGGCGAGACGTACAATGTTTATGCCAAAAAAATTGTCAATGCTTGCGGACCTTGGGTAGATGATCTGCGCGAAATGGATGGTTCGAAAAAAGGAAAATCACTGCACTTGACCAAAGGGGTGCATCTGGTATTTCCAAAAAAACGCTTTCCCTTACAACAAGCGATATATTTTGATGCCCCAGATGGCCGGATGATTTTTGCCATTCCGCGTGATAAGAAAACGTATGTCGGTACAACGGATACGAGTTATGACGGAAATATCGCTCATCCTACCATGACAGAAGCGGATCGTGATTATTTAATTGATGCGATTAATTACATGTTTCCATCACTTGCTATGAAAGCAACCGATGTTGAATCAAGCTGGGCGGGATTACGGCCGCTAATTGCTGAAGAAGGAAAAAGTCCAGACGAAATTTCTCGTAAAGATGAAATATTCATTTCCGATTCCGGTTTGATTTCCATGGCTGGCGGGAAGTTGACGGGCTATCGCAAAATGGCAGAACAGGCAGTCAATACGGTTGTCAAGCAATTGAAAGAAGAGGAAGGTATTTTATATTCCAAGTCAGATACGCATGATTTACCAATTTCGGGTGGTGAAGTCGGTGGCTCTAAAGGATTTGAGCGCTTCAAAAAGCGGAAAGCAGAGGAAGCCAAGGTACTGGGAATAGATGAAGAAATAGCATTAATGTTAATCAAGAAATACGGTGCAAATATTGATACCATTTTTGAACTTTATCAATCCAAGCAGGACGAAGCCAAAAAAGAAGCGATTGACCCGATTGTTTTCGCACAGCTCATATATGCATTAGAGTATGAGTTAACTTATAAACCGGTTGACTTCTTCATTCGTCGTACTGGTGGATTATTTTTCGACATCAACTGGGTACGTACTCATAAAGACAACGTAATTGCTTATATGGCAAAAGTATTGGATTGGACGGACGAACAGAAAAAAGCATACAGTAACGAACTGGATGACTTGCTTCATGAAGCAGTCCATCCTGAAAAATAATGTTATTTTAACAGATAAGTGAAATCGGCTAATTCGCCGATTTCTCCCATTCTGGCTTCTGACCTCTGACCTCTGGTTATGGCAGAAGTTTTTTATTTTGTTTGCAAAAGCAATCCCTTTTCTGATTAAATATGATATACTGTGTTCGGTATTATATAAGAAAAAACAGGGGGATAACAGTGCAGCATTTAGAGAATAATGTAAGAAAGAGCAAACAAAATAATGTTCTCCCTTTTATTCCTGAAGGTGACTTTTATTTCGCGAAAGGTGTCGAGGCCTTCCGCAGAAGAAAATTTGATCGTGCATTGAAATGGCTGCAGAAAGCGGTTGAGCAGGTGCCAAAAGACCCGTTATACCAGTGTCAAATGTCAATCGTATATACGGAAATTGGCGCGTACCATGAAGCAAATCAGCTGTTAACAAACGTGTTGCAATTTACCGGTGATGAATACACCGATTGTTACTATTTATTGGCAAACAACTATGCACATTTGGGCTTGTTAAATGATGCAAAAAAATATGCTGTATCATATCTTGATAAAGAACCGGAAGGCGAATTTAGTGAAGAGGCCAAAAGTTTGCTTGATTTAATTGACATAGATGAAGATGAGGATTGGGATTTAGAAGAAGAGGATGAACTCCTGATCTATCAGGAAACCGTTTTTTATCATATGGAAAATATGGAATGGGACAAGGCGTTGCCTTTAATTGAAGAAATGATTACTTTATTTCCAGAACATACACCAGTGAATCATGACTACGCTCAGGCACTGTTCTTTAGCGGATTTCAGGAAAAGGCGATCCAGCTAGAACTTGATTTGCTGAGGGATGAGCCGAATTCGTTGGTTAGTCATGCGAATCTAGCCATTTTTTATAATGAGATGGAGCAAAAAGCAGAACGTGAAAAATATCTTCAGGCACTGCAAAATGTATATCCGATTCAAGAACAGCAAAAGCTGCGGATAGCGGTAACATTGGCCAGAACAGGGAATTTTCAGGAAGCAAATAAACGTTTTCGTGCACTTCTCAAAGGTATCGTCAAAAATCATCCGTCATATTATCGCTGGTATAGTGTTTCCCTGTATCAGGCAGGCGCCCTGTCAAGTGCGTTAGCCTTATGGAAAGAGGGCTGCGGGAGACATCCAAAGCTTGCAAAGGAAGAAGGGCTTTGGAAGCATTAACTTGAGCAGAATAATAGACGAAAGTAACCGATTCTTATACCATTAGGTTGGCTTAATAAAAATAGATAAAGGGGCTGAATTACATGTCCGAGGAACGTATGTATGACGTGATTATTGCCGGTGCTGGACCTGCCGGGATGACAGCAGCTGTTTATGCGTCGCGTGCTGATTTGGATACACTAATGATTGAACGAGGAATTCCAGGCGGTCAAATGGCTAACACGGAAGATGTAGAAAACTATCCTGGGTTTGAAAATATTTTGGGACCGGATTTATCGAATAAAATGTTCGAGCATGCCAAGAAATTTGGTGCGGAATATGCTTACGGTGATATTAAAGAGGTAAAAGATCATGGTGATTATAAACTGATTAAAGCTGGCAAACATGAGTATAAAACGCGCGCACTCATTATTACAACAGGTGCACAGTACAAGAAATTGGGTGTTCCAGGTGAAGAGGAATTAGGCGGTCGCGGTGTTTCCTACTGTGCCGTTTGTGATGGAGCATTTTTTAAAGGGAAAGATCTTGCCGTAATCGGAGGCGGGGATTCTGCCGTTGAAGAAGGAATCTATTTAACCCGTTTTGCGAATAAGGTAACGATTATTCACCGCCGTGATGAACTAAGGGCACAGAAAATTATTCAACAGCGTGCTTTTGACAATGATAAGATTGATTTTATCTGGGATACGGTCGTGGACACGATCAATGGACCTGATGGCAAAGTAAGCAGTGTTTCGTTAAGCAATAAAGTCAATCGGGAGAAAAGCGAATTTCCTGCTGATGGTGTATTCATCTATATTGGAATGGTGCCATTAAGCGAACCATTTAAGTCACTTGGCATTACGAACGAAGATGGTTATATCCCAACTAATGAAAACATGGAAACGAGTGTACCAGGCATTTTTGCTGCTGGAGATATTCGTGAAAAAGAACTTCGACAAATTGTAACAGCAACCGGTGATGGCAGTATCGCCGCACAATCTGCACAGGGTTATATTGAAAATTTGCTGGAAGAACTAAAAACAGCACAGTCTTAAAAAAATATTGGAAGTAATTGCATTTTAACGCTGTTGTAACACGCTCGAAACATTTTTGGGGTACAATATAAATAACTAATTGACCCCCTTTTAATAGATAAATTAGTTTTTGCACAGGCGCTTGCCGCCTGTGTATTTTTTTGCTTAAGGGGTTTGTTCGATTTTGTCGATCAGTTCTGCCGATCAATTTCTTGTTGCTTACGAAAGGTTTCTTGTATAATAGTAATAACGGTTTTACGTTCAAAAATCACCTTATTGTAAGCAGTAAATGACAATATTGCTTGCTAATCTGGAATTTTTCAACGTACATTGTAAAATGATTTCCTCTGCAGAAAGAGGTGTAATGTATATGCAACGAGTTACAAACTGCATATTAATAAATAATGACCATGTATTAGTCTTAAAAAAACCGAGACGCGGCTGGTATGCGATTCCTGGCGGGAAGATGGAACAAGGTGAATCCATTAAAGAATCCGTAACAAGGGAATATAACGAAGAAACAGCGTTAACCTTAATGGATCCGCAATTAGCCGGTGTATTTACATTTAATATCTTTGAACAGGAGACATTTATTCAGGAATGGATGATGTTTACCTTTATTTGCCGCCAGTATACTGGTGAATTAACGAAGCATTGTAAAGAGGGGGAGCTTGAATGGGTTCCTGTTAATCGTGTTTGTATGCTGCCAATGGCGGAAGGTGATCGCTTGATATTTAAACATGTGCTTCAATCAAATGACATGTTATATGGTTCATTCCATTACACGACAGAGTACGAGCTGCTTGATATGCGGCTGGATCCGTTCGTTTCCGTCACATCATATGAGGGGGATGCACAGTGAGCAATACCGAACAAGAAACAAAATTGGTCATCATTACCGGAATGTCCGGTGCGGGAAAAACAGTTGTCGTACAGAGCTTTGAAGATTTAGGGTATTATTGTGTAGATAACTTGCCCCCAGCCCTTTTACCGAAGTTTTTGGAATTAATGCGGGATGCAACAAATAATATTCAGCGCGTTGCTTTAGTCATGGATCTGCGCGGCCGTGAATTCTTTGATTCATTGTTTGAAGCCCTCGATATTTTAGGGGAAGAAGATTGGCTTGAAGAACATATTATTTTTCTTGATGCAAAAGACGAAGAACTTGTTACAAGGTATAAGGAAACACGGCGTTCCCACCCGCTTGCTGTCGGAGGACTTCCGCTCAATGGTATTAAACAGGAACGAAAGATTTTGGATGAGTTAAGGGGAAGAGCTCAGCGCGTTATTGATACAACGAATTTAAAGCCACGGGAGTTACGTGAAAAAATTCTCAAGGCATACACAGAGGAGAAACAGGAAATATTCTCTGTTCATATGGTTTCATTTGGTTTTAAATATGGTGTGCCAATTGATGCGGATCTCATGTTTGATGTCCGATTTTTGCCAAATCCGCATTATGTTTCCCACTTACAGCCATTAACTGGGCTGAATCAGGAAGTTTCGTCATATGTATTTAAATGGTCGGAAACAAGAAAGTTTATTGAAAAAGTACTTGATTTACTGCAATTTATGCTGCCGCAATACAAAAAAGAAGGCAAGTCACAGCTTGTTGTGGCGATCGGCTGTACGGGCGGTCAGCATCGGTCTGTCGCTTTGGCCGAACACTTTGCAAAGCAATTATCATCCGGCTATATTACGCACATTACGCACCGGGATATCGATAAACGTAAGGGGCATCACGTATGAGCAGCAAAAAACAGCCAAATGTTGTCGTAATCGGTGGTGGAACCGGAATGCCGGTTCTTTTGCGCGGGTTGAAGGATTTGCCGATTCATCTTACCGCACTTGTGACGGTCGCAGATGATGGAGGAAGTACGGGAAGATTGCGTTCTGAAATGGCGATTCCCGCACCAGGAGATATCCGTAATGTAATTGCTGCTTTATCTGATGCTGAGCCAATGCTGCTTGATTTATTTCAGCATCGCTTTGCCAATGGAAACGGGTTATCCGGTCATTCGATGGGGAACCTGTTACTCGCGGCGATGACTTCTATAACCGGGGATTTTTATACCGGTATTAAAGAAATCTGCCGGGTACTTAATGTAAAGGGAAAAATCTATCCGATATCAAATGAAAATATGTCACTGCATGCGAAAATGACGGATGGCTCTATTGTGTCTGGAGAATCCTCCATTACGCTTGCAAATAAAAAGATTGAGCGGGTATTTTTAAAACCGCAGCCTGTTAAACCATTACCTAATGCGGTTAAGGCAATTGAGCAGGCGGATTTAATCGTGATTTCACCTGGAAGCTTGTACACGAGTATTATGCCGAATCTGATTATCCCGCAAATTGATGTGGCGATCCAGGAAGCAGAAGCTAAGGTCGTCTATGTTTGCAATGTCATGACGCAAGCAGGAGAGACTACTGGATTTACCGCCAGTGATCATGTAAAAGCCATCCATGATCATATTGGAGAGGGATGTGTGGACGCCATTATTGTCCACAATGAACCGATCAAAAAGTCTGTCCGCAGTATTTATGCAGAGGAGAATGCCGATCCTGTCATCTATGATACGGATCAATTGCTTGCCATGAACCTGCAAATTATTGAAGGGGATATTATCAATCATTCACAAGTAACCCTCAGGCATGATACACATAAAATTGCAAAACTGCTTTATTCGATTATTGATTGATAAGCAGCACTTTTAGGGCAGGGAGGTGTTAAGGTGTCCTTTGCATCAGAGATAAAAAAAGAATTAACGTCGATTGAGGTGGATGAATGCTGTAAAACAGCTGAACTCGCCGCATTAATTCGCATGAACGGTGCCATCTCACTGTCGAAACAGGTTTATATGCTTGATGTACAGACGGAAAATGCCGCAATTGCCCGTCGTATTTATACATTAATTAAATCCTCCTATTCGCTGCCTGTTGAACTGCTTGTCAGGAAAAAAATGAAACTGAAAAAGAATAATGTTTACATTGTCAGGTTGAAAGCGAATGTCCGTGAACTATTGGCGGATCTTGACATCCTAATAGAACCTTATACTTTTGTTCGGACAATTTCCGACCAGTTTACAGAAAAAATATGTTGTAAGCGAGCATATTTACGTGGTGCTTTTTTAGCAGGAGGTTCGGTTAATAATCCGGAAACATCTTCCTATCATCTGGAAATTTTTAATTTTTATCAGGAGCATAACGATGCATTGTGTGATCTGTTAAACAGCTTTCATCTTAAAGCCCGTAAACTGAAACGAAAAAAAGGCTATATTACGTATATTAAAGAAGCAGAGAAGATTACCGAGTTTTTAAATTTAATCGGTGCCCATAATGCCTTATTCAAGTTTGAGGATGTCCGGATTGTGCGCGATATGCGTAATTCTGTCAATCGATTGGTAAATTGTGAGACAGCTAATTTAAATAAAACAATTGGTGCTGCATTTCGGCAAATTGAAAATATTAAGCTTATCGAGGAGACAGTTGGATTGGATGTACTACCGGAAAAACTTCGGGAAATCGCCGTTTTACGTGTTCAACACCAGGATGTTTCCTTAAAGGAATTGGGAGAGCTCGTAACAACCGGAAAAATTTCCAAGTCCGGTGTCAATCATCGCTTAAAAAAGATTGATCAGTATGCGGAGCAGATTCGTCGTGGCGGAAAATTTGCCGAAAGTTGAGCAAACATTCATTTTGGATACATTCCATGGTATACTAGTTGAAAATTTAGTTGTCCGTCGTGCTTACAGGTTGAGCAGAACCGATTCTTTAAGCGGACACATGGATGAAGGTTTCCTTTTTTTATAAACTCTCCTTCTTTTAAAGGAGGAGGGTTTTTGTAAGGATAATGATAGCGTTTACAAAACAGGGAGGATGATGAGATTGGTTGAAAGGTCTGTGACGGTGGGGCTTGAGACAGGATTGCAGGCAAGACCGGCGGCTCTATTTGTACAAGAGGCAAATCGTTATGGCTCGCATTTGTTTTTGGAAAAAGGTGGGAAGCGGATTAATGCAAAAAGTATTATGGGATTAATGAGCTTAGCCGTTGGAACTGGAGAAACCATTACGTTAATTGCTGAGGGTGCTGATGAGGAGGTTGCCATTAATCATTTGGTTTCTTTTGTAACAGCAACAAAGGTCTGACAAGAGTCCAATGAAGTAGACAATCAATGGAACCTGGTATTGTATTACCGATAGTTTCTATCCAAGTAACAGAAAATCCCCTGACCACTAGCAGTTCAGGGGATTAATCTATTATTTATCCGTTTTTTTCTCCATAACCTTATCAATTAAACCGTATTCTTTGGCTCTAGCTGCGGTCATGAAATTATCGCGTTCGGTATCACGTTGAATTACTTCCAGCGGCTGGCCGCTTCGTTCAGCAAGGATTTGGTTGATTTTTTCCCGCATTTCAAGAATACGTCTTGTGTGAATCTCAATATCTGTTGCTTGCCCTTGTGTACCGCCAAGTGGCTGATGGATCATGACCTCACTATTTGGTAACGCATAGCGCTTGCCAATTTCGCCGGCTGTTAATAAGAAGGCACCCATTGATGCAGCCATTCCGGTACAAATAGTTGATACGTCAGGCTTAATGAATTGCATGGTATCGTAAATAGCCATTCCAGCTGTGATTGAGCCACCTGGTGAGTTAATATAAATCGAGATGTCTTTATCGGGATCCTCTGCTTCAAGGAAAAGCAATTGGGCAACGATCGAATTTGCCACATTATCATCGATAGCACTGCCTAACATGATAATGCGGTCTTTAAGTAAGCGCGAGTAAATATCATATGCACGTTCTCCGCGGTTAGTTTGTTCAATAACTGTTGGTATTAAATTCATGTGTAAATCCTCCTTGATTCATTCAAATTAATCCATTGGTTTGGATAGTTTTATCATAACCTAATAGGTCAAAAAAGGTCAAACAAAAACGATCGACAAAAAAAGTGGCATTGGCGTTCTATGTATAGTTTGTACAATTGCCCGACATGACCGAAAGAATACACTTTCCATCATACCCTCTTTTATGGAATATAAACTATATTCCATCATATAAGTTTGTATGTATTTTTTGGTCGGCCTTTTTTACCGTATTGGGATATCACTTCAACTTCACCTTTTCCCTCCAGGTAGTTAAGGTAGCGGTGCACCGTTTGATATGCAACAGGCAATTCGTTTTGAATCTGATTGATGGTCAAAGGTCTTTCTTGCTGGAACAAATAATTTTTAATGGACATTAAAGTTGCCTGGTTTATCCCTTTATCAACAAACACATTGTCTTTACCCCCTATTAGCCTGCCGATTTTTAAATTAATCCGGATTCGTGATAACAGGTCTGGAGCTTTAATTGGTTTTAACGCAAAATCAGTTGCCCCGGCATTCAGAAATGTGTTGGCGATCTCCTGCCGTTCGTCAACTGTTAAAATGATAATCGGAACTGTCTGATTGAGCTTTCGTATTTCTTTTGTTGTTTTAACTCCATCCCAATCGGGCATATGATAATCCAGCAATACCAGATCCGGGTCCATTTTTGCAAATAATTCCGCCGCTTGTTTACCTGTCGCTGCTTCTAATACCTTCCATTCAGCAAACTTGCAAATTTCTTTTAATGTAAAACGAATAGCTTCATTATCATCAACGATAAGAATGGTTGTGCTCATTTCTTTGTTCACCTTCTTTTTGGATGGGCAGCATAATATTCATTTGCGTATGGCTTCCGGGGATGCTGTTCACTGAGATGCTTCCATGATGATTTTCTACTACTTTTTTAACGAAAGATAGTCCGATACCGGAAGAATTCTTTGTGCTGAAGCCGTCCTCCCATATATTTCTTAAATGGGATGTTTTGATGCCTGGACCATTATCCTGAACACGAAGTAAAATACCGTTATCTATTCTTTTGACATAGATGTGGATATATCCTGCTTTTCCAGCAAAAGAAGTAATCGCATTTTCTAAAATATTGGAGATTGCCCGGGAAAAACGTATTTTGTTTATATAAATTGGTGGTAAATTTTCCTCGATGTCAATGCCGAGATCAATTTGTTGTTCATTTAAATCGAGATGACTTGTTACATATTCCAATAATTCCTGAATGGAAATTTCCTGTTTGATATTTTCAGATAAAATTTCTGCAATCATGTCCTTCATTTTCAGCAGTGATTTATCCATCCGATTAAAATATTCCTGCAAATCGTCATTTTCCAGTGGCTGCATTTTTAACTGGATTAATGAGGTTAATCCTTCCACCGTTACCAGTGGTGTTTTCAGATCGTGCACCAATGTATTTATTTCCTGATAGACACTTGATTCGATAAGGGCGATCCGTGTTTCCTTTAACTCTTCCTCCTGTTGCTGATATTTTTTCAAGGTGTAAACTTGTTTATTTACCAAATGGACTAATAAGCTTAAAATGACCGCAATAGTGAGGAAAGCTGTAAAAAAGATCGTTGCTAGTGTATTGAATAATTTATTTTCGGTGAAATAGCTGTCGGCAATTTTAATGCTGACCGCAATATCGTTTGTACCGAACCCGAGATGTGAAAGTCCTGGAATAAGCTGCAACCAACTACTTGCCATTAAAATGAAAAACAGGATAAGCGAAAAAATAAAATAAAAGTACTTTTGCTTCGGTATGTAAAGCTGGAGCAGTGAGATAGCTCCAACCGTTACGATATGGCCAAGATAGGAAAAATGCTCATTGTAAACTTGATTAAACAGGATCATTGCTGCCATTGTTAAACCGATAAAGCCTAAAGAAAATGTGATCGATTTCAAATCTCTGGAAAGGGCGAGGGCAAAAAGCATTGCTCCAAAATAAATAAAAAAGGAAATAAGCACGTATTTTGCAATATACGCGAATGCCGTCACTAGAAGCTGTCCACTATCAAGTAACATAATACTGTTGTTTAAATTATCGATGATGTATAATGACCAGTTTGTGATAAATGTTGGAAACATCTCGCCGTATATAAGTAAAAGCAAACCCAGAAAACCTATAAGGGAATAATTCTTTTCTTTGGACATGATAAATTCCTTTCCGAGGGCAGTCATTAAAACTATTGGAAAGCTTTGATGAGCAAAGGATTACCCTCATTTGCTAACGGAATGCTGAATTAAATGGGGTGGACAAATCATCCAACCGGGTAACAAGCGTCGCAGGTACATGGTGTTTTTTCAATGTGGTAAGCAGTTTGTCCGGGTGCTTTACATTTTTTAATCCAATGTAATAATCGGCAAAAGGAACGATCTGCACAAATAACTTCTCCGTTTCGTCATTCTCACGTTGTTCACCGGAAAGATCGACGAGTACAACAGGTAAATTCATATGTTCTGCTTCTTCGACGAGCTGATCTGTTCGTGTCAATTCTTCTGCAAATGATCTTGGTGTATGGGCTATACCGTTGGCACTGTATCCAAGGACGATCACAACGCTTGCATAATCATATAGATCTGTTGCTAGTGCTCTTGGCCGATAGTCCGCTTCCAGATTGAGGTTCTCTGCGATTTTTAACAGAATTGTTCCTTCTGCAGCCTGGCCGGCCGATGTAATTAAAATTTTTTCCCCGCCAATCGGTGCCGGCAAATTAGGATAGGAGTTAATAGGCTTACTCGGGGAAGAACGGATGGTTGTACATAATAAGATGAAGGCCAACATGATACATATAAATACCGGAATATATTTTTTCATTTACTCACCCCCGTTACATGAATTATTTTTTCAAATAAAAAAGGCAAAGCGATTGCTTCACCTTCTATCATACAATAGTACTATCTGAAATGTCATTATTGTTTTAATCTTGGATCCAGTGCATCACGTAATCCATCACCGAAAAGGTTGAAACCAAGCACAACAAAGAAAATGGCGATTCCTGGAAATGCAACAACCCACGGTGCATTTTGCAAAGCTGCACGTCCATCACTGAGCATTGCTCCCCATTCCGGTGTTGGTGGCTGTGCGCCAAGCCCCAAAAAACTTAAGCCGGCTGCATCCAAAATTGCTGTACCAATGCTAAGTGTTGTTTGAACAATAATCGGGGCAAGGCAATTAGGGAGAACGTGCTGCATTAATACTCTTCCATGTTTTGCACCAATTGCACGTGCCGCTTCCACGTATTCCGTTTCTTTAACGGACAGCACCGCCGATCGGACAATTCTGGCAAATTGCGGAACACCGACAATCCCGACAGCAATCATCGCATTCCGTAAACTGGGACCGAGAACAGCTACAAGCGCTATTGCCAGCAGAATACTGGGAAAAGCCATCATAATATCAATTATTCGCATAATGATCTGATCAACCCAGCGCCCAAAATATCCAGCAATCCCTCCTAGGAGAACACCAACGATCAAAGCAATACCTACTGCAATAACCCCGATTTGAATCGAAATACGGGAGCCATGGACAATCCGGCTGAAAATATCCCGCCCAAGTTCATCGGTTCCGAGCAAATGATCGGATGATGGTGCCTGATACCGGTCAATAATATTTTGTTCTATTGGGTTATGGGTGGCAATCATCGGTGCGAATATCGCCGTTAAAATTAAAATTAAAATAATACACAATCCAATGAAGGATGTTTTGCTTTTAATGATTCTTATTAATGAATCTACCCATAACCTGCTTGACTTGGGTTGGATAGACTCATCGACCCTGGTGGCGTCTGGATCAGGTATCGGGTTTGGCTGAAGTGACATATGTTGCACATCCTTTCCTGGTAGTTTTTAACTCTGAAACGCTGCTGTATGTGTCATCAATCGAATCTAATCCTTGGATCTACATATTTATAAAGGATGTCCGTAAGCAGGTTAACCAAAACAAATATTGTCGCAATCATTAATATTGTGCTTTGTACAACCGGATAATCCCGACCAAGAACAGCAAGGTATACATAACGCCCAACCCCTGGCCATGAAAAAATTGTCTCCGTTAAGACGGCTCCGCCCAGCAGTAAACCGAATTGCAATCCTATAACTGTTAACACAGGCAGGAAAGCGTTTTTTAATGCATGTTGAAAAACAACCAGATGCTTCTTCAACCCTTTTGCACTCGCTGTCCGGATAAAATCCTGCCGCATCACTTCCAGCATACTGGAACGGGTCATCCGGGCGATAATCGCCATTGGAATCGTTCCAAGTGCAAGTCCAGGCATTAACAGGTGGGAGAATGCGTCTTTAAAGGCTGACCAGTTTCCGGTTAGGATGCTGTCCAATAAATAAAAGTTTGTTATCGTATCCAGTTTGATCCCTGCTGTTAATCGTCCTGAAGGAGGCAGGATATTTAACTTGACCGAGAGCAGCCAAATCATCATTAAACCAAGCCAGAATATTGGTAAAGATACACCAAACAATGCGCCGGTCATACTAATATTGTCAAACCAGGAATATTGTTTAACAGCGGCAATTACCCCTGCAAAAATACCAATCACTATTGCTAGAATCATGGCAAAGATCGTTAATTCGATTGTTGCCGGAAGTTTATGTAATAGTTCATATCCAATATTCTCTTTTGACTGGACGGATTCACCTAAATCACCCTGAAGGATATCTCCGATAAACCGCCCATATTGGATGATATACGGATCATTCAACCCCAGCTCAGCACGTAATGATTCAAGCTGTGCCTCCGTTGCTTTTTCCCCAAGCATACTTCTTGCCGGGTCACCTGGGATAAGATGAATGAGAGAAAAAGTAAGAATGGAGACACCGATTAGCACGGGGATAAGCATCAATAGTCTTTGTACAATGTATTTAAGCATGATTTGATTCCTCCGTTTAGTGCAGTTATATCCAAGAACCGGCTAATACCATGGTGAAGAAATTGCCAATTCTTGGATTGATTCTCCATAAAATGTGTTCAAACAGTCGCCGCTTATTATTTGCTGACTGTTTGAACCTCCTCTTAAGGGAAATAACTATTAACACCAATTAAAATGTCGGTAAGCTGCTATTTAATGTTCAGTAAATTAAATGGTTCACTGCCTGTTGCATGTGGTACATAATCAACGACCTTTTTACTTGCTGCAATTGGAGGTGTTGTATGAGCAATTGGGAACCATGGCGCATCTTCGTGAATAAGCTCCTGTGCTTGTAAATAAAGCTCTGTACGTTTCTCTTGATCCATTTCCGTTTGCGCTTGTTTTAACAAGTCATGAAGCTCATCACTCTTGTAAAATGCAATATTACCGGCTGAACCCATTTTTGCATTATCTTTGTCCAGCAATACATATAAGAAGTTATCCGGGTCACCATTATCACCTGTCCAGCCCAGGAACGCCATATCATGTTCGCCGTTTTCGGTTGCTGCCAAGTGGGTATCCCAGTCATTTTCAACGATTTCTACGTTGATGTTTACTTCCTTGAGCATTTCTTGAATTGCCTGGGCGGTTACTTTTGGCTGCGGCATATAGTCTCTTGGATTTGAGAAAATATAAAGGTTGGTATCAAAACCATCCGCATATCCAGCCTCGGCCAATAGTTTCTTTGCTTCCTCGACATCATAGCCATAGTCTTCAATATCGTCATTGTATCCCCATAATGAAGGTGGAAGCGGGTTTTTGGCTGGCTTGCCAATACCTTCATATAATGTAATGAGCTTTTCTTTGTCAATTGCTAAATTAATGGCTTGTCGAACTAATTTTTCGGACATTGGACCTTCTTTTTCCGTGTTCATTGCCAGATAGCTCACATTCATTGACGGTCTGCGGATAATCTGCAGGTTTTCGTCATCCTCTGCCGTTTGAATATCCTGTGGGTTTAACCCTGTCATCATATCAATCGATCCAGACTGAAGTTCCATAAATCTGGCACCATTATCAGGGATTGTACGGAAAATTACTTTCTCTACATTGGCAACCTCACCAAAGTAGTCGTCGTTTTTCGTAACAGTAATACTGTCATCAGGAACCCACTCATCAAACACGAATGGACCTGTTCCGACCGGGTTTTTAAAATAATCTTCCCCATATTTTTCGACCGCCTCTGGACTTGCAATACCGAACGGTGGCATCGCTAGTGTTTGCAGGAATGGAGCATTTGGTTCGGACAATGTAATCGTAACCTCGTAATCACCGGTTGCTTCCACCTTTTCAATAATCCCGCCAAGATCATCCTCCGAAGCACCAAACATGTAGCCATAGTAAATAAATTCGGCTGATGTTGCCCAGCGTTCGAAATTATAGACAACATCCTCAGCAGAAAAGTCATTGCCATCATGGAATTTTACATCGTCACGCAGTTGGAAAGTCCAGGTTAAACCGTCATCCGAAACATTCCATTCTGTTGCGAGGGCAGGTCTTACCTCTGTATTTTCTTCTTTATAGCGTACTAATGTATCATAGATTTGATTGGTTACGTAAATCGATTCGCCATCTGTTATTTTTGATGGATCCAATTGAATGGAATCAGCGCCACGCCCGAAGATTAGTGTTTTCTCGCCATCTGTTTTTTCCGTTTCTGTACTTCCATCACTTTTGTCAGTTCCATTACTATTCGATGAACTTGAATTACTGCTGCAGGCACTGACAACTAGTACGAAAAATAAAAGCAAGGTAAACAGTGATAATAAATTACGCTTTCTCAAAATAGTTCCCCCTTGGAAATTAGTATTCTAGTAAATAATGAACCGTCGTGTCGATTAAGAATTTACCACCTCCTCAACTTCCTCAACGAAGTGACATGCGGCCATTTGTCCAGTCGCCGAAACTTTTTTGAGCTGTGGCTCCTCTGTACGGCATATAGCTTCAGCAAATGGGCATCTTGTATGAAATTTGCATCCCTGTGGCGGATTTGCCGGTGAGGGAAGGTCACCAGATAAAATAATTCGCTGTTTGTCGTGATGTGGATTGGCCTCTGGAACGGCGGATAATAATGCTTGTGTATATGGGTGTTTCGGATTTTGGTACAGCTCGTGAACGTCGCCGATTTCTACAAGTTCACCAAGGTACATCACAGCAACGCGGTCGCTAATATGATGGACAACGCTTAGGTCGTGTGCAATGAAAATGTATGTAAGATTAAATTCTTCCTGCAGCTCTTCCATTAAATTAATAACCTGTGCCTGAATGGAAACGTCCAATGCTGAAACAGGCTCATCACAAATAACCAGTTCCGGATCTAATGCGAGTGCACGGGCAATACCAATCCGCTGGCGCTGCCCGCCACTAAACTCGTGCGGATAGCGTTGCTTATGGTACGAACTTAGGCCAACAACATCAAGCAAACGGGATAATTTTTTCGTACGCTCCTCTTTGGTGATATTAAATATTTTCATCGGCTCCGTAATTGTTTGTTCAATCGTCTTTCTCGGGTTGAGAGAAGCATACGGATCCTGAAAAATAATTTGCATGTCTTTGCGGAGCTTTCGCAATTTTTCACCACGAAATGTTGCAATATTTTCTCCTTTGAAATGGATATCGCCATCCGTCGGTTCTAACAGTTTTAGAATGGTTCGTCCGGTTGTTGATTTCCCACATCCACTCTCCCCTACAAGACCTAATGTCTCCCCGGACTGGACGGAAAAAGAAACACCGTCAACAGCCTTTAGTACGGGTTTATCCTTGGCAAATAGTTTTTTACTTTTTAGCGGGAAATGCTTTTTTAAATTTTTCACTTCTAATAATGTACTCATGTTGATACCGCCTTTTTTGATTCCTCGTAAAGCAAACAACGAACGAGATGACCGTCATCGACTGGTTTTAAATCAGGGTCAATCGATAAACAGCTCTCCATTACATGCTTACACCGAGGTGCAAAACTGCAGCCCTTAGGTAAGGCTCGTAAATCTGGCGGACTTCCGTAGATCGCTTCCAGTTTTTGCTTCTCGGCTGTTATTTTAGGTATGGAGTTCATCAAACCTAGTGTATAGGGGTGTTTTCCTTGATCAAACAGTTTATTAGTCTCGGTAAATTCCACTGGCTTACCGGCATACATTACCATTACCCGATCACAGACCTCCGCAACGACACCTAGATCATGGGTAATCATGATAATCGCCATATCAAGCTCCTGCTGCATTTTTTTAAAAAGTTCCAGGATTTGCGCTTGGATAGTGACGTCCAATGCGGTTGTAGGTTCATCTGCAATAAGCAGGGAAGGGTTGCACGATAAGGCCATCGCGATCATGACGCGCTGACGCATGCCACCACTGAATTCGTGTGGGTAATTTTTTATACGTTTTCTTGAGTCAGGAATTCCAACTAAATCCAATAATTCAACCGCACGTTCCTTTGCCTGTTTTTTGTTGATATTTTCGTGTGCCAAAATGGTTTCAATCATTTGTTTTTCCACGGTGAAAACCGGATTTAGTGATGTCATTGGATCCTGGAAAACCATAGCAATTTCTTTTCCGCGAATCTTGCGCATTTGTTTCTCTGTTTTTTGGAGAAGATTTTCCCCCTTGTAATAGATTTCTCCATCAACAATTCTGCCAGGTGGAGAAGGAACTAAACCGAGAATAGACAGCGCAGTTATACTTTTGCCTGATCCTGATTCACCAACGATTCCGAGTGTTTCCCCAGGTTTAATAGTCAGGTCAACACCATCGACGGCTTTAACCACACCAGACTTTGTAAAAAAATGTGTATGTAAATTATTGATCTGCAGGAGCGGTAATTCCGTTTCCATAATATCCTCCTTTGTCATGAAGTAAATTGACTCTTTTGAATTGACATATATTATACATGCCTTTATTCCTAATTTGATATTTTTCTCTTTTTTCTCAAAAAAATAAAATTACCTTGTAAAGCGTGAAATTGAAAAAAAGGCTTGTATCTAATAAGGTGTGGCGTTATAATAGCATATGTGCGTGATTTGGATTTTAGTATGCGCCCGTAGCTCAGCTGGATAGAGCGTTGGTTTCCGGTACCAAGTCTGCCGGGGGTTCGAATCCCTCCGGGCGCGCTTACACGTTATAAACGTTGATATGACGGTAAAGAGACACGAAATTTTAAGGCGAAATCGTAAGCGTTGGTTGAACGAATGACACGGTTTCATAAAAACGTCTCTACCGAAATAATACGCGAACAGTTCATTCTATATGCGTTTACGTCGTATCTATCGTTAATCAATAGCAGACCGCTATGCCTCTCGGTAATTAAATTTACTGGGAGGTTTTTTTGTGTCCAATTTTAGACGGTACGGAGTTGTGAAGCGTCGGGAAACCGGAATCAAGCATGAAATAAGTCGCCGTAGTCTGCATTACGAGAAAGCTATGGACGACATAGCACGGATATTTAAGGTGGAGAGCTACATCGATAGGACCCTAAAAGAGTATCGCAGGCATTGGAAGGAGTTTTTCGGAGTAATCGACAAAGAAGACGTATTCGATGTGAAAAGTAGTTTAAATAAAAATAAGCCCCGTCCTTAGTTTGATGGGGCTACTTATTTTTCCATAATTTCAACCTTAACAGCATGTCCACTAGGAGGAATACTCTCTACAGTACTATCAAACCATACTCGTATTGGTTGACCTACTTCTATCTCATTTAAATTAAGATCTATATCTGATAAATTCACATATATGGCATCTGGATAGTTTTTTCCTAACTCACCCTGCTCATATTTTTCCAACAGATCCTTTTGCCAAGTAGGTGCAAATAAAAAGGTAGTCTCCTTCTTTTGTATTACATACCCAACTTCAGCTGATTCTTTCTGTAGTGAATCACTTGGAGTGACATCTTGACCTAATTCTTCCTGATTGGTTTCATTGTTAGTGCAACCCACAATAAAAATATTTAATATTAACAAATAGCAACAAAAGATGCTTTTATTTAACAAGATTTAAAGCCTCCAAAATATATTGTTATTCACATAATAAGTTAGGAGATATTGATTTGTAAATAGAACCCCGTAAAATGTTACGAGGTTCTATTTTATCTAAGAAATTTACACTATGGCGCTATTGTGAGTACAAAAGTTATTAGTTCATCGTTAGCTTTTGGCCCACCATTGTAAATAGGTTCTCTATCTGCATCAACCCAACTACCCCTATGCACCCCGACAACTTCGTTATTAGTATTTAACACAGGAGAACCTGATTGTCCATTATTTGTATCAAGTGTATAATAGACCATATTCTGATTCCAGTCGTAAACAGAACTAGACATGCCCCATTGAGAAATCTGACCATCCTCTGCCATCAAATCTCCTGGGTATCCATAAACACTAACGGTCTCAGAATTCAAATTTTGGTCTGTCATACCAAGTGTCCCAGTAATTTCTCCTACATGAAGATCACCTAGGGGTTCTACCTTTATTACTGCATAATCATATTTTATATCGCGATTTTCAGACCAACCTCTCGGGATATACGCTTCTTCCATTTGCCATGCACCGTAACTATAATGACTATCATAAACTGCAGGGTAGACAGTAGAACTAACGGCATTTCCATTATCTTCATTATCAAGACAATGAGCATTTGTGAGAATTAAATCTCTAGCAACTACTGTGCCAGTACAAGTACCAGATCCCTCATTCTCAAATGTTAAAGAGATGAACGAGATTGCTCTGTATGGCATCACGTCAGTATCATTAACCTTTTCTCTTCCATCAGTACCAATTACAGCAAATGGGATTATTTCATTTATCGTATTTGAAATACCAATAGTTTGATTTTCCATTGCTTTATAATTATTTTTATTTAAATATTTTGTTTCAAAAGGGTTATTGTATTTAGGCTCAGTAGGTTCTATGTTGGTAATTGGATCTATGTCAAGAAATTGGACACTAGAAATGGTGAATTTTTTAAATTCCTACCGCGCTCCGCTTGCTTCCCTCTCTGTTAAAATAAGGGGA